>JAGYJW010000109.1 GCA_018401435.1 Deltaproteobacteria bacterium | reverse complement strand
ACGAGGGGCTGCAACGAGCGTTTGGTGGGATGGGCCGGGCGGCCTCGGCCTGGGTGACGTGACCCGTTCCAAACCCTGCTCGTGCCCGATCGTGCCCGCATGATACGCGGCGGATGGCTGCTTCGTCGAAGCCGGGGCACCAGCATCTGCGTCTCCTGCCGCACCTGCAGCGAGGACTGGCTCCGGAGCGCGCGGGCGGCCCTCCGCGAGGCGAGCGCGCTGCTGGCCGCCTCCCCCGACCACGGCCTGCAGGTGGACGGGGTGGGCATCGACCAGAGTGCGGTGGCCCTGTTGCGATGGCTGAAGGACTGCTCGGTCAAGGACCAGGGGCAGCTCCCCGCCGCACTGCAGCAGCTGCTCTTCCGGTGGCAGCTCTCTCGGCCCTCGCTGGTGGGCAGCAATGCGGCGGAAAGCGTGACCGCGGACGGAGACGCTGTCACGCTTTCCATCGACCCCATGGGCCCCCGCCGATGACCCTCCCCCCCAGCGGCAGCACCCAACGCCGGCGCTGCGCGGGCTGCGGCACGCCGCTTGATGGGCGGCGCAGCCAGGCCCGTGCCTGCGGCCCCACCTGCCGACAGCGCATCCGCCGCGCCGGTGGGCCCGTGCCACGGTCGGTGCGCCTCACCGCCGCCTGGAACCTGGGCCCCAACGCCCTCTGGCGCACCCCGCCCGAAGTCTTCGCCCAGCTCGACGCCGAGCTGCACTTTGGTCTGGACGCCGCGGCCGCCGGCGACGACGCCCTGTGCTGGCCCTGCCTGACCCCCGACGACGACGCCCTGACCGCGAGCTGGCGGCAATGTTGCCACCCCGACCGCCAGGCCGCCTTCTGCAACCCGCCCTATTCCAAGGCAGGCGGCCGCGGCCGGGGGCTGCTCGCCTGGGCCGAGGCGGCGGTGCGTGCCCGAGACGAGGGCCTGGTGGTCGCGCTGCTGGTGCCCCCAGCACCCAGCACCGCCTACCACAAGCTGCTCAAGGCCGAAGCCGTCGAGCTGCGCCACTTCCCGCGCCGTCTCGCCTTTCTGCACCCCGACACCGGCCGGCCTGTCTCCGGCAACCGCGGCGAGTCGATGGTCGCCCTGCTGAGGCCAGGCTCGCGGGGGCCGGCGGTGGAGTCCTACGTCTCCCTCCCCCCACCGGTGGCGGTGCCCGGTGGATGAGACCCGCAACCGACCGGCCTTGCCCGGGCCGATTCCCGAGCGCAACGCCCACATCGAAACCGAGCTGCGAGACGCCATCCTGGCCGATGCAGCTCGGCACATTGCCCAGCTCGGTGCGCTGCTGCAGCCCGCCTCCACCGGCCCACCTGCGCTGCCTGCCCTGCGCGTCCTGCGGTTGCTGGAGTCCTATGTCCGCAACACGCGGTTCCTCCTGCAGGACCTGGCCATCCCCGATGAAGGGCGGGACGAGGACGACGACAACGACCTCGCTGCGCCCGACGCGTACTGGCCGCGCCGCCCGCGGGGCCTCGGGCGCCGGGCCCGCCGGCTGCGCCGTCACCTTGCCGCCAACCCCGCCTCGCCTTCTCCCTGAGCCCATCCCCCCGGAGGCCCCATGGCCCTTCAACACTGGTTCGTGGCCGCCGAATGCGGCGACTTCCGCGTCGAGCGCACGGGCGACAGCTGCCTGCTGACCGTCGAGCAGGCCACCGCAGCCGACGTGCGCCGCCTCGTGCGTTTCTTCAACGCGCTCAAGCGGATGGACATCCTGCCTGCCCACCAGGCCCCGGTGCTGCCGGGGGCCTCCCTCAGCCTGGCGCTTCCAGCCCCCATGGAAAGCATCGGGCCCGTGCTCGCCGGCGCCACCCGCACGCGCGGCAAGGGCGCGCCGGCAACCTGGACCGCGATCCGCATGGAGAACGCCACCCTGACGGTCGACGACGGCGTTCCCGCCGACATGCCAGGCGCAGCCGTCGCCGCCGTCACGCTGGCGGCTCCCAAGCGCGGCTGCCCTCCCCCCAGCGCGGCCGCCCGGCGCGCCTCCCAAGTGCTGCGCACCTTCCTCACCACCTCGCAGTGGCCGTCCTACCTCCGGCACGGCTGGCTGCACGCCTACGGGAACGCCACCGGAAAGGCCTATGCCGTCTACCACCGCGACGAGGCCGCCGCGCGGGGCCTGCCGCGCTGCGTCATCGAGTTCGACACGGGCCGCCCCATCTGCGCCTGGGACGACGCGGTCCCCGCCGAGGAGGAGCTGCTGGGCCTCACCCTCGCGGTCCAGCACCGCGAGGCCTGGTTGAGGCGGCTGGCCCACGCCGAGTGAAAGGGGCGGGCGGGGGTCTGCCATCGCCGGCGGGCTCAGGGGGTGGATGGGCCGTGGGCGAATAAGGGCACTGGACGGGCCTCCAGGATGGTGCTGGGCAGAGGCGGCCGCGGCCGCTTCCGGGCCTCGCGGATGCCGTCGCGCAGGCACTGATTGAAGGCCCTGACCGCCTTCTCTGCCAGCTCCTCCTCGTCAACCTCTTGGGCGTTGGGATGGGTGGTCGCGGTCATGGCAGTCCTCCCCGGGCGGGGGCCAGTATGCCAGCGACGCCGCAGCGGCGTCCACTTCCCGGACATCGCGAGGCGGGGGCCCGGGCCCGACAGGACCACGCTGTGCCGGCAGGCACCGGCAGCTTGACTTAGCAGAGTGCTGAAAAATTGGCCCTCGGCGCCCGATGCACGCCTCTCTGCGTTGGTCGCGCGGCTCCGCCGGGCATTGGGCATTGACGGCAGGCACAGCCAACTCAGGCCGATGCGTTCAGCTTGGCAATCCGGATGATGTTGTGGGCGGTAAAGGCGATGAGGATGCTCTGCGAGGTCGCGGGTCGGCCTCGGAACCGGGATCTTCGACATCGCCCGGGTGCCTTGGTCCAACCGAAGACCTTCTCGGTCAGCAGTCGGGCCCGCTGGCTCTGCCGATAGGACGCATGTCGGGTGGTTCGGCGGTCTACGGCGCTGTGTCTGCGCTTGCTCGCGACGTGGGGCGTCACCCCGAGACTGCGGCACTGGCGGATGAAGTCGCGGGTGTCGTAGGCCTTGTCCGCTGCGAGGCTCGGTCGGCTCCGGCGCTTCTTGCTGCCCTGGGACCTGCGTCGGGCCTTCTTCTGGGCCTTGCGGCCCGCCCGACGCTTCATCTGCCGCTGGAGCATCGTCAGGGCAGCCTCGCGTTCCGCGGTACCGGTCGCCGCTGTGACCTCGGCGTCAACGACCATCCCGTTGGCGTTCTCGACGAGTACGTGGGCCATCTGGGAGAGCTTGGCGGGCTGCCCATTTCCCTTGCGGTACAGCTTGCTGTCGGGGTCGGTCTTGGACTCATGCGTCTCGTTGCTGCGCTTCTCGCCTCGGAACTGCGCGAAGGCGCGGGCATCGTAGCCCTCCTCGTCTCGCGGGCGAAAGCTCTTGGTCGAACCCCACGCCTCGATCAGTGTGCCATCCACCGAAAACTGATCCGAGGACAGCAGGTTGTCGCACCGTGCCCGCTCGACCACCACCTCGAAGAAGCGCCGCAGCACGTCGTGCTCCTCGAAGCGCTGCCGGTTCTTGGTGAAGGTGGTGGCATCGAAGGGCTGCTCGCTCAGCTGCATGTCCAGAAACCACAGGAACAGCATGTTGTAGGCGAGCTGCTCGCAGAACAGGCGCTCGCTTCGGATGCTGAACAGGGCCATCAGCAGCGTAAGCTCTGCATAGCCCCCTGTTGAGGCCGGCTGAAGCGCCGCTACGTGTCTGCGTGT
>JAGYJW010000108.1 GCA_018401435.1 Deltaproteobacteria bacterium | reverse complement strand
ACCCGGCCGAGACCCGCGCCCGCGCCGTGGTGGTCTGGCAAGAGGCCACCGCTGCCCTGGACCTGCCCCCGCAAGCCGACGAGGGGGACCCCGTGGCGGCCCTGGTGGGCTCCTTGGCCGAGCTGCCCGAAGCCGCCGCCGACCTCTACCTCGCTGTGGCCGAGCTTCGCAGCGGCCGTGGCGAGACCCGCCTGGCCCTGGAGCAGCTGGACGCGGCCGCCGCCCTGGACCTGCCCCCCGGCCAGGGGCGGCGCCTGCAGGAGAGCCGGGCCCGGGTGCTGGACCGGGCGGGAGAGCTGGAGGCGGCCGCCGCCCTTTATGCGCTGCTGGCCGAGGCTCCCGACCTCAGCACCCCCCGGGCGGCGCTGGCCCGGCTGGCGCTGGCCGACATTCGCCAACGGCAGGGGCGCCTGGACGAGGCCGCCGCGCTGGTATTGCCCCTGGCCGAGACCGCCGGGGACGCGGGGGTGCGCGGCCGGGCCTTGCTGCTGACCGGGCGCCTGGCCGAACAGGGCGAGGATGCCACGGCGGCCCTGGCGGCCTACCAGCAGGTGCTGACCCTGGACGGCATCGACGCCGACACCCGCGACGAGGCGCGCATCTCCTTGGCGCGGGTGCTGATGGAGGGGGGCGCGGGGGCCGACGCAGAGGCGGCGATCGCCGGCCTGCCGCCCGATGCTGCGGCCCTGGTGGTGGCCCACGCGCGCCTGGGTGAGGCCCGGGGCCTGATGGACGACGGCCAGGCCGAAGCCGCCCTCGCCGTCTACGATGCCCTGCTCGAAAATGAAGCATTGATCGATGATCTGCGGCGTGGCGCCCTCTCTGGGCGGGCCGAGGCCCTGGCCTACCTGGGCGAGCTTTCCGAGGCCACCGAGCTGTGGCGGGCCCTGCTCGCTGAGAACCCGGACGCCGCGGAGCGTGCCGAGATCGAGCTGCGCCTGGCCTATGGGCTGCTGCAGGGGGGAGAGCCCGCCCAGGCCGATCGGGCCTTCCAGAGCCTCGCCGCCGCATCCGACCCGGATGTGCGCTTCCGGGGCCTGTTGGGCCAGGCCGAGGTGGCCTTGAGCGCGGGCGAGCGTTCGCGGGCGCGGGGCCTCTTTGAGCAGGTGGCTGACCGGGCGCCCGACGCCGCCTTCCAGGTGCAGGCCCTGCAAGAGCTGGCGCTGCTATCGGCCGAGGAGGAGCGCCCCGAGGCCGCCCTGGAGGCCTGGCGCCGGCTGTTGGGCGTGGCGCCGCCGGGCCACCCCTCCATCGCCAACGCGCGCCTGGCGCTGCTGCTGGGGCTGGCCGACCTGGGCCGCCTGGACGAGGCCCTGGGCATCTGTGAGCAGGCCGTCGCCACCACGACCGGGCTGGATCGCCTGCGGGCCCGGGCGGGCTGCGCCGAGCTGCACGAGCGGGCCCGTCACCTGGAGGCCGCGCGGGAGGCTTGGGTCGGGTTGGCCCGCAGTGCCGGTCTGCCAGCCGATCTCGCGGGCGACGCCTGGCTGGGGGCCGCCCGCTGCACCCTCGCCCTGGACCAGCCCGCCGCCGCCGCGCGCCTGGCCCGCGAGGGCCTCGCCCAGGTCGAGGCGTTGCCCCTGCGCCTGCCGCTGCTGAGCCTGGAGGTGGAGGCCCTGGAGCAGCTTGACGCGCCCGCGGCCCTGGCGACGGCGCGGGCCGAGCGGGACGCCCTGGTGAGGCCGCCCCGCCCTGGCCGGCCCCCTGCTGTTGCAGTCGGCGGCCCAGGCCCGGTCCCAGGGCCGCCCCGACGAGGCCGCCCGCATGCTGGAGCGCGCCTTGTCCTTGCCCCTGTCCACCGCCGAGCGCGCCGGCGCGCTGGTGGAGCTGGGTGACACCTGGTTGGAGGCCGGGCAGATCGCCGCGGCCCAAGCCCGCTTCGCCGAGGTCGCCGATCTGGAGGGTGGAGGATCCCACCCGCTTCGCCGCCGCCATGGGGCGGGCCGAGGCCCTGCGCCGCCAGGGGATCTGCCCGGCGCCTTGGATGCGCTCTCCCAGCTCGATCCCCCGATCCCAGCAGCCGCCGCTGGTGGCTGGAGACGGGCGGGCCTGCAGGTGGAGGCGGGCGATGCCGAAGCCGCGCTGGTCACCTGGATGGCCTTGGTGGAGGCCGCCGCCGAGCGCCGGGGGCCCGCACCGCGGCCCTGCGCGGGGCGGCCGACGCCGAGCTGGCCCTGGACCGGCCCCAGGCAGCGCTGGCCCTCTACGAGCAGGCCGCCGCCAGCGCGACGGACGGTCCGGCTTCGGGCTGGGCGCGCCTGGGCCTCGCGGCGGCCCTGGCGGAGCTGGGGGAGGGGGACCGGGCCCGGGCAGAGCTGGCCTTGTTGCGGTCCCACGCCGATCCGGAGGTCCAGCTCCAGGCGGCCCTGGAGAGCGCGCGCATTTCCGCTGGGAATGAAGACTGGGACTCCGTTGTCGCTGTGTTGGAAGGTGTGGATGCCGCACCGCTGGGCCCCGGCTGGGACGCCTCGCTGGTGGAGGTGCGGGCGGCAGCCCAGGTGGGCCAGGGTGAGCCGGACGCCGCGGCCGAGGCCTGGGCGGCCCTGGCCCGCCGCTGGCCCGAGAGCGAAGAGGCCCTGCTGCCGGCCTGGCTGGGGCTGGCCGATCTGGCCCTGGCCCGCGGTGATCTGCAAGAGGCCCGCCAGTGGGCCGACCGCGCCGTGCTGCTGGCCCGGGACCCCGGCTACCTGGACCGGGCGCGCGCCCTGGTGGCCCGGCTGGACGGGGGATGAGGCCGGCGCCGGGGGTCGGACCGCTGGCCGCCCTCCTCTTCGGCGCCTGCCGCCCTGCCTGTGAAGATCTCGACCAGGTGCCCATCCTCACCGAGGCCGCCCCAGACCCGGTCGCTTGGCAGGCCGAGATCGCGGGCACGCTATCGGACTTCCTGGCCTGGAGCGGCGAGGGGACCTGCTTGTCGGCGGTGTCGGTGGGGCTGCCCTCCGCAATCCAGGGCGACCCCCGCTCCGAGGGGGCCTTCGACCGCTGGCAGCGGCGCATCCACCTCGCGCCGGATCTCGACCTGCAGGCCGTGGCCCCGGTGCTGCAGCACGAGCTCTGCCACGCCTGGGACGCCTCTCGCGGCTTCGTCTCCGATGAGCACCCTGAGCTTTTTCCCGCGGAGCAGCTGCCCGCGGCCTACCCCGCCGCCACCCACCGGCAGGGACCGGCGGCGCGAGAGGTCTTCGCCTTCTTGTGCGGGGTGGGCCCGGTGGACCCGGCCCTGGTGCGCAGCCTGGATGCCGGCGGCTGCGATGCGGGCTTGACCCCGGGCTGGCGCTTCGTGCTCGACCAGGTCTACCCCGAGGCTCCGGCTGGGGAGCCCGCGGCCCTGGGCGCCGCCCTGCCGGCCGCCATCCGGCAGGTGCCCATCGCTGATCCGCCCGCCCAGCGCATCTACGACGTCGCCTTCGTGGGGGATGGGCTCTGGATCCTCAGCCTGGAGCACCCGCCGCCCACCTGGGAGCTCAACCGCCTGGACCTGCTCACGGGCGAATGGACCACCCACCGGCCCCTGCCAGCGACCGATCCGCTGCCCGGCGCATTCCTGGTGGCGGGCCCGGAGGAGGGGCGCCTGGTGGCCCGCTGGGGGGAGGTCTGGACCGCCTTTCGCCTGCCGCCGGATGGCGGCGAAGCCAGCCCGGTGGTCAGCGTCGGTGCGCCGCCCAGCTTTGAATCCGGCGCCTTGTGGTGGCAGGGCCGGCTGTGGCAGCTCGTTGGAGATGGGCTGCTGGAGCACGATCCCATCGACGGAAGCAGCGGCGTCCACCCCTTTCCCGAGGGGCTCTCGGGCCTGTCGAACCGCAGCCTGCACCCCCGCTCTGGCGGCTTGGGCTTTGTGGGCACGGTGGGCGGCCACGCGGTGCAAGGCT
>JAGYJW010000107.1 GCA_018401435.1 Deltaproteobacteria bacterium | reverse complement strand
GTGACGAGCTACGCGCTCTTGGCCCTGGCCAACTGCCTGCGGTGAAGCCCGGCCGTCCGGCCATCACGCGGGAGACGGGGGTGGAAGCCGGAGGAGCCTGAAGATTTCGCTCGGTTGACCCGGAACCTCGACAGACCGTCGTGCGAAATATTCCAGCGACGGAGGCTTTCACCCCCGGCGACCCACGCCGCTCGATTGGCATGCGCCGCATCTCAGGTCGCCCATGCTAAAGCGCATTCGGGTTTGGCGTATCGCCGGCTCGGGGGCGGCAAAAGTCTCGTCGCCGGGATATTTCCCATCGCTTCTGTGGCGATTCATGGCCGCATGGGGGAAATCTCCAAGGCTCCTCGAGCGTTCGCCGACCCCCCTCGCCTACCTTTCCTGGCTTGCCGCCCCGTCGCTACAGCGTTGGCGAATGAGCTCTAGCGATCACGCCGCCTTGGCGGCGTAGAGATACGGGTTCAGCGCCGGGTCGTTGTACATCTTCATCTGCCGGAAGACCCGCAGCGGCCGCTGGCCCGCGAAGATCTCGCCGAGCAGCCGGTCGACCGCGGCGACCAGATGATCTCGCTGGGCGTCGAGCACGACGAGCTTCTCGGCCGCCTTCGCTCGGTGCTCCGGCGTGGCGTCGGCCCGCTCGACCTGCTCCCGCATGTGGTAACGGCGGAGCTCCAGGATCGAAAGCCGGTCGATCGCGGCGCCGGGGGTCTCGGTAGCGGCCGGGGCGGTCGCCGGAGGGGTGATCCCGCGGGCGGCCAGTTCACTGATCAGCCAGTCGTCAAGCCTCTCGATCGCGTCGTTGCGAGCTTGGTTGTAGCGATCGATGGCCCGCTTGACCGCCGCGATCCGGGCATCGCTGACAGCGGGAGAGCGGGCGATGTCCTCCTCGTGCCAGAGCAGGAAGTTGAACCGGTGCAGGTCGCAGATCCGGCCGCGGAGGCCTTCCTCGGTGTGGGCCGGATCGACCTCGTGCCAGCGGGCCACGAGGCGGGCGAGCAGGGCATCGATGTCGGTGGTGGTCGCGGGGGGTGCCTGCCGCTCGGCAGCGGTGGTGGACGTCGTCATGGCGATCTCCTGGGATGTCGGCTGGGGGGAAGCGTTGGTCCGGTGGCTGGTGACTGACTACCTCGAGGCTCAAGCGGCCCGGCGGAGGACGAGGCAGAGATTGGATCCGCCGAAGCCGAACGAGTTGCTCGCCGCCACGGCCACCGGGTGCGGCCGGGCGGCGTGCGGCACGTGGTCGAGCGGACAGTCGGGGTCGGGGTCGTCGAGGTTGACCGTCGGCGGCACCGCCTGCCGCTCAATCGCCCCCAGGCAGGCGAGGGCCTCGAAGGCGGCCGCCCCACTGACCAGATGGCCGGTCATGCTCTTGGTTGAGCTGACCGGAATCCGGTCGGTGGCGGCGCCGCAGGCCAGCCGGATCGCGGCTGCCTCGGCCACATCGCCAACCGGGGTGCCGGCAGCATGGGCGTTGAAATAGTCGATCTCGGCCGGGCCGATGCCGGCGTCGTCGAGCGCGGCGGCGATCGCCCGGGCGGCCTGGGTCGGGTCGGTGCTCGGCGTCACCATGTGCACGCCGTCGCTCGACATCCCGATGCCGGCCAGCTCGCCGTGACGCCGGGCCCCACGAGCCAGGGCGTCGCTGTTTCGCTCGAGCACGAAGAACGCTCCCCCCTCGCCCATCACGAAGCCGTCGCGGGCCCGGTCAAACGGCCGCGAGGCCCTGGACGGATCGTCGGCCCGCCGCGATAGGGCCCGCAGGTTGTAGAAGGCGGCGATCGAGGTGGGGCTCAAGATATCGCAGCCGCCGGCGACGCAGGCGTCGATCCAGCCGGAGTCGATCCAGGCTCTGGCCAACGCCAAGGCGTAGCCGCTCGAGGCGCAGGCCGCCGCCGCGGTCACCGCCGGGCCGGTGATGCCCAGTCGGCCGGCCAGCCGATGGACGAGCGCCGGCTTGCGGGAGGGCTCGAAAACGCGGCCGCCGCCGGCCAGGAAGTCGAGTTCCCAGGCCTTGAGGTGCTCGGCCCCCAGACCGAGAACCAGGCCCAGCCGAGGGCCACCGGGACCACGATCGAGACCCGAGTCGGCGAGGGCGGCCGCCAGCGGCGCGAGGCAGATCTGCTCGAGCCGGTCGAGTGCGGCGAAGTCGGCCGCCGCGATGCCCGGCGGCACGGGGATCTCCGCGACCGGCGCGGCAAACTGCTCAGCCACGGTCCGAGCCCGCTCGTCGACCTGGATCGTGAGCACCCCGGAGGTGCCGGCGAAGAGCCGCTCGAGAATCGTGTCGACGTCGCAGCCCAGCGGCGAGACGGCCGCCCGGCCGGTGATCACCACCGGTTCGCGCCCCCCCCGCGTCTGCAGCGTGCACCCACTCATGCCGCCTCCCGCAGGCCGGCCGAACGGGGGCGGCCGCTGACGCGGATCTCGGCGCCCCAGGGGCAAGTGATGGTCCAAGTGGCAAGCGCCCCGCCTTCGGCACACATCGTCAGGGCCCGGGCGAACGCGACCAGGCCGCCGGCCGGCTCATGCAGCCGAGGGCCGGGAACGGGCTGAGGAGGCAGGCGGACGGCCAGGGACAAGGAGGCGGTCCGTTCGCCGCCACCGGTGGGAGCGTCGATCGGTTCGAGGAGCAGAGCGAGGGCCCGGCAGACCGGATCAGTGCGGCTTTCGCCCCGACGATCGAGATCGGGCTCCTCCTCCCAGTCGGTCGCCACGAGCCAAGCGGCGGTGCCGGTCGGGTCGCCGCCGCCGGCCACCAGCGTGGCGGCGGCAAACAGCCCCTCGGCCAGCGCGTCGGGCCCGCCGCCGACGCCGAGGTGCGGGCCGTGCATCCCCAGGGCCACGCTGACGGCACCGGCGACGGAGTGCAGCGAGCACTGCGGCACGATGTGCGGAGAGACGGTCACGGCGCCGCCGGAAGGCAGCTGGGCGAGCGTGCGGGCCGCGGCGAGCCGCCCCGACTGGCAGGGCGCCGCCACGACCGCATGGCGGGCGAGATCGCAGGGGCCGGGGCTCGCGGCGATCGCCTCGAGTACCGCATGGACGCCCACCACCGTGTGTTCGTCGGCATGGCGAAGGAACCGCGGCGGCAGCGACGGGCCGCCCGCCGGGGCAGAGCGACTTCTCAGGGCCGGAATCTCGCTGAGCCGGCTTTCGACGAGCGCGTGGCTCACGATCCGGCAGCCTGCCGGCGTGGCGACGAAAGCGGGCGACCGATACATGCGCTGGCTTCCCTGCGTGGCCGGACGGCTCCCGCCGGCATTGGCGGCCGGGGCCGTCAAGCGGCCTGGCGGCCTCCCTTGGCGGCGAGCTTTTCTTCGAGCACGTCGAGCATGTCGCCCACGGTCGCGATCCGCTCGAGCAGTTCGGTCTCGATCTGGATGCCAAACCGGCTCTCGACGTGGAGCACGAGGCCGGCCATATCGAGTGAGTCGAGGTTGAGCCCCTCCCGGAGCGAGGTTTTTTCCTGGAGTTCGGGGTAGGTTTCGCCCGTCTCCTTTTCGAGCAGTTCAAGCACGACGGCCGACAGTTCCTGACGGTTCATGGGAAGGCTCTCTCCTCGGTCGTTCGGGCAGGCACGATCGGCCGCCGCGGGGTGGAGAGGGTAGCGGACGGCCTCGGGTGGGCGAAGACCAAAAAACCTGGGTATTCTCGGGTTCCCGCGGGCTCTTGCCCCGGGCATTCGCATCGGAAAACCGTCCCCATGACTCCCGCCGTCGAGCCCGAAGCCTGGGGACGGTTTTTCCGGCCGCTGGCCGCCCTCACAGCCGCCTACACGCTCGTGCTTGTATTCGCGACGCACTATCCCCGGCCAGAGGAACTGCTGGGGCCCAATCCCCCCTCCGACAAGACGCTCCACTTCATGGCCTACGGCCTGCTCGGGTTGTTG
>JAGYJW010000106.1 GCA_018401435.1 Deltaproteobacteria bacterium | reverse complement strand
CCCTGGCTTGTTCAAGCTCGCCCGCGCCGCCGCTGCGGGGACCGGCCCAGTGCTTGCGGCTGCGGTGGTCAAGTTTCTTTCCGCCCGGATGACCGGGGTGGGTCCCTCGTTGAAGAAGGCGGTTGCGGCTCTTGAGGCGGGAAAGCCTACCCACCGCCTGTCCGCGCACCGGGAGCATGTGGACCGGCTCGTCGCAGTCGCCGAAGCGCCTGCACCTTCGACGCTGCTCTCCTTCCTCGTGGGGGCGCTCGCCGAGCGCGAGTGGAAGCTGTACCGCCCGGAGTCTGTGTACCAGCTACGGGCGGCCATACAGGAGTGTTCTGGCGATCTCGGCGACCTGCCCCGAGCAGCAGAGGAAGCGCGAACCTGGGCACGGCATCGAGGACGGCTGAACCACGCGCGTTGTGTCGGCACGCCGTATGTCCTCAAGGGGCTGGAGTTCGAGCACGCGGTGGTGGATTTCGAGCCGGGCACCTTCACGCGGCAGGCGTTGTACGTCGCGCTGACGCGCGCATCGCACTCGCTCACGATCGTCACCGCTCGCCGAACGCTGGAGGCCAAGTGCTGAGGCGCGCGGGCCAGAAGGAGCCGGTTCCGGCCACCGTTGCGGACCAGGGTTCTGGACCCCGCCTGACCGGAGGATCAGCGGGTGCTGCGGGGTTGGGGTTTTGGACACTTCGCCAGCGGGAGCACTGGTTGGCGATCGTCGTGGCGGCGACCTCATCTTCGGGGTTGAACACCGTTCAAGCGGTGTTCACGACGACCACTGGGCACTTCGCATTTAGCAAGATGCGCTCGACCCGACGCCCAAGGAATAGATTGTGAGTGCCGGCACTTACCGATGTACCCACGAAGATCATATCAACGCGGTGGCGCGACGCGATGCTAAGGATCGCCGCTTCCGCGCTGGATGCCTCGACCAGCCGGGTGTCTACGAAGACATCCCGGCTCTCACCAAGCCGCTGGAGACCGGCTAGACCCTGTTCCGCAGCCTCACGTGTGCGCTCCGCGACGTCGAGGTGCCCGGACGCGAGCCACTCCTGCTGGTCTTCGAGCACATGCACCGCGATGATTTCAGGACGGCTGGGGTCGCTCGCCGCGATGCGGACCGCGAGCTCGGCGGCGTGACGTGCCGCCGAGGTGCCATTCGTCGCGACCAGTAGGCGCTGCGGGGGAAGGTGCTGATCAAGTTCTACGCCGGAGATGACGAGGGTGGTACAAGGCGCGCCCTTAACCAGCGTGTCCACCACCGAGGAGAAGATAACTCCCGCAGTGTCTGCCGCCTCCGTTGCCCCCAGCACCAGCAAGTCGTAGCCCTGCTCCACCTCATTGAGAATGGCTCGGGCAGCGTTGTCGTCGACAATCACACGCTCGGCAACATCGCGGTGGGGGAAATGCGAGCGGATCCGGCCAAGGTAACCCAACGCTTCGGAATGCTGATCGTTCGTCGGAATCACGGTCGCCAACGACACGGCCAGCGCAGGGTCGAGCCGCTCCAGTAGCCACGACTCAAATCCAACCCCACTACTTGGTCCATCGGGCCGCACGCGGCTTGGGAGGAGCACCCGTCGTAGCGCGCCGAAGACGCTTCCGTCCTCCGCGGCCTCTCGGCGCAGGCGGGCCGATTCCTCGGCGTCCGGTTCGATGTGCCGCACAACCCATCGCAGCGCCGTGGGCGCCATGAGCGATGTAGCGATCGCCATCACCACGATGACGGAGAACATCGGCACCGAGAGAATGCCGAGCTTCAGTCCGATGGTGGCGATGATGATCTCCATCGCGCCGCGTGCGTTGAGCCCCGCCCCGAAGGCCAACGCGTTCCAGTGCGGCCGTCGGCCGATGACCCGGGCGCCGGCGTAGGTTCCGACCACCTTCCCGACCGTGGCCACGACGATCACCGCGACCGCAATGGCCGCGAGCCTGGGGTCTAGCAACGCCAGGACGTCGACCTTCAGGCCGGCGGTAGCAAAGAAGATCGGAGCAAAGACCGCCATTGTCATCCGCTCAAGCACCTCGATCACATCGTGCGGGAGGCGGCGAACCCTGCCCAGCAGGATGCCCATCACGAACGCGCCGAGCACGGCCTCCAGGTCGAGCGCCTGCGTGACGGCCCCCCACGCGAACATCAGAGCGACGACCAGCGTCAGGATTCTGTCGCGCGACACGAGCCGGTCCTGGCACCACGCGAGGATCCGTTCGACGACAAAAGCACCCACGGTGAAGCTGCCGACAAGGAAGAGGAGCACCGTCCCAACGATACCCATCACGTTAGTAACAGAGAATGCACCGCCCCCGGCCAAGCCGACGACCACGGAGAGTAAAATCCACCCCACGGTGTCATCACTCATGCCAGCCGCGAGTATCGTTTGCCCGATGTCTCGCCGCATTAGGCCGAGGTCGAGGAGAACCTTTGCGATGACGGGGATCGCCGAAATGGACATGGCAGTTGCCACGAAGAGCGCGAACACCATGGGCTCGGCGGATGCTCCTCGCATCTCGGCGGGGAGTTGCCAGCCAAGAATAAACCCGGTGAACAGGGTCGTGAGTATTCCCCCGAGAGAGACACCGATCGCCGTCCGGGCGTGGGTCCGAATCAATCGGAGGTCTGTCTCCATGCCCGTGATCAACAGCAACAACATCGCCCCGAGGAGGCTCACCTCTTCGAGGAGGTACCCAGAGACACCCGGTTCCGGGATGGTCCAGTGCTGCACCGCCGGCAGGTTGCCTAGCACAGACGGCCCCAGCACGACGCCAGCGAGAATCTCTCCCACGACGGAGGGCTGCCGAAGCCGCTGGGCGACCTCGCCGAGAAGGCGCGCCGTCACCAGCAGAATACAGAGCTGGACCAGCAGTACGAGGATGTCGTGATGTGGGGCGGAGGTGAATGGTCCGTCCATGAAGTCTCCGATTGTCTCAGGCCCGGCTGCGTCGGGACGTTCGGCGGGAGCGTTGCCCATGAAGCACGTACTGATAGCCGATGAGGTCGCAGAGCGGGCTTGGCTCGTCCGCGAAATCCTCGTCACTCGTCATCTGGTCACGGTCGCCAGCACGGGCGCGCAGGCGTTGTTCGCGCTCCGAGCCAGCGGCGCAGACCTGCTGATCCTCTCGGCGGGCATCCGGTGCTGCGGTGCTGACACCTTACTCGAACTGATGGCGCGCGTCGGAAGCCATTGCCAGGTCGTCCTGATCATCCCTCATGACGCCCCGGCTCCGGCAACCGACGTCGCCGTTCTCCGAAGCCCGCTAACGCTCGTCGCCCTGGAGGACGCAGTAGGACGCGCGTTCCGATGAGGCGACCGCGCCAACGACGAGTGGGCCGCATCGAGGGGCGGCAAGGCCGCCCAAGCCGCAAAGGGGGCCTATTTTGCGACCGGCACCTCGACCTCCGGCCGCTCCTTCCGCCTCGCCTTGTCCCGCTTCGTCCACCGCCGAAGCTCGTCGGTCATCTCCTCTGGTCGGGTCTTGGTTCGCGGCCGTTGAACCTCGGGAACCTCGACGACGACCTCATATTGCGGCCGAACTCGCGAAGGCGGCCTGTTCCAGTTCAAGGTCCCGTCCCAGCGCAGCGGGCTGAAGGCCGACGTCGTGGTCGATCTCGTCACCACCGTCCGCCCCGGCACCAGCGGCTACCCGTTCAACGCCGCCCGCGACGCGCTCCAGGACCACGCCCGCTGGGCCTTCCGCGACCTCGTGGACGAGGTGGAGCGCGAGAACGAGAGCGTCGGTCGCGACCAAGAGGACGAGGTGTTCGACCCGGACTCCGACGACGCCGACGAGCGCCGGGGCGCCGAGGAGATCGCCGACTTGGCGGCCGAAGCCTTCGCCGACGAGGCGTTCCAGCGGGCGCTCGCCGAGGCGGCGGGCGGGATCGCCGACTTCTACGCCGAGCGCGTGAAGGACCCCGGCGTC
>JAGYJW010000105.1 GCA_018401435.1 Deltaproteobacteria bacterium | reverse complement strand
GGGTCGCCCCTGAGCGGGAGCTCATCATGACCGAAAATGCGGCCATTGTCATTGGGGATGTACTGGAGCAGGCCGCGCTGCCGCAGTGGTTGAACGAGGCGGGCGCGCTGCTTCTGCACCTGGGGCCGTCGGGTGTTCCGGTGGAGGTCACGAAGCTCCTGCGGGTGCAGCGGGAGGGGGGGGTACGCGGGAATCGACGGCGTCGTCTCTTGCTTTCGTAATTCGCGAGCGGCCTGGGGTGCGGGCTCAAGGAGTTCTCGGCGCGGGCGGCAGCGCCCGGCCGCGCGCTATCCGACGGGCGAGGCGCAAGAGCCTGGCGCAGCAGTCGGCGATGTCCCGCCTGCTCAGCGCGATCCCGCTCGACCGGGTTCGGGAGTTGGGTCCGTGGCTCCTTCGAGAGGGCAGCGGTAGCACGCGGTGCTGAACCACCCGGCGGTGCAGACCCTGGACGCCACCGGTGAGGGCTGGCATGTCTTCGACCAGGACTCGACCAAAACGACGCTGCGCAAGCGCGGCCTCCCCGAGGGGATAGTCGGCGGATGGTTGACACAAGGCCCCCTACCGGAACTTCGGCCGTGTAGCGACTGCGGTGGCCGAGGATGGCGCGCGCGCCGTAGACGTCCTTCGCTTGGCCGCCTTCCCCGCCTGCAGGCACACCAGCGTCCGGCTTGACTTGTAGTTCCTGTCTACTTCCTTTGGCGCCGCGACCAGCGATGCGCCGGTCGCCGCCGCCGTTGTGGTCAGGTAATCGTTCAGCCCCTCTCTTCAGCGCCAGGCTGTTGACAGCATGATCCTGGCGTGTGATCGCCGATCATGGACGAATCCACCACCGACTGGCGAGCCCGCGCCGAGGCAGCCGAGGCCCGCGTCGCCGCGCTGGAGAAGCAGGTCGCAGACCTCATCGCGCGCCTGTCGCAGGACTCGTCGAACTCGCACAAGCCGCCGTCCACGGACCGGCCAGGGCGTCGGCAGCGCCGGAAGAAGAAGGCGTCGTCGGGCCGCAAGCCCGGTGGCCAACCGGGCCACAAGGGCCACCACCGCGCGCTGCTGCCGGAGTTCGAGGTGGACCACGTCGTCCGGCTGCGCGCGGAGAGCTGTCGCTGCTGCGGCGCCTCGCTGGACGGGCTTCCGGGCCACGGCGAGCCGATGCGGTACCAGCAGGCCGAGTTGCCGCCCATCCGACCGGTCATCACGGAGTTCCAAGCCGAGCGCGTGCAGTGCGACTGCGGGGTGGTCAACGCCCCGCCCTTGCGGCGCGACCAGACCTGGTGCACCGGCCCCCGGCTGATGGCCACCATCGCGACGCTTGCTGGGCGCTACCGCCTCGCCCGGGACGAGACGACGGGCCTGCTGCGCGACCTGCTGGGAGTCGAGCTGAGCGAGGGCACCATCCAGGCCATCTGCGAGCGCGTGAGTGGCGCTGTGGTCGCGCCTGTCGAGGAGCTGGAGGCGGCGCTGCCGAGCGCCACACAGGTCTTCATGGACGAGACGGGCTGGAAGCAGCACGGCGTCCGGCACTGGCTGTGGACGGCCTCGACCGCCCGCTTCGCGGTCTTCGCCATCCACCGCCGGCGCAGCAGCGCCCAGGTCCGCGCCTGGCTCCCGAATGAGGCCCACGGCGTCGTCAGCGCCGACCGCTGGAGCGCGTACAACCACCTCGAGCCGGCCCGCCGACAGCTGTGCTGGGCCCACCTCGACCGCGACCTGCAGGGCATCGTGGACGCCAACCCCGACGACGCCGAGACCGACCTCATCCTGCGCGGGGCGCACCAGATGTTCCGGTCCTGGCGCGCGTTCAAGGCCAGCAAGCTGACCCGCGACGAGCTGAAGAAGGCGGTGGCTGGCTTTCGGGGCTGCCTGCACCGCTGGGCGACCAAGGCCGCCCAGGCCAGCGAGAAGGGCAAGCGCCGCGGGCTGGCCAAAGACCTGCTGAAGATGTGGCCCGCCGTCTTCCAGTTCATCGACCGCGAGGGCATCGAGCCCACCAACAATCAGGCCGAGCGCGACCTGAGGCCGGCGGTCTTGTGGAGGAAGGGCAGCTTCGGCACCCGGTCCGAGGCAGGCAGCCGCTTCGTGTCCCGCATCCTGTCGGTCTGGGCCACCTGCAAGAAGCAGCGCGTCGCCCTCATCGACTGGCTGACCGACGCGCTTCAGGCGGCCGCCGGACTGCGGGTCACGCCGACGCTATTGTCCGCGTAGTCGAGCAGCACAGCGTATCGACAGTCCCATGGGGCTGAACGATTACCCGATTACCACCAACCAATCTCCAGCCCGTTCTCAGCTTCCCCACCAAGGGGTTTGGCCGGCAGGAACTCGGGGTCTCCCCAACTGAGCACCTCGCCGCCTTGCTCACCCATCCCGCAGCCATAGTCATCCCCCAGCGCGAAGTCCGACACCTCCATCGACGCCCCATCCAGCGCACCCACCGCCACATCCACGCTCCGATCACCCTGCCGACAACGCACCCACCCGGCCTCCTCCAGCGCGCACACCTTCCCGCCCTGCGTCAGCACCTTGGTGAAGGGCACCGATGAATTCGGCCAGCCGTCCAGGTCGTGGTCGTACTGGGTCCAGCACTCCGCCGTCCCATCGTCCCGCAGCCCGCAGATGTCGTGGTCGTCCATGGACACGTCCACCCAGTGCGTGCCGGCCGGATTGCGGGGCTCGAGGTTCAGCCCCTCCCGACCCCAGCAGGACATGGTGCCGTCAGTCTCCACGCCGCAGGCGAACGTCGCGTCCACGTCCACCGCCACGAAGTCCCCCTGCTGGGGAGCGAGGATGCCCGCGTAGAATTCGTCGTCCTCCTCCTTCGTGCCCCAGCACTCCGCCGTGCCGGACTCGTGCACCGCGCAGCACACGACCTCGTCGCACTCCACCCGGGTGTAGCCATCGCCCGTCGGGGCCCGCTCGGCGACGGCAGGCTGCGACTGGGCGGTGATGCATCCGACCTCGCCCGTGGCCGATACTGCGCACAGGTGCCAGGTGCCCAGGGCGATGTCCACCCAGGGCTTGGGCGGCGCCTGGTCGATGGTCAGGGGCTCCACCGGGTAGCCCAACGGTGGGCCCCAGCAGGCGACCGCGCTGTCGGAGCGCAGGGCGCAGGTGGCGGTGCCGTTGCTCTCGATCTGGGTCCACTCCAGGGTGCCGGTGTCGTCTTGGATCACGGCGGTGGAGGCGTTGCAGCCGGCCAGGGCAGCGAGAGCACATCCCCAAAGCAGGTCCATGTTCCTCATATCGGTCGTCCGAAGCTCTCAGTTGGCTGGGCGTTGACCCACAATGGGCCGCTTTGCAGACTCTACTACAGGGGCCCGTGCCCCACAGCAGCTAACCTGCGACCTTCGAGGACGGCAACAGCCATCCGAACGGCCGGATCTGCGGACATTCTAAGCTGTGCCAACGCAGCCTGCAGCGCGCGATCTGAAGGTAGCTGCGCTACGCCGGCCACTGGCCTGCCGCACCGACAAACAAACTGCCCACTCGTCACCAGCCGCAGCCCCTTGGGCCCCCAGGCCTTCACGCGGAACCGCCGCCAGCTCTCGCCGATGGTGTTCGACGCCGCCAGCTCGGCCACCCACCGCATCCCGGCGTCCACGAACTGCGCCTCGGTCACCTCGGCCTCGATGTCACCGCCGCCCAGATACGGCCGCGCCTCCTCCACTGTCAGGTCGAACCGCCCCAGCCCGACGTCGCGCCCGCGCTCCGTCCGGTCCTGCACGACGAGGTAGGCCACTCGGTCGGCGACCAGGTGGATGCGGCGGGTGATGTCGGCGAGTCCCTCGAAGGTGAACCGGCTGTCGGCCACGGGCCTCACTTCGCTGTCGCCCGGTCAAGATCACCCACGGAGCAGCCCGCGGCAAGGCCAGAACCTGCCCGAATCGCGGTCAGCGAGGTCAGCGATTCCGCCTCCCGCTCGGTGACCTCGAAGGTGACGGTGGAGGCCGTCGGGCCCGCCATCGGGGCGCGCCCGCGCCCCCTCCAACCCAGAGCCTACCGTGACCGACCTCGCCGCCGTCCTACCTGCCCCGTCCCCCGACGACCTCCTCGCCGCCCTGGTCGAAGACGCCCTCTTCGACGCCTGCACCGCCGCCCTCGACCTCACCGCCCCGCTGGCCGAGTGGCACCGCGCCGGCCGGCCGCTGCTCTTCGGCGGTCACGAGCCCGAGCTGTCCGCGGCAGTCCACGCCCTGACCGACCGCCTCGTGGACCAGGGCCCCATCCACGCCGCCCGCGCCCTGGGCGAGTTGATGCCGCCGGACGTGTGGCTGCTGGTCGAGGACGAGGACCCCGACGACGACCCTGACACCGCCTGCGCCGCCCCGGCCAACGACCGACCCGCCACCGACTGCGACGACGACCCCGCCATCTTCTACGGTCGGGTGGCCTGATGGCCCAGCCCACCGTCGCCACCCTCCCCGACGACGCCCGTGAGCGCGCCATCCAGGCCGGCT
>JAGYJW010000104.1 GCA_018401435.1 Deltaproteobacteria bacterium | reverse complement strand
GTTTTATTCCCTTATCAGGCTTTGTTTTCCGCCTGATCGGCGGCATCGTCCTTGGCTGGAGCATCCGTTTCATTGGATGTATCGGCATCTTCCGTTTTGGCTTTAGCCTTAGGAGCCTTGGCTTCCTTGTTAGGTGCCTCGTCCTGGGCTTTTGCATCATCCGTTCCGGCTGTGGCAACCTTACCGGCCCGACGCGTACGCTTGCGGGTAGAAGATTTGGCTTTTTGCTCGGTGAGGAGGTTTTCGTTGAAGTCAACCAATTCGATAAGCGCCATTTCGGCATTGTCGCCATGACGTGCACCAAGCTTAATGATGCGGGTATATCCACCGGGACGGTTTGCAATTTTAACGCCCACCTCGCGGAAGAGCTCAGCAACGGCATGCTTGTCGCGGAGGTACGAGAATACCGTCCGACGGGAGTGGGTATTGTCGTTCTTAGCTTTGGTAAGGATAGGCTCCACAAACACGCGCAGGGCCTTAGCTTTAGCAACAGTGGTGTGGATGCGTTTGTGCAAAATAAGGCTGTTGGCCATGTTCATTAGCATGGCATTTCGGTGGGCAGCCTTTCTTCCTAAGTGATTGATTTTTTTTCCGTGTCTCATGACAAATCCATTGGGCGTTAATCGCCGTTTACGTTATCAGTCTTTATCCAGTTTGTATTTGGCCACATTCATACCAAATTGAAGACCTTTGCTTTTCACTAAGTCTTCGAGTTCTACCAAAGACTTTTTACCGAAGTTGCGAAACTTGAGTAAATCGGTCTTGTTGAACGATACCAAATCGCCAATGGTTTCTACATCGGCAGCTTTAAGGCAATTGAGGGCCCGCACCGAGAGATCCAGGTCAACCAATTTAGTTTTGAGTAATTGACGCATATGGAGGGATTCCTCGTCAAACTCTTCGGTTTGCGCTTTTTCTTCGGTATCTAGGGTAATTTTTTCATCACTAAACAAGGCGAAGTGTTGAATAAGGATTTTTGCGGATTCCTTAAGTGCTTCTTTGGGCAAAATGGAGCCGTCGGTTTGCACATCGATCACCAATTTTTCGAAGTCCGTCTTCTGTTCTACCCGGTAATTTTCGATGGCGTATTGCACATTTACGATGGGGGTAAAGATGGAGTCGATGGCGATAGGGCCGATTTCATCAATCAAGACCTTATTCTCGTCGGCGGGTCGATAACCACGACCGGAATTTATGCAAAGCTCGATATTGAGTTTTACAGAGGAATCCATGTGGCAGATTACCAAATCTGGGTTCAGAATTTGAAAAGCTGAAGTAAACTTAGTGATATCTCCTGCGGTAAATGCATCGGCACCGGAGAAGCTAATATTTACCTTTTCGGAATCTACCGAATCGATCTGCCGCTTGAGTCGTACCTTTTTAAGGTTCAGAATAATTTCGGTTACATCTTCTACTACGCCTTTGATGGTAGAGAACTCATGATCGACGCCTTCCACCTTCACAGAGGTAATGGCGAAGCCTTCCAAGGAAGAGAGTAAGATACGGCGAAGAGCATTACCGATAGTTATACCATAGCCGGGCTCCAAGGGGCGGAATTCAAATTTGCCTCGGGTGTCATCTGATTCGATCATAATGACTTTATCCTGGCCGCTGAAAATCTGGTAAAATAGCCATAAAGGTGGACGTTTGCGCTTAATTATTTAGAGTAAAGTTCGACGATGAGCTGTTCCTTATTACTTTCAGGAATTTGCTCACGCTTAGGTGAATTGACAAAAGTTCCTTCCATGCTGTTGCGGTCGAAGGAACCCAATCCAATCCGGCTCCTGTGGAGGCCAAAGCATTTTGATGGTACTATGGATTTGGAACGCTCTCTTTACGCTCACTTTATCGCCGGGGCGAAGAGTAATGGAAGGGATATTGGCGACCTCCCCATTGAGGGTAATGTGTTTATGAGAAACCAACTGACGGCATCGCGGGGAGCCAGTCCCAAACGAAACACGACATTATCCAACCGAGATTCGCAAAGCATCAATAGGTTTTCACCTTAACGCCTTAAGTGCAGAAGCCCGGACAAACATTTTGCGGAATTGCTTCTCGAGAATACCGTAGTAGTTATTTTGCCTTTTGCTTCTTCATGAGCTGGATTGCATACTCGGATTGCTTACGACGTCTTTTGGACGGGCCGCATACCGTCCATATTTTTGCGGCTCCAAAGCTTTGAAGACGCAAAGATGGGCTCTCTGTGCGGCGGGCAATTTTGCCTTAGGCCTCTGTATCGTGCCATAATATTGAAAATCTATCTTTTAGAAAAATGAATTAAACGCGGCGATCGTTTTTGGACGGCAACTGTTATGTGGTAAAGGGAGTAATATCTACGATTTCAGTGACTTCGATACCTGCATTATGTACGGTGCGGTATGGCAGATTCACGTCCGGAACCTGGGCCTTTCATACTTTAACGCGGCGCAGACCTAGGTCAAATGCTTCTTTAGAGCAATCGGTTGCGGCTTGTTGAGCGGCATAGGAGTATCTTTGACCCACGGAAGCCCATTTTCCTGCACTTGACCAAGAAATAACTTGTCCTTGGTTGTTGGTAAGTGAAATGATGATGTTGTTGAACGTTGCGCTGATGTGGGCATTGTCCAACAGCTTCCACTTTAACCTTTTTCTTATGCGTTTTTTGTTTGGCCATCGTCGCTGAGGTAATTACTGGTTGCTTTTTTTCTTGTTCGGTACTGTCTTTTTCTTTACCTTTTCCGGTACGGCAATTGTTCTTGGTTTTGTCCACGTAATGGGCAAACCTACCCGGTGGCGGATACCACGGTAACATCCGATATCCATAAGCCGTTTAATGTTGAGCTGAACTTCGGAACGAAGCGCGCCCTCCACTTTTAATTCGTTGTTAACGATATTACGGATATTGGCCAAATCCTCGTCCGACCACTCTTGCACCTTCTTATCGAAGTCGATGCTAGCGTCTGTGAGAATACGTCGCGCCGTTTGGCGACCAATTCCGAAAATGTACGTGAGACCGATTTCTCCCCTTTTGTTGCGGGGTAAATCTACACCTGCGATCCTTGCCATAGTTTTGAAAAAATAGGTTTAGCCCTGACGTTGTTTAAACTTGGGGTTTTTCTTGTTAATCACGTAAAGACGTCCTTTTCTGCGGACGATTTTGCAGTCTGCACTGCGTTTTTTTAATGAGGCACGAACTTTCATAATGCACTTATTTGTAACGGTATACTATACGGCCTTTGGTCAAATCATAGGGAGACATTTGTACCCTCACTTTATCGCCAGGCAAAATGCGAATGTAGTGCATCCTCATTTTACCGGAAATATGAGAAGTAATGATGTGCCCGTTTTCAAGCTCCACGCGAAACATTGCATTGGACAATGCCTCTATAATGATGCCATCTTGTTCTATGGAAGCCTGTTTAGCCATGTAAGTTATACAAACGTTAGATTATTGTTGTTTTTAATTGTGTTTTCAATTGCGCTGTAGCTGCTTAGCAAATCTGGTGCACCGCCTTGAACCGCTACATTGTGCTCAAAGTGTGCCGAAGCTTTGCCGTCTTTGGTTACAATGGTCCATCCGTCCTTTAGCACCCTCACTTGCTTTTGGCCCATGTTAATCATAGGTTCAATAGCGAGTACCATACCGGAACGCAACACGGTTCCCGTGTTCCGTTTACCGTAGTTTGGTACTTCCGGGGGCTCGTGCAATTCACGACCCAAACCATGTCCCACCAAATCGCGCACTACACCAAATCCAAAGGATTCCGTGTATTGCTGAACGGCTGCACCGATATCTCCAATTCGATTGCCATCGATAGCTTGCGCTACGCCGAGGTAGGTGGCTTCTTTTGTTACTTTCAACAATTGAAGCTTTTCTTCACTCACCCCACCGAGAGCAAAAGAATAGGCAAAATCACCGTGGAAACCTTGTTTAAGTACACCAATATCCACCGTAACAATATCTCCTTCTTTAAGTACTTCATCGGAAGGAAATCCGTGAACTACCTGCTCATTTACTGAAAAGCATACCGAGTAAGGGAATCCGTTAAAGCCTTTAAAGGCGGGAACACCTCCCAAATCGCGGATGACCTGTTCAGCAAGTGCATCGATTTGAAGACCGCTGACGCCCGGGGCTATTCGCCCGGCAACCGCAGCTAGTGCTTGCTCAACTATCAAAGAACTCTGTCTGCAAAGCTCAATTTCTTCTGCTGTTTTTACCTGAACCATAGGTTTGGTAAACATCAGATAGAAGAAGTTGGGTATCCTGCAGTCATCCTGCCCCTAACTTTTCCTGTTTTCATCAATCCGTCGTATTGACGCATTTTCAGATAGGAATCGATTTGAGCGAGGGTATCAAGTACTACACCCACCAAAATGAGGAGGGATGTACCACCGTAAAATTGTGCAAATCCGGGATTCACATTTGCCAAAGTAGCAAAAGCGGGTAAGATGGCCACAATCGCAAGAAATATAGAACCCGGG
>JAGYJW010000103.1 GCA_018401435.1 Deltaproteobacteria bacterium | reverse complement strand
CTCGCTCTTTCGTTGGCGTTCCGCGATTGGGCCTCACTGGCCCCGCGCAACCCCGACCACCTATTCGGTGGCGCCGGTGACTGTCAAGCGATTTCTTTTCGCTCGTCAGCCTGCGGTGGTCGAAGGTGACATCTGCCAGCTTCGAGCCCCGCGAATCTACCCTGCCTCGTTTCCGCTGTCAACTCGAAAGTTTTCAACTTGGAAGGAGGAGGCGAAGAGTAGGAATGTCATGCTTCCACAGCTCCATCGAGCTGTGGGGCTGAAGAGGTTCCCCCCCGCAGCCCTTCGGCTTTATTCAGGCCCCCCGGAGCCTGTCAAGGCGAAGCGGTCGGCAGCTGGGATCCTCGTGGGATCCTCGACGGGCAGATCGCTCTGGACAAGGCGTTGGAGAGAGATCATCGCGATCTTGAGGTTGACGTGTAAATAGCTTATGATCGGGGAATGGACCTCACGCCCGCCGAAACCGACGACCTCGCCGCCTTCTTTGCGCGGCGCTTCCCCCGCCTCTCTGATCGGGAGAGCCTGGCCGCCCAGCTGGGCTTGCCGCTGGAGAGTGGCCCTTCCTCCTCGGCACGATCCGACTGGGCGGCGCTGCTTCGCCAGGCTTCGGCGGCGGGTCGCTTGCCCCGGCTGGGCCTGATCGCGGCCCGATCGGACCTGCACGATCAGAACCTGCAGGCGGTCTGTGCCCTGCTCTGCGGCAAGGCCAGGCCCGGATCTGCCGTGCAGTGGCCCCCCATCCCCCGCGCGGTGGCTGCGGCTGCCGCCGTCGCCGCAGCGGCGTTGCTGGTGACGGGCCTGTTCGCAGCGACCGGGCCCTCGGCCTCGGCCCGGTCTGCGGCTGTGCTGGGTGGCGAACCGGCCGCCCACGCGCAGGCGATCGCCATCGCCGGCCCCGCTGCCGGAGCGGACCCGGCCGCCGCGTCGCCTTCCACACCCGCGTTCAAGCCCTCTGGATCCGCGCGCAGCGCTCCCCCGGAGGCGACGGCTTCCGCGGAAGGGGCCAGGCTGGCCGTCGCTCCCCAGCCGGTGCCGTCTGCGGACGAGGCCGGACGCGATCAGCGCAGAGACGGCGGGTCCACCGAGGCTGGAATGGCGTCTGGGCCTTCATCCTCATCGGGTCGCTGTACGCGGTCCGATGGTGGCGTCGTGGGCTACTACTATGCAGGCGAAGAGGCGCCGGGGTCCGCCGGCGAGATCGTCACCGCGCCCGGGCCGGTCAATGTCCGGGCGGACTACCCCGATGTGCACAACGACTTCGACGCCCGCGCCCCCGTGCGCTGCACCTTGGGCGCAGGCGATCGGCTGCGCCTGACGGCGGACCCGATTCAGGTGCCCGGCGACGCCTGGTGGGTGCCGGTGCACAGCGGCGACCTGCTGCGAGACTGATCGCGGACGCTGCGATCAGGCCCGAAAGGCGAGGGCCCCGCAACCGGCAAGCTCCCACTTCACCATGAACTCGACCACGGGAAGATCGTATTCCTCGTCGAGATCGTCCCAGGGGTAGGGGTCCATGCAGGTGACGCTGTCGGTCACGCGCTCGACCAGGACCCAGTGGGCGCCCACGTGGCCGTCGGGGAAGCGGTCGTAGATGCGGGCGATCCAGGGCAGGCTGCTGCGGAACTGGAAGGAGCGGGCCCCATGCAGGCGCTCCTCGCGGGTATCACCGAAGCCGGTGATCACGGAGTCGGCCGAATAAAGGGCGCCGAGCCAGGCGACGACGGCGTCGAAGTCCGCATCGGCGCCCAGCTGCCCCTCGATCAGGTTGGCGAGGGCCTGTCCCCGGCTGTCGGCGGAGTCCGCGTCTGCCTTGGCCAAGGCGTCCACCGCATCGGCCACTGCGCCACCCTTGGGTGCATGGCCGGTCTGGTGGAGGATGAAGAGCCAGGTGGCCAGGCTGACGCCCAGGCTGCCGGTCTTGGGGGTGGTCGCGGATTCGGTCATCGGGCCTCCAACGGGGGTCCCTCCTAATGCGGCGCGCCCTGGGCTGCCCAACCGGAGCCCTCGGCCGCTCTCCCCAGGGGCCCACCCGTAGCCAGGGTGGCGCGCTATAGTCGACGCGAGTTCGAGCCCCGCTGCGTATCGCCTTGCGATCGAATGGAGAGCCCCCCCCGTGGCCGCGTCCAACCCGCAGAAGAAGGACCCAAGCCGTCGGGTGCTCCTGCCCCTGCTTGGCATGGTCGGCCTGGGCCTGGTCGCCCCGCTGCCTGCCGCGGCCGATCCCTGCGCCGAACGCTACCCCACCGCCCGCCTCGACGAGAAGCTGGACGAGGGAGAGCGCGCCTTTGCGGATCTCGACGACGAGACCTTTCTGCGGGCAGTGGACGAGGCCGCGCTGATCAACCGCTGCTTGGACAGCGTGCTCTCCCCTGCCCTGGCCGCCCGCCTGCACTGGCTCAACGGCATCCAGCTCTACTTGCGCAACGACCACCAGCGCAGCGCAGCGTCCCTGGCCGGTGCGCGGGGGCTGGCCGCACAGTGGGCCTTGCCCGAGAGCGTGCTGCCCAAGGACCACGAGCTGCGGGTCATCTTTGACGCCCAGCCCGCCGATCCCCAGGTGGAGCAGGCCCCCGAACCCGCCCAGGGGCAGCTTTACTTCGACGGGCGGGCCTCCATGGCGCGGCCCATCGATCGGGCGGCGGTCTTCCAGCTCGTCCTGGCCGACCAGCAGGTCGAGACCACCGCCTATGTCTTCCCCGGCGACGGCCTGCCGGCCTATGCCACCCGCCGTCGGAACCCTGACCGCAGCAGCGCAGGCGTCGCGGCCCCCCGCGAACGCAGCCGCCTGGCCAACCCCTGGCTGCTCACCGGAGCGGGGCTGAGCGCCGGGGGTGCGCTCGGATCCTGGCTGATTGCCCGCAAGGCCGAGAGCGACTTCAAGGCCTACGACCCTGCCTTCACCCTGGACGATCTGGATCGCCTTCAGGGCCGGGCCAACGCCGGGGGCGCCGCGGCGACCGGCCTGGGCGTCACCGCGGTGGGCCTTGGGGTCAGCGCCTTCTTTGTCGGGGTGTGGTGATGGGCCTGGAGCCCGGAGACCAGGTCGAGCGCTACACCGTGATCGGCGTGGTCGGACACGGCGGCATGGCGATGGTCTACAAGGTGCGCCACAACAAGCTGGCCAGCCTGCACGCGCTCAAGGTGCTGACCATCACCAGCAGCGCGGTGAAGCGGCGGCTGCTTCAGGAGGGCCAGGTCCAGGCCTCCCTCAACCACCCCAATATCGTCACCGTCACCGATTTCGTCGAGGCCGAAGGCAGCCCGGGCCTGATCATGGAGCTGGTGGAGGGGCCGACGCTGGAGGCCTTCTGTCGGGAGCATCGGCTGACCCTGCGGCAGGTGGACCAGATCGCCAGCGGCATCATGGACGGCGTGGCAGAGGCCCACGCCCATGGCCTCATCCACCGCGATCTCAAGCCGGCCAATGTGATGATGTCGCGGGTGACGGGGGGCATGGTGCCCAAGGTCACCGACTTTGGGCTGGTCAAGGTGCTTTCAGAGGACCACAGCCTGTCGCGCACCCGCAGCGGCCTGACGATGGGCACCCCCCGCTACATGGCACCCGAGCAGATTCGAGACGCCAAGAAGGTGGACGCCCGCGCCGATGTCTTCAGCCTGGGCGCCATCCTCTACGAGCTGGTCACCCGCAAGCAGGCCTTCCCCGGCGACGACACCCTGGAGCTGTTCAACGCCATCGACCTGGGCCGCTTCATTGCGCCCCGTGTGCACTGCCCCGACCTCCCCGAGCGCATGGAGGCCGCCATCCTGGGCGCGCTGGTGCCCAACCGCGAGGAGCGCATCCAGTCGGTGGCCGCGCTCAAGGCCCTCTGGCGCGGAGAGGCGCGCAGCCGCGGTCCGCTGCAGGATGACGATCCGACGACGGCCGCCTTTGCCATCGCGACCCCGCAGGCGTCCATGGCCGACGAGGCCCAGAGCGGCCCGGCGACCCCCTTCGTCGCCCCGGTGAGCGCCGCCCCAGAAGACCGGATCTACGCCGGCCTGGTCGCCCTCTTCGCCACCCTGCTGCTGGGCCTCGCCGGCTGGGCCCTGGGCCAGCCCCTGCCCGAGGCGGCCCGGCTGGAGGATCTGCCCGAGCGCACCTGGACCCTGCTGCGTCCCCCCGACGGGGTGGCCTTGCCCCCGGCGCCCGACCCCGCGCCGGCCGCGGCTTCGGGTCCCCGCGTCGCCCGTGCACCGGCGCCGGCGCCCTCCAGCTCCAAGGCGCCGCCCGACGAGCAAGGCTTCCCCGAAGGCATCTTCGACGAGCCCGGGGCCCTGATGCGCTGGTTGGGGCCCCTTGGACAGGGCGAGGCGGCCCAGCCCCCCCTGCCCACCTGGACCGGCGACCGGGAGGGCCCGCTGCCAGACTGGCTGCTGGCCCGTCCCGAGGCGCTGGGCGCCGGAGAGGTGACCGTGTCGGCGGTGGTCTCGGACGCGGCCCCCCGGCAACGCAGCTTGCCCCCGATCCTGCGGGCGCCCGTGC
>JAGYJW010000102.1 GCA_018401435.1 Deltaproteobacteria bacterium | reverse complement strand
GAGAGTCGGATTCACGCTGGGCCAATACAATGGCCAAGGGCAGGTGGAGTGCAACGCTCACGACTCCTCCGTCCATTCAAGCAGCTTTCGCCGCAGCTCGTCGGCGCTCGGCAGCGCCAGCACATACTCGCGGGCGTGGATGTTGGCACCCGGCGGCAGTGTGATCTCGACCACTGCGTCGTTCTTTTTGCGGCACATCAGGATACCGATGGTGGGCGACTCCTCCGGTAGCTTCACGAAGCGGTCGTAGTAGTTGACGTACATCTGCATCTGGCCGAGGTCCTGGTGCGTGAGCTGCCCGATCTTGAGGTCGATCAGCACAAAGCAACGCAGCAGGCGGTGGTAGAAAACCAGATCGACGTAGAAGTGCTGGTCTTCGAAGCTGAAGCGCCGCTGTCGGCCCTCAAAGAGGAAGCCGGTGCCCAACTCGCGGAGGAAGTGCTCCAGCTTGTCGATGATCCGGCCTTCGAGGTCGGACTCCGAGTAGCCAGCGGCCTCGTCCAGGCCAAGGAATTCCAGCACATAGGGGTCCTTCAGCGCCTCTTCGGGCCGGGTGACCACCTGCCCATTCTCTGCCAGGGCGCGCACGCCATCCTTGTCCCGGGACAGGGCCAGCCGCTCGTAAAGGGCGGCGTCGAACTGCCGCCGAAGCTCCCGCAGCGACCAGTGCCCGCGCGTGGCCTCGATCTCGTAGAACGACCGCGCCGCGTCGTCCTTGACGCCGATCAGGAAGGCGTAGTGGGACCAGCTCAGGGTGAAGGGGCGGGCGGGCGTCGCGAGGCTCGGAGATTCTGGAGACGCCGTCTCAAGAATCCGGGTCGGCGGCGTCGGGCCACCGAGAACGCGCGATGGACCCGAGACGGGAAGCCGGTCCCGGTAGGTCAGGTAGAAGCGCCGCATCAGCCAGAGGTTGTCCTTCGAGAACCCCCGCCCGAACTCGTCGGTGAGCTGCTGCGCCAACGACTCGACCACCTGCTTGCCGTAGTCCGCCCGAGCCTCGCCGCCCTGCTCGTGCTCGAGGATGCGACGGCCGATCTCGTAGTTGGTCAGCACCAGCAGCGTGTTGACCTGGCGCGCGGCGGCGTCGCGGGCGGCGTGGAGCAGCGCGCGGACCTCGGCGAACAGGGAGGCCGTATCGGGCGGGCTCATGGCCGGACCCCAGCTCGAACTTGTAAGGATGGCTTACAAGTTGCGCTTGTCACCGGCGAAACATCGCTTTGAACGCTCCGGTAATCCCAGAGGGTTGCGCCCTCGGCCTCGCGCGTCATCCCCCGCCCCCCTCGGCCGCGTAACCGTAGCGGTCGCTAACCCAATCGAGCCAGTCGGCCGCCCAGGCGGGCGCGTCCTCGGCCTCGGCCTCGGCGACCCACCGGAACCACGCCTGGTGGCTCCACACCACGAAGCCCGCTTGCCCGCGGAACAGCGGCCCCCAGCCCGTCCGCACGTCGGCGACGCGCCAGACACCGACGCCAGCAGGCCCGCGTTCCGGGCGTCGCAGGCGACCGGACGAGACGACCGCGGCGAGGTCGGAGGTGCGCCAGCGCTCGGCGAGCGCCTGCTGGCGGAACAACTGGTAGCCCCCACTGCGGCGGGGCAGCGCGGAGACGCGCGGCGGCGTCCGCCTCCTCAGTGGGCCGGTGAGGTGGTCCCAGTAGCGCCGGCCTCGGGTGGCGGCGTGGGCGCAGCGGCTCGCCGGGTCGGACAGGACGTGGGCGAGGTCCCAGCAGGTCGCTCATGCGCGTCGGCCGACAGCGCCTTGCAGCCCGAGCAGTCGTAGGAAGGAGTGCTCGACGAACTTCACTGGTCAGCACGACGCGTCGCGGCCGTCGTCGAGGGTGAGCTCGAAGGCCACGTCGGGCGAGGTGGTCTGGTTCCACCCCAAGTGTGCCGTCCTGCTCGCCGAGCAGGGTGCCGGGGTCGTGGGGGGGCCGGGAGCGCGTACTCAAGCTCCGCCGCGCACGGCGGCGATCGGCAGGCCCGTCTGCGGCGGAGGAAGCCGGCGAGCAGCGCCTGCGCCTCGGGGCCTGCCGAACGGGAAGTAGAGGTTCGCGCACAGCGTCCACGAGGACAGCAGGTTGTCGCGCCCCTTGTGGGGCTGCACGTCGTGAGCGGCGAGCCAGGGCTCCAGCGGGCGCACGGCGCCGTCGCGGAGGCCGGGCCAGATGTTCTCCGCGGACGCGCGGCGCGGGAGGATGTGGTCGTACTGCCGGCCCATCCACCAGCCGGCCTCGTGGACGTGGGGCAGGCGGCGGGCCTTCCAGGCCATCTGGTCGGCGTGCATGGCGTCGCGGAAGGCGGTCATGGGGCGTCTCCCTCGCAGAAGCGCACGAGGTCCTCGGCGGCGGCCTGGACGACGTGGAAGCTGATGCGCGCGGTGTGGCCGTCGGGGCTGAACCCGTGGGCCAGTTGTTCGGCCGGATGGACGTAGTTGCGGAAGTCGCGCAGCGCGTGGCCGAACTTCTCGACGTTGGGAGAGAACGCCCGCAGCCGCGTGAGCACGGTGATCCACTCGTGCAGCTTCCAGTCCGCCAAGCGCGGCGCTCCCTTGCCGTACTGCGCCGCGTAGGCGCGGTTCACGCGCTCGGGCTGCGCGGCGCCGAAGCCCAGCGCCATGCCTTCGAGCACGCTCCCGCTGAGGATCACCGCCGACAGCCACGCCTCGTGCTCGACGCATCGCTGGGCCTCGCGCATCCGCGCGACGAGGACCGCGTGCAGGGTGGCGTCACCGGGCAGCCGAGCGAACACCTCGGGCTTGAACAGGTGGGCCAGCAGCGCAGCCTCGGTGACCGGCCCCTGGGGCTGCGCGCGCACGCTCGCGGGCGTGCTCCCGCCGAGCCGCTGCACCACGGCGAGGTAGCGGGCGAGCGTGTCGGCGTGGAGATCCTCACCGCCCCCGCTCTGCCGGTAGTCGAGCAGGGCCGCGAGGATCTGTCCGCTGCGCGGCGGTGGCGTCGAGCGCAGGAAGCTCCTCAGGCGGTTCGCCTTCGAGGTACCGCCGTCCTCGTAGCGCGGGTCGTAGATGTCGATGCCCTGCTCTTGGAAGAAGTCGGCGAAGGTGCGGTTGCTGAAGTCGAGGACGTAGCCGCCACCCATGTCGAGGACGGACTCGACGGTTCGCAGTTCAGCGGTGGTGACGGTCGGGAAGGTCACGAGGCCGCCTCCACCACTTCCTCGGCCTCGGGCACGCGGAGCTCGCCCGAGATGAGCTTCGGGAGGAGGGTGTCGCGCAGTTCCGCGAGGGTGCGCGACTCCAACTCGTTGGCGACCTGGCGTTTGACCACCGGCTCCAGCAGCGCGCCGACCTTCGCGAGCACGTCGCCCGGCGGCACCGTGCACTTCGCGTCGGTGAGGTGATGGCGCTTGATGTGGCCCATCGTCGTCGCCTTGTCGGCGGCGATGCGCTGGAACTCGGCGAGATGATGCTGAACCCAGGAGAGGAAGAACCAGCGTGGGTACGCCTCGGACGTGACCTTGAACAAGTGCTGGTTCAGCGCGCCGGGGCCGCCGGTCCACACCTTTACGACGAGGCTGCCCGACCATGAGAACAGCACGTCGCCGTCTCGGACGTGCCACTTGTCTGGGATGGTGGCCGTCGCGCGGTCCGTCTGCGCCGTCACGCCCTGGTTCAACTCGCGGATCTTGATCACCGGCAGCCAGGGCTCGCCATCGGTCGCGGGGTACTTCTGGCACGCAGCCCCGTTGAGGAAGTCGGCGATCTCGTCGAGCGACCGGACCTCCCACCCCCTCGGCACCGGCCCAAGCTCGCTGTCCAGGAGGTCGTCGTGGCCGTCGAAGTCGATGAACCACGACTTGAAGATGGCCTGGGCCATCTCCTCCAGCGTCCGGTTCATCTTGCGGTTGATCTCGATTTTGTCGTCGAGCGCGCCGAGGACGGCGGCGATGCGGCGCTGTTCGTTGAGGGGAGGCCAGTCAACCTCGATGGGGTGAACGTGGTTGCGGTTCAGCGTCGGATTCGCCGAGCCGACGTCTAAGTGCATCACATCGAGGTTCTTGAAGAAGTAGTACACGAACCGCTGGTCGTTTCCGTTGAACTGCTTCACCCAAAGCGTGGTGTCGTGAGGCCAGTGATCCTCTGGCATGAAGAACACGGTGCCGAGCGACCCCTTGCGTCCAAGCACGACACCGGGACCCCGGACCATCGCGGTGTCGTGGTAGCTGGAAACGCCACCGCTCGACACCACTGGGACTTGTCCTGGCCTCTGCTCCTTCTTCGTGATGTCGAAACCACGTTGAAGGGTCACCTGCGCTCCGATGGTTGTCGCGGTCCAGTCGCTCACCAGCCCAGCCCCCCGAGCGCCTGCCCGATCAGCGCGTCCAGCCGCCGTCCCTCGCCCTGCTGCTCCCGCAGCACCGTCGCCAGCCGCTCCATCTTCTCCTCGAAGGGCTCGCCGTCGTCCTCGACCTCCTCCGCCCCGACATATCGCCCTGGCGTCAATACAAAGTCGTGCGCCTTGATCTCCGCGAGCGTGGCCACCATGCAGAACCCGGGTACGCCCTCATAGAAGCCGCCCTGGGTCCGCCAGCCGTGGTAGGTCGCGGCGATCTGCTCCACGTCCCCGGCGTCGAGCACGCGGTGGACGCGCGTCTCCATCCGACCGAGCTTGCGGGCGTCGATGAACAGCACCTCGCCCTTGCGCGACCGGAACTTCCCGTTGCCCTTGTCGCGGGCCAGGAACCACAGGCAGACGGGGATCTGCGTGGCGTAGAACAACTGGCCGGGCATGGCGACCATGCAGTCCACGAGGTCGGCTTCGACGAGCTTGCGCCGGATCTCGCCCTCGCCGGACTGCTGCGAGGACATGGAGCCGTTCGCGAGCACGACGCCCGCCGTGCCGGTAGGCGAGAGGTGATGGACGATGTG
>JAGYJW010000101.1 GCA_018401435.1 Deltaproteobacteria bacterium | reverse complement strand
GTCCAGGTCCACGACGTAGATGCCGCGCGCCTCCGCCTCGTCGGCCACGAGATGGGCCTCGTCGTCGGATGCGACCGCCACAAGGGAGCGAACCCGGAGCCCTCGGGGGACCGCATCAGAGGCCAGGAAGGTATGCGCGGTGGCGCGCCCCACCTCGGGCGGCAGCAGCCCCCGGAAGTTCTCGGCGAGGTCCTGCTCCTCCACATAGGGCGAGAGCTGGCGGCGGTCGCCGACCACCACCCAGCGTTCCGCGTAGGCGCCAGGCACCAGGAACTCCGTGAAGGTGGTCTTCGAGGCCTCGTCGAGCACCAGGTAGTCGAAGGGCTCCATCGCGCCGCCGCCCTTCTTCCGGGAAGCCTTGATTGCCGGGTGCTGGAGGATGCCGATGGTGGTGCCGCACACGAGGTTTGACGCATCAAGCAGCATCCGGATCAGCGCGGACTCCTCGCCATCGCGAGTCAGTGCTCCCTTGAGCATGCTCCGAGCGGCGGCCCCTTCGTGTGCCGCGCCTTGTGGTCGGTCGAGGAAGTCGAGGAAGTCGAGGATCTCACCGCGCCAGGTGCGGGCGACGTTCCGGAGCACCCACGCGCCCACCGCGTCGGACGAGACGTTGTCCTCGTCGCCGATCCGAATGGGCATCACGAGCTTCTCGGTGGAAGCGTCCTGCCATTCGAGGAGGCGCTCCAACACGTTGTCGACGGCGACATGGGTCGAGGCGACCAGGAGGACCCGCTTTCCCCGCCTCGCGAGCTGGACGATCAGCTCGCAGATCGCGGTGGTCTTCCCGGAGCCCGGTGGGCCTTCGAGGACGGCGAAGTCCGGGGTCGCGAGGGCTCGGTGGACGAACACCCGCTGCTCGTCCGTCCCGTCGCGGAGTGTGCCGTTCCGATCCCGGCGGAGGAACACCCAGGACTCCTCCGCAAGGTCCTCCGGCAGCACCGAGTCCCAGGTCGGTCGGGTCGACACCAGGCGCAGCAGGGGCGCGACGCGCGGAGAGGGGCGGTCCTCTAGCGCCTCCAGCGTTCGCCGCTGGCACTCCAGAGGCCAGGTATTCGGCCGCAGGAACAGCAGCGGTCCCTCGGGCGGCTTCTCGTGGACCTCCGCCGCGTCCGGCTGCTCGTCGTCCAGCTCGATCTCGACCGGGGGACGCTCCAGCAGCAGCGCCAGCGCCTCGCGGTCGAACCCGCGGACCTGGACGGCGTGCCCGTCGCGCCAGAACATCTTGTTGCCTTGCCGGTCCGGGGGGGCCTCGTAGACCGTCCTCGCCTTCAGGAAGGCGTCGAAGGTCGTCTCGGGCTCCTCCGCTCGACCCGGGCGCGGGTCGAGCATGATCCATGTGCCATCAGGGGCATCGCGTGCCCCTCGCCGATCCCGGCGTCGCTGCGCGTCGACCGCCCGCTTCACGGCCCTGGTGCTGCGGTCGTGCACGCGCCGCTCGAGCTCCTGCAACTCCTGTGACGTCGGCTCCCGCCACGCGAGGACCAGGGCACGGTTCTCAGCGGCCTTGATCGCCGTCTGCAGGTACGAGCGGTAGGGTGCCAGCTGAGCGCCGGACTCACGCATCGCAGCGGCCCAGTCGCCGACACCGGACAGGGACATGTAGTAGAGGCGGGCCATCCGATCTCCTCGCGTCCGGCTTCAGAGCAGCCTGCGTGCCACCCGCCCCATCTACGACAAGATGAGGAACGAACGAAAGACGCCAGCGCGTCGATCTCGGCAAGTGGTTGGATTCCACCACAACATGGTGAAATTGCACCACCGCGGAAGTCGCGCTCGCCCAGGCCCCAGACGGCGCGTGCGATGTGAACTGGGTCGTCCTCTGGAGGCGTCCCGCGAGAGTCAGCGTTCGAGCATGGCGTCGGGGTGTCCCACCCGAGCCGGAGGGTGTCCTACGCCCGGGGGTGGCTGCGCGGCACATGGGGATCGCTTCCCCGGAGCTTGACCGCGTGTCCCGCTGTCCCGCCACGACCCCGATCCTCGGTTCGAGCCCAGCGCTCAAGCGCGCGCTCGACCAGGCGGCGCGCGTGGCGCCGACCTCGGCGTCGGTGCTCCTGCGCGGAGAGAGCGGGACCGGCAAGGAGCTCTTCGCTCGCTACGTTCACGACCACAGCGGGCGGCACGGCGCCTTCGTCGCGCTCAACTGCGCCGCCCTGCCCGAGGCGCTCGTCGAGTCCCAGCTCTTCGGCCACAAGCGCGGCGCCTTCACCGGCGCGACCGACGCGCAGCCCGGCCTCGTCGTCGCCGCCGAGGGCGGCACCCTGTTCCTCGACGAGGTGGGCGAGTTGCCGCTGCCGATCCAGGCGAAGCTGCTCCGGGTGCTCCAGGAGCGGACCGTGGTCGCCGTCGGCGAGGTGCGCGAGCGGCGGGTGGACCTGCGCGTGGTGGCCGCCAGCCACCGCGACCTGCGCCAGCTCGTCGCCGATGGCCGGTTCCGTGAGGACCTGTACCACCGGCTCGCCCGCTTCGAGCTCACCCTGCCGCCCCTGCGCGAGCGGGGCCGCGACGTGGTGGTGATCGCGCGGTCGCTGCTCGCCGCCGGTATGGACGGCGTGCCTGCCCGTCACCTGGCCCGGAACGCCGAGGCGGCGCTCGTGGCCTACCCCTGGCCGGGTAACGTGCGCGAGCTCGGCAACGTGCTGTTCCGAGCTACCCTGCTGGCCCGCGAGGGTACGGTCACGGCGCGCGACCTCGCGGCGGCGCTCGGTGTGCAGCCGGCCGAGGTCGAGGCGCCGGTGAGCCAGCGTGTGCTCGACTTGGTGCGGGACTCCGGCGGGGCGTCGAGCAGCGAGATCGCGGCGGCGCTCCGGGTGCCGCTGGCGACGGTGAAGCGGTTGCTGCGGGGGATGGTCGGCGCGGGCGACCTCGCGACGACCGGCGAGGGCAAGGCGACGCGGTACGTCGTGCCGGCGGCGGCGGCGCCGGGCGGGGACGAGCGCGAGTCGGCGGTGATAGCGCTCGTCGAGCGGGACGGGCGCGTCACGCGGCAGGGGCTCGCCGAGGCGGAGGGGCTGTCGGCGCGGACGGCCGGGCGGGTGCTCGCGGATCTTGTCGCGAAGGGCGTGCTCGTGCCGGACGGGCGGAAGGGCAAGGCGGGCGGGTACGTGCGGGCGGCGATGGCCGCCTGAACCCTATGTCGCGGCGTCCTCAGGCCGCCCGTGCTCGCGCATGAGCTCTACGCACTCGGTGAGGTCGAGCCACCGCGTCTCCTGCCTGTCTCCTCGGACCACGAGCACCTGGGGATACGACCAAGGTGGACGGAACGGCCCCATGTCCACCATGAATACGAAGCTCCGGTAGATGGTGACGACGGCGATCAACCGGCCGTCGTGGCCCGTCATCACCACGGTGTGCTCCATGTCCCGGAACGTGAACGGCTGTCCGTCGAGCGCCCAGGTCACGAAGCGCGGGTCCGGGACAACCGCCCCATCGGGCCCCTCCACATCGCGCACGTCGCGGCCGAGGATGTACTGCCGCAGGTCGTCGAAGTCGCTCCGCAAGACGAAGTCGTCGGCTGTTCGGTGGGCGAGGAGGTTGAATGCGACCTTCGCCACTGCGCGGTAGAGATCGTTGAGCCGAAGCTCCGCCGCGATTTGGACGCGAGGCTGCGCGATGGTGGCCGCCTCGGGAAAGGACCCTTCCAGAATGGCGATCAGCTCATCGGCCTTCTCGACGAGCAGCGCGCGCGCACGCGGTTCGGCCGCATCGTCGGCTACGGCGAGGTAGCCGTCCTTGGCACGATGCATCACCACCGCTGCCTCGCCCGCATCGAGCCAATCCACGCGCTTCGAGTGAAGCTCGGCAAACGCCGCCTCTCGGTGCTTGTCGATAAACCGCGCGAGCCTCTTCGCGTCAACCGCTTCGCTGAAGTGAACGCCGACCTCGGCACCGGCGGGGGTCGGCGTGAAGCGCATCATGGGGTGAAGCGAGGGTGCGTACTGGTTCCTGATGGCGACGGGGACTCGCCTACCTGAAGGGTCGTCCAGGACTTGCTCGCCACCGAGCTTCACATCGAAGGAGCCGGCCGGAGTGTTGGCAACCCGCATCATCGAGACCACCGCGTTGTCGCCGAGGTGCTGGTCGATGTCGCTCATGCCGGTGTTGCACGCCTTGCACACCCGTCTGCCGACGAGGTTGCCGCCGATGCTCCGTGGCACCAAGTGCTCGCGGGAGCCAGGCTTCGGGAGCAGGCAGTAGATGCATTTGCCGGCGACGTCGTCGGACACGGGCGTGGTCATTGGCTTCCATCTCCCTTCCACGGCTCTCCGCGGAGCTGCGAGATGAGCTTGCTCTGCACACGAGGCCACGCCTCGCCCGGGTCGTAGTCGAGACCGGTCCGCAGCAGGGTCGGCACGTCACCGAGGAACGTGGCGTCGACCATCTTCGCCGCCATGTTCGCCTCGAACTGGGCCCGACTGACCGGCGTCTCGCCGAACGCCATGTACCGCTCGAAGGCGGCGACCAACAGGGCCGGGTCAGTCTCCGGGTGGTCCAGCCCCAGCGCCAGGTCGAAGAGGTCGCGCCCCTTCTTCCGCTGGTACAGCGCGCGGAGCTTGGTGCCCAGCAGCTCCGAGAGCGTGAAGGTGGACACGTCCGCAGCCCCCGAGAACCAGGGGTTCGTCACGGCCAGCGGCCGGGTGGTGAAGCCGTGGACGGCGAAGTGCTCGCGCGTGTTGATCTCGACCTTCACACGCATCTGGACGACCGGCGTGAACGTCGTTTCGAAGCGGTAGTAGAGCGTGAACCGGCCGTGACCCGCCTTCCACTTCGGCGTGCCCAGCCAGGGGTCAAGCGCCGCGCGGATCTCGCTCACCAGCGGGCCGATCGGACCGGCGTCACGCTGGACCAGGTCGATGTCCTCGGAGTACCGCCCGGGTGGGTCGAAGTAGAGCTTGTGCA
>JAGYJW010000100.1 GCA_018401435.1 Deltaproteobacteria bacterium | reverse complement strand
CCCCAAAAGGCCGCGACGTCACCCACCTCGCCATCGGCATGGACGTCGGGTCCACCACGGTCAAGGCCGTGGTCTGCGACCCCGACAGCCTCGAAATCCTCTGGCAGGACTACCAGCGCCACGAGACGCGGCAGCCCGAAAAGGTGCTGGAGTTCTTGGTTCGCATCGGCAACCACTTCCCCAAGGCGCGGGATATCCGCATCTTCATCACGGGGTCGGGGTCGGGCCCCTTGGTCGAGCCCACCGGCGCCCGCTTCGTGCAAGAGGTCAACGCCGTCACCCTCGCGGTCGAGAAGCTGCACCCCGACGTGGGATCGGTCATCGAGCTGGGCGGACAGGACGCCAAGATCATCATGTTCCGCGAGGGCACGGACGCCGATGGCAACGCCACCGGCGAAAAGAACGCCCTCACCAGCATGAACGACAAGTGCGCCTCCGGCACCGGCGCCACCATCGACAAGTGCATGATCAAGGTGGGCATGCCGGCCGAAGACGTGGCCCGCATCACCTTCGACGACAGCAAGCTGCACCATGTGGCCGCAAAGTGCGGAGTTTTTGCAGAGACGGACATCGTCAACCTGGTCAAGAGCGGCATCCCCGGCCTCGAGATCATGAACTCGCTGGCCGACGCCATCGTGCACCAGAACCTCAGCGTGCTCACGCGGGGCAACACCTTGCGGCACAATGTGCTGCTGTTGGGTGGGCCCAATATCTACCTGCCCTTCCTGGTGGAGTGCTGGCGCAAGCGCATCCCCGAGACCTGGGACAGCCGCGGCTATGCCTACCCCAAGGACGTGCCGATCGAGACCCTGATCTACCCCCCCGACAATGGGCAGTACTACGCTGCTTTCGGTGCGGTCGTCTTCGGGCTGATCGACTCCGCCGGGGTCAGCGATGTGGGCCGGTACAAGGGCCTCTCCGGCCTCAAGGACTATATCGACCACGGACGCGGCACCCATCTCAACAAGAACGCCGCCGGCCCCCTGGTGCGCAGCACCGAAGAGCTGAACGAGTTCACCGAGCAATACACCATCCCCCACTTCACGGCGGCCCGCTTCGAGCCCGGCGACGTGGTGCGCGGCGTCATCGGCCTGGATGGCGGCAGCACCTCGTCCAAGGCCGTGCTGGTGGACTACAACTCCGGCGAGGTGCTCTACAAGGCCTATACGCTGTCCAAGGGCAACCCCATCCAGGACACCAAGGACATCCTGGCCGAAATCCGCGCCTATGTGATGGACCAGGGCGCCACCCTGGAATGCATGGGCTTTGGCGCCACCGGCTATGCCGCCAACGTCTTGGAAGAGTCGGTCAAGGCCGACGTCAACATCGTCGAGACGGTGGCCCACATGATGTCGGCCGTGCGCTACATCCCCGATGTGGACGTGGTCTGCGACATCGGCGGTCAGGACATCAAGGTCATCTTCCTCGCCGAAAGCAGTGACGGCGGGCGCGATGTGCGCGACTTCAAGCTCAGCAACCAGTGCAGCGCCGGCAACGGCATGCTGCTGCAGGCCATGGCCGACCAGTTTGGCGTGAAGTTGCAGGACTACGCCGATGTCGCCTTCTCCGCCGACCTCTCCCCCCGCTTCTCCTATGGCTGCGCGGTCTTCTTGGACGCCGACCGGGTGAATTTCCAGAAGGAGGGCTTCAGCGCCCCCGAGATGCTGTCGGGGCTCGCCCAGGTCCTGCCCAAGAATGTCTGGCAATATGTGGTGCAGGTCCCCCGTCTCGCCGAGTTCGGCAAGGTCTTCGTGTTGCAGGGGGGAACCCAACGCAACCTCGCCGCCGTCAAGGCCCAGGTGGACTATATCAAGCAGCGGGTGCCGGACGCTCGGGTGGTCGTGCACCCCCACTCCGGGGAGGCCGGCGCCATCGGCGCCGCCATGGAGACGCTGCGGGTGGTGCAACGCAAGGGCCACAGCACCTTCATCGGCATCGACCAGGCCACCGACCTCCAGTACACCTCGGTCAACGACGAATCGACGGTCTGCCACTTCTGCCCCAACGAGTGCTCGCGCACCTTCATCGACACCATCACCCCCGATGGCCGAAAGAGCCGCTACATCTCGGGCTTCTCCTGCGAGAAGGGCACGGTCGAGAGCAAGGACGCCCTCAAGGAGCTGGCCCGCGAACGCAACGCCATCCGCAAGCTCCACCCCAACCTGGTGGACTTCGAATCCAAGCTGGCCTTCAAGCACTTCTTCGCCTTCCAGCCCCAGCCCCCGGCCGGGTCCAGCAAGCAGGATGTCGAGGTCAAGCGGCTCTCCTTCAAGCGCATCGCCCGCCGCACGCTGAATCGCGGCTTCAAACGCAGCCACGCCGACCTCAGCAAGGTCAAGATCGGCATGCCGCGGGTGCTGAACCTCTACAGCATGGGGCCCTTCTTCCGCACCTACTTCGAGGCCCTGGGCCTGCCCAAGGAGAACCTCGTCTGGTCGCCCTTCACCAACGAGGAGATGTGGGCGGAAGGCGGCCGATACGGCAGCATCGACCCTTGCTACCCCTCCAAGGTCATCCAGGCCCACATCCACGAGCTGATCTTTCACGCCCACACGGACGAGAAGCGTCAGCGGGGCCCCCTCGACTATATCTACTACCCCTGCATCACCCACATCCCCAGCTGGGTGCAGAATACGATGGACACGGCGAGCTGCCCCATCGTGGCGGGCAGCCCCAACGTCATGAAGGCGGCCTTCACCAAGGAGGTCGACTTCTTCGCGCGGGCGGGCATCCAATATATCGATGACGCCATCACCTTCACCGAAGCCAACCTGCTCAAGCGCAAGCTCTTCGACACCTGGGGCCCCAAGCTGGGCGTGACCGAAGACGAGAGCGACTGGGCGGTGGACCAGGGCTTTGCCGCCCTGCGCGAATTCGACCGCATCCTGCAGATGAAGGGCAAGGAGATCATCGAGCAGATGGAGCGGGAGGGCCGGGTGGCCATCCTGGTGCTGGGCCGGCCCTACCACAACGATCCGGGCCTGCACCACGGTATTCCCGACGAGTTCCAGGTGCTGGGCTACCCCATCTTGTCCATGCGCAGCATCCCCAAGGACCCCCTCTGGCTCACCCGCTACTTTGGGACCGGGAACTCGCTCGACATCAACGACATCTGGCCCGAAAACTACTCGGCCAACTCGGTGCAGAAGGTGTGGGCCGCCAAATTCGCCGCCCGTCACCCCAATATCGCCGTCCTGGACCTCTCCAGCTTCAAGTGCGGCAACGACGCCCCCACCTATGGCATCATCGACAATGTGCTGAAGGCCGCGCGCACCCCCTATTCGGCGCTGCACGACATCGACGCCAACAAGCCGGGGGGCAGCATCCAGATCCGCGTGAAGACCTATGCCCACAAGCTCAAGCTGGTCGAGGAGCAGATGCGCGAGCAGTCCGCCATCCGCGCCGAGCTGATTCGCAAGGTCGCCGAGAAGCGGCGCGAGCTGGAGCAGAAGTACAAGGGCAGCGGCGCCGCCGCCCGCTGACCGACGACAGACCCAACCCATTCCGCGCCCCCGGAGGCTCCATGCTCACCGAAAACCAGATCGACGCCGACACCCTCATCGAAGACGAGCTGTCCGCCTATGCCGAGCAGGAGGCCCGGCGCCTCGGCCTGTTCAAGGAGCAGTATACCGAGTATGTCAACAAGGACTTCAAGAAGAGCCAGCGGGGCACCACCACCATCTGGGTGAGCGGCCTGACCCTGGCCCACGACGAGCTGGTGGCGGCCTCTCTCACGGGTATTGGCTACAAGGTCGTTGCGTTGGATGCCCCCAACACGGACAGCCTTCAGTATGGAAAGGAGTTCGGCAACCGCGGCCAGTGCAACCCGACCTACTTTACGGTGGGCCACCTGGTCAAGACCCTGGTGCACCTGCGCGATGTCGAGGGCCAGGACACCGCTGACATCATCGCCAACAACCTCTTCCTGACCGCCGGCGCCTGCGGCCCCTGCCGTTTCGGCACCTATGTCACCGAATACCGCAAGGCCCTGCGCGACGCCGGCTTTGACGGCTTCCGGGTGCTGCTCTTCCAGCAGCAGGGCGGCGTCAAGCAGGCCACCGGCGACGAGGTGGGCCTGGAGATCAACCTGAAGTTCGCGGTCGCCCTGGTGCAGGCCATCGTGGCCGGCGACGTGCTCAACCTGGTGGGCTATCGCATCCGCCCCTACGAGGTGGAGCCCGGCAGCGCCGACATCGCCATCAACGACTCCCGCGAGCTGCTCAAGGAGACCCTGCGCAACGGCAAGAGCGTGGTGGCCGCCCTGGCCCGTTGCCGCGCCAAGCTGGCCCGCGTGGCCGTGGACCGCACCCAGCCCAAGCCCGTGGTCAGCATCATCGGCGAGTTCTGGGCCATGACCACCGAAGGCGACGGGAATTACGGCCTGCAGCGCTTCCTGGAGGCCGAGGGCGCCGAGGTGGACATCCAGTCGGTCACCAACTGGATCCTCTTCATGCTGTGGGAGCAGCGCTTCGACACCGAGCAGCGCATGGTGCTTCGCCAGGACGACGACGCCCGCAAGGGCCTCGAAGGCAAGGACGCCACCAAGAAGCTGTGGGGCCTGCACGCCGTCGAGAAGATCATCCGCGGCCTGTTCCAGACCTATGCCCACACCATCGGCCTGCACGGCTACCACCTGCCCGACATGACCGAGATCGCCGAGCTGGCCTCGAAGTTCTATGACAACGAGGTCCGGGGCGGCGAAGGCCATATGGAGGTGGGCAAGGTGATCCACTTCGCCGAAGACAAGGTCAACCACATGACCCTGTCGGTGAAGCCCTTCGGTTGCATGCCCAGCGGCGGCGTGTCCGATGGTGTTCAATCGGTGGTGACCGCCCGCTACCCCGAGGCCATCTTCCTGCCCATCGAGACCACCGGAGATGGCGCCGTCAACGTCTACTCCCGCGTGCAGATGATGCTCTTCAAGGCGCGGCAGCGCGCCCGGGAAGAGTACGAGACCGCCCTCAAGGAGACGGGCC
>JAGYJW010000010.1 GCA_018401435.1 Deltaproteobacteria bacterium | reverse complement strand
CGAGCTTGCCCGCACGACGGTGGAGAGCAGCGTGGCCAGCCACGGCGGCGGCCTCTTCCTCTTTGGCGGCGAGGTCAACTTCGTGGATGGCGAGATCCGCGGCAACGAGACCACCTCCCCCGACGAGGAGATCTGGGGGACCGGCGGCGGCGGTGGCGGCATCTGGTTTGCCACCACCGGCACCATCAGCGGCAGCGTGATCGCCGAGAACCACAGCGCCTACAACGGTGGTGGCGGCTACTTCTACCGCGGCAGCCCGCAGGTCATCGGCAACACCGTCGACTCCAACACCTGCGGCGAAGACGGCGCAGGCATCTACTTCAACCAGAGCACCGCGCTGATCCAGGGCAACCTGATCACCCACAACGCGGCATCGGACGACGGCGGCGGGCTGCGCCACTACATCGGGTCCAGCCGCATCCAGTTCAACACGATGATCGGCAACAGCGCCAACGACGACGGCGGCGGCGCCAAGGTCAGCCACAGCGAGCACGACTTCCTCGACAATGTGCTTGAGGACAATGTCGCAGGCGATGCCGGTGGCGGCCTGGAGCTCGACAACGACAGCTCCGAGGTGGCCGGCTGCACCTTCCGCAACAACCGGGCGCGCCGGGGTGCAGGCCTGCACAACTGGCGCACCGAGCGCAGCTTCATCATCGAAGACTCCACCTTCGAGGGCAATGTGGCCTCGGATTGCGGCGGCGGGCTCAATTTCGACAACAGCCCCCACCAGATCAACGTCCGCAACCTGCTGATCTCGGGCAACGAGGCGGTGGACGGGGCCGGCTTCTGCGTGGACCTGATCTACCGCAACCCCGATGAAGTGGGCGGCGCCGAGAACTACTACCAGGACACCATCATCGCCTTCAGCAACAGCGTGTTGGAGGGCAATGTGGCCTCCGATGATGGCGGCGCCATCTACATCAAGGCCGGCGACATCGACCTGGTGAACCTCGTGCTGGACGGCAACAGCGCGCCCACCGGCGCGGGAGTCGCGGTCAAGGGCAGCGCCATCGGCCTCACCAACTCCATCCTCGACGGCAATACGGGCGGCGCGGCCCTCTACGTCGCCGACACCGCCGAAGGCGCTGGCGTGATCACCGCTCGCTACAACAACCTCTACGGCAATTCCAGCGCAGCCGACGGCATGACCGACCCCACCGGCAGCGACGGCAATATCGACGCCGACCCGCGCTTTGGCTCGGGTTGGACGCTGTCTGCGGGCAGCCCCAGCATCGACAGCGGCGATCCCGCGATCCTTGATCGCGACGGCAGCCGCTCCGACATGGGCCTCTTTGGGGGGCCGGGTGCTCCTTGACCTGCGGTTTACGCGCCCGAGCCTCGGGCTCGCGCTGCTTTGCTTCGGCTGCAACGCCTTCGTGGACGACCCCGCCGATGGCGGGGACGACAGCGGTGATCCCGTCGTGGGCGCCGATGGCGGAGATGGCGTCGACGGGGACGATGGCGACACGGGCGAGGTCCTGCCTCCGGGCACCTTTCGCCTGGTGATCAACGAGTTCATGGCGGCCAACTCAGGCGTCGCGGTGGACCCCGATGATGCCGAGGCCACGCCGGACTGGATCGAGCTGCACAACCCCTCGGACCACGATGTAGAGCTGACCGGCTTCTTCATCACCGACGACCTGGCGGACCCCCGAAAGCACCGGCTGGGGGCCCTCAGCCTTCCGGCCGGCGGCTTTCTGGTGCTGCTCGCCGATGGCGAGGGCGACGCAGGCCCCAACCACCTCGACTTCAAGCTGGGGGCCGAAGGCGAAGACCTGGGCCTCTTTGACCCCGATGGCGTGCCCCTGGACCAGCTGTCCTATGGCAACCTGGATGGCGGGCAGGTCGCGGGCCGCTGGCCCGATGCCGGCGCCTTGCACCTGCTGGCCCCCGCCACACCGGGACTCAGCAACGCCGCCGCTGCGGCACTGGACCCCTGATGCTCCTCCTCCTGATGGCTCTGGCCTGCTCCCCCGGCAGCGGGAAGGGCAGCTTCTCTCGGCCCGTAGACGGTGACTCTGGCGCAGTGGGCGACGGCGCCGACGGCGGCGTGGACCCCGGCGATTGGACGGGGGTGCGCGACGACGAGGTCGAGTCCATCACCGGGCTTCCCAACGACAGCTCCGTGCTCTTCAACGAGGACGAGCTGCCGGTCTTCGAACTCGAGATCTCGGATGACAGCCTGGCCAACCTGCGCACGGATCCCTATGAATACACCGAGGCCACGCTGATCTGGCAGGGCGTGCGCTTCGGCCCCATCGGCATTCGCACCAAGGGCGAGAACTCCTGGCGGCCCTTCAGTGAGAAATCTTCCTTCAAGTTGGACTTCAATCGGTACGATGAGGGGCCGGACCGCTTTCTCGGCCTCAAGGGCCTGACCTTCCAGGGCATGAATGAAGACTACTCCATGATGCACGAGCGGGTCGCCTACCGGATCTACCGGATGGCCGGCGTGCCCGCGTCGCGCGCCCACCACGCGGTGGTCTACGTCAATGGCGAGCTCTACGGGCTCTTCACCCTGCTCGACACCCTGGACGACATCTTCTTGAAGGGCTGGTTCGAGGAGCCCCTGGGCTCCATGTGGGAGCAGCACGACGGCGACTTCACCGACGACTATGTGCAGAATGACCTCTACTTCCAGCACGAGGTGGGCGAGGACGATCGCACGTCGCTGCAGGCGGTGGCCGACGCCTTGGAGTCCTCGGGGCCCGAGGCCTTGGCGGCGGCTGGCGAATACCTGGATTGGGACGCCTTCCACCGCTACTGGGCGGGCAGCTCCATCGCCATGAACTTCGACGCCTACCCCTTCCGCTTTGCCGGCGACGACTGCCACGTCTACTTCGATCCGGCCCGCGGCAAGCTGGTCTACCTGCCCCATGGCACCGACGAGACCTTCTATTACGACGACAACTTCGAGGGCCGGGCCACCGGACACCTGTCCGCCCGCTGCCGCGAAGTGCCCGAGTGTCGAGACGCATGGGCCAACCGGGTCTACGATACGTTGGAGCTTGCCGAGAGCGAAGACATCGCGGGCTATGCCCAAGAGGTCGCCGACCAGATCCGCCCCTGGGTCGAGGCCGACCCCAACCGCAACTACAGCCTGTCCAATGTCAACGCCTACCAGGCCGACATGATCAGCAAGCTGCAGAACCGTCGCGCTTCGGTCGTGTACTGGATCGGGGAGCGACCCGAAGGATGAGGGCCTGGGCCTGTGGGGTCGCCCTGGCGACCGGATCCGCCTGCGCTCCCGCGGCGGATACCGGCGGCTGCCCCTCTTTTTCGGATCCGGTGGCGGCGGGCACCGTGGCCCAGGCGGCGCTGGACGAGGCCTCTGGCCTGGCCCTCAGCCGGCGCCACGCCAACCTGCTGTGGACCCACAACGACGATGGGCGATCCGACGGCGTCCTCTATGCCCTGGGCACCGACGGCAGCGATCGAGGCTCGCTCACCTTGCCTGGGGCCAACCAAGTGGATTGGGAGGATGTCGCCGCAGCCACGGTGGATGGCCAGGACCTGCTCTTTGTGGGTGATATCGGCGACAACGACGCCAGCCGCAGCGAGATCCGCATCTGGCGCCTGCCCGAACCCGAGACGGTGACCGCCGATGGCCGGGTGGCTGTGTTGCAGGGCTTCGCCTTCCGTTGGCCCGATGGCGCCCGCGACGCCGAGGCCCTGATCGCCGACCCCCGAGACGGCCGCCTCTATGTATTCTCTCGTGACCCCACGGGCTCTGACCTGATGCGTCTGCCCGAGCTGACCGCCGCCAACGATGGGAAGGCCGGCGAGGTGGTGCTCCACCTGGACCTCACCGATGGTGACGCGGCCGGCGCCGGCGCGGTGCGGGGGGCCGACTTCAGCCCCGACGGCCGCAGCCTGTGGCTGCGAACCGACCACGCCTTGCTGCGCTATGAGGTGGGCGCCGACCAGGACGTCGCCGCGGCCCTGTCCGGCGGGGCCTGCTCGGCTCCTCCTCCCCCCGAGTCCGATGGCGAGGCCGTGGCCGCAAGCAACGATGGCGTCTACACCCTGTCCGAGGGCGTGGGCCCAACCCTCTGGCGGGCCGGGGAGGCCGGTTGAACCCGCTGCGCCTCATCCTGGGTGCGGCGGGTGCCCTGGGCCTGGCCCTGGCCGCCGGCTGGGCCGCCGGTCCGGGTGAGGTCCGCGCGAATGGGGTCGTAGAGCCCGCTCTCGAATACCGTGTAGAACATGCCGGCGAGGGACTGGTGCGCTGGCGCCTGCTGGATGGCACGGTGCCCGGCGGCCCGGCGGTGCTGAGCGAGGGCCTGGCCCTGGCCGATCGCAGCGCCCCCATCGAGATCCTGCTCCTGCACGACAAGGCCGAAGGCGAGAGCGTCGCTGCCGGCACCCCGCTGGCCCGGGTCCGCGCCCCCGTGCTCGAAGCGGCCGCCACCGCCCGCACCGAGGACCAGGTCGCCGCCGCGGCGGACGTCGACGCCATTCGCGCTGGCGCCCGCCAGGGCCAGGCCGTCGCCGCCCAGGCCCAGGTCGAGCTGGCCCGGGCCAACCTCGCCCGCGCCCGCCGCACGGCCGAACTCAACCGCGCCCTGGTCAGCCAGGGGGGCGGCGCCGCCTGGGAGGCCGAGCTGGCCGACCTCGAGGTCCAGGTGCAAGAGCGCGCCCTCAAGGCCGCCCAGGCCGCGGTCGCGGGCGCCCGAGACCTGCCTTGGGAGGCCGAGATCGACGCGGCCGAAGCCCGTCGGCGCGCCGCCGGAGCCGCCGCCGACGAGGCCCGCCAGCGCGCCCAGGGCGCCCTGTTGACCGCCCCCTTCGATGGCACGCTGCACCGCCCCGGCGGCGACGTGCTGCTCTCGCTGCAGGGCCCCGGACCCACCCTGGTGCAGGTCGCGGTCGACGCCCGCGATCGCGGCGACATGCAGGTCGGGGCCGCCTTGCGCTTTCAGCCCATGACCGGCGGCGCGCCCATTCCCGGCACTCTGGTCGCGCTGTCGGACCGCTCCACCCCCCGCACCGTGGGCGGCCCGGTCATCTGGGTGCTGGCGCGTCTGGACAGCGCCCTGCCCGTGGGCGCTACCGGCGTGGCCCACATCGCGCGGGGCGCCCCATGAAAGAGGGCCGCGCCGAGCTCAAATTCGCCTTGCCCGTGTCCATGCGACACGAGCTGCTGGAGAGCTGCGCGGCCCATATTGCGCCCGACCTCAATGGCGACTCGCTGGCCCCCTGGCTGCCCGAGCTGTCCCCCTTCCAGGGCGCGCCCCCCGTGGGCTACCGGGTGAGCAGCCTCTACCTCGATGACGCCTGTCTCGACGGTTATGCCCAGCGTCTCGACGATCTGCGGATCCGCAACCGCTTGCGTATCCGCACCTATGGCGAGCCCGGCAGCAAGGCCCCCGTCTTCCTCGAAGCCAAACGCAAGCTGGCCAACCGCGTGATCAAGCACCGGGTGCAGGTGGGTGACACCGAACAATGGGCCCTGGGCGACCCGCGGCAGCCTTGGGTGGACTCTGTGGCCCGCAGCAAGGCGCGGCAGCGCCCCCTGGCCGAACGGTGGGTGCAAGCCACCCGCAGCAAGGGCATGGGCGTGGTCTGTCGGGTGGCCTATCTGCGCGAGACCTTCGTCGAAGGCAGCTCCCGGCTCACCCTGGACCACCACGTCAGCGCCCAGGCCGAGACCGACCCCCTCGCCCTTCGCGGCCCCTGCAGCGAGCCCTTGCTGCCGGAGGGCTGGATGGTGCTCGAACTCAAGTACGACGAGCAGAAGCCGGCTTGGATGCGGCATCTCGTTGGGCGCTTGCGGCTGGCCTCTGAGCCTGTCAGCAAGTTCGCCCTGGGCATCGCCCTGACGCTGCGGGCCCACCACCCCGGCGAAGCCCGGCGCTTCTGCCCCCCCAGCATCCGCCGACACCTGGACCACCGGAGCGCAGGTTGAATCCCCTCGAACGGGCGCTCCTCTTGGAAGGGCTGCCCGCCAACGGCCTCCAAGAGGTCATCATCGCCCTGGTGGGCGCCTTTGCGCTCGGCCTCGCTGTCAGCATCACCCACCGCCTGTCCGTGCCCAACCGAACGGTGTCACCCTCGCTGCAGGCCTCGCTGGCCCTGTTGCCGGTGGTGGCGGCCATGGTGCTCATCGTCATCGGCGACAGCCTGGCTCGGGCCTTCAGTTTGGTGGGCGCCCTGGCGATTGTGCGCTTTCGCACCCGCCTGCGCACCACCTGGGACATCACCTTCATCTTCCTGGCCCTGGCCGCCGGCATCGGCTGCGGGGTGGGCAAGCTCTCGGTCGCCGCGGTGGGCGTCGTCATCTGCATCCTCGCGGTGCTGGTGCTCGCGGTATTGCCCGGCACCCGGCCGCAGCCAGCGCCCCTCACGCTGCGGTGCGACCTGGCCGCCTGGGAATGCAAGGCCGAAGACCTCGTGCCCCTGCTCACCCAGGCCTGCGACGAGTTCGAGCTGGCCTCCAGCCGCTCCCTTCGTTTTGGCGAGACGCTCAGCATCGTCTACCGCATCCGCCTCAAAGCTGGCGCGACCATGGGCGTGCTGGTGCGGGACCTCTCCCAGATTGAGGGCGTGGAGCGCATCCTGGCCATGACCGGCGAAGAAGAGGCCGAAGGCGCCGAGTCGGACTGACCCCGGCTTGGGGCCTCAGCGGGCCCAGGCGTCCATGACCGCCATGCGGTCGGCGATCCAGGTCTCCAGATAGGCCCGCTCGCCTTCGAAGTCCTGCCAGTCGCCATAGGCGTTGCGCGTGCCGGCCCAGCGGTCGTAGCGCTGGTAGGTGCTGCCCCAGGTCTCCCAATCCCGCTCGGCGGAGGGGGTGATGGTGGCGTAGTAGCCGTCCAGCAGCGCCTGTAGAGAGGCCGGATCGAAGGGGCCGCCGTCCCGCAGGCGCTGGTAGCGGGCGCGAATCTCGGCGGCGGCGTCCGGGTGGGCCTGAAGCAGCTCAAAGACCCGGTTGTTCCACGTATAGTCGTTGATGACGTCAGCCTCTATGCGGGCGGTATACCAGTTCTGCCCCCAGGAGTCGTTGAAGTCCCAGGGTACGAAGCGGAGCTGGCCGCCGTCTTCGTCGTGGTAGAGGTAGGCGTTCTTTCCGGCGGAGTCCTGGGCCAGCGCCACGCTGACAAAGAGGAACCAGTCGATGAACTCGTCCAGGTCGATCCGGCTGCTCCCTTCGGTCCACAGCGTCGTTGGGTTGGTGCTGCCCGTCCATGCAACCAACGCGTCCAGATCGGCGAAGTCGTCGGGTTCGGGGCCTTCGGTCTTCTCGTAGCCGCTGCTCAGCCAGGTCTTGGCATAGCCATTGGCGCCGGTCAGCTTGAAGTTGGCGTCGTGGCTGATGGCCTTGTACATATTGCCTTCGCCGGCAAAGCCCATATGGCGCAGGAACTCGTCGTCGATGCGGTCGCAGCCCATATAGAGGCCGATATAGTCGCCGTTGATATAGACCACCCCAAAGAAGGTGCGGGGGGTCAGGCGTTGCACATCCTGGGCCACGGCCATGGCCCGCCACAGGTCGAAGCTCAGCTTCTGCCGCACATAGCTGTTGTCGTCGAAGGTGGTGGTCAGCACCATGTGCTCGCGGCTCTTGTCCCCCCACTCCTCCACGCTCAGCTCATCGCTTTGAAAATCAAGGGTGTAGCTTACTTTGGGATAGCCGGTGCTGCTGGCACCCCGGATCTTGGCGGCGCCGTCCACCTGCTGGTCCCGCACGGTGATGACCGCGGGCTGCTCGCTCTCGGTCATGGGCCCGTCCACCTCGATGTGAATGACGGGCAGCCCCCACTCTTCGGTATAGTGCAGGGGCTCGGGATCGCGGGCCCCGGGCGCGCCGGGGTCATCGGCGATCCAGAAGACCAGGCCCTGGGTCTCGGGCAGGCGGCCCGACCCGGGGGCGTTGGCCGACAGGGTGAGGGCGATGCGCCCGCCGTCGGCGCCATCGGTCTGCCAGACGAATTCGCCGGTGAGGGGGTCCACGGTGGCCGCCTCGCCCGCTCCCAGGACGGTCAGCTCGGTGCCTTCGGCATCGCTGCCGGTGCACCACAGGTGGAACGCGATGCGGTCGCCCTCGCGGCGGTAGGGATCGCTGAAGTCGTGCTGCAGGCCGCAGGGGCCGGGGGCTCGCCGTCGCCGCCGTCGCCATCCGACGCGCCGTCGCCGCCATCGGCCCCATCGCCCACCGCGGGGTCCTCCTCGACCGCCGGGCCCGTGACATTGGCCGGCGCACAGGCCGTCCAGAGCAGCAAGGCGGTCGCGCGGTGCATCAGCGGCCGCCGCCGTTGCTCTCGCCCGGCGTCGGCGCGTCGGTCACCACCCAGTTGGCGCTTCCGTCGGGCTGACGGGCGGCCGACAGGTCGGTGCCGATGGCGTCAAAGCTGATCTGGTCGATGGCGGTGCCATCCGGGGCGAAGAGGCCGACCGCCTCGCCTTCGGCGGCCAGCTTGAAGCCCACGTGCAGATCGCCCTGCTCTTCGTCATCGTCGGCCCACAGCAGCAAGAAGCCGCCCGCGGGAACCTCCAGCGACGCCGCCAGGGGGTGCTTGTCCGGCTCGGCCAGATCGTCGGTGAGGGTCCAACCCGACAGAGACACGGCGGCGCCGGTGGGGTTGTACAGCTCGATCCAGTCGGGAAAAGCCCCACCTTCGTCGGCGATGGTGGTGCGGTTGCTCGACATCACCTCGTTGACCACCACCGCGGCCCAGTCGCCGCCATCAGCTCCGTCGGTGCCATCGGCTCCGTCCGTGCCATCGGCTCCGTCGGTGCCATCGGTGCCATCGGTGCCATCGGCACCATCCGAGGCGCCGGTGTCGGTCTTCTCATAGTCGGGGGTGCAGGCGAGCAGCAGGCAGCTGAGCAGCATCAGGGGGGAGCGAGCCACGGGATCTCCAGGGAGGCGAGCGAAGAGCAGCACATCTTAGCCAAGCATGCGATGCTTTGTGTGACTGCTCCCCCTCGGGACCCGGAGTCAACCTTGCTTCGCATCACGATTCTGGCCGCAATGGGGCTGACATCTCTGTCAGCTTGCGCATCTTCGGACCCGCCGCCCCCCCCTGCAGCCGATCTTCCCGAGGCGCTGCCCCTGGTGGAGCCGGCGGCCGCCACCGGGCTGCGGGTGGACCGCGATCCGGTGGCCATCGCCGGCCTCTGCGAGCCCTCCGCCGCCGTAGCCGGCCCCGACGGCACCATCTGGGTGGTGGACGATGACCAGGAAGATCGCATCTTCTCGTGGACGCCGGGCAGCGGGGCCGCACGGGCCCACGACGCCCGCGGGGGGGCCTCTGAATCCCCCTTCAAGGACCCCGAGGGCCTGGATCTGGACGATTCCGGCCGCTTGTGGGTGGTGGGCTCCCACAGCCTCAGCAAGTCCGGAAAGCTGGGGCGCCGGGCGGCGATCAGCCGCATGGCCTGGACCCCGGAAGGCTGGAAGGCCGAGGCCACCAGCCGCCGCCTGCGGCCTGGAGAAGGGGCGGACGACCTGCAGCCCCTGGTGGACGCCCTGGTCGCCCGCTGCCCCGACTGCGCCCTGGGCGACCTCGTGGCGGGCGAGGACGACGGCTACGCCCTGAATATCGAGGGTGCGAGCCTATTCGGTGAAAATGAGCTTCTCATCGGCCTTCGCGCCCCCTTGGTGGGGCGCCGGGCGGTGCTCTTCTCTGCCGATCGCGCCGCCCTCTTTGGCAGCCAACCCCTGGCCGAGCTGCTGCGCGGGGCCTGGGCGGTGGATCTGGGCGGGCGCGGCGTACGGGACCTCGCCCGCGCCCCCGACGGCACCGTCTTGATCCTCGCCGGCCCCGCCCCCGATGGCCCCGGCAACGGCTTCGCCCTCTACCGGTGGCGGCCGGGCGATGCCCCCTCTCCCTTGGGTGAGGTGCCGCGCGAGCGCATCGTGGGTTCGGCCGAGGCGGTGGTCCCCGATGGCGTGAATGGCGCCTGGGTGCTCTTTGACGAGGGCGATCGGCTGAAGTCCGGCGCGCGGGCCGGCGGTCCCCACCACCGCATGAAGAAGGGCCAGCCCGAGTTCGCCTGCGGCCTGAACCCACCCGGCCCGGGCTCCGAGGACTGGGCCCACGCCTTGCACCTGTCCTGGTAGGGGCCCGTGGCGGCCGGGTGACGCTCCGGTGGGTTTCGGGTGGAGGATGGCGCCCCGGTCGGTATAGACTGCAGATTCCTGCTTGTCTATGGAGCGCTGATGCGGCTGGCTGCCTTCCCCCTGCTGGTGGCCCTGTCGGCGGGTTGCACCCCCATCGCGGCCCGTTCGGTGCGCTCCGACAGCGGTGATCTGCCTGCGGTGGGCAGCGATGGTGTCGATGGCGGCGATGGCGCCGATGGCTTGGACGGCGGCGCGGACGGTGGCGGCGATGGCGGCGACGATGGCGTCGAGGTGCTGCCCGGCGGCGCGGGTCTGCCCCAGGTCCAACCCCCCGGTGGCGCCTTTGTGGACGAGATCCGCGTCAGCCTGGTGGATCCGGGCGGTGCGGGCGTGGTGGCCGCCTGCCTGGCCGACCCGGGCGACAGCTGCCTGCCGGTCGAGACCGAGGGCAGCATCCTGGTCGACCGCTCCTCCATCCTCCATGCCCGGGTGCAGCTGCCCCAGGCCGAGGGGGAGCTGGTGGCCTACTCCTTCGTCGAGTTGGAAGCCGAAGTCGCCGACGTCGACTCCGACCTGCCCTTCCTCGTGATCTGGACCGATGCAGCCGGCGATGCGCTCTGGGAGAATACGCCCGCCGGCATCACCCTCTTCGATCGCAGCGGCGCGCGGGCCAGCATTCTGGACGCTCCGGCGGACAGCGGCCGGGGCCGCCTGCGCATTCGCGGCTCCAGCTCCTCCAGCCTGGACAAGAAGGGCTTCGATTTGGAGCTGTGGGAGCCCGAAGGCGAAGGCGACCGCCCCGTCTCCCTGCTCGGCATGCCCCCGGATGCAGACTGGGTGCTGCACGCCCCCAGCTACTTCGACGACGCCTTGATGCGCAACGCGCTGGTCTATGCCGTCAGCAACGATGTGGGCCGCTATGCCCCCCGCACCCGCATGGTCGAGCTGTGGCTGGCCACCCGGGGCCGCGCCCTGGCCGCGGGCGACTACCTGGGCGTCTATACGCTCACCGAAGAGATCGAGCGCGGGCGCAACCGCGTGGACGTGGCCGCCCTGGGCCCCGAAGACATCAACGAGCCCGAGATCACCGGCGGCTACCTCTTCAAGCGCGACCGCAGCGGCGCCGGCGACGCCGAGATCTGGGCGGGGGATGGCGACGGCGCCTTCTACTTCACCACCCCCCTGGTGATGGTGGACCCCGAATCCAGCGACCTGGAAGCTGTGCAGCTGGACTGGCTGACGGCGGAGATCGACGCCATGGGCCGGGCCCTGTCCCGCGGCGACCGCACCGACCCCGGATCGGGCCGCACGGTGGACGAGATCCTCGATGTGGACTCCTTCATCGACCACCACATCCTCAACGCCTACTTCAAGAACCCCGACAGCTTCCGTCTCAGCGGCTATTTCTCCAAGGACCGGCAGGCCCCCATCGTGGCCGGCCCCGTGTGGGATTTCGACCGCACGGCGGGCTCCATCGACAGCCGGGCCCTGGCGGCCAACTACTGGGATGCGACCAACTTCACCACCGATACCACCCCCCTCTTCAGCTATGGCTGGTATGGGGGCCTCTTCGCCGATGCCAGCTTCCGGGCCCGCTATTGGGCCCGCTGGACCGAGCTGCTCGACGGACCCCTGGCCATCGACAATATATTGGCCCATGTGGACGCCTTCGACGCCGAGATGGCCGAGAGCGCCCAACGCAACCACGACCGCTGGCGGGGCTATGACTACGACACCGAGGTCGCCCACCTCCGGTCCTGGCTGATTCAACGCGACGCCTGGATTCGAGACTGCATCAACACCCACAGCGACCCGCGGACCTGCGCCGGATGAGGTCCACCCTGCACCCTCTCATGGTCTTTGGCCTCGCGGCCTCTTGCCTCTCTGCGTGCGCCCCGGTGGATGTGGGCGAAGACTCCGACGCGCCTGTTGGGGTGGGGGACGGGGCCGATGGCGCGGACGGGACGGACGGCGCCGATGGGGCCGATGGGGCCGATGGGGCTGATGGCACCGACGGGTCCGATGGCAGCGATGGCGACGACGCCAGCTTCCTCTACGATCCCGACCAGGTGGTGGACATCGAGATCTTCCTGCCCGAGGCGGACTGGTTTGCCCTGCGCAACCAGACCCGCAGCATCTTCGACGCCATCGCCGGCGACTGCATGAACCCCGACGGCGAAGCCCCCTTCACCTGGTTCGAGGCCGAGCTGCGCATCGACGGCGAGACGCTGGAGCAGGTGGCCATCCGCAAGAAGGGCTTCATCGGCTCTCTCGACCCCTACAAGCCAGGTATCAAGCTGGACTTTGACCGCTATGTGGACGACCGCCGCTTCCATGGTCTGGAGCGCCTGACCCTCAACAACACCCCCCAAGACCCCACCATGGTGCGCACCTGCCTGGCCCTGGAATACTTCCGGGCGGCGGGGGTGCCCGGGTCGCGCTGTGGATTTGCCCATGTCACGGTGAATGGTGAAGACCTGGGAATCTACGCCAATGTCGAGGCCGTGGACGACCACTTCCTGGAGCGCCTGACCGGCAGCGACGACGTGCCCGTCTTTGAAGGCACCCTGTCGGATCTACGCGAGGGTTGGTTGGGTACCTATGACCCCGACAGCGACGCCGCCGATCCCGACCTGCTGCCCCCCCTGATGGCCGCCGTCGAGACGGGAGACCTGCCCACCATCGAGGCCCTCTTCGACATCGACGCCTTTCTGCGCTTCTGGGCCGCCGAGGTGATGGTGGGCCAGTGGGACGGCTACACCTGGAATGCCAACAACCACTTCCTCTACCAGGATCCCGCCGATGGGCGCTGGGCCTTCCTGCCCTGGGGCCCCGATGCCGCATGGACCTGGAGCACCCCGGGTGGCGGCTTGGATTGGGTGGCCGCCAGCACCGCCCTGCCCCGGGCCCTGGTGCTGGCGCCCGGCGGAGAAGACCGCTACCGCGCCGAGCTTCAGCGCCAGCTGGACGATGTGTGGGATGGCACCGCCATGGCCGACCGCGCCGCACAGATGGTCGAGACCATCCGCCCCTACCAGCGCATCCAGGCCGACGAGCTGGCTTGGCTGCAATCCCTCATCCGGGGCCAGCGCCGCGTGATGGAGGGCGGTCTGTCCGGCGGCAGCCCCACCTGGTCGGCCTGGCCCATGGACCGCCCCTTGTGTATGTCCGAACGCGGGCGCATCGCCCTGTCCTTCGACTCCACCTGGGGCAGCGCCGCCGGCACCACCTCGCCGGGCACCTGCACCGTCGACGCCACCTGGGATGGTGCTCCCTGGGCCCTGACCGGCGGCGCCTATACGGGCCAGGAGGGCGATCGCGCCGTGTCCTACTGTTGGACCACCCTGGGCGCGGGCGAGCTGCTGCCCCACTTCTCCACCCCTGACTACCGCTTCGTCGAAGGCAGCCTGCCCACCCAGGGCACCCTGGACTATGGCAACCTCTACTACCGCGACGCCGGCACCGGCTGGAATTGGTCGACGATCTCGTGGATGGAGGGCACCCTGCAGATCGACGCCGTGGGCCAGAATGTGGGCGACCCCGTTTCCTTCAGCTACGAGGGCATCCTGTGGAATCCCGCCTGGTAGGGTTGCGGCGGCTGGCGGCGATGGCCGCCCTCGCCACCCTCGGCTGTCGGGGGGCGGTGCCGGCCTCTGGTGGCGGCGACGGCGACAGCGCCCCCAACACAACCCAAGATACGGGGCCCGGGGTGCCCGAGTGCGGTACGGCCCAAGCGGGCCCCTCGGCCTGGTGGCCCGGTGCAGGCTGGCTGCGGGTTGCGGTGGAGCTGTCGGCCCCAGAGGGCGCCGTTGCGGGCAGCCCCCACGCCCTCTCGGTCGATCTGCCCGCCCTGGGCATCGACGACCCCGGGCTGCTGGCGTCGGCACGCCTGCTCCAGGTGGGCTGCGACCACCCCCAGCCCGATCTGCCCCTTCAGGTCGAGGATGGGCTCTGGGGCCTCTTTGACCCCCAGGGCCACGCCAGCGCCCTGGAAGACGGGCGGGGGGATCTCTTCTTCTTGTGGCCCGAGGACGACCCGCTGGCAGCGGGCGCTTCGCGGAGCCTCTGGCTCTACCTGGGCGGAGACCCGGGGCCGGCCGTGCAGTCGGACCTGCACGCCTCCACGACCGCCCTGTCTGCGGGTGAGCTGGGGGCCAGCTTCGACCCCGCGCGCGGCGGGCTGCTCAGCGCCCTGCGCTGGCGGGGCGGCCCCGCCGTCATCGACCAGGCCAGCGCGGGCGCGGGCAACGGCGCCTATATCGACGACTGGTCGGCGGTCCCCTCCCACGGCCCGGGTGAGCTGGCGGTGCTGGCCTCGGGCCCCCTGGTGGCGGTGGTCGAGGCCTCGGGGGAGCGGGCCGGGTTGGCCTGGACCCAGACCTATGCCCTGCCGTCCAGCGGGGACGACCTGCGCCTGAAGATCCACCTGGAGGCGGTTGACTCCCTGACCCTCAACCACCCGGGGGACTGGTCCAATGGCGTCCGTCCCCTGCAGAGTCGGCACCCCGCCCTCGAGCCGGCTGTCGGCGCCGTCGATGCAGCAGCCCCCGATACGGTCGATCTGGTCGGGACCGGCGGCGCGGTCCTGGTGACCTGGCGCTCCGCCCCCGCCTGGCGGCCCTACGGTGCGGAGGTCTACGACAGCAACCTCATCCTCTTCGGCAACGACCTCACCGACGCGTCGGGTGGCATCCTGAACGTCGCCCCCGGGACAGCCCTGGTTGACCACCGCACCCTGTCTTTGCTGCCCCACGATGGCGACGCGACGGCCCTGCGCGCCTCGCTGCCGGCGCGGCGCTCGGGCCTCTCTCTTCAGCTGGGGGCGGTGGAGCAGCGTTGACGCGCCCCTCGATTCACCGACTCGGCCCGGTCCCTTGAAAGCAGGCGTGGGTGGCCTATTGTGGGTCTGTGCGGCCCGCGCTGCGGTGCAGGTCGAGGTAGCGCAGCCGGAAGTCCTGCAGCCAGCGGCGCTCTGCGTCGGTGTCCAGGGCGGGCTCCCAGAGGCCCACCAGGGCGTCCAGCGTCCGGCTCATCAGCGAAGCGTCCCCCTCCCGCAGCAGCGCCCGGTAGCCGGCCAGCACCCGCCCACATCCCCGGTCCAGGCCGTGGTGGAGCACCAGCAGGCGGGACCCATCGATCCGGCGCTGGGGATGGTCGCGCAGGGCCACCGCCAGCAGGTGGTCCCGCCAAAGCTGGTTGTGGCCTCGGGCCTGCACGCGGTCCCAGGCCTCGGCCCGCCAGGGTGAATCGGCCCCCCTCATCCACCGCCGGTAGTGTTGGCCATCATAGACCTTGGGTGAGAAGGGCTCGGTCAGCTTCGTCTCGACACCCAGGGCGCAGCGCTGGCCGCCGGTCGTGGAATACTCGATATAGGCGTCAAAGGCCGTGCCATCGCCCAGGTAGTCCCCGGCGGGCTCGGGTGCCCACTCCAGGTCGACAAGGTGTACCTCTGCCACCTCCTCGGGCACCAGCCGGTCCACCAGCCGCCGCGCCAGCTCCCGGTCGGCCACCAGGGGGCCGAAGAGGTTGAAGCACATGGGCTGGCTGGACAGCAGGTTGTGGAAGAGCCGAAAGGGCTCCACCGCCCCCGTTCCACGTGAAAGGCGCTCCAGGGCGACCCGAAAGATCGCCGGCGTGAGGAAGTTCCGCCCGGCCCAGGCTTGATCGGTAGACCTGAATATCCATTGATCCTACCCCAGCTCTGCGGTGTGTTTCGACCGTTCCCCGGCTCGTAGACACACGATGAGGACGCGGCCATGCTTGCCGGGACCTGTCGCTGCGATGGGTTGCCGAGAGAGGGAGGGGAAGAGCCTGGGCGAGCGGGTCGTTATGTTCTGCCCGGGATCAGGATCCCGGGCATCACCAATGCGTCGCGGAGGAGCTCCATGACTTCGCGGAAGGGCCGCTGCCTTCCTGCGCTTGAGGTTGTGGGTGAGCGGTCCGCCCGTCTGGGCGTTGGACGGGGCCTCGCCGTCTCGCAGCACCCGGTGCCGCACGATGCGAACGAGGTTGTAGGCAATGAGCCGGAGGACGGCGAGCGACTCTCGACCCAGGCCGTGCTTGACCCAGGCCCGGGTGTCCTCGTTCCATTGCGTGTCGAGGGTCCAGAAACAGTCGTTCTCGATCCCCCAGTGGGCGCGGATGGCGGCCATGCACTGCGCTGGCGTGAGTCTGTTCATGGGCAGACTGGTGATGGCGACCGGTCATCGATCACGGGCGGCACCGGCCTTGACGATCGTCGTTCGCTGACGCCAGACCTGCCGGTAGTCGCCTTCCATGCAGTCGCCCAGCTACGTCGATCCGGCCGAACTCGTCGGTGCACCCGGGCCTTGTTGCGGACCTCCTGGGTCTCGGCGATCCACCCGCCCGGCGAAGGGCGCATCGGTGCCCTGACCCATGACCATGGACAGTCGCCGATGCAGCGCGCCCGCATTGCCCTTGAGCGCGGCGATGTAGGGGATCCCCGACACCGCCAGCATCATGAGGTTCTGGATGGTGACGAAGCCAGCATCCACCGAGACGCACTGGACCATGGCACGTCCATAGGCTCGAATCAGCTCCCGGACGAAGCCCTCGAACATCGGCGCTTCGCCGCGATGCGCCGGGATGACCACTTGATGCATGGCCACCTTGGCGGCGGAGGCGACGTGCACGGCTCGGAGGCCTTGACCAGGTAGACCTTCCCGTCCGGGCCCGGGTCCATGTCCGGCAGCTGAAGGTTTCCCCCGCTTGGCATCAGTGACCTTCGTCGCGTTGCGCTTCGAGCGCCGCTTCAGGCGGTCCGACGCGGGACGGCAATGCCGGTGGACTCCGGGTGCTTGAGCTCGCGGTCCGCGCCCAGGCACTGCCGTCGATGGCCACCAACGAGATGCCGATCGCAGGGTCCACCTGCATGCGCTTGCTCAGCCACAGCTCCTTGACTTGGTCCACGAGGACCGAGTCAGGGCCGCGAGGCTCAACCGCCGGACAAGGTGTACAGCGTCGTGTCCGTGGGCGAGCCGCGCAGCCGAAAGCCCGGCCGACCGCCAGCTTCATGCCCAGGCGCTCGACATCGCGCAGCGTGCGGGAGCCAACGGTCAGGCCCAACACAGCAGGCTGGAGCAAGCCCACCAGCTTGTAGCGAACCCCGCGAGGCTTGCGAGGTCCTCGACGGTTGCCCACCGCTCGGGCGTCAGGTTATCCCGCAGGAAGCCGGGCGAGGGGATTCAGGGTTCTTCGTTTCACTCCAACGTCCTCCTGCTCGTAGGTCTTGGGGCCGGCTTGGGTGGTTTGCTCACCCAAGCTCTTCCTTCTCGCGGCAGGTCGAGATCTCTCGCCGGATGAGCACGCGCAACCCCTGCCGCGCGATCAACCGCAAGAAAGTACGCACCCAGCCCGGGAGCGGCGGGGACCTCGACGGCTACGAGCTGGTTGGCGGTGGGCCGGAGGGACTACTGAGCAAGCCTGAGGTGCCATAAAGGTGCCAGGTGTCGCATGTTTACAGTTGTTAAAGGTGCCAGGTGTCGCATGTTGATTCCTGAGAAGAAAGTCGACCACAGACCCCGGGCATGTGATCAGAGAATATCTACCGACCGACCGATCGACAGGTGGCCCTCTTGCCTGCAGGGCACGGGCTTCCGGAAGAAGCGAGGGAGCGGCTTCGCGCCAGCTGGGCGAGTGTGTTCCATGAGCGGGTCTTTCCCATCCTGCTGGCCTGCGAGTCGGACTTTGCCGCGCTGTACGCGTCGGAGAAGGGTCGACCGAGCTGGTCCATCGCGCGCCGTCTCGGGATCTGCCTTCTCCAGGAGATGTTCGACCTGTCGGACCAGCATGCGCTCGACGCGCTGAGCTTCGACGCCCGGTGGCAGTTCGCGCTGGGGCTGGAGCCGGGCGAGTCCTACTTGTCTCGGCGGTCGCTGGTGGACTTCCGCAGCCGCCTGGTCCGGCTCGACCCTGAGATGCAGCTGCTTCACCGGCTCTTCGAGCATCTCCGTGACGCCCAGATCGAAGACCTGCGGCTCAGCACGGAGCTTCAGCGGATGGACTCGACCTTCGTGGTGTCGAATATCTGTCGTCGGGGCCGCACCGGCCTGTTCGGCCGCACGCTCGAGCTCTTCCTTCGAGATCTGCAGCGCAACCGAGAGGACGCCTTCGGCACGCTGTCGGAGTCGCTGCGGGCGTGGTCAGCGGAGCGGGCCGAGAAGCGCGGCTGGTTTGGCGACAACGGGCCGGCATCGCTGCTTCAGACGCTGGCGGAGTGGCTGGTGGAGGTGTGGCTGCGCTTCCGCGACGACGACGATGTCTCGTCGTGGGAGAGCTTCGAGCTGATCGTGCGTCTCGTGCAGGAGCAGTTGAAGGTGGTCGAGCCGGGGAAGGACGAAGGCGGTGGCGATAAGACCCCTCCAGCCTACGAGCCGGGACCAGTTCGTTTACGACGACCAGAACCGCATCGTCGCCTGTCCGCAGGGCCATGCCCAGGGCAATCGCATCTTGACGGGGCCAGCGCGATAGGGCGGGCAGATCACCCAAAGCCCCGCATCGGTGGGGATCAGGACAGATCTGCATGCCGACCCTCCTGGAGTCCTTCGACGACATCCCCGACCCGCGCATGGCGCGCACACGGCGCCACTCGCTGCGGGACATCTTGGTCCTGAGCGTTCTGGCGGTCATCTGTGGTGCCGATGGATTCGTGCAGATCGAGGACTTCGGGAAGGCCAGGAGGAGTGGCTCCGCAAGATCCTGGACCTTCCGAACGGCATCCCGTCGCACGACACCATCGGGCGTGTCTTCTCGATGCTGAGCCCCGAGGCTTTCTCTGCCAGCTTCATGCGGTGGGTGGGGACAGTCGCCAGCTCGGTGGACGACAGAAGTGGTCGCCATCGACAGCAAGACCGTTCGTCGGAGCAAAGGACGGGCGAGCAGCCGAGGCCCCATCCACCTGGTCAACGCCTGGGCCACGGCGAACCGGCTGGTGCTCGGGCAGGTACCGACGAGCGAGAAGTCCAACGAGATCTCGCCATCCCCGGCTGTGGCGGCCCTCGAGTTGAAGGGCTGCATCGTCACCATCGACGCGATGGGCTGCCAGAAGTCCATCGCGGCCGTCATCATCAAGGCGGAGGCTGACTACGTTCTCGCGCTCAGGACAACCACCCGACGCTGCACCAGGAGGTTCAGGGCTTCTTCGAGGACGGCGTCCTCACGGACTTCGACGGCATCAGCACGACTTCCACGAGAGTCCGCAGGCCCACGACCGCGACGAGGTGCGGAAGGTCTGGACATCGAGCGAGCTCGACTGGCTGCCGGAGTCCGAAGACTGGGCGGGCATGAAGAGCCTCGCCTGCGTCGAAGCCCACCGCACGGCCCTCGGCAAGGACACCTCGGTCCACCGGCGCTACTTCCTCTCCAGCATCCCCGACCTCGCCGCCCAAGAGGCCGCGCGCATCGTCCGGGCGCACTGGCAGATCGAGAACGGACTGCACTGGGTGCTCGACATCGCCTTCCGAGAGGACGAGGCCAGAGCGAGGAAGGGCCATGCAGCCGAGAACCTCGCGACGGTCCGCAGCATCGCACTCAACCTCCTCAAGCAGGAGACCTCCTCCAAGCGGGGCATCAAGACCAAGAGGCTGCGTGCGGGCTGGGATCATCGATACCTATTGAAGATCCTCGGCGATTAGATGCGATCGCCCTGGGGCCATGCCCCCATCCGCGTCGGCCACCGGACCATCCAACACATCGAAGAGCCCGCCCGATTCGTCTACTTCGACCGGAATACCTGCGCGGGCTGCCCGGTGGCCGACCGTTGCGTGAGCCGGGGGAACGCGCGGTCCCATCGCCGGGTCGAGGACCGACCATCGCTGCGTGCCCGAGACGAGGCGCTGGCCCGGCAACGGGACCCAGGATGGTGGAAGAAATGCGGCATTCGAGCAGGGATCGAGGCCACGAACTCTGAACTGAAACGGGCCCATGGAATGCGGAAGCTGCGCGTCCGACGCGCCCCGAGAGTCCGCCTGGCGGTTACCAACAAGATCGCCGCCTGCAACACCAAGAGATGGCTCCGAACCGGCCAAAAGAGGCGAAGCGCAGCCTGACCCAAGGGGCCGCGTGGGCCCGCGCACGGCCCCACGCGGCCCAGGGACGCCACTCAGCCTGCCGCCGCAGCCCAAGAGCGCCGGCGCAACGGATTCGAGTCCCGCCAGCAGGACGCGGCAGCGGCGAGCCGCGCCTGGCCTACAGCCCCCCAGCGGCCGCAGGGACGGCTTTGGTTCTCAGGAATCAACATGCAACACCTGGCACCATTTTTCAACCTTCAACATGCAACACCTGGCACCTTTTCGGCCCTTTTTCTGCGGAGTCGCCGCCGCCAGGCCGCCAGGCCCACCCAGGGCAGCAGCCCGGCCGCGCCTCGCCCGCCGCAACTGCAGCCCGGGGCATCCCCCCCAACCCGGGCCTCGCCGCTGTCTCGCTCCTGGTCGAAGCCGCTGAGGGGGTCGAGGTCGGCCCACAAGGGGTCACAGGCCAGGCGGGTGGTGCTGTCGGCGGGGCAGTCGGCCACGCTGCGAACATCGCCAAACCAGAGGGCCTCGACGAAGTCCGTGCTGCCCACCGCCGCGACCTTGACCGCCGCGCCATCGGCCCAATTGTCGGTGCAGGCCCAACGGTCGCTGCCATCGTTCACCAGGCAGGCGACATCGCCCAGCTGGTCCACGGCCGCCCAGGTCTCGCCGCCGTCCCGGCTGCGTTGGGTGCCCTGGCCTGCGGCGCTCAGCCAGACCTCGTCGGGGTCGGGGCCGGCGTCCACGGCGTCCAGGGTCTCGCCCTCCCAGACCGCGGTGGGGGTCTGACCGGGCAGCACCCGCAGCAGCCGAGTGGGGGCGCCCTCGTGGGCCAGGCTCAGCCAGGCCACGCCGCCGGCGGCCGCGAAAACATGGGCACTAAAAGCATTCTCATCGATAACTTGTTCGGTCCACGTCTCGCCGTCGGGCGAGGTCCACAGCAGGGCCATGCTGCCATCCATGCCCTGCACCCACAGTCGGCCATCCGACTCGATCGCGATGCTGCGTAAACGCGCGGTGGGGTGCAGCAAGGGGCCGGCGGTCCAGGTCTGGCCGTCGTCTTGGGACCACCACAGCGGGTTCTCCTCGGCGCTGCTGCCGGTGAGGGCCCAGGTGCCGCCGCGGCCGGCGTCGCCCAGGACCGCGGTGACATAGCGGCCCCACAAGGGTCCCTGCACAGCGGTCCACACGCAGCGGTCAGGGCTGCGTACCAGGCCGTCGATGGTGGCCATCAGCCAGCTGCCCTGGGGGGTGGTACCAAAGGTCCAGGCGGAGCTGCCGGCCTGGGCGACCTCCTCGCAGACCCACTGCCAGTCCCCATCTTCGTTGGTCGCCACCAGGCCATAGGTGCTGACCACGACGGGGCCCTCGGCGGTGGGGACGACGGCCTGGCTCTGGTGCAGGCCGCCATGGGCGTCAGCGGGCGCGGGGGCCAGCAGCGCCAACAGGCATGCAAGGGCAGGGATGCCCACCAGGGCCCGGTTTGAAAGGCGCAGCGACATGAAGATCCCGGGTGGACGCGTCCCGCCCATGGTAGCGTGCCGCGCATGAAGATCCACGCCCTCCCCCTCCTGCTCCTCGCCTTCACCGCTGTGGCCTGCACCGGCAACAAGGACGACAGCGGCGGCGAAGACAGCGCCTCCAACGGAGCCGATGGCGCTGACGGCACGGACGGCGAAGACAGCCCGGTCACTTCCGTCTTGCGCCTCTCCTTCGACATCGACGCCGACTACCGCGACGTGATGGATGAGCCCGCCCAGGGCAACTTCTGGGGGGATGTCTACCACGCTGACGAGGTGAGCAGCGTGGGGCCCGACGAGGGCGCGGTGGCCCTGGCCAGCCTCTATGTGGCCGACATCGACCTCACGGGCGATGCCACCGGCATCCTGCTGGAGACCGAGGCGATCACCGCCGTGAGCGTGATCATCCTGGGCTTCTTGGACTCTGATGGCAACGCCAACCCCGATGGCCCGGGCCCCGACCAGCGGGATCCGGTCACGCTGCCGGGCCAGAACCGCACCGATCTGATGGCCGGAAGCACCGATGTGACGGTCTTCTTTGGCCTGCTGAACCCCTGATCCCGGAGGTCCCATGCGCGCCTTGATTGCCCCATTCTCCGTCTTGCCCCTTCTGTTCTTCGCTTGCGGCGACAAGGAGGGCGGCGACAGCGCTGACAGCGGCGATGCTGCGGTGGACGCCTCCTGGACCGGCGTGCGCGACGAGGTGCTGGTGAATTCCTGCGGATTCTCGTCCTGCCATGGCTCGGGCACCGGCGGCCTCACCCTGGACGCCGACACGACCCCGGGTGACCTTGTGGGTGTCGAATCGGCAGCACAGCCCGGTTCGATCCTGGTGGTCGCCGGCGACAGCGAGGGCAGCTACCTCATGCAGAAGCTGCGCGGGGACAGCGGCATCGCCGGCACCATCATGCCGCCGAGCGGCGCCCTGGACGCCGCGGCGGTCGCGCGGGTCGCGGCCTGGATCGACGCCGGAGCCAACGAATAGCGGCGCCCCGCGTTCAGCTCGGGTCGCAGATCATCGGCACCTTGGATGGGTAGACCATGCCAAAGGTGACGCACATCTCGTGGGGGAAGTCGAGGACATGGTCCTCGGTGTTGACCCAGGTGCAGTTGGTGGAGAATCGATCACCCTCGTGGATGACCAGGGGGTCGTCCGTATAGTCGTTGATGGGCGGCAGGTCGCGGTAGAGGGTGTCCCAAACCGGAATATCGTAGATACGCTCCGGCTCGTCCGAGCCGGCCCGCAGCAGGTCGGTGTGAAAGGCCGTACCCCACTCGTGCATATGGCCCCCCATGAACAGGATGTTGAGGTCCTGGCCGCGGTTGTCGAAGGCGCACTCGAAGGACAGGGTCTTCTCTTCTCCCGGTTGGATGGGATGGCTGGTATAGACGTGGGTGAAGGCCGCAGTCCAAGCGGTCACCGTCTCGGGCGGAATGAAGCCGAAGGTGACGGCGTCCTGCACCCGGATGGGCTTGTCGGTGGAATTGACGTAGTGGGACTGAAGCACATAGCGCGAGCCGCCCGGAAGCTCGGCGGCCATGCCCTCCGGCAGCGTGTATTCAACCGCGCCCGTCTCGGGGTCTACCCCCTGGGGCAGGATGAAGAGAGGCTCCATATCGGTCATGTCCAGCTCCCCGTCCTCGGTGCAGTCGAAGACCTCGCCGTCGGGGTAGTCGCGCGGATCGACGCTGGTGCGCAACAGGACGATGTGGTGCCCGTTCTCCGACTGGTAGTTGCCCTGGAAGTGGATGGCGCGGTCCTCCGGCCAATCCAGGGTGCCGAAGAGGCAGAGCTGCTTCTCGGTGTAGGCGGGGATCTCGTAGACCGGCGTGAGGAAGCGGGCGCCGCCGGGCGGCGCGTCGGGGATCTCGCGGATGAGGTCGGTCACATCGGCGTCGGCGACCTGGTCGCCCAGGCGCGTGTCCGTACCGCAGGCCGACAGCAACAGCGACAGCGACAGCAGAAGGCGGGGGAAGAGGGGGCGCATGGCAGACCTCGGCGGCGAAGGAGAGGGCCCATCACTCTACCCGAATTCGCCGCCACAGTTGAAAGGTCTCTTCAGACAGCTCCGCCTGCCAGCCCGACGCCTGCATGCGGGCGGCGTCGAAGCTCACGGGCCCACCCAGGGTGGTCCTGGCCCGCTGGCGCAGCCTGATATTGGCGTCCGCCGCAAAGAGCGCCCCAACCGGAGCCGTCGCAATATAACTCAAGCAGCGGTCGGCCTCCTGCACCCGCAGCAACGGGGGCGCCTCGCTGGTGATTCGGGGCAGCAGCGCGGTAGCCACATAGTGCTCGGAGCAGTCGATGAAGGGCGCTGGCTGGTCCTTCAGCGCGGCCTGCACCGCCGCGATGCTGCGCTCCCGCATGGCGAAATAGTGGTTGAGGTCCAGGGTCGTGGGTTCCCGACGCAAAGAGGGATCCGTCGCCCACACCCAGACGAAGGCCGCAACCGCGACCGGCCCGGCAAGCCAGGGCCCCCCCTTGCCCAGACTGCCCACCAGGCGCAGCAGGCCAGCCGGCGCGAGCACCGCGAGCAGCATGGCTCGGGGCACCACATAGCGGTCTGGCAACGGCACCCACCGGGCCTCCAGCAGCAGCGGCAGCAGGGCCACCCCACAGAAGGCCAGGCCCCGCAGGCTGCCCCGCCACCCCTGCCGCCCCGGCAGCAAGACCAGCAGGCTCAGCCAGCCCGTCCAAACCACGCCGAAGGGCAGGTGGCGCGGCAGGATCTTCTCGAGGTTGTAGCGCATCATCTGCTGGGCGCAGGGACGCTGCAGGGCCTCGAAGGAGGGCAGCTCGTGGGGCGGCTCCGCGCCACAAGCCGCCTCCAACGCGGGATCTCGAACCTGAGTGGACCAACGCAGGGCCACCTCGCGTTGGAAGGCCAGGCCCTCCTGCAGCGCCAGGTGGGGGGCCCCGGGCAGGGCCAGGATCCGCTCGCTCAGGGGCCCCACCCCCATGCCCAATACAAAGAACAGGGGCATCAACCAGCCCTGCAGATCGCGCCGCTTGAGCAAACCCAAGGGCAGCAGGGCCCCCGCCGCCGTTGCCATCAAGGCCCCCCGGCCATCCACCCCCCAGGCCAGGCCGCCCGCCACCCCCGCGGCCAGGCCCAGCAGGGCCGAGGGCCAGCGCGCCGCACAAAGGCAGAGGGCCAGGCAGGCCCCCGCGCAGGCCCCCAGCAGCGGGTAGTTGTTGGCCCAACGCACCGCGTCGACGTTGTGGGGCACCAGCGGCAAGCTGGCCGCCGCAACCGCGCCCGCCCAGGGACCCGACAAGGCCCGCGCCCCCACACCTGCGGCCAGCACCAGCAGGCCCACCGCCAGGGAGCCCACCAGGATGGCGCCATGGTCATAGCGGCCGAGCAGCTCGCCGGCCCCACCCAGAATCAGCCCGTGAAGCGGCTTTCGAAAGCCATCATAGCCCAGGTCCTGCCGGTGCACGACCATCCACGCGTTGTTGACATAGCCCGGCCAACCGTAGCCAAAGAAGCGCGTAGGCGCTTCAAAGACAAAGGCAGCCCCAAAGCGCCAACACAAGGCCCAGCCGGTCAGCACCCCCAAGACCAGGGGCAGCTCCCGCCAGGGGCGACGGGTCGGGGGTGGGGCCTTCACTCCGGGTCGTCCCCGGGCCCCAGGGTGAAGCTGTCAATCAGGTTGTCGTCGAGATCGTAGGTGTCCCAACGCAAGGTCTCCCCCTCCACCTCCATCATCGAATACATCCAGGTCATCTCGGCCACGGTCATCCAGTCCCAGTTGTCCCACACATCCTGCAGCAAGCTGCTGCCTCCCCCACCCACGGTCACATAGGTCACCCCATTCAAGCTGCCCCGCTGGTAGCTGTGGTAGTGCCCGGTCACGACCAGATCGACGTCCAACTCTTCAAAGACGGGCACCCACTCCCGCCGGCCGTCCTCCCAACCCGACGAGCCGTTGCCGGTGATGTTGGAGAAGGGACCATTGTGAAAGGTCACAATCCGATAGGCCGCGCTTCGGGCCTCGTCCGACTCCAGGGCCGCGCGCAGAAAGACCTTCTGGTCGATGGATTCGGGTCGGTGAGCCGGCAGGATCTGCGAGTCCAAGGCCACCACGAAGACGGGCCCGTAGCGAAAGCTGTAGAAGACTCCGTTGCCCGGCACCTGCACATAGGCATAGGCGTAGGGGTGGTGCAGATCGTGGTTGCCCCGGGCCACCAGCACCGGCGTCGTGCTGCCGAAATCGTTGACGTCCACCAGGGGGCCCCACCACCACTCGCGCCACTCCTCCAGCCGGGTGCTGGTGGCCACCAGGTCGCCGGCCACAAATAGCAGGTCGGGGTCGCGGGCCGACAGGTGGTCCAGGTGGATGCGAAAGCGGCTATAGCCCTCCTGGTTGTCGGCCAGCCAGGCCATGCGCAGGTGGTCGGCCTCGGCCGGCGGGGCCGTCCGAAAATCGTAGAGTGCGTCCGATGTGGCCCCGCTCCACACCCGGTAGGCATAGTCGGTATCGGCGCTCAGCCCGTCCAACTCGGCGATGTGAACGTAGTGCTCCTCGTCCACTGCGATGGTGCGCACCGCCCCCTGGTACCGGGTGGGCGCGTCTTCGCTGGGCCCATATAGCACTCCATGCAAGGCAAGATTGCCATCCGTCTCCCAAGCCAGGCTCATCGCGTCCATACGATAATCCTGCAGCAAGGGCGCGAGGGTGAGGTTGGGGTCTGCCGGTGTCACTGGCCGCAGCCACAGGCGCACATCGTCGGCATAGGCGTTGTTGTCGGGGGGATTGCGGAACCGACTCTGCAGCTCCACTGACAGGCGGCGGGTGCCCGGCGGCAGCAGGCCCGTGGCGCCGCGCAGCACCCAAGCGCCGGCGCCGCCCATCAGGGTCTCCAGGCTGCCCAGGGAGGCGTCGGTCCCGTCGAGGTAGCGCACCCGCAGCAGGATCGGGTCGTCGAAGTCCTCGGCGGGCCCGGTGCTGGCCAGCCAGGCCTCCAGGTCGACCGCCACCAGGCCCGCATCCACGGCCTCCAGATCGAAGCCCAACTCGCTGAGATCGAGCTGCTGGCGCACGTCGCAATCGATGGGCTCGTTGCCCTGGATGCCGGCGAGGAAGGCGCTGCCTTCGACCGGCAACAACGCGCCCTCCACCGAGAGCCGACGGCAGCTGCCCTCCACCTCCCAGCCCTCCATGTCGAAGGACTCGAAGCTGCCATCCACGACGAGATCCTGCTCATAGGGAGGGTTCAGGGGCGGGTCGCCGCTGTCGCCGTCCGCTCCGTCCACGCCGTCGGCACCGCCCGTCTCCCCATCGGCCGATGCCGTGTCCGCCTGCCCATCGGGCGTCCCATCCGCCGCCGGCCCCAGGGTGGGTGGCGTCGAACAGGCCAGCAGCAGCATCAGCGGGGCCAACATGGCGTCCTCCACCGGTCGCCGACAGGATAGCGCGCGCGGGGGCCGGCGACCGGATCGGTTCTCCCCCTCGGTGGGGCAAGGCGTCCGGCGCCGCAGGTCGAGCCTCCTGCGGGCAGGTGGGTCGAAGCCCAGCCCGGCATCTCCCAGGGCGATGCTCTCGGCTGAGCGCCCGCCCTGGATGGGGTCTTTCCGAGATCCCCTCCCGCCGAACGCTGCAAGCCGGGCAACCACCCCCGCCGCCACCGAGATTCCGGAGATGAGCTTGGGCGAAGGCGACGGGCGCCGCGAGCACGGGGTGCGCACGGCGCGCAGCGTCGGGCCACCTTGCCAGCGCTTCAGGGCCCGGGGGCCTCCGCCCCCAAGTCAAAGAGCCGCACATTGGCCACCGCCACCACCTCGCCGGGCTGAGAGGTGGCGACGATGGCGCGCATGGACCGGATGTGGGCGATGTGGGCCTCGCGGATGCGCTCGAAGTCGGCGCGGGAGACGGTGAAGACATTGTAGGAGAACTGGCCCGGGGCGCCCGTCTGGATGCGGTCGGCCGCCACCCGCGACCAGTGGGCCTTCAGCCGGGGGCCGACCCCGGCGGTGCGTCCGGTGTCCACCGCCAGGGCCTCCACCACGAAGCGTCGCCCCGACCACCGGATCTGCCCGGTGTCGCGCAGAAAGGCAATACAACGCGCCTCTTCGTCTTCTGGGATGTCCAGGTGGCGGGCGATCCAGCCCGGCTCGTGGGCCGGCAGCTTCTGGTAGGCCCGAAGCTCCAAGACGCGCAGGATGGCCTGGGTCCAGGGGAATTCCGCCACGCCTTTGCGACGGGCCTCCATGCGTTGCCACAGGGGGGCGATGGCGGGCACGGCCTGCGGGCCCACCAGGGACACCAGCAGGTCCACCAGCCGGGCAGAGGCCGCCTCGACCAGGCGCAAGAAGTCTGGCAGGCGGGGCTGGGTGTGGCCGCCCAACCAGCGCGAGACCCGGGAGCGGCCCAGTCCCGACCGGGCCGCCAGCTCGGTGACCGAAGCGCTGCCGCGCAGATCTTCGAGCAGAGCCGCCACCCCCTCGGGCGACCCGGGCTCGGCCCCGTCCCACCAGGGAGGCCGGCGCCCCAAGAAGCTCTCCAAGGCGGCGGCCACGCCTCAGAAAAGTGGAAAGGTGCCAGGTGTTGCATGTTGAGCCTCTCCGCGGCCGACCGGCCCGCAGGGTGGCTGCGACCGCACCGGAGGATCCAACCGGCTGAGAGCCGCCGGGGATCCACCTTTTTTCTGGATTCACCGACTTTGGGGTTGACCCTGGCGCGGCCTCCGCTATCCTGCGACCATGTTTGTTTATTCGCCTAACAAACAAAGCCTCGCAGAGTCTCCGGTCCGTCCGGACGACGTGCGGGCGCACAATTCCGCCTTGCTGCTGCGGCTGCTGTGGGCCGACGAGGAGGGGTCCGCTCGGGTGGACCTCGCCCGCCAGTCTGGCCTGTCCCGGGCCACGATCTCGGCCATCGTGGGCGACCTGCTGGAGACCGGCCTGGTGCAGGAGGGCGCCCAGCGTGCCTCCCGCGGCGGGCGGCCCGCCACAGTGCTGCGCTTTCATGACGGCGCTGGCACGCTGATCGGGGTCGAGCTGGGGGCCAGCCACATCTCCATCGTCCGCACGGATCTGCGATGCACCATCCTGGACAGTTTCGCCCAGGACCACGATGTGCAGGGCGATCCGGTGGGGGCCCTGGCCCTGCTCGGCGCCCTGCTCGACCGCTTCTGCGCGGCGGCAGAGGCCCCGGTCCTGGGCATCGGCCTGGGTGTGCCCTCGCCCCTGCGCCGGGACCAGCCCGGGCGCATGTCCGCCAATCTGCTGCCCCGCTGGGCCGACATCGACCTGCTGGCCTGGACCGAGGCCCGCTGCGGCTTGCCCGTGCGCATGGACAACGACGCCAACCTGGGCGCCCTGGCCGAGCACTGGTGGGGGGCCGGGCGCGGCATCGCCGACTTCGCCTATGTGAAGGTGGCCACCGGTGTGGGCGCGGGGGTCATCATCGCCGGCGACATCTACCGAGGGGCCGGCGGGGTCGCCGGAGAGATCGGCCACACCGCCATCGACCCCGAAGGACCGCGCTGCCGTTGCGGCTTGAAGGGCTGCCTGGAGGCCCTGGTGGGCACCCAGTACTTGTTGGAGCGCGCCACAGAGCGCGCCGCCTGCGGCAAGGACCGGCCCCGGTGGGCCCAGCCCCATCCCAGCCTGGCCGGCCTGATCGCCGCCGCCCGGGCCGGTGACCCCGCCGCAACCGAGCTGATCTCCACCACCGGCCACTGGCTGGGCATCGCCGTCAGCAACCTGCTCAACCTGGTCAACCCCAGCCGCATCGTGCTGGGAGGCCGCCTGACCGCTGCGGGAGATCTGCTCCTCACCCCCCTGCGCGCGGCTCTGGACCAGCGCGCCTTGTGGACCTCCGCCGAAGGAGCGGAGGTCGTCATCAGCAGCCTGCCCCAGGAGGCCGTCGCATTGGGCGCAGCCACCCTGGTCTTGCAGGATGCCCTCTCCGATCCCCGGCCGCTGTTGGCCGGGCGATCTTCCACGGCGGTCTCCGCCGCGCGCTGACTCACCCCCCGGCCTTGGAGGCCCCGTGACCCTGCGACTTCTCTCTGTCTTCCTTCTCGGCACCACCCTCTCCGTCGCCGCCTGCGGCGACAAGGAGACCACCGGCACCCAGGACTCCGGCGGGGGCGATGCAGACACGGACACCGACTCGGATACCGACACCGATACGGACACCGATACGGACACCGCAGGGCGATCGCATCTAATCGCCGAGGATCTTCAATAGGTATCGATGATCCCAGCCCGCACGCAGCCTCTTGGTCTTGATGCCCCGCTTGGAGGAGGTCTCCTGCTTGAGGAGGTTGAGTGCGATGCTGCGGACCGTCGCGAGGTTCTCGGCTGCATGGCCCTTCCTCGCTCTGGCCTCGTCCTCTCGGAAGGCGATGTCGAGCACCCAGTGCAGTCCGTTCTCGATCTGCCAGTGCAGCCCGGACGATGCGCGCGGCCTCTTTGGGCGGCGAGGTCGGGGATGCTGGAGAGGAAGTAGCGCCGGTGGACCGAGGTGTCGCGCGCGCGAGGGCCGTGCGGTGGGCTTCGACGCAGGCGGCGGGCTCTTCATGCCCGCCCAGTCTTCGGACTCCGGCAGCCAGTCGAGCTCGCTCGATGGCAGACCTTCCGCGCCTCGTCGCGGTCGTGGGCCTGGGTGGACTCCTCGTGGAAGTCGTGCTGGATGCGTCAGTCGTGGTTATTCCCTCGAAGAAGCCCTGAACCTCCTGGTGCAAGCGTCGGGTGGTTGTCATGACGCGAACGTAGTCAGCCTCCGCCTTGATGACGGCCGCGATGGACTTCTGGCAGCCATGCGTCGATGCGGTGACGTGCAGCCCTTCATCGGGGCGCCTGCGGCGCACCGGGGATAGCGGTGATCGTTGGACTTCTCGCTCGTCGGTACCTGCCCGAGCACCAGCCGGTTCGCCGCTGTTAGGCACGTTGACCAGGTGGATGGGGCCTCGGTTGCTCGCCGGCTCGCGCTCCCGGCGAACGGTCTTGCCGTCGATGGCGACCACTTCGTCGTCCACCAGCTCGGCGACTGTCCCACCCACCGCATGAAGCTGGCGGGAAAGCCTCGGGGCTCAGCATCGAAGACACGCGCCCGATGGTGTCGTGCGACAGGATGCCGTTCGGTCAGGATCTTGCGGAGCCACTCCTCCTTGGCCTTCCCGGGGAGTCATCGATCTGCGAATCCATCAGCACCACAGATGACCCGCCAGAACGCTCAGGACCAAGATGTCCGCAGCGAGTGGCGCCGTGTGCGCTGTGCGCCCGGAGTCGGGGATCGTCGAAGGACTCCCAGAGGAGGGTCAAACCGCGATCTGTCCTGATCCCCACCGATGCGGGGCTTTGGGTGATCTGCCCGCCCTATCGCGCTGGCCCCGTCAAGATGCGATTGCCCTGACGGACACCGATACCGATACGGACTCCGATACCGATACGGACACCGACACGGACACGGATACCGACACCGACACGGATACCGACACCGACACCGGCGACTTTGACGCGACAGACGGTGGCGACAGATTCTCCAAAATGGCGACTGTGACGGCCAACAGCGATACTGGCGCCACGGATCCTCAATGGGGTTGACGAGGACTGCAACGGCCTCTACGCGACGGTGGACATGACCTGTCACGGCGTCGACGCCGACGGCAATGGAAGCCAGGACACGGTCACCAACGTGCGCATGGTCGGCCCCTGGTGGAGCTGGGACCCGGTCGGCGGACCGGTGGCATCGGACAACGGCGACGGCAGCTGGACGGTGGTCTTCGAGGAGCCGCCGGGCGAGGCCATGGAGTACCTGTGGTCCATCAACGAGGCTGCGCCCTACGAGAACCTGATCGTGCCGTGGCGGCGCTGCGCCGTCTTGGCCTTACGCAAACTACGCCCAGCCGCCAGTAGCAGCCGGCCTCGGAAATATCAGCGACACCTACGCCTCCTGCACCCCCTGCGGAGGCTGAGCGCATGGCCACCCCCCTCAAGAGCCGACGCGTCGGCACCATCCTCCGGGCCCGGCGGCTCGGGCTTGGGTTGGCGCTCGCTCTGGGGGGGGTGACCCCTGCCTGGGCAGCGCCCGACAGCCCGCCAACGTCCCCCGCAAGCTCGACGCAGAACCGCGTCCAAGTGCTCAAGGACGACCAGGGGAGCGCCCTCTGGGTAGACGGCGAGCCCTTCCTCATCCGCGGCATGAACTGGGGCTATATTCCCATTGGCACCAACTACCGCTACAGCTTGTGGATTCAGGACGACGCCTTCATCGAGCAGGTGCTGAGTCGAGAGATGGCGATGCTGCGCGATCTCGGCGTCAACGCGATTCGGCAGTACGATGACATCCCGCCAAAGTGGGTGAGATGGATCTTCGAGAACTACGGCATCTGGACGATGATCAACCCGCTCTTTGGGCGCTACGGCATCGACGTGGGCGGGCGTTGGGTGCCCAGTGTGGACTATAGCAACCCCAGCCACCGCGCGGCCATCCTCAGCCAGACCCTGGCATCGGTGGAGCGCTTCAAAGGCACGCCGGGGGTGCTCATGGTCATGTTGGGCAACGAGAACAACTATGGCCTGCATTGGTCGAGCTTCGAGATCGAGGCGCTGCCAGAAGAAGCCAAGGGCGAGGCCCGGGCGAGATACCTCTACAGCCTCTTCGGCGAGGCCATTGACGCCATCCACGCCGCCGACCCCGGCACTGCGGTGGCCATCTGCAATGGCGATCTGCAATACCTGGACCTGATCGCCGAATATGCCGGCGACATGGACCTGTTCGGCACCAACGTCTACCGGGGCCTCGACGCCGGTGACCTCTACCAGCGGGTGCGGGACACCTTGGGTGTTCCCGTCTTCTACAGCGAGTTCGGCGCCGACGCCTTCGACGCTCGCCGCATGCGCGAAGACCCGGTGGTACAGGCCCGCTATGTGCGCGCACAGTGGCTGGACCTCTACCGCAATGTGCATGGACGCGGCGTGGGCAATGCCGCGGGAGGCTTCCAGTTCCAGTGGTCTGATGGCTGGTGGAAGTACCAGCAGGAAGAGAACCTGGATGTGCACGACCCCACGGCCAGCTGGCCCAACGCCGCCTATGCCGAAGACTTCGTGGATGGCCGCAACAACATGAACGAGGAGTGGTTTGGCATCACCGCCAAGGGTCCACCCGACGACGCCGGCAACTTTCTGGTCTTTCCGCGCCCCGCCTACTATGTGTTGCAAGAGGTGTGGCGCATGGACCCCTACGACGCCACGCTCTCCGACGCTGGCATGGCCCTCGGCTTCTCGCAGGCCGACCCGGCGGGCAGCCTGCTGCGGTACCGCACCGACGCCGCCGCCGGCGACGTGGCCTGGCTCAAGCGGGCCTGGGTTCGGGGCCTTCGCCTGGATCTCTCCAGCACGATGAGCGAGGACCACCGGCGCACCGGCTCCGGCAAGCAGCGTCTGGACTTCGATCACACCGAGTCCGTCTACCTCGACCTGGGCATGTCCCCGGTGGATGCCGTGCAGGCACGGGTCGAGTTCAACGTCCTGGGCAACGTGGCCCAGAACCCCATCGACAAGCTGAGCTACGAGTCCCGGGCGGGCAAGCTGATCGCAGAAGAGGGAGACGACCCCGAAGAGATCGCCGCGCTGGCCGCCCGGGACAGACTGCGGATCTACCAGGCCGAAGGCACCTGGGACCACAGCCTCTTCCAACTCAAGGCATTCTACCGCGTCGGCCACTTCCATTGGGGCTACGAGGGCGACTTCTTCGGCATCTACCGGTCGGCCTACTATGGGCCCAACATCGACATCTACGATGCCGCCGTGCCCATCGGGGCCGAGTTGGAGGGGCGCGGTCCCCTGAAGAACCTCGCCCTGGCGGCCGGACCGCAGCTGTACTGGGGGGCCAACCCATCGGTGGTGGGGCGCTACAGCCTGGACATCGGCCCGACCCGGTGGACCCTGGTGCACCAGGAGGACCTGGCCCAGCAGGGGGCGGCGGCCGCCAACCGCGCCATCCCCCAGCTGGTGACCCGCAAGACCGGCCTGCACCTGGGCAGCCGGCTGGGGCCGGTCCAGGTGGACCTGGGCGGCCTGATGGCCGGGACCGACCGCCTGGGCATGGCCTACCAGGAGCTGCGCGACGCTGGGGACGGCCCCAGCTACCAGGGCACCGGCAGCCACGTCTTCGAAGACGAGATTCGCATGGTGGACACCCTGGGCGCAAAGGCCAGACTGCGCTTTCAGCCGGGCCCCGCCCACATCTATGTGCAGGGGGCCTACCGCGGACTCGTGGCCGATGGCTGCCCCGACGAGACGACCACCTTCACCGGCTGGACGCTGAAAGACGGCGGCCAGGGCAATGGAGTCCAGCTGCTGAGTGGGGTGGCCCTGGACCTGGGCAGCTTCCAGATTGCGCCCAACTTTCTCTACCAGAAGCCCTTTGTGGGCCCTCTGCCCAACCTGGCCAGCGAGTGGGACGGGCGGACGGGCTTCTACTACCCGGGCCTCGCGCCACGCAACAGCATCGACGACCCCTTCGCGGTGCTGGGCAACCGCGAGACCGTGGCCGGGGAGCTGCTCCTGGTCTGGGATCCCACGCCGGGCACCTGGTTCTGGGCCTGGGACAACCTGCTGCACGAAGACGCGCCGGTGGCCGCCAGCCTGGACCTGGTCTACCGCCACCAGCCCACCAGCCGCGACGCCATGTTCGGCTTTGACGAGGTGGGCAACCTCTTCGCCTTTTCGGCCGCCCCACCCGCCGCCGATGTGTGGACCGCAACCTTCACCCTGATGGCGCGACCCGGGCCGCAGAATCGTCTGCTCCTGGGCGTGATGGGGGGCCAGGACCAATCTTCTGGCGACGACGCGCGGCTGGTGACGCGGAGCGCCGTGACGGCCGACCTCTGGCTGCGCCACACCGCACTCAAGACCGCCTTCCGTTGGAACGACTGGGGGCCCTTCGACTACCACCGCACCTTCAACCTGACCTACCCCTTCCAGGCCCTGGCCGACCTGTCCACGGGCCTGCGGGGATTGGCGCTGGAAGACCCGGGCACCCGGGTGGGCATGCGCTTCAAGTACCGGAGCTTCGACGCCTTCTCTCCGGACCCGCTGATCACCGGATCCGAGGGCCACGAGCTCGAGATCTACTCCTACCTGACCTTCCAGATGTGAGGCGCCGCATGCGCATTCTGCCCCTGCTGTCCCTGCTGTCCCTGCTGCCCCTGGGAGCCTGCATCGACGAAGCCGGCACCTGGCGGACCGGCGAGGATCTGCGTGAGCTGCGCTTTGATCCCTATAGTGCCGACGTCGGCGTCTACCCGGACACCTCGATCCTGGACGATCCCAACAACCCCTTCGCCGACAGCCTGGATCCCAACGGCGACCTGAAGTGGCAGCTCTTCGAGAGCGGCTGTGACCGCGGCACCTATGCCTTTGCCACAGCCCTGGCTTTGCAACCCACCGGAGAGCACCAATTCTACACGGCCACCTGCTTGAAGGCGCTCTACGATGGCGCCCGCGTTGCGGACGAGGACCTGTACCTGGTCTGGACCCTGGCCAAGCGGGGCTTTGAGCAGGTGCTGATCAGCTTCCCCGATGATGTGACCTATGATGCCACCGGCACCATCGCCTATCCGCTGGCGCCCCTGGCCGAAGACGGGCTGGTGGCCTTGGGTGCGGTGCCGGCCACCCGGGGGGAGGACTGAGATGCGCCGCCACACCGCGCTCTTCGTCGCCCTGGCCGCCTGCCGGCCCGATCCCGGGGCCCCCAACTACCCCAACCCCGGCCCCTGGGATCCGCTCACCGATGACCCGGACTTCCTGGGAGGCAGCCAGCCCTATGAGGATGGCGAAGATCGTCTATCCTACGGCATCTTCTACGAGGGAGGCTACTCGGATCTCCTGCTGCTCGACGAGGTCACCCGCCACTTCTACATCTATGAGGGCACCTTCGGGGTGTCGGTCAGCGATGATCGGGTGGAGGGGCTGACCTCCGATGCGCTCACGCTGACCGGCAACCCGTGGTGGGGCGGTGGCGTGCATTGGGACGAGGCCACCGATCTGGGCGACTGGGACCACCTGCACATCGCCCTGAAGAGCAGCGACTCGAGCCTGGCAAGCTGGAGCATCGGCATGACCGGCGGCGGGAACGAGGGCCGCGTCAATGTCTCGGCTGCCGGCTTTGTGCCCGATGGAAGCTGGCAGGACCTGAGCATTCCCCTGGCGGACTTCGAGTCGGCGGGGGTGGACCTGGGCTCGGTGACCGTGGGCCTGCTGTTGGTGGGCGAGGGCGGCGCGGCTGGAGATACCGTGCTGATCGATGATCTCTACCTCACCCGGGATCCCTGATGCACCACCGGATCGCCCTGATCGGTCTGCTTGCGGCCTGCACCGACACCGTCGAAGCCACCCAAGCCATCGACACCCGCTGGGTGCCCGCATGGGCCGATGAATTCGACGGAGAGGCCGGCAGCGCACCGGATCCCAGCTCCTGGACCCCAGATGTGGGGGGAGATGGGTGGGGCAACGAACAGCTCGAATACAACAGCGACAGCACCGACAACGCATTCATCGACGGAGACGGCCACCTCGTCATCCGCGCCTTGCGACAGAGCACCCAGGGCATGGACTACAGCTCGGCCCGGCTGACCACCCGGGGCGCGGTGGAGCCTGGCCCGGGGCGGGTGGAGGCCCGCATCCGGGTGCCCGAGGGGCAAGGCATCTGGCCGGCCTTCTGGCTGCTGGGCACCGACTTCGACACCGCAGGATGGCCGGCCTGCGGCGAGATCGACATCCTGGAGGTGCGCGGCGAGGATCCCGGAGAGGTCCTCACCACCGTGCATGGCCCCGGCTACAGCGGCGCCGCAAGCGTGGGCCAGACCACCCAGCTCCCATTCGACAACAGCGCCGCCGATGACTTCCACACTTATGCCGTGGACATCGACCCCGAGCTGATCACCTGGTGGATCGACGGCGAGCGGGTGCACACCGTGGCCATCGGCGACCTGCCCGCAGGCTCGCCCTGGGCCTTTGACGGCAGCTTCTTCATCATCCTGAATGGGTGTAGATCTGACTCTGACCGATGGCGCGGGCGTTCTCAACGCGCAGACAGGGCGCGAGCGGTCACTTCCGTCGCTGCATGACAGCTGAGCCGGGGTGGAGAAGCGGGAGTCCCTCCCTGGAGTATGGATGGATGACATCGCCACCGCCACCGGGAGGCCCGTCATCAGATTCTCCGCCCACTCGAACTTGCCCACATCCCTCGCCACCGCGTTGCGTCAGCTGGGGCGGCCCTGGCCGGAGTGACCTCGCGACCGCCGGAGGAGGTCGACCTGCTCAACGTCGAGGGTCAGGTCGGGGTAGTGGCGGCCGTGGAGCTGCCTCGGTCAGATGGTGCTTGAGCACCTCGACGTCGACGCGCCGCAGGTCGTGATCGACGGCGTTCAGCGCTTTCCACCATTGTCCCGGTCGCCACGAGGCCACCCTGCTGACGGGGCGGGCGAGGTCCGGGTGGGCGGAGCCTGTACCGGTCGGGCGAGGGCCGGGCAGTGACGACGGTGGACGTGTCGGGGCATCGTCGATGGCTGGGTGACGCCGCGTGCACGGCCATGGTGGCCTGCTTCCTCGTGGGCGAGACGACGCCGAACGGCGGAGGATGCTCGTCCGGGTCGGCGGACTGACCCCAATCCCGCCAGCACCCTGGACCGCCTGCCCAGGTGGTGAGCGAGGACAGAGACGCACCGTCTTCGCCACGAGCGGGCGCTGGACGCCGCCGTGGAGCTCCCGGACGAGGCGGCGTCGGTGGCCATCTCCCTCGATGGGGTCATGGTTCCGATGAAGGACGGTGGCCGAGCCGCCAAGCGGGCGGCGACCCGCACGAAGGGCGTCCGCCCAGCGGACTGCGGGCTTTCGAGGTCGGCTGCAGGACCTGGCTGTATGACGCTGGGGGGCGAGCGTCTTTCGCCTGCCCGCCAGTTCGCCCGGATGCCCGAGCGCGGAAGGCGGAGCCTGAAGCAATCGCTGAGAATGGGCTGAACGCCATCCTGGAGAAGCGGCCCGACCTGCGCCTGGTGAAGGTGGCCGACGGCGCCCTCGACAACTGGACCTTCCTGTCGCAAGCCCTCCCCGAAGGGGTGGAGGTCCTCGACTACTTCCACGCCGTGGAGCACCTCTCGCGGGCGCTGTCCGCCGCCTACGGCGAGTCTTCGCGTGAGTTCCACCGCATCCACAAGCGGCTGCGTCACAAGCTTAGGGACAACGACGACGGCGTCGAGCAGGTCATCCGGTCCCTCCGCCACCTCGCCCGCGAGCACCCTCGGAGCAAGGCCCTCCGCACAGAGCTCGGCTACTTCCGCAGAACCGAGCACGGATACTGGTCGCTGCTGAGGGGCTCCCCGTCGGGTCAGGGGTCGTCGAGGCCGCCTGCAAGACCCTCGCGTCGACACGCATGAAGCGCAGCGGGATGCGTTGGAGCCCACGAGGCGGTCAAGCCGGCCACCCTGCAGCCGGCGGCAGTCAGGCGAGTTCGACGTGACCTGGGACCGGCTCCACCGAGACCGGGTCGGCCGCGTCGAGATGCTGCGGGAAGCGGCGAGGCGTCGTTGGGAATGGATGGAGCGTCAGTGTCAGAGTTACACCCATCCTGAATGTGGCGGTGGGCGGCAACTTCCTGCTTCCCCCCACCCCGGACACGCCCTTTCCCGCGGATATGGTGGTGGATTGGGTGCGCACCTACCAGCGGGCCCCATGAGGGCTGCCTCCCCGCTGCTGCTGGCCCTGCTCGGGGCCTGCGATCCGGTGGACCACAGCCGTCCCGCTGGCGTGATGGTGGTGGTGCAGGAGCAGCAGGCCGCCTGGATTCGGAACTTCAACCCCTTTCTGACCACAGGCGGCGCCCGATGGCCTTCGGCGGCCGGAATCTACGAGCCGCTGCTGATCTACAACCCCATGTCGGGTGAATACACGCCCTGGCTGGCCGAGGCCTGGACCTGGGAGGAGCCCGCTCGTCAGCTCGCCTTCACCCTGCGTGAGGGGGTGTCCTGGTCCGATGGCCGCGCCATGACGGCGGAGGATGTGGCCTTCACCTTCGACCTGATGAGACGGCACAGAGCCCTGGACAGCGGCGGGGTGTGGCGCATCCTGGAATCGGTCGAAGCCGTCGATACGCGCACGGTGCGGGTGCGCTTTCAACGCGCCTTCGCTCCGGGCCTGCTGGAGGTTGCCCACACGCCCATCGTGCCCCAACACATCTGGTCCGAAGTGGGCGATCCGGTGGGCTTCAGCAATCCCGACCCGGTAGCGACGGGGCCCTTCACCCAGGTGGAGCGCTTCCAGACGCAGCTCTTCGAGCTGGGTCGGAACCCCCACTATTGGCAGGGTCCCCCCGGCGTCTCGGTTCTTCGTTTCCCCGCCGTCTCGTCCAATGATCAGGCCAACCTCGCGCTGGTGCAGGGCGACATCGACTGGGCAGGCAACTTTGTCCCGGCTGTGGAGCGCACATTCGAGGCGCGGGATCCCGAGCACTTCCACGCCTGGTTCCCCATTGTCGGCGACACGGTCTTTCTCTATCCCAACAGCACCCGCCCCCCCCTGGACCAGGTGGCGGTGCGCAAGGCCTTGAGCCTGGCCATCGACCGGCGCCGCCTGGTGCGGGTGGCGATGTATGACTACACGGTGCCCTCGCACCCCACGGGCCTCTCGGAAGGCTATCCGGGTTGGCGAATCGAAGACATCCCCACCGACCAGGACTGGGTGCGCCACGATCCCGCCGCTGCCGGCGCCTTGCTGGATGCTGCCGGGTGGACGCGGGGTCCGGATGGATTGCGTCGCAACGCGGCCGGCGATACCCTGAAGTTGCAGATCACCACCCCGGCGGGCTGGTCGGACTGGGTTCGCGCCGCCCAGGTCATCACCCGAGACTTGCGAGCCATCGGCGTCGACGCGTCGGTGCAGGGCTATGACTTCTCGGCCTGGTTCGACCGGGTCGGGCGCGGGGACTTCGATCTCAGCCTGGGTTGGTCACAGGCCGGACCCACCCCCTACCGATTCTACCGCTCCTTGATGGCCACCGAGGGGGTCAAGCCGGTGGGCACGCCGGCCGCCGTGAATTGGCACCGCTACGGAAGCGCAACCGCCGACCCCCTCTTTGCGGCCTTCGAGGCCACCACCGACCCCGAGGTCCAGCACCACCTGGCGCGGCAGATGCAAGCGGCCTTCCTGGCCGAGGCCCCGGCCCTGCCGCTCTTTCCGTCGGCCTCCTGGGGGGAAGCCAGCACGCGCTGGGTGACGGGCTTCCCCAGCCCCGAGGACCCCTACGCCCGACTCTCGCCCAACCACGCCCCCGAGAACCTGCTGGTGCTCACCCGCCTGCAAGCCCGCAGCCCCCTGGCCGCTCGATGAGCGGCCTGCTGATCGCGGCGTTGCGTCGGGTGGCCTTTTATGCCTTGGCGGCTTGGGCGGCCCTCACTTTGAATTTCCTGGTGCCGCGCATGATGCCCGGCGACCCGGCGTCCGCCATCTTCGCCCGCTTTCAGGGCAAGTTGGATCCGGCTGCCCTGGATGCATTGCGGGTGGCCTTTGGCGTGAGCGAGGCCCCGATCTGGGTGCAGTACCTGGAATACCTGGGGCACGTTGCCCAGGGCGAGCTGGGGGTGTCCCTGGTCTACTTCCCCGCTCCCGTCAGCGAGGTCATCGGCACGGGCCTGCTGTGGACGGTCTTTCTGGCCGGCATGGCGGTGGTGCTTGCCTTTGGGTTGGGGTCCACCCTGGGCAGGGCAATCGCATCTTGACGGGGCCAGCGCGATAGGGCGGGCAGATCACCCAAAGCCCCGCATCGGTGGGGATCAGGACAGATCTGCATGCCGACCCTCCTGGAGTCCTTCGACGACATCCCCGACCCGCGCATGGCGCGCACACGGCGCCACTCGCTGCGGGACATCTTGGTCCTGAGCGTTCTGGCGGTCATCTGTGGTGCCGATGGATTCGTGCAGATCGAGGACTTCGGGAAGGCCAAGGAGGAGTGGCTCCGCAAGATCCTGGACCTTCCGAACGGCATCCCGTCGCACGACACCATCGGGCGTGTCTTCTCGATGCTGAGCCCCGAGGCTTTCTCTGCCAGCTTCATGCGGTGGGTGGGGACAGTCGCCGAGCTGGTGGACGACGAAGTGGTCGCCATCGACGGCAAGACCGTTCGTCGGAGCAAGGACGGGGCGAGCAACCGAGGCCCCATCCACCTGGTCAACGCCTGGGCCACGGCGAACCGGCTGGTGCTCGGGCAGGTACCGACGAGCGAGAAGTCCAACGAGATCACCGCCATCCCCGAGCTCGTGGCGGCCCTCGAGTTGAAGGGCTGCATCGTCACCATCGACGCGATGGGCTGCCAGAAGTCCATCGCGGCCGTCATCATCAAGGCGGAGGCTGACTACGTTCTCGCGCTCAAGGACAACCACCCGACGCTGCACCAGGAGGTTCAGGGCTTCTTCGAGGACGGCGTCCTCACGGACTTCGACGGCATCCAGCACGACTTCCACGAGGAGTCCACCCAGGCCCACGACCGCGACGAGGTGCGGAAGGTCTGGACATCGAGCGAGCTCGACTGGCTGCCGGAGTCCGAAGACTGGGCGGGCATGAAGAGCCTCGCCTGCGTCGAAGCCCACCGCACGGCCCTCGGCAAGGACACCTCGGTCCACCGGCGCTACTTCCTCTCCAGCATCCCCGACCTCGCCGCCCAAGAGGCCGCGCGCATCGTCCGGGCGCACTGGCAGATCGAGAACGGACTGCACTGGGTGCTCGACATCGCCTTCCGAGAGGACGAGGCCAGAGCGAGGAAGGGCCATGCAGCCGAGAACCTCGCGACGGTCCGCAGCATCGCACTCAACCTCCTCAAGCAGGAGACCTCCTCCAAGCGGGGCATCAAGACCAAGAGGCTGCGTGCGGGCTGGGATCATCGATACCTATTGAAGATCCTCGGCGATTAGATGCGATCGCCCTGCCACCCTGGGCGCCCTGGCGGCCTGGCGACGCGGTGGCTGGCTGGACTCCATTGCCCCACCCCTGCTGTCCTTGCTGGGGGCCTTCCCCTACTTCTGGCTGGCCATGGTCGCGGCCTGGACCCTGGGCTTCAGCCTGGAGTGGTTTCCGGTGCGCCACGCCTACGGGTCGGACGTGACTCCCGGCTTCAACCTTGCTTTCGTCAGCAGCGCCCTGCGTCACGCCGCGCTCCCTGCAGGCACGATGGTGCTGGCCTCGTTGGGCGGCTGGCTGCTCACCATGCGCAACACCATGGTGGGGGTGATGAACCAGGACTTCGTGCGCTACGCCGAGGTTCGGGGCCTGCCACCGGCGCGCATCCTCAGCCGCTACGCCGTGCGCAACGCCTTGCTGCCCAGCCTCACCAGCTTTGGCATGGCGATTGGCTTTGTATTGTCCGGCGCCCTGCTCACCGAGATCGTCTTCAGCTATCCGGGCCAGGGCTACCTGCTGCTGCAAGCGGTGCGGGGACAGGACTATCCGCTGCTGCAAGGCCTCTTTCTCACAATCAGCCTCGCGGTGTTGGGGGCCAACCTGCTGGTGGATGGCATGACCCTGCTGCTGGACCCCCGGACCCGGCGATGAGGACCTTGCTGCGAAGCCGGAAGGCAGTGGCCGGGCTGATCCTGCTGGGGCTGATGCTGCTGCTGGCTCTGGTCGGACCGCTGCTGGCCCAAGACCCGGCGGCCTTTGTGGCGCGCCCCCTGGACCCGCCATCGGCCCAACATTGGCTGGGCACGACGGGGCAGGGACAGGATGTGCTGGCCCAGACCCTGGTGGGCGCCCGCACCACCCTGGGCCTGGGGCTGATCGTCGGCGTGGCGGTGGTGGCCATCGGCGCGGTGGTGGGCGGCATGTCGGGACTGTTCGGCCGCCGCGTGGATGAGCTGCTGTCCTTCATCGTCAATGTGTCCCTGGTGCTGCCCGGCCTGCCCCTGATGGTGGTGCTGGCGGCCTATCTGCCCGCAGGCCCCGCATCGATGGCCGCGGTGCTGGTGGCCACGGGCTGGGCCTGGAATGCCCGGGTGCTGCGCAGCCAGGTGCTGAGTCTGCGGCAGCGGGACTTCGTGTCGGCGGCCCTGGTTTCGGGCGAGAGTCGCCTGCGGGTGCTGGTGACCGAGATCCTGCCCAATATGGCCTCTCTGCTGGGCAGCGCGCTGATCGGGGCCACAACCTATGCCATCGGCGCCCAGGTGGGCCTGGAGTTCCTGGGTCTGGGTGATCTGGGCGCCGTGACCTGGGGCACCAACTTGTATTGGGCCACCAACGACAGCGCCCTGCTGACCGGCTCCTGGTGGACCTTCGTGCCCACCGGCGCCGCCATCGCCCTCACGGGTTTCGCCCTGGCGTTGATCAACTTCGGCATCGACGAGATCACCAACCCGGCCCTGGCCACCGATCTCGGCGATGGGTCCGGGCCCACGCCCACGCCCGTGCGGAGGTCGGCATGAGGAGGCCCCCGGTGCTGAAGGTGACGGATCTCAGCGTGTCCTATGGACCGGTGGAGGCCCTGCATGGGGTGAGTCTGGAGGTGATGCCCGGCGAGGTGGTGGGCCTGGTGGGCGAATCGGGCAGCGGCAAGTCCACCCTCATCCACGCCCTGCTGCGCACCCTGCCGCCACCCGCCGTGATCACCGGCGGCGACGTGATCCTGGCAGGGCAACCGGTGTTGGATCTGGACGCCTCGGCCCTTCGCGCCCTGCGTTGGAGCGAGGTGGCCCTGGTGCCGCAGAATGCGCTCAACGCCCTGAATCCGCTGCTCACCATCCAAGGCCATTTCGCAGACACGCTGGCGGCCCACGGGGTGGGCGACCGCGCCGAACAGCGCCGCCGCGCCGAGGCCGGCATGGCCCTGGTGGACCTGGCCCCCGAGCACCTGCGGGCCTGGCCGCATATGTTGTCCGGCGGCATGCGGCAGCGGGTAGCCATCGCCCTGGCCCTGGTGCTCGACCCCGCCCTGGTCATCTTCGACGAGCCCACCACGGCCCTGGATGTGGTGGTGGAGCGGGAGATCCTCGACCGGGTGCAGGCCTTGCAACAGAAGCGGGGCTTTGCCGCCCTCTTCATCACCCACGATGTGTCCCTGCTGCTCAGCATCGCCGACCGGATCGGCGTGATGTATGCCGGGCGCATGGTGGAGGTGGGCCCGGTGGAGGCCATCGGCCGAGGAGGCCGCCACCCCTACACCCAGGGTCTCATGGGGGCCCTGCCGCCGCGACTGGGTGAGGATCGCGTGGCACGCAGCATTCCCGGGTCACCCCCCCGAGCGGGCCAGGCCATGTCGGGCTGCCGCTTCGCCCCGCGCTGCTCGCGAGCGGTGTCGGCCTGCACCGCCGCGGAGCCCGCCCTGCAACCCATGGGGCCAGGCCACAGCCTGGCTTGCCCCGTGGAGGCGCCATGACCGCCCCCTTGCTGCAGGTGCGCGGCCTGGGGGTGTCCTTTCCCCGGGCGGGATGGCCGCGGCCCTCGTTCCTGCGCGCGGCCCATGACGTCAGCTTCGACCTGCAGGCCGGCGAGATCGTGAGCCTGGTGGGCGAGTCGGGCAGCGGCAAGTCCACCATCGGCCGGGTGCTGCTGCGCATGCAGACGGCGGTGGCCGGCGCGGTCGCCCTGCAGGGCGAGGCCGTGGATGTGCGGTCTGGACGGGGCGCCCCCCTGCGCTTCCGGCAGCGGGTGCAGATGGTCTTTCAGGACCCCTATGCCTCGTTGAACCCGGTGCACCGGGTGCTGCACCATGTGGCCCGCCCCTTGTTGCTTCATGGGCAGGCCACCCGGTCGGATGTGCGCCAGAAGGCAATCGCGCTGCTGGAGGCGGTGGGGCTGGGGCCGGCCGAGGCCTACCTCGACCGCTACCCCCACGAGCTGTCGGGCGGCCAGCGGCAGCGGGTGGCCATCGCCCGCGCCCTGGCGCCCAAGCCCATGCTGCTGGTGGCCGATGAGCCCACCGCATCCCTGGATGTGTCGGTCCGCATGGAGGTGCTGGAGCTGCTGCGCGACCTGCAGCAACAGCAGGGCCTGGGCGTGCTGCTCATCACCCACGACCTGGCGGGGGCCCGCTTCATCTCGGACCGCGTCGTGGTGCTCTATGCCGGGCAGGTGATGGAGCAGGGGCCCACCCGGGACCTGTTGTCGCGGCCCCGCCACCCCTACACCCGCCTGCTGGTGGCCGCGGCCTCTCACCTGGACGGACCCCTGCCCGCCGGCCCGGGGGCCCCGCCTGTGATCGACCCCCCACCGGGCTGCCCCTTTGTGGCCCGCTGCCCGGAAGCCTCTCCCCGATGCCATGCAGAGACGCCGGCCCAACGCCCGCTGTCGCCGAGCCATGCCATCCGATGTCACCACCCCCTGCCCGAGTGAGACGATGACCAACCGAGTCTTTCCGCCTGGCTTCACCTTTGGTGTGGCCACCTCCAGCTACCAGATTGAGGGCGCCCACGACGAAGGCGGCCGCGGGCCGTCCATCTGGGATGTCTTCTGCCGCCAGCCCGGCAAGGTCATACGCGGTGAGAACGGGGATGTAGCCTGCGATCACTACCACCGGTGGCCCGAGGACATCGGCCTGTTGCGGGCCCTCAACGTCTCGGCCTACCGATTCAGCATCGCCTGGCCCCGCATCCTGCCCACCGGCTTCGAGACCCAACCCAACGCCGCCGGCTTGGATTGGTACGACCGATTCGTCGACGCCCTGCTGGCCGCCGGCATCACCCCCTGGGCCACCCTCTACCACTGGGACCTGCCCCAGCCCCTGCAAGAGATGGGCGGCTGGCCCGATCGCCGCATCGTGGACCACTTCGTGCGCTATGCCGACATCGTCAGCAAGCGCCTGGGCGATCGGGTGGGCCATTGGATCACCCACAACGAGCCCTGGTGCGCGGCCATCTTGGGCTACCAGAGCGGCGAGCACGCGCCGGGTCACCAGGACTGGCCCGAGGCCCTGGCCGCGGCCCACCACATCCTGCTCAGCCACGGCCGGGCGGTGCCGGTGATTCGGGCCAACAGCCCGGGCGCCAAGGTGGGCATCACCCTCAACCTCACCCCGGGCTACCCAGCCTCGGGCAGCGCCGCAGACCGCGATGCCACGCGCCACTTCGACGGCTTCTTCAACCGCTGGTTTCTGGACCCCTGCTATGGCCGGCCCTACCCGGCCGACATGGTGGCGGACTACCAGCGCCTGGGCCGTCTGCCCACGGGGGAGATTCCCTTCGAGAAGCCCGGCGACATCGAAGCGATGGGTGCAGAGACGGACTTTCTGGGCATCAACTACTACTCCCGCGCCATCCTGCGCAGCGACACGTTGCCCGAGGCCGACAATGCGCCCCGCCTGATCCCCGAACCGCCCCCCGTGGCCCGCACCGATATGGGTTGGGAGATCTACCCCGAGGGGCTGAGGGACCTGCTGCTGCGGGTGAGCCGCGACTATCCCGTCAAGGACCTGGTCATCACCGAGAATGGCGCGGCCTGGCCCGAAGGTCCCGACGCCGAGGGCCGCGTGCGAGACGACCGCCGCCGCGCCTATCTGCACGCCCACCTGGGTGCCTGTCTGGATGCCATCGCCTCCGGCGCTCCCTTGAGTGGCTACTTTGGTTGGTCCTTGATGGACAACTTCGAGTGGGCCTACGGCTATGACAAGCGCTTCGGCCTGGTCCACGTGGACTATGAGACCCAGCGACGCACCTTGAAGGACTCGGCCTTGTGGTACGCAGAGGTCGCGCGAGCGGGCGCCCTGCTGGGGATTGCCGGCTGAGGAGCCGCCAGGCGGCTCAGAAGATCCAGACCGTCGAGATCCCCGTTGCAATCCCCGTGGTGCGCAGGCGAAAGCTGCCGCCGTCGGTGGGCAGGGGGGTGACCGTGCCTTCGTTGTCGTCGTATCGCCAGGTGAAGTCCTCGATCGGCCGGGCCAGGCGCAGGCCCAGATCGCCCCGGAGCAGCAAAGAGGGGCTGAGCATGAGCACCCCGCCGCTGCCCAGCTCGGCGCTGAAGCGCGTGGCGGTGGCGCCGGCCTCCACCTCGTCGCCGTCGTCGTCGGTGTAGGCCTCGCCGGAGGGCACGCGCCACCGCTGAAGGCCCAGCGCGGCACCCGCCAGCACCCAGGTGCGGGGCGCCACGCTGAATCGCCGCTCCACGCCAAACGCAGCGTTTGACCGCGTCAAGGGCCCGGCCTTTCCGAAGCTGAGGCGGTTGGTCTGGTACCACTCGAAGAGGCGGGCCATGCGCCCCAGGTTGACGTCGAAACGAAGCTCGCCTGCGGTCAGGGCGCGGCCCTCCTCAAGCGACCGCTCGGCTCCGCTGAGGGGGTCGATGGGCAGCACCGCCTCGGGCCGACCGGCCGGCATGGCCCCCAGCCAGGGGCCGATCTCGATGCCGAGCTGCGGGTTCTCGCGGCCTTGCAGCCGCTCTGTGGCCTGCTCGGGACGACCAAAGACCACCTGAAGCTGGCTGACATCCACCTCGCCCGAGAGGCCGCCGGCCCCCAGGCTGCGCACCCGAGCATACCCAACCCGCCGGTCGCCTTGCTGCATCCAGTAGCCATCGCCGATGCGAAGGCCCTCGTCCGTGCCCAGGGGCATGGACACCCTGCGCGGCGCCTGCACGGCCAGGGGCGCATAGAGCCGGAAGGCCGGCTGCTTGCGGGTGTCGAGCTGCACCTGGCGCACGGCCTGCCGAAGGCGGTTGAGCACCTCGCACTCGACGGCGCGGCGCTCGAAGTCCGGGTCGTCGTGCACCGGCGGGTCGGTGTAGCAGCGGTTCTCGACCGAGCGCCAACCCAAGCCATCGGCGGCGGGATGGGGGCCGGTGCCGCCCTCCAAGACGGGCACCAGGCTCATGGGTCGGGCGGCCGATGCGACGCGGGTGACGGCCAGCTCGGTCTGCTCGAGAATATCGATGAGGGGGGGGCGCTGGGCCTCAGGCAACCGCCCCACCAGGCGGTCGATCCCATCCCGGGCCGCGTCCACCCGAGTCGCACCGCCAGGCACCTGCGACCTGAGCTGATCGACGGTGGCGGCCCGGGCGGAAGACATGAGGTCCTCGGCCAGATCGACGGGCCCCGGCACCTTGGACCGCAAGCGCAGACTCCGCTTCAGCTGCCCGCCGCTGCGCTCGTAGAGGTCGAGGGAGAGCTCGAGCTGGACCGAATAGACCACCGAGGTCGAACCATTCTTCGACTTCTTGGTCTTGCGTTCGGCTTTGTAGTGGGTCACCACAGGCACCACCGCTGCGTCGGAGCAGGCCAGGGCCTCTGCGACAGCGGACCCGGAAGCAGACAGCGCGTCTCCAGAGAGCACAGCCTCGGTCGGACTCAGCCACAGGTCGAGGCGGCGCAGGGGGTAGTCCACCGCCATCAGCCCCTGGCCCACCGATGCGAGCAGCAGCTTGTCGCTGTCCAGCTTGCTGCCACCCCAGGTCTGACCCCGATAGGACACGCTGGCTTCGATTGCGCCATCGGCAATCTGCAAAGGAAAGAGCACCATCGACTTGCGCGCATAGCGATCGGGACCAAGCTGGGCCGCGGCGGTGCAGGGGTGCCGCGTCGGGCCGGCCTGCACACGCGGCGATGCGGCCAGGGCCGGCATGGGCTCGGGGAGGACGGGCGGAGCGGGAGCAGGGGGCTCTGGGGGGCGCACCGCGACCGGTGGCCTGGGGGCTTGCGGCGGCTGCGGCGCAGGGACGGGCTGGGGCGGCGGGGCGGCCGCGACGGCCGCCGCTGCCGGCCGCGGGGATCGGCCATCGTGGCCTCCCCGCAGCCTCGCCTCCTCCGAGCGCCCAAGCTCCCGCGAAGCCTGCGCCCCAAGCGCGATCTCGGCATCCGACAGACCACCGCCCATGGCCAGCAGGCGCTTGTAGTCCCCGGGATCCACGGCCGCCCAGATCCCCTGTTCGGCCAAAGCCGCCATGCCGTCCACGATGCGCTGGCGCTGCGTTCTGCCGGATCGGTGGCCAGGGGCGGCGCGGGCGGTACGCGACGGCCGCCGCTGCCGGCCGCGGGGGATCGGGCCATCGTGGCCTCCCGCAGCCTCGCCTCCTCCGAGCGCCCAAGCTCCCGCGAAGCCTGCGCCCCAAGCGCGATCTCGGCATCCGACAGACCACCGCCCATGGCCAGCAGGCGCTTGTAGTCCCGATCCACGGCCGCCCAGATCCCCTGTTCGGCCAAAGCCGCCATGCCGTCCACGATGCGCTGGCGCTGCGTTGCCGGATCGGTGGCCAGGGGCGGCGGGGCGGCCTCTACAACCGCCGGGGGGCTGGGGCGCTGCACACCGGTGTCGATGGCCTTGTGTTCCACCTGAACGGCGCCGCCCGCAACATCCACCCGCGTGATGGCGCCCGGCTTCAACGCCACAGCATGTCCGGCCACCCGGTAGCTGCCACAGGGCAGCCGTGTCTCCACCCGGTCCTCCCTGGCCAGGCGCGCCGCGACAAAGGCCACCACCGCAACCTCCTCCTCGGAGGCAGACCCATCCATGCGTTCGAGGGTGGGGCGGGCCTTGAGAATGGACAGGCGGACGCCACAATAGCTCTGATCGATGAGATGGAGCCAGGTGACGACCTCTGCATCGCCGCCGACCGCCTGGGCCCGGCGCAGGCGCTCCTCGAGGCGTTCCAGGTCGCCGACGGCGCGGGCGGCGTGGGCCCCCAGGAGGTGGTCGCGGGCCGTGAGCGGCTCGCCCAGGCTGATCAGCCGGAGGTAGTCCCGCTCGACCGCCTGCCAGGATCCCCGCAAGGCAAGACCCTCCATGCCTTTGGAGATGCGCGCGTGGTCCTCGCTGGGACCGTCGGCAGCCGCCGCCGGGCCTCCGGCCAGCGCTGCCAACAGGAGCATCGTCGAAGGCATAGCCGAAAACATGGGTTCATCCGAGGCTCACACAGGAGCCCGACCCTACCATGGCCGGACGCTGCGTGGGCATCAGTCCGAGAGTCGCTCCCCCATGGCTGTAGAGACGATCGGGTCCTCGGATGCACTGCGCCAGGGCAGCGCCGGCCACCAGCGTTCCACGGGGGGAAGTGCCTCGGGTTCGATGCTCTGACCGGGGCGGGGCACCGCGATGGCCACGCCGGCGGACTCCGCGGCCACCAGCGCTCGTTCGACCGGTTCGGTCCAACCGTGGGCGGCCAGGTTCCACAGGCCCCAATGTACGGGCAGGAAGGCCTTGCCGCGCAGCATCTGGTGGGCCTTCACCGCCTGTTCCGGGCCGATATGCCAGTCGGGCCAGGCCGCATTGTAGGCCCCCACCTCGATCATCGTCAGGTCAAAGGGGCCCAGTCGCTCGCCGATGTCGCGCAGGGCGGGAAAGAGGCCCGTGTCTCCAGAAAAGAAGACCCGATGCTGCGGCCCCCCAAAGGACCAGCCGGCCCACAGGGTCGCGTTCTGGTCCAGGAGATGCCGGCCCGAGGCGTGGCGGGCCGGCGTGCAGGTGAGGGTGAGGTCCCCGATCTGGGTGGCCTCCCACCAATCCAACTCAACGATGCGGTCACTGGGAATGCCCCAGTATTCAAGGTGGGCGCCCACGCCCAGGGGCACCACCCACAGGGGCACCCGGTCGGCCAGGGCCAGCACGGTCTCCATCTGCAGGTGGTCATAGTGGTCGTGGGAGAGCACCACGGCGTCCAGGGGCGGCAGGCCCTGCAGGGGCACCGGCGGCGCATACCACCGGGCCGGGCCCGCCCAGGTCACCGGGCTGGCGCGTCCATCAAAGATGGGGTCGGTGAGAAAGCGGTGGCCATCGATCTCCACCAGCATCGTGCTGTGGCCCAGCCAGGTCACCCGAAGGCCCGTGGCAGGCGGCAGCGCAAAGCGCGACCCGTCGTGGGCCTCCACCGGAATGGGGCTCTCGGGCACCATCACGGCGCTGGCCCGGCCAAAGGTGGTCACGGACCCCAAGATGTCATTCCACAGGGGCTGGGGATTCTCGAAGCCCGCCCCCGACCACTGGGCCGAGGCAGCCATGCGCTGGGCTCGGGCGCCCGCCGCTCCCTTGCCCATGCCCGGCCAGGCATCCACCAGGATGGCGAGCAGGCCGAGGACCAGCAGCCCGAAGGCGAAGGCGGCGCCCCGGCGGAGAGGCCGGCGGCGAGGGGTCTTGGACATGGGGGCTCCGGGATGCTTCGAACTGGTCGGACTTTACACACTCAGTCCTGCATGTAAAGTGCGGGATTCGCCGAATCCCCCAGAGCGCAGCCGGCGCGGACCAAGTCGCCCAGCACGGTCGCGCTGCGGCTCTGGCTGAGCAGCACCACCACCACCCGCTCTGACTCGGGGAGGGTGAGGCGGTCGGGGGCGGACGAGGGGTGGGTGCCCCGCAAACCCAGCATGAAGCATGGTTGCGATGGCTCTGCCCGCCACGGGAGACAGCAGCAGCCACGGCAGCAGCTCCTGACCCAATGACTTGCCATACTTTACATATGTGGACTGGTGTGTAAAGTGATGGGGCTCCCTGAACCGGCGCCCCGATGCCTCCCTGGACCCTGACCGACGCCCCCGACCTGACCGGCCGTGTCGCCGTCGTCACTGGCGCCAACACGGGCCTGGGCTTCGAGACGGCCCTGGGCCTGGCCCGACAGGGGGCCCACGTGGTGCTGGCCTGCCGCAACCTGGACAAGGGTCACCGTGCGCTGGCGTGCATCCAGGCCGAGCTTCCACGGGGAACGGCGAGCCTGCGGCGCCTGGATCTCGCGGATCTGAACTCCGTTCGCACGTTTTCGGCCGGTGTGCTGGAGGAGCACCCCGCCATCGACCTGGCCCTCTTCAACGCGGGCGTGATGGGCACCCCCCTGGCGCACACGCGGCAGGGCTTCGAGCTGCAATTCGGCACCAACCACCTGGGCCACTTCGCTTTGGGGGCGCTGCTGCTGCCGGCCATGCGCGACCGGCCCGGGGCGCGCATCGTGGCTGTGAGCAGCGTGGTGCATCGCTGGGGTCGCCTGGACTTCGACGACCTCAACTGGCAGCGTCGCCGCTATGGACGCGTCGCCGCTTATGCCGCCAGCAAGCTTGCGAATCTGCTCTTCGTCCAAGAGCTGCAGCGTCGGCTGGGCGCCGCGGGTGCCGCCCTGACGGCCTGGGCCGCCCACCCCGGGTGGACCGCGACCGAGCTGCTGCGCGAGGCCACGGCGGCCGATGTCGCCACCCGCCTGCTGGCCATGTCGCCAGCGCAGGGGGCCTTGACCAGCCTGCGGGCCGCCCTGGACCCCGATCTGCCCGCAGGCGCGCTGGTCGGACCTGCCGGGCCCTGGCAGCTCCGGGGCCCGCCGGAGTCGGTGCCGGTCGCCCCACGCGCCCAGGACGCCACCGCCGCCGCCCGCCTGTGGGCCGCCAGCGAGGACCTCAACGGCCTGGCCTACCCCCTCCCTGCCGCCGCGATCGCGGCTTGAGCACCCCATGAGCGACGACACCGCCGACCGCCGGGCCGCCTTGCTGCACGCCGCCACCGGCGTCTTCCTTCGATACGGCTACCGAAAGACCTCCATGGACGCCATCGCCCAGGCCGCCGGGCTGTCCCGCCAGGGTCTCTACCTGTGGTTTCGCACGAAAGAGGCCCTCTTTCGCGAGGCGGTCGAGGCCCTGCAAGCCCAGACCCAGCAGGCCTTCGCAGAGGCCCTGGCCGATGAGCAGCTCAGCCTGCCCGACCGCCTGCTGCAAGCCTATGACGCCGCCCACGGGCCCTATGTGGGCGCCCGGATCGAGGCGCGGCACCTCGCCGAGCTGGTCGAGACGGCCAACGCCTTGCTGGGCACCCGCATGGGCGACGGCGACCGGGCGCTGCAACAGCAGATCACCCAGGCCATCGCGACCGCGGGCCTGCCCGCTGTCCTGGGCAAGGCGGGCTTGGGGGCCGAGGACCTCGCCCAGACCGTGCAGGCCCTCTCGGTCGGCAACAAGCACATCGCCACCGACCGGGCGGACTACCGGCAACGCATGGCCCAGGGCCTGCGCACCCTCTTTCGGAGCTGACCCATGAATGTGATTCTCTTCGGTGCGACCGGCATGATCGGCCAGGCGGTGCTGCTGGAATGCCTGGACGACCCCGGCGTCACCGAGGTGCTGGCGGTCAGCCGCCGCCCGCTGGAGCGGGGCCACCCCAAGCTGCGCACCCTGCTGGTGGACGATTTCGGCGACTATAGCGCGGTGGAATCGCAAATGGACGGCTTCGACGCCTGCTTCTATTGCCTGGGCATCGCCTCCGGCGGCCTGAACGAGGCCCAATACAAGAAGATCACCCACGACTACACGCTGGCCGCCGCCACAACCCTGCTGCGACTCAACCCGGACATCTGCTTCTGCTTCGTGTCGGGCCAAGGCACCGACAGCAGCGAGAGAGGGCGGCTGATGTGGGCCCGGGTCAAGGGCGCAACAGAGAACGCACTCCTCAAGATGGGATTCAAGCAGGCCTATATGTTGCGACCCGGGTGGATTCAGCCCATGCGCGGCGTCGAATCGCGTACCGCCGCCTATCGCCGGGCCTACCAGGTGACGGGCTGGCTCTACCCGGCGATCAAGGGCTTTTCGAGCATGGTCATCGCCAGCGACCAGCTCGGCCGCGTGATGCTGCGCCTGGCGCGGGAAGGCGCGCCCAGGCAGATCTTGGAGAGTCGCGACCTCAACGACCTGGTGCCCTGAAGGGCGCCGGCCCCGGTTAGGGTGCCGCCATGACCGACCCCGACGCACCCAGCCTGCCCGCCCTCTCCGACGCCCTGCTCCGCTGGGCCCCCCCACCTCGCAAGCTGCGCTACGCCCGCTGTGGCAACGCAGGCAGCTTCGAGCTGCCCCGCGTGATCTTCGAAGAGAGCTGGGCCGACGCCGAGGCCCGGGATGGGCGCCGCTGCTACCGCCGCATCACCCGCCAGCTGGGCGCCGAGGGCGAGGGCAGAATCGTCGAAGATGCGGTGGTGGCCTATGGTCCCGAGGGCCTGGTGGATCTCGGCGTCTATGCAGATGGGGTGCTCAGCCTCTACGATCCGCCCCAGGTGGTGCTGCCCCCCGAGCCCGCCGCGGGCCAAAGCTGGGAAGCGGAGCACCGCCGCGGCGACCGCGTCAGCAAGCGCCGCTGCGAGCTGATTCGCTGCCCCGACCACAAGCGCTGCCTGGTGGTGGTGGCCGACATTCGCCGCACCGACGGCGCCCTGGTCCTGCGCAGCCACTATCGGCAAGGGGAGGGCTGGACCGGCTATGAGGCCCTGGTGCAAGCGCCGGGGCGGCCGAGCGTGCGCACCTGGACCGAAGCCCTCACCGTCACGACGCGGGCCTTGGAAGGCGCCCGGGGCTGAGGGTTCCCGATGTCGAGGCCGACCCCTCCTGCGCTCCCCTGACTCCCCCCTGGTGCACCATGCTCCTGATTGCCGCCCTTGGTGCTGCCCTCGCGGCCCCCACCGTCGTGGACCTCCAGCCCGAAGCCACGTCGGTGGCCCTGTCGCCGACGGTCTCCTTGACCAACCTCGCCCCGGCCATCGGCCGCTGGTACCTGCTGCGGGTGGGCGACAGCTTCCACCACGTCGAGAACCCCGACCCGCTCGACATCCAGGTGTCGATGACGGCGGCGGCCGATGGCTTGCTGCACATCACGGACCCTGCGGGCGAGGCCACCTGCAGCCCCTGGCTGGGCAGCCCCAGCCCCCTCGACGAGGCCGCCAAGAGCGCCGACCCCTACTTTCCGCTCTGTGGCGGGCGGCTGTGGCGCCGCAAGGATATGCGCGGCCAGCGCTCGCCCCTGGAGTGGTCGGTCGAGCAGGTGCGCGACCGCTGGAAGGCCGGCGAGAAGCTGACCGAGCTGGCCAAGGCCACCGTCTACAAGGACCGCTACCTGGAGCAGGCCCAGAGCGGCGGCTCCGGCGTCGCTGTGGGCGGGGCCAAGGCTCCGCCGCCCATCCGCATCAAGGCCGCAAGCGAGGACGGAACGGTGGCCGCGCCGCACCTGCAGATTCCGCTCATTGGCGACAAGGGCTCCTTGCCGGTGGGCAAGTGGGTGCCCGCGGCCAGCAAGGGCGTCTGGATCAGCGGGCTGGCGGCCGGGCAGGTGGATGTGGACCCGGCGGTGGCCCCCAGCCTGGGCATGGACACGGTGGAGGCCCGCGCCCTGGTGCTGATGGTGGCCTTCGATCTGAACGAATTCGACCTGGACTATGAGCTGGGCACCGACCACCCCCGGGTGGAGTGGGCCGAGCGGGTGCCCTCCCACCGCCGCATCAACGGCTTTGCCGGCCCCGACGGCTTCTCCAGCATCGCGCCCCTCACCCGCACCGGCCAGGTGCCCCCCTGGCAGATCGGGGGGCTGACCGCGGCCTTCACCGGCGGCTTCAAGCGCACCCACGGGGCCTTCAAATCAGGGCCCTATGCCAGCCACAACAACGGCAGCCACTACGGTTTCATCCAGGACGGCGTGATCGCCTCCAGCCTCAACCCCGGCCTGGCCACGCTGATCGTCTGGAAGGACGGAAGGGTGGAGATCCGCACCTGGACCGAGGCCGACGCGCCGCGGCTACGCGACATCCGCCATGCCCGCCAGAACGGGGTGTCCATCGTGCAACGCGACGCCGAAGGCATCTCGCGGGCTGGGCCCTTCGTGGACCAATGGGGGGCCGGAAACTGGTCTGGCTCAGCCGAAGGCCAACTTCGCAGCCTGCGCGCCAGCGCCTGCATTATCGACACACCGGACCGCCGCTTCCTGGTCTACGGCTGGTTCTCGTCGGCGACGCCGGCGGGCATGGCCCGCGTGCTGCTCTCGGCAGGCTGCACCGAGGCGATGCTGCTGGACATGAACGCACTGGAGCACACCTATCTCGCCGTCTATACGCCAGGCCCCGGTGACACGCCGCAGCCCCATCACATCGACGACGGCATGAAGGTCCTGGACAAGACCGGCCGGGATGGCAAGCTGATGCCGCGCTTTGTGGCCTTGCCCGACAACCGCGACTTCTTCATGGTGGTCCGCAAGACCCGGGAGCCCTGATGCTGTGGACCCTGCTCGTCGCGGCCGCCGTCGCCCTGCCCTCGCCCGAGACCTCGGCCCTGCTGCCCGAGCTTGGGCTCAGCCCCGAGCAGATCGCCGCGGTGGAGGCCATCTTCGCGCAGAGCACCTATATGAGCACCGGCTATGCGCCCAATACAGCGCACCCGATGACCCCCCAGCAATGCCAGGAGCGCCGCAAAGAGGCGGGCCTGAACAGCGCACCCGACCCGGCTGCCGTCGCCATCTGCGGGCGGCCCTATATGGTGCCCCTCTACGACCCCAGCACCCAGACCCCCGGCCAGGCAACCGCCTGCATCGACCAGTACGAGTTTCCCGGCGTGCCCTGCGCCTACCCGGTGACCCAGGTGCGGGCCGACGAGGCGGCGTCGATCTGCGAGGCCATGGGCAAGCGCATTTGCGACGCCCACGAGTGGGAGGGCGGCTGCCAGGGCGCCATGCTGGCGCCGGACTACCGCTTCGACCTGGCCAAGGGCCGCGGCATGAACGACGCGGTGCGGGCGCTGCGCGATGCGCACAACCGTTCGCACCGCGCCGACAAGCGCTGGGCCACCGGCAGCAGCCCGCCGGCCGCTGGCGTCTGCGCCCAAGGCAGCAGCAAGAGCGCGGGCTGTGACGGTGGAAACGTCAAGATCTGCGGGACCAACACCTACCCCACGGGCGCCTTTCCCGGCTGCGTGAGCCCGCTGGGGGTGTACGATCAACATGGAAATGCCGCCGAGCACATGAACCTCCCCCTCGCGCCGGACCAGCTGTCCAGCGCGCACACGGGGGTCTTGGGAGTCACCGAGATGAAAGGAAGCTGGTTCATCTTCGACAGCTACCGGGCCCACGAGGACTGGTGCCGCTGGCGCGCGCCCTTCTGGCACGGGACGAAGATCCAGGTGCCCGACAGCCACCGCAACTACCACCTCGGATTCCGCTGCTGCGCGGACGTGAGTCCGCCGTGAACCCCTTCGCTCTCCCCCTCTCTGCGCTCTTTGCCGCCTTCCTGTCCTTTGGCATCACCCCCACCGTCACGGCCCCATCGGCCCCGATGGCGACGCGGGCGGTGGGTCAGGCGCTGGCCTTGCCGCGCCCGCCGGCCAGCTCTCAGGAGTCCGGCAGCCAGATCGCCCAACGCATCGGCCGCATGGATCGTCCGCAGCGCCAGGACGCGCTCGCAGCCGAGATCTTCGCTGGCCATGTGCCCCGCTTCCTGCGCAGCCTCGCGACGGTGCGCTACATCGCCACCGACGCCGCGGGCGTGGCCCACGAGGTCGAGATCGCCGTCACCTCAGACTACCTGTCGGTGGGAACGGACGCGGACTTCTTGCGGATCTCGCTGGATCGCCCCCACGCCGAGGCTGTGGCGGCCGCCGCGGGCGCTTTGTTGCCCACCCGCTTCCTGGTGGACCGCATTCACGCCTCGGCCCAGGTCATGGTCGAGCCCCGGCCCATCCCGCCCAGCGCGGCCATGGTCACCATCCCCGTCCTGGTGAAGCACAACCAGATGCTGGCCGCCCAGCACCTGGCGTCGCCGGATCACGCGCTGCGGGCCGGCCACAAGAAGGACGTGGTGATGACCCGGCGCCTGGCCGACCAGCCCAACCGGGTGGCGATCTACGGCTGGCACCACGTCGATGGCAAGCCCATTCAGCCCCTCTCCCTCTTCCACGAGCTGACCTATGCCGACTATAGCCATGGCATCCGGCTGGTGGACCGGCGGGTCAAGGTGGATGGCCGGCTGATGGACCTGGCCGATCTGCTGGTGGACCCAGAGCTGGCCCCGCTGGTCAGCGACGAGGGCGCCCTGCCGGCCTCAATCGTCAAAAACCAGCGCTTCCAGGCCGATAAGCACGCGGTCAAGGACTTCGCGGGGTAGCAGCCCGTGGGCGGCGTCGGTGCGAGAGACCACTAGCGGTACGGTGCTGAGGTCGCCATCGGGCAAGGCGGGGGTCATGCGCACCGCGCTGGGCCCCATGCGGGCCGAGACCATCCCCGCCAGCTCGCGGTTGCGGGCGGTGGTGGCAGGGTGGGCGGTGTGCAGGCTGACCAGGTGGCGATCGTCGCCCTCTGCCAGCCAATCGGCGAAGGTGTCCACCCGGCCGTAGAGGGCGTCCAGCAGCACCACCCCGCGAATGGGCAGGGGCGGGTCGGCGTCCAGCAGGGCCGCCGCCGCCAGGTAGCCCCCGCTATGGGCCACCACAATCAGCCGCTCTGCTGCGTTCTCGGCGTGAAGGGCGGTGCGGACCTCGTCCAGCCAGTGAGCGGGCATGGTGGGCGCGCGCCAGGACCCCGGGTTGCCCCCCCGCATCAAGAAAGGAAGCTGCGGCACCGCCAGCACCGTGGGCAGGGCGGCCCGGGCATGCACCGCCGCCAGGCCCAGACCGTCCACACGGGCGCCATTCCCGCAGTCCACGCGGCCGTCGCCGAGGACGCCGCGGGCGCAGCTCTCCCAGCCGTGCAGGTAGATGACCATGGCTTCGGGGCGGCTGGCCGGCATGGAGGCCACCAGATCGGGCACACCGGCCGGCACCGACTGCAAGGCGGTCTTGAGGTCCAGCTCGAGCGTGGCGGCCGAAGCGACCGGCGCCAGGACGGGCAGCAGACCAGCCAGCAGGACGAGGGCCACAATCGCCTCCGGGGACATCTCTCCTTATCGCGCAGGGGTCCTGCTTGGGGGTCCCGACCTGTCAGCATGCGCCCGCGACGATAGGCCCCGCGGGTGGGGGCCTCGCCTGCTCCTTCCGGGCCGACGCCCGACCCTCCTCTCCTCGCCTCCAGGCCCCCGATGCGCGCTGTCCCCGCCCTCGCCCTCCTGCTCTGCTCCAACCTGCTGGGCCGCGCCCAGGCGGCGGAGAGCCTGCTGCCCCAGGCCACCGAGCTGGGCCAGCCCGACGCCCCCATCAAGATCGGCGGCTTCTTGCAGCCCCAGGTGGACTGGATGCTGGGCGATCCCGTCCAGGGCTTGAAATCACCGGGACTATCCGGCTTCAATGGAGATCTTCCGGCATTCAACACCGTGGACGGCAGCAGCCAGCTCAGCTTTCGGCTCTTTCGGGCCCGCCTGGGGGCGCGGGGTTCGATGCCCGGCACCGACCAGCGCATCAACTGGCTCACCCTCTTCGAATTCGGCGAGGTGCCCATCACCCGGGCCTCGCCCGTGGTGCCCACCGACCTGTCGGTGACCTTCTCCTACATCCCTGGCGCCCGCATTCGCGTCGGCCAGTTCAAGCTGCCGGTGATGGAGGAGATCGTGCCGCCGCTCACGGCCTTCGAGTGGGTCCACTTCAGCAACACCTTCACCGGGCTGCTGAGCGAGAACCGCATCGTCAATGGCGCCTATGTGGGCGGAGCCTACGCCTTTCGCGATGTCGGCATCCAGGTCTTCGACGGCTTCCAGCAGGGGGCGCTGGCCGGCGGCTACGCCCTGATGCTGAGCAATGGCGACGGCATCCTGTCGGGGGACACCGATGGCCACCACGACCTGTCGGGCCGCTTCGAGCTGGCCTGGGTGCTGGATGGCGAGCGCACCGATCCCCGGCGCCAAGAGGTCAAGGTGGGGGCCTGGCGCCTGCAAGGCAAGCGCGACGTGGGCAACCAGACCTTCGACCGGGTCCGGCAGGGCGTCTTTCTCCATGTCGAGATCAAGCCCGTCTGGGCCCTGATCGAGCTGGCCTCGGGCCAAGGCATGCTGGAGACCGGCAGCGGCCCGCCCTTTGCCGGCGGCACCGTCGGCCTGGCCAGCCAGGGCGAGGCCTGGGGCATCGTGGGCCAGGGCGGGATGCGCCTGGACCTGCCGCCGAAATGGGGAGAGTTGGGTCTTAAGCTTCGCTATGATCGCTTCGATCGCCAGACCGAGGACGCGGTGGCCGAGCGGATCTTCCAGACCGTGACGGGGGGGGTCGAGTACGACCCGGTGCCCAAGCTGCGCCTGCAGGCCAACTATGAGTGGCGCACCGTAGAGGCGCCCGGCGCCAGCGGGGACGCGCTGGTGCTGGCCGATGCCATGGGCGATCGGGTGACCGTGCAGGTGACCGCCCGCTTCTGAGACGGCCCCGCGCCCCAGGCGGATAAGGCGCCCCCTCCCCACACAAGGAGTCCCCGTGTTGCGACGTCTCGGTTGGCTCTGGTGGAGCGTGGCCCACGGGCTGGGTGCGCCGGGCAAGGCCACCGCCCTGGTCATCCTGCTGCCCACCGTGCGCCTTTTGGGCCGGCTGGGCCTCGCCCTGGACCGCGCCTTCTCGTCGCGCCTGCGCCAGACCCCGTTGGGGCCCCCGGTGGTCATCGTGGGCAACCCGCGCTCGGGCACCACCTTCTTGCAGCGCTTCCTGGTGCAACACAAGGTGGGCTGCGGCCGCGAGGTCTGGCAGATGGTCTACCCCTCGCTCGCCCAGCAGCGCCTGCTGCGGCCCCTGCTGCCCCGGCTCGAAGCGGTCAGCCCCGTGCGCTACCACACCACCGTCGCCCACGAGACCAGCCTCACCCACGTCGAAACCGACGATGCCACCTGGATTTTCCGCTTCACCGACGGCTTCTTCCTCTACGCCTTCTTCTTGGCCTGGCACGACCGCGACCTGCTGTCGGAATTCGACCCGGCCCACCGGGACACCGGCCCGCGGGATCGCGCCTGGCTGGCCCAGCTCTGGCGCCGCAGCCAGGTGGCCCATGGCCAGGACCGCGTGGTGGCCAAGGTCTTCAGCCTGGGGGCCAGCACGCCCGCCTTTCAGCAGGCCTTCCCCGACGCCCGGGTGCTCTACCTGGCGCGGGATCCCGTCGAGACCATCCCCAGCGGCATGTCCCTGGTGACGGGCGTGCTGGACGCGGCTTTCGGCTTCTGGGCCTTGCCACAGGCCCGGCGCGACCGCTACCTGGAGCGCCTCTACCAGGGCCTGGTGCTGCTGCTCACCCGCTTCACCGAAGACTGGCGGGCCGGCCGCATCGACCGCGACAAGGTGATGGTGGTGCCCTTCACCCGCATGATGGGGGACTTCGAGGCCCTGATGGGCGAAATATTGGATTTTGTGGGCCACCAACCCACCGAAGACCTGCGGCGCAGCATCGCAGAGAGGGCCGCCAGGCAGCGCGGCTTCCAGAGCGGCCACCGCTACAGTCTGGAGCGCTTCGGCCTGGACGAGGATCGCATCCGCACCGACTGTGCAGCCTATATCGACACCTTTCTTGGTGCAGAGACGCCCGAGCAGCCATGAGCCCGACCCTCGAGATCACCGAAGACCAGGCCCGGGCCTTTCGCCTGCGGCGCCACCACCTGCTGGGGCCGGGGGCGGACAGCCCCGAGGCCGCCGCCCGGGCGGTGGTGGGCATCCAGGCCCAGGTCGAGGCCCCCGCCCTGTGGAATCTCGCCCTGCGCACCGTCGGCAGGCCTTCTGCCAGAACCCTGAAGGAGCGCCTGTTTTCGGGGAGCAGCCTGGTGCGCACCTGGGGGCAGCGCGACACGGTCCACCTCTACGATGCCGCCGCCCACTGGGCCCCCACCATCACCCTGCTGGCCGACGCTCCCGTCGGCGCCCGCGGCGGCCTGGAGCTGACCCCCGATGAGTTGGCCTTGGCCCAGGCGCGCATCGCCGCCCTGGGGCGGCCCGTGCAGCGCTCTGACCTCTTCGATCTCGTCCCTGCGTCCTTTCTCGCCGATATGGAGGAGCGCACCGGGCCGGGCATGGTCGCCTTGCGCGGCGCCGCGGGCCGCTTTGTGTGGATGCTGTCCCGCCAGGGCGAGATGTGCATCCACGACGCCGTGGGTCGCGAGCAGTCCTATGTGTTGCGTCGCATCGCCTACCCCGACCTGCCCTGGGAGCTGCCCACCCAAGACGCCGCCCTGCGGGTGATGGTGCGGGACTGGCTGGCCGCCAATGCGCCGGCCACCCCCCAGGACATCGCCCACTCCCTGGGCCAACGCATGGGCCCGATTCGACAGGCCCTCGCCCTGCTGAAAGGGGAGCTGGCCTCGGTCCGCTGCGGCGACCGCAGGGGCCTGCTCTGCCTGCGCGCCGATGTAGACGCGCTTCAGGCGCCCGCTCCCAAGGACTTGCCACCCCGGCTGCTCAGGGCAATCGCATCTTGACGGGGCCAGCGCGATAGGGCGGGCAGATCACCCAAAGCCCCGCATCGGTGGGGATCAGGACAGATCTGCATGCCGACCCTCCTGGAGTCCTTCGACGACATCCCCGACCCGCGCATGGCGCGCACACGGCGCCACTCGCTGCGGGACATCTTGGTCCTGAGCGTTCTGGCGGTCATCTGTGGTGCCGATGGATTCGTGCAGATCGAGGACTTCGGGAAGGCCAAGGAGGAGTGGCTCCGCAAGATCCTGGACCTTCCGAACGGCATCCCGTCGCACGACACCATCGGGCGTGTCTTCTCGATGCTGAGCCCCGAGGCTTTCTCTGCCAGCTTCATGCGGTGGGTGGGGACAGTCGCCGAGCTGGTGGACGACGAAGTGGTCGCCATCGACGGCAAGACCGTTCGTCGGAGCAAGGACGGGGCGAGCAACCGAGGCCCCATCCACCTGGTCAACGCCTGGGCCACGGCGAACCGGCTGGTGCTCGGGCAGGTACCGACGAGCGAGAAGTCCAACGAGATCACCGCCATCCCCGAGCTCGTGGCGGCCCTCGAGTTGAAGGGCTGCATCGTCACCATCGACGCGATGGGCTGCCAGAAGTCCATCGCGGCCGTCATCATCAAGGCGGAGGCTGACTACGTTCTCGCGCTCAAGGACAACCACCCGACGCTGCACCAGGAGGTTCAGGGCTTCTTCGAGGACGGCGTCCTCACGGACTTCGACGGCATCCAGCACGACTTCCACGAGGAGTCCACCCAGGCCCACGACCGCGACGAGGTGCGGAAGGTCTGGACATCGAGCGAGCTCGACTGGCTGCCGGAGTCCGAAGACTGGGCGGGCATGAAGAGCCTCGCCTGCGTCGAAGCCCACCGCACGGCCCTCGGCAAGGACACCTCGGTCCACCGGCGCTACTTCCTCTCCAGCATCCCCGACCTCGCCGCCCAAGAGGCCGCGCGCATCGTCCGGGCGCACTGGCAGATCGAGAACGGACTGCACTGGGTGCTCGACATCGCCTTCCGAGAGGACGAGGCCAGAGCGAGGAAGGGCCATGCAGCCGAGAACCTCGCGACGGTCCGCAGCATCGCACTCAACCTCCTCAAGCAGGAGACCTCCTCCAAGCGGGGCATCAAGACCAAGAGGCTGCGTGCGGGCTGGGATCATCGATACCTATTGAAGATCCTCGGCGATTAGATGCGATCGCCCTGCCCGGCTGCTGGGCAAGTTCGACACCCTGCTGATGAGCCACAAAGACAAGAGCTGGACCGTGCCCGTCGAGGCCGAGCGGCCCGAGGTCTGGGCCAAGGCCGCCGATGTGCGCGCCACCGTGCTGCACCGGGGCCAGGTGGTGGCCCTGTGGACCCAGAAGGCCACCAGGGGCCGGGTCACGGTGCAGATCCAGCCCCTGTCGGGGTGGGTGCCGGGACTGGAGCGCGCCCTGGCCCCCGATGTCGACGCCCTTGCCGCGCACCTGGACCTGGCCGAGGGGCGGATCAGCTTGGGCTGAGCGGTTCGCGCGACCATGAACAATCGCCTGTCGCCGGGTGATCGCGTCGGATGCGCCCGGTGGCCCGTCTGCCCGTCTGCCCGTCGTCCGCGTCCGCCGCCGGCTACCGACTGACCGCCATGGCTGCGGGGCGCGCGCTGTCATCGGGGACCCGAGACGGACTCGACCGCCTGAAGGGCAAGGTGCACCCAATCCAAAGGGCATCGTGTGGTGAGGCTGCGGCCGGACTTCGAGGTCGAACGCGCCGAGATAGGGTGGCGGCGTCGCGGGAGGCGGGGAGGTGGCGGTGAAAGGCGGGGCCGGGCATGGCGGTTCTCGCAGGCGAGGGCACAGCGCGGGGCTGCGCTGGGCTTCTGCGAAGCTACGGCGGTGGGCGACCGAGAGGCGCCCCGGCGTTGCCCGGCGGTCAGATTGGGTCCGGAACCCCTGCTTCGCCTCGGCGACACCCCAGGCAGCTGCCAACGCCGCCGCTGGCCGGCCCGGATTACGCCCCATCGCGCTCGGCTGGCACCGCTTCGAGTCCGCGCAGTTCTCGGCATTCGTCCAGCCCGAAACCGGCGAGACGCTCTGGTGGCTTCACGACATGGTCAACCTGCCAACCTTCGCGCGCATCCTCCACGCCTTCGCCAAGGCCGTCGGTGCAGGGCCCAGTCACCGTGTCTTCAATGTGCTCCGACGGCCCCGGCTGCCACACATCAAGAATACGCACCGCGCCTGACGACATACGGAAGGCCCTCTACCGCCGATGCACAGGCCCCAAGGCCCGCCAAGCCAAGGCCCAAAGCAAGACCCTCTCTCACGGGTGGCCCGTCCTCGGATACGCCACCATCTACCCCGATCCGGCATGATTCCCTGTGCAAGGGCAACGGCACTACCGTCGCGATGGAGACGCTACTTGCCCGACCCACACTTCCCATGGATGCCAGCGGAGCTGTGGGCATCGGCGGGGTCGGTCGCGAGCCGGCCCTCGCCTGCCGCGGCAGAGGCTGCCATCCCGCGGATTGTCCGTCATGTAACGGCGTAGTAATGCTTGATGTCGGCCGTCGGCATAGGTGGAGGGCCTACCCTCCCTCTGGGGTCTCCATGACTGCAGTGCTCGAAGATCGGGAGCTTGACGGCTACGGCCTGCGAGGTCCCAAACCCGCTGACGCCCTCGCGCAGTTGAGCCGCGTGCTGGGCGCCCAAGGCGCAGAGGCGGCCTGGCGCCCCGCCTGTCGCTCCGTTGGCGTGGACCCCTCTGCCCAGCAGCTCAGCATCACCGACCTCATTCGGGTGGCCGAGCAGCTCTCCCGGCAGGGCGGCTTGGTGGGTGTGCTGGGCAACTCCTTCTGGATTCGCTGCCAGACCTTCGATCTTCTGGAACGAAAGCAGCGCTTGAAGGCCCGCTCCAGCGCAGCCGGAGGTGTCCGATGACCCCCACCCAGCAAGCCGGCGCCCTGCCGCCCATCACCGACGAAGAGCTGTCCCGCCTGATCGAGATCGGCGACCTCAACCTGCTCCAGCGCGACGCGGACGCCCAGCTGGAGGCCACGACCACCGACGCTGCGGCGCAGTTTGGGCTGCCGGTCAGCCTGATCAGCATCGTGCTGGACAGCGCCCAGCACTTCGCCGCGTCGCATGGCCTCTCGGGCTGGCTGGAGGACGCGGGAGGCACGCCGGGGGAGTGGGCCTTCTGCCGCTTCGCGGTGGAGAGCAAGCAGCCCTTCATCGTACCCGATGCGACGTTGGATGACCGTGTCTCCAACAACCCGCTCGTCACCCAGGACGGCGTGCGGTGCTATCTCGGCATCCCGCTGATCACGAGCAAAGGGCATGCGCTGGGCACCCTTTGCGTTCTGGGCACCACCCCTCGGGAGTTCTCGGAGGAGGAGGTGGCCGCGCTGCAGGCCTTGGCCGATCGCTCCGTCGCCTACCTGGAGGCCCGAGCCGGGCGCTGAGGCGGCGAGGGGCCGAAGCACCCGTCGCCGTCGCGCCGCGTCACCGGTCCCGTGACCGCGGGGGAGGGCGGTCGTGGGTCTGGACCACCTCCATCTCGTCCAGCCCGTCGGCGTTGATGGCCCAATCGCCGATCGCCCCCGACAGCCAGGCGAGGTCGGGATCGGGGGGGGACGCTTCGGCGAGCACCGGCGGCCGCGCCGGGGACTTGAGGGGCGACAGATTCGTGTGCACGGCGGCAAGCCGTTGCAACATGCTGGCGCCAATGGCACGCCGAACCGCGGCGCCCACCTCATCGGGGCGGCTGTAGGTCAGTGTGACCAGGTCTCGGTCGAGGCGCACAAGCCCCGCCCTATGTTGGGCGGTGGCCCTGCATGTTGCGTCGCGCGGCGAGCGCTCGATGATGCCGACCTGTCCCACCAGGGCGGGCGCGTCGAGGTCAACGAGGTGGCGCGCCACGCCCCGCGTGTCGTTGAGCAGCAGCTGCACCCGTCCGGTGAGCAGCACATAGATCGCGTCGTTGACTTCGTCCTCGGTGAAGAGGGTCTGGCCCGGCGCCAGGACCACGTGCTCACCCAGGCCCATCGCGACCGCCAGGCCACGGGCCGAGGCCCCCCGCACGTCCAGGTCATCCAGCAGGCGCTCGCAGAGCCGAAGCAGGTCGTCGAGGGTCATCGGCTGCCTCCGAAGAGCGCGCGCAGCCGGCCCATCAGACCGCCGCCGTCGGCCCGGTCGGCCAATGCCGCTGGGTCCGCGTCCTGGGCCGCGTTGTGCAGCACCCGCTTGGCGTCCAGGTTGCTTGCCCGCATGCGCCGCGTCAGATCGCCGAGGCTGGCCAGCTCGAGGGCCACCACCGCGTTGTTGCCGCGTTGTTCGGATAGCCAGGCCGACTCGAAGACCAAGCAGGTGGTGCCAGGGCCCGCGACCAGGCTTCGCATGGCGGGGCCGGAGCGGGTGAACACGCTGGTGATGCCCGCGCAGTCGCCCGGACGCGCCGACACCGCCCCGGGTTTTCCGTCCGGGCCGACGTGATGAAGGCTGCCGCTGAGCACGATGGACACTTCGGTGGGTCGCTCGCCAAAGGAGACCACCAGCTCGCCCGCTGCCATGGGCCGAAGCGCGCCCCGCCGAGCCAACGAGAGCAGGTCGTTGCGCGCGACCGCCCGGAAGGGCGGCAGTGCGGCCAGCTGATCAGTGAGAATCTGGACTTTGGCGTCGGAGGCGTGCATCGGGCACCGCCTAACCTGTCGGGCAGCCCATCACGGGGAAACCGCCTATCGCCGACACCTTCCGCGTATCCATGAGACCGGGGCCTGCGGGGGATCAGCTCCAAGCCGACCGCGCAGGGATCGCGGGCCGCCGCTCGTCCCACGCGCCCCCCAGCACCCGGTCGCCGTAGGCTGGGAGCGGGTCTTCGATGTGCCGCAGCATCTGGGCCTGCAGGCGCTCTGCGCGGAGGGCGCAGCGGCCCACCCAGCCCTTGCCCAGTCGGTGGAGGCCGATGAAGGCCAAGGGCCCAAAGTCGACCCGCCCAGGCAGGTTGATGTGGCCGGCCCGGGTGGAGCCTCCAGCGGCTGGGGCGGGGTGTGCCGTGATGCCGGGGAGTAGCTGGTTCTTGATGGATTCCACCCCCTGCAGCGCCATAGGGGCCCGTCCCCCTGCCATCCTCGCCGTCGCCGCAACCAGAGAGGATTGTGAACGAGACAGCCGCTCCCGCCGCTCCTTCCGAAATGGGGCCTGGTGTCGTCTATCCGCTCTGTCCTCAGCGCCCGCGACCTGCCCGCTTGCGGTCCTCCTGCCACTGTCGAAAGGCGGCGAAGCCATAGCAGGCCAGCACCACGAAGCCAAAATAGGCCAGGCCCACCTGGGCCGAGGCAAAGGGCGGGTTCTTGCCAAAGACAAGCACAGGGACCGCGATCAGGGCGAGATGGAAGAGGTAGGTTCCCAAGCTGTACCGCCCGATCAACAGCAGGCTGCGCCCCGTCTTGTCCCATAGTTTGCGCAGGGGCGCCAGCAGCACATAGGTCCACAGACCCATGCCCGCGACCAGGGGCACCAGGGTGGGCCGGGGGTTGAAGTAGCTGGCCTTCGTGGTCTTCAGGGCCTTGCCTTGCAGCATGTCCAGGGTGATCTGCGGCCCGTGCCCCCGCCCCTGGAACTGCAGCCGGTGAAGGCTGCGGCCGAGGGGCTCGTTCAGCAGGTCGTGAAAGGAGGCGAGGCTGAGGGACAGAGCCACACAGGCCGCGCCCAGCACCAGCAAGGCCACCCCCGCCCTGCGACCCCAGCGCCCCCAGGCCAGCACCGCCGTCGCCCCCAGGCCGCAATGGAGCGCCGTGGGCAGAAGCGGGCCATTGCCCGCGTTGATGGCCAGCACCTCGATGCCACCCAGGTCCAACCCCGCAGACAGGGCGCAGAGGGCCGCGGTCACCGCCGCCGTGGTGGCCAGGGGGGCCGGCGCCGCCACGGTCACGGTGAAGATGGCGATGGCGCCAGCAATCAGGGCGAGGATTCCCGTAGAGACGATGCCGTGGGGCCACTGGGGGCCGCGCTCCAGCCAGAAGACCACCAGGCTCAACAGGAAGAGCTGGCCCATGCGCGTGAGGCGCGCCCCCATCCAGGCCGACCGGCTGCCGCCCCGGGCCAGCGTGGCTTGGGAGGAGTGCACCAGGCTGGCCCCCACCAAACCCAAGAACAGGGCCTGGGTGTAGGGCTCGATCAGCATGACCAGACGGCCCCAGGGCGGCCACAGGGCATCGGGCACTAGGCGGGTGACGTGGCTGCCGGCCATCAACAGGATGGCGAGGCTGCGCATGGCGTCCAGCACCGCGTCCCGACGGGGCGCCCCCACTGGCTCAGCCCCCGCGACCGAGGGCGACCACCCGGTCGAAATGGACGGGCTCCACCGGCTGCACGCTCAGCCGCTGCCCCTTCTGGGTGACCAGCATGCCCTCCAGGGCCGGATCCGCCTTGAGTTGGGCCAGGCTGATGGGTTGGGCGAAACGCTCGAAAAAGGCCACGTCCATCATCATCCAGATGGGGTTGTCGGGGCTGGCCTTGGGGTCGAAGTAGTCGTGATCCGCCTGCCAGGCGTGGTGGTCGGGGTAGCCGGCGCGGCTGACCCGGGCGATGCCCACCGCGGCAGGGGGCTTGGACCGCGAGTGGTAGTAGATCGCGAGGTCGCCCTCGGCCATATCGTCGCGAATATAGTTTCTGGCCTGGTAATTGCGGATCCCCTCCCAGCAGGTGCTGCCATCGCGCTGCAGATCGTCGATGGAGTAGACGTCGGGCTCGCTCTTGATCAGCCAGTGGCGGGGCATGGGGGACTCCGGGGCAAGGGGCGGGCAAGCCTATCCCGTGCGGCCGGCTGCCGGTCGGAATAGCGGCCCTGTGCCCACCCTGAGGGAGCCCCCCTGGCCCGCGTCCTGCTCGTCAACAAGCCCTACGGCGTGCTCTGCCAGTTCACCGACGCGGGCGGTCGCCCTACGCTGGCCGACCTCGTGGACGTGCCCGGGGTCTACCCGGCCGGCCGCCTGGATCGCGACAGCGAGGGCCTGGTGGTGCTCACCGACGATGGCGCCGTGCAGCACCACCTCGCCCACCCCCGCTTCGACAAGGAGAAGGGCTACTGGGTGCAGGTGGAGGGCCTGCCCGAGGACGGCGCCTTGCAGGCCCTGGCCCGCGGTGTGGACATCCAGGGCCAGACCACTCGCCCCGCCCGGGTGCGCCGCATCGATCCGCCCCCGCTCTGGCCCCGCGATCCGCCCGTGCGCTTCCGCAAGTCCGTGCCCGACTGCTGGCTGGAGCTCTTCATCACCGAGGGCATGAACCGGCAGGTCCGCCGCATGACCGCCGCGGTGGGCCATCCCACCCTGCGCCTGGTGCGCTTCTGCCTGGGCCCCTACCAGCTTGACGACCTGCAAAGCGGACAATGGCGCGAAGGCCAACCGCCCGCCCTTGCCCCAGGCCAAAAGAGATCGAAGAGACGGCGCTGATCGCCGTCCCAGCCCCGCCCCTGGAGACCCCCATGACCCTGTCTGCAAGAACCCTGCTCGCGGTCCCCTTCTTCGCCCTGTTGGCCGGCTGCCCCGCCCACGAGGGCCCCATCGACGTGATCCTGGTGGATATGGACGAGACGGCTGAGGCTGAGTGGGCCGTGGCCGGCAGCGGCGACTTCGAGCCCTGCGAGAACGGCGTCACCGACCCCGAAGCCAGCTTTGGCTGCGGCCCCTACGGCGTGGGGGAGCCCGGCGACTACACGGTGCGCGTCACCTGGAACGGGGTCAGCGTCAGCCAGGACGTGACCTTGGAGAAGGACGGCAGCTACCAGGCCAATGTGGCGCTGGTCTTCGACGCCGCGGACTTCACCGCAGACTGATGCCGCACGGGCCCGCGGGCCCTGCGGTGGGGGCGGGCTTCAGCGCCTGCAGCAGGCCATGGCAGCCGGGACCCCCGTGACGGCCTGCGGCCCGGTCGTGGTTCCCCAGGCCGGCAGGCCGCCCAGCTCACCGTGGGGACGGCACAGGCGCTCGGGGTAGGCGTCGCCGACGGAGATCCAGTTGTTGTGAGCGTCCCCGACCGGCATCCACACATCCCCGGCCAGGATCCCCACCCGCGGTTCCGTCCCGGGCTGGCCCCCGGGGCAGACGTCGTCCCAGGTGCAAAGGGACGCGCCTTGATCCCGGCAGATCGCCTCGGCCTGGTCCCAGTTGAGATCGCCGCCCGGGCGCTGGTAGGGCAGCGGCGGGGGCGGCGGCGGCGCGGGCTGCAGGTCCTCCTGGTAGAGCGGGATCCCCGGCGACCATCCACCGTGGATGGCCCAATCCGCCCCGGTGACCTCCAGCTCCCAGATGGCGGGCTCACCCGCGGCGGCGCTCAGGCCCAAGGAGCCTTCCGGGCTTCGAACCAGGAACTTCCCACTGGATTGGTTCTTCAGGGTGAAGTCCGTCGAGGTGCCACTCGTTGCGGGGCCAACGGTCCAGCGGCGGTCGGCGCTTGCCATGCAGTTGTCGAGGATGGCGCGGCCATCGCGGTCAACCAGGCAGGTGTTGGTGTCGACGTGACGGATCTGCCAGTGGGACGGCGCGCTCGTCGCGTTGGTCGAGAAGGGCACGAACTCCCAGAGGTCGCCGCTGCCCACCCCGCCCCTGACCAGGGCCTCCATCGTGCCGCTCCGGCTGTGCAGGGCGACTTCGCCGTTCTTTTCGCGACCGATGACCTTGCCTTTGGGATCAAGGTCGCGGATTCCGTAGGTGCCCATCAGGAAACCCACACCGACCGCTCGGAAGAGCGAAGGGGAAATCGGGTCTTTCCCGTCGTTGCCTACCTCGCAGCTGCTGATGGCGTAGCCGTCGCCGTTGCGGTAGCCGGGCAGTGTGCCGACGGGGCCCCCCCCCCGGAAGGGGTTGAGTTCGTCCCGGTCGCCTTTGAGGCAGAGTGTTTGCAGGAAGTAGGGGCGCTGGATCAGAAAACGCGTGGCTGCACCTGCTTTCAGATAGGGCAGCAGGCGCCAGGCCTGGTTTTCCCCGCCATGGCAGGGCCACTGGACGATCGGCGCGCCAGGGTGGGGGGCGGTGGAGTCCATGCAGAGGCCGGTCGCGTCGTTGCGCAGCTCGTAGAAGCCCCGCATGCCGTGCCGCTGGATCTTCCAGTTTGGGGCCAGACCGGGAGTCCCGCAGTCATACTGCCGAATGCGCGCGCCCTTGACCTGGGACGCGAGACCATCGACGAGCTCGGGCGACAAGCAGCGGAGGGTGAGGCTGCTCTCGGGGGTGGCGCCCTCGGCGTGGAGCACGGTGACGAGGCCTTGTGGGGCGGCATAAGCAGAAACGCTTCCGGCAAGACCGAGCGCGACCAGGATCGGGGCGGGAACACGCATGAAACCTCCAGATTTCGGGAGCCCATAGCTGACTTCGGCGGGCCGCTCCGCGGCACACCCGCTGCGTTCCGCCGGCGAGCCATCTCGGTAACTCGCTTTCAACCACACTTATTTGCCATACCGTCGCCAATGGATCAAAGACCCCGACTCAAGCAATGTCCATGGTGCACCTGTGGCAGACTGTCCACTGCGCGACGCGGCGCAGCCCCCCGCCACTGCGCCCCGAAGCCTTGAATGAATGCAGCACGACCCACCCGATGGACCGCCCTGCGGCGCTGGCTTGGGCCCAGCGATCTTGCCCCGCCGGTCCCGACAACGGAAGAGGCGGCGGCCTTTGGCGCCTGGCGTTTCGAGCTGCTGGAACGCACCTGGAAGGGGCTGGGCCTGCTGGTCGCGGCCGCGGCGGTCGCGTGGTGGCCCCTCGACGCCCTCCTCTTTCCGGATTCCGCAGAGACGCGCCGCGGCTTCGCCCTGTTCCGGGCGGGCGTGGTGTCCTTCAGCCTCCTGATGGTGGTGATCGGCCCGCGCCTTCGCTTTCTCTACGGCGTCGCCTTCGGGGCGGTCACGGTCGTGCTCGCGCTGGAGGTGGCCTGGGCCGCGGCTTGGATGGGCAAGATCGGCGCCGGCAACCACGGATGGTTCGGCTTCTTCTACCTGGCGCCCGTCTTTACCGTGTTGTTGCCGGTGCCGCTGGGGCAACGCATCGGAGCGGCGCTGTTGGTTGGCGCGGCGGCCTGGTTGGCCTTTCATGGCGCCTCCTCGGGACCCGCTCCGCTGCGCTGGGTCGCGGCGAGCCAGATGCTCTTCTCCGCGGGGGCCTCCACAGTAGTCGGGAGCTGGCTCTACGACGCGCTCGCGGGGCAGTACATCCTGCGGCGGCGCCTCGAAGCGGAGCGCTCCCATATCGCCCAACTCAACGCGGGGCTGCACCAGCGGGTCATCGAACAAACGGCGGACCTGCGGGCGCTCTCGCAGCAGGCCAGCCACGCGCGTATCGAAGAGCGAGAGCGACTCGCCCGGGACCTGCACGACGACCTGGGACAGGAGCTCACGGCCTTGTCGCTCGTCGCGGCCTCAATCGACCCGGACCAGGGCTTGACCCGGATTCAGCACCTGATCGGGCGGTCCCGGGACGCGCTGGTGCGGGTGCTCGACGATCTCCAGCCCAGGCTGCTCGACCGGCACGGCCTGGAGGATGCGCTGCGGGCGCTGCTTCGGGAGCGCTGCGCGGCAGCGGGCATCGGGGCGGTGGTTCAGGTGCGAGCCGTCGATCGACCGATCCCCGAAGCGACGGCCCTGGCGGTCTTTCGGTGTGTGCAGGAGTCCTTGACGAACGCGATTCGGCACGCGTGTGCCACCCACGTCCAGCTCGAGGTGGGCCAGGAGGGGGAGACCCTGGTGGTTCGCTTCTCCGACGATGGGCGTGGGATGGCAGCTGTGCCCCCGCCGGGGCACGGCCTGCCCGGAATGCGGGCGCGCTGCGCGGTTCTCCACGGTAGCCTGGAGCTGTCGAGAGGCCCGAATGGACGTGGGACCACCATCCGCATTCGCCTGCCCCTGGAGTCCGAGCCATGATCCGTGTCGCCCTGGCGGATGACCACCCCATCGTCCGAGAGGCGCTCGCCGGCATTCTCCGGCGCCAGCCCGATATGCGCCTGGTCGGCATGGCCAGCAGCGGGGCAGAGGTCGCCGCAATGCTCGACCAGTCCCGTTGCGACGTGGTTGTCTTGGACCTCACGATGCCAGACCTCGAAGGCCTGGAGCTGGTGCGGCATGTGCGCGAGAGGCACCCCAATGTGGCAGCGGTGGTCTTCACCATGACGCGCCCCGACATCCTCGGGCAGAGCCTCCTGGCGGCAGGCGTGCTCGGCTATGTGCGCAAAGACAGACCACCAGCCGATCTCATGCGTGCCATCCGCAATGTCGCAGCCGGGCGACCGGACCTGCCACCAGGGCTCGAACGGGGGCCCAAGCTGCCCGAGGGGCCGCCCCACGAGCGGCTGAGCCCGAGGGAGGCGCAGGTCTTCGCAGGGCTCTGTTCAGGTCAGACGGTCAAGGAGATTGCAGAGACGCTGGAGATCAGCGCCAGCACGGCAAGCAACCACGCGAGCCGCATCCGGGAGAAGCTGGGCCTGCGCACGACGGCGGAGATCCTCCTCTACGCCACCCACCACCGGCTCATGGACTGAGAAGGCCCGCGACTGCACCGCAACCTGATGCCGCGCCGGCGGGGATGGTAGGCTGCCCGGCACCCTCCCCCCGTCCCGTCCATGCACGCCGAAGGGCTGATCCCGGTCCGACCTGCCGAACGACGCGCTGTCGCGGCGGGCTTTGCCGTGCTCTTCTTCCTGCTGTCCAGCCACGCCCTGGTCGAGACCGCCCGGGACGCGCTCTTCTTGCAGAGCCTGCCGGTGGAGCGCCTGCCCTGGGTCTACCTGCTGGTGGCCCTGCTGGGCGCCCTGGTGGGGGCCGTGCCGGTGGAGGCCGGGGGACGGCGGGGCCTGCTGGCCTGGCTGGGGGCCTCGGCCCTGGTGCTCTGCGGCCTGTGGCTGTGGGCAGGCCAGGGCGGGATCGCCGGCCCGGTGGCCCTTTACGCCTGGTCGGGCCTCGCGATCTCCATCAGCCTGGTGCAGGTCTGGCACCTGGTCAGCCAGCGCTTCACCGTGGACGCCGCCAAGCGGGTCTTTGGCGTGGTGGGGGCCGGCGGCCTGCTGGGGGCCATCGCGGGATCGGTGGTGGGGGCCGGCCTGGCCTCCTGGCTGCCGGTGCGCCACCTGCTGCTGGCGGCGGCGCTGCTGCAAGGGGTGTCGGCGGTCGCGGTCCTGGGCCTGGGATCGGGCCGGCGCACCCGCCTGCGCCTGCGCAGCCTGGGTCTGATCCGCGATCTGCGGGTGGTGCTGGGCCATGCCTATGCCGCCCGCCTGGCCGCATTGGCCCTGCTGGCCACCACCGCCTTTACGTTGGTGGACTACCTCTTCAAGGCGCAGGTGTCGGCGACGGTGCCCGCAGCCGATCTGGGCCCTTGGTTTGCGAGCTTCTACGCCCTGACCAATGCAATGGCCCTGGCGGTGCAGCTGCTGGCCACTGGCCTCGCCTTGCGTTGGCTTGGAGTGCGCCGGGCCGTGGCCGTGCTGCCGGTGCTGCTGGTGGGCGGCGCGGTGGGCCTGGCGGCGGGGGCGGGCCTGGGCGCGGCCTTGCTGCTGAAAGGGGCCGAAGGCAGCCTCAAACACAGCCTGCACCGTACGGCCCTGGAGGTGCTCTACGTACCCGTTCCCGAGCATCTGCGGGCTCGGCTGCGGCGGGTGGCCGACCTGCTGCTGCTGCGGGTGGCCCAGGGCCTGGGCTCGGCCCTCATCCTGATCGCCCTGGCGCTTGGGGGCGGCGCCCGCACCGTGGCCGCCCTGGCGGCGGTCCTGGCCCTGGGCTGGATCGGCCTGTCCATGCGCCTGCGTGGCCACTACCTCGACCTCTTCCGGGGCATCCTGCGGCGGGGCGGCGCGGCGGGCGAGGTGGACGCCGGCCAGAGCCTCGACCTCGCGGCCCTGGAGGCCATGTTGGAGGCGCTGAATAGCGACGACGACGACGAGGTGCTGGCCAGCCTCGACCTGCTAGACCGGGTGGGGCGCACCCACCTCGTGCCCTCCTTGATCCTCTTTCACCCCTCGTCGCGGGTGGTGGTGGGGGCCCTGGACCGCTTCGCCCGCGCGGGTCGGGTGGACCACCTCGTCAAGGCCCAGCGCCTGGCCGTCAGCCCCGACCCCGAGGTTCGTGCTGCGGTGGTTCGCGCCCAACCCGACCACAGCTATGCCGTGCGGGCCATGCAAGATCCCGCACCCATCGTGCGCTGCACGGCGCTGGCCACCCTCTGCAGCGAGGGCGGGCACCAGGCGCGGGTGGCCGAGCCCCAGCTCCGCCAGATCGCCCGAGAGGGCAGCGCCGAGGAGCGGGTGGCCCTGTGCCGGGCCTTGGGTCAGCAGGCCCACGGTCCTCTGCAGATCAGCGTCCTGGCCGAGCTGGCCCGCGCCCGGTCGGCCCGGGAGCGGGCGGCGGCGGCGGCTTGCATCGCCACCTGACCCCAGCTGGGCCACGCGCCGGCGGCCATCGGCCTGCTGGGCACCCGCGAGGCCCGGGCCGACGCCCGGCGGGCCCTGGTGGCGGTGGGTGGGCCGGTGCTTCCCCTGCTCGACGATGCGCTCGCCGACCCCAGCCTGGCCGAGGGAGTCCGAATCCACCTGCCCATGGTCATCGCCGAGCTGGCCAGCCCCGAGGCCGCCGCGCTGCTGGCGCGGTCGCTGGTGGGCGCCGGGAGCGGCGTGTTGCGCTACCGGCTGTTGCGGGCCTTGAACCGGCTGCATGGGCTGGCCCCGGGCCTGACCCTTCCCACGGCTCCCCTGCTGGCCGCAGTGCGCGACACCGTGCTCAGCCTCTATTGGATGTTGGATTGGTCCATCCTGCTGGCCGAGGGCGCGCGGGCCCAACCCAAGCGGCGCACGCCGGGCCACGAGCTGCTCAGCACCCTGCTCGACGACAAGCAAGCCAACGCCCGGGAGCGCCTCTTCCGGCTGCTCGATCTCATGCACGAGGGCGAGGACTTCGAGGATCTGTGGCGGGGCGTGCTCTCCTCGGATCCTAGGCGCCGGGGATCCAGCCTGGAGCTGCTGGAGCACGCCTTGCCGCGGGATCTGCGCGGCGCCGTGGTGGGCCTCTTCGACCAGAGCCGCGCCGAGCTGCCGCGCCTGGACCGCCTGGCCCCGGGCGGCGCCTTCTACAAGCCCGCCCCCGACGACTACGACGCCATGCTCAGCGCCATGCTCACCGCCGGCAGCGAGTCGGTGCAAGCCATCGCCGCCTGGCACGCCGGTGAGCTGGGCCGGGTCGAGCTGCTCCCCGCCTTGCGCACCCTGTCCCAAAGCGGCGTGAGCGCCGAGGTCGTCGCCCACGCAATCGAAGCGCTGGAGCGCAGTCCCGGAGGCCGCCCATGAGTGTTTCGCGGGGGCAATCCCTCGAACACATGCTGATTCTGCGCGCCATGCCGGCCTTTGCGGGGCTGGACGAGGCCGCCCTGGCCGCCGTAGCCCGGCGGGTGCGGGAGCGGGTGGTGCCGGCCGGAGAGCGGCTGATCCGCGAGGGCGAGCCCCTGCACGGCGCCGTTGTGGCCATTGAAGGCCGCCTGGGCGTGCTGCACGCGGGCCAGCCGGTGCGGGGGTCCCAGCGGCGTTCGGGCATGGGCGTGGTGGGTATGTTGGCCGATTTTCGTGCGGTCCGCAGCGTGGTGGCCCAGGAGCGCAGCCGCGTCCTTGAGTTGGATGTGGACGCCCTCTTGGATGTGATGGAGGAGGACTTCACGGTGCTCGCCCACCTGCTGCGGGCGCTGGCGGATCGAATCATCGACACCTATTGTGCCTTGGACGTGGACTTTCGCGCCCCGGTCAAGGATCGTCCGGTGCCGCCCCACCTGCAGATCACCCACCGCGAGCTGGACCTGGTCGAGCGGGTGCTGGCGGTGCGACAGGTGCCGGCATTCGGGCGCAGCAGCCTGGACAGCGTCTTGCGATACGTCAAGTCACTCGAACAACGCCGCTTTTCGGCCGGCCAACCCCTGTGGGCAGAGGGCGAGCCCTGCCACACCTACCTGCACATCGTGCAGGGCGCGATGATTGGCGAGCGGGCCGCCGGTCAGGGCGTGCTGCGCTACGGGCCGCCCTCCATGCCGGGCCTCTTTGGGGTGCTATCGGGCCGCGAGCGCCGCTGGTTCAGCGCCACCGCCGAGACCGATGGCCTGCTGCTGCGGGTGGATCGCGAGGTCATCCTCGACCTGCTGGAGGACGACTTCGAGATGGCCACCCGCTGCCTGAAGCTGTCGGCCCGGCGGCTGATCGGGCTGTTGACCTTACGGGATGAGCGGGAGGCGGCAGGGGGCTAGTTCTGCGGCTCCCCTGGGTCAGGTCTGGGCCCTCTCCCGACAGCTGCGCGGTTCACGGGCGTTGTCCGCCGGGTTAGGTGGAGGACCCCAACCTCGGAGAAACCCATGCGCCGCTTCCTGATCGCCGCCACCGCCCTGGCAACCGCTGCCCTGGCACCCGCCGCCCTGGCTGCTACCATCACGCTCACCGACGCCAATGGCAACGTCTACACCTTCAGCGACGTGCCCTGCTGCTACGACTGGTCGCTTTCCGCCGGCACGTCTTGTGTCGACGACTGTGTCATCGCGTCAAATGGAGGCGGTCCGCCCATCCAAACCGCCCTGGCCAGCGCAGCTCGCCTGGGGGCCGAGGATGGCCTGGATGCGGGCGACCTTGGCGCCCTGCACGATCTGCTCGCGCGGCGTCTGGGCCAGGACCGTCTCGACAGCTTCAGCGTCTACCTGCGGTCGGGTGACATCATCGACCGCGTGGACAACCGCGGACGCGAGGCCACCTCACCCCAGGCCCTGCTCTGCACCGACGCCTTGCTGGTCTACACGGTCTGCACCGACAGCCTCCGGGCATGCGACGACCTGGACGAAGGCGCCCTGCCCGACGGCATCCGCTGCGCCGCAGCCCCGACGGACGACGACCGATCGGGAGGCGGACGCGGGCGCTGAGGCTTCGCCGCTGGCGCTCCAGGCCTTGCAGGCGTCGGCCACGGTCAGCGCCGACAACCCCTTCAATAGTGGTCGAAGGGCACGTCGAAGAGGTGGATGGGGGCATACCAATTGCCGACCAGCACCTCGGTGCGCCCGTCGCCATTGGTATCGCCGGCGATGGCGGTCTGCTGGCCAAACCACTCGGCCTCCTCGTCCGTGAAGATATAGTCGGCGTCAGAGGCAAAGAGACTGCCGGTGGACAGGGGGCCGTGCAGCATCCACGCCTTCTTCTCCCGTGAAACATCAAAGGACCCCGCGTTGCCATTGATCTCAATATAGCCGCCGCCAACCAGCAGGTCGGCCTGGCCATCGCCGTCGATGTCCTGGTCGCCATGCAGATCATTGCCCACCCCATCGCTGGTCTCGTCGCCGTGCAGGGTGAAGTCGGCCTCGGGGATTCCATAAGTTCCCCGCAGCGGGCCGAAATACACGACGAGAATGCCCTCCATGCGTGGTGTGTAGGTCTCGGTGGCCCGCAGTGGACCGCCGGCGGCAAGGTCATCATAGCCATCGCCGTTCAGATCACCGACAGCGACCCCGGTGCCCAACCCGACATCGCCTGTGGAGCTGTCGCTTGCCGCTGCGGACACGCGCACGGCGGCATCCTCGTGGCTGATCGACCGCAGGAAGGGGCCGGAGAATACCGAAACAAAGCCCCGTCCGTCCCGTCCCAGATCGTACCGGCGCGGCTCTGGCGCGCCAACCGCGACATCCTTCAGGCCATCCCCATCCAGATCTCCGCTGGCCATCGCGTAGCCAAAGCGGCTCTCGCCGGAGGGTCCCAGAAAGGTGGCCAGGTCATCGACCCCGGCCACCTGGGTTCCTGTGGGGGCGCTGGACACCAGGCGCACCACGCCGTTGCAGCGCCCGCCCACCAGCACATCGGCACCCCCGTCCCCATCGACGTCGGCAAAGGGGGAGAGGGACGAGCCCGAGCACTCCAGGGCGCCACCGGGTTCCAGCAGCAGCACCGCCTCGTCGATGGTCGAGATCTCCGCTGGACCATGGATGAGGTAGGCCGCCGGGGTGCCCGTGGCGGAATTGTGGTGGCCATCGGCGGCGCCCACTGCAAAGTCGTCGTAGCCGTCGCCGTCCACATCGCCCATGGCGGCGATATCCCAGCCGATGGTGTCCCACTGCTCGACGCCCAGGATATAGCCGTCTTCGTCCCCGTGCCGGAGGGTGCCCGAGACCGGACCGCGGAAGATGTAGACGCCCCCGGTGGAAAGCTGAAGAGCGTCTGCATTGTTGAGCCTGGGGTACCCTATGGCGATGTCATCGAACCCATCCCCATTCAAATCGCCGACCCCGGCCGTACGGACCTGATCGATATCCCTGGACAAGAGTGCCCAGGAGGCGATGGCTTCATGCCCCTCGGCGAGGCCGTCGCAGGCATCCACCGCGGCGGTCTCATCGCCGCCACAGTCGTTGACGATGCCATCGCCGCAGACCTCGGGTGCGCTGGGGTAGACCTCTGCGTTGGCGTCGTCGCAATCCACATCATCGGTGTAGCCGTCCCCGTCGGCATCCTGCGGGGCGGTGTCCTGCGGGGCGGTGTCCTGCGGGGCGGTGTCGTCCGTCACGCCGGAGTCCTTCGCATTCTCGCCCGGCGCCACCCCGCCGGTCTTACTGCTGCAAGCCAGCGCCAGGGGCACCAGCAAGGCAAGCAGGCCCAATCGAAGGCGGGCGGGCGGTTGCATGGGGGGCTCCGGGGCGGAAGGCAAGCCATCGAAACGAAGGGCGCGTGTGTGCCCCCCAAGCCGATAGCCCACTGCACGCCTGTCTGGCCCGCGACACTTCAGCCGGCCGCCGAACCAGCCCGCTGCCCCTGCGTGACGAGCGAGAGACGAAGGGAGGGTGAAGGCGCCATCCCGGCGGAAGACCGGTTAGCCGCGCAGCCGCCCCGTGGAGGTCCCATGCCCCGCTCCCTGCTGATCCCCGCCCTCTTCGCCGCCGCATGCGGCCCCAAGGCCCCCCCGGTCCCACCGGTGCCCGCCGCCCCGGTGCGCCCGATGATCACCGTCGAGGGGGAGGCCCTGGGCGGGCTGGTCCGGATCGACATCCGGTGCCCCAGCGCCGAGCGCGCTGAAGAATGCACGGCCGCCGGCACGGCCGCCATCGTCGAGATTCAGCGCATCGGCGCCATCGCCGACGATTGGACCAACCCCGAAGGCGACCTGTCGCGCATCAACGCCGCCGCGGGCGAGGCCCCGGTGAAGGTGGGCCCCGACACCCTGCGCATGGTGACCGCCGCCCAGACCGTGGCTGCGGCCTCCGCTGGCGCCTTTGACATCACCGTGGGCGCCTTGTCGGGCCTGTGGGATGTTCCCGGCGCGTCCCTGCCCTCCCCCGAGACCATCCAGGAGCGCCTGGGCCTGGTGGACTGGACCCAGGTCAGCCTGAAGGACGACCAGATCGGCCTGGGCAAGCCCGGTATGGCCATCGTGCTGGGCGGCGTGATCAAGGGCGACGCCGCCGACCGGGCCCTGGCGGTCATCCCCGCCGATATGGACGCCCGCATCGACGTGGCCACCGACTTCGTGGTGCGCGGCGAGTGGGAGGTCACGGTGCCCCTGCCCGGCGCCACCCCCCGTGTCGCCACCTTCAAGGTGCGCGACACCGCACTGGTGACCAGCGGCACCTGGGTAGCCAGCAACAGCCCCGGCGAGGGCTACTTCAAGCAGGTGGTGGACGCCCGCAGCGGCGCCAAGGCATCGGGGGCCGCCGTGTCCGTGGTGGCCCACCCCCGCGGCGTCATCGCCGACGCCTTGTCCACCACCCTGCGCGTGACCGGCGATCAGACCAGCGCCGCCGACGTGCTGGGCGCCTGGGCCGTGGTCTTCGACGCCGACGGCAAGGCCACCGAGGTGGGCCGCCGCGGCGCCATCGTGATGGACTGGTCCAGCGCCGCCATCAAGCCGCCCGCTCCGGCCGCTCCGGCCGCTCCGGTCGCCCCCGCAGCCCCCGAAGAATCGGCGCCTCCGGCCAACTGAAGCGCCGATTCTGCGCGGGCGATCTCGGGCTTCGAAGATCGGAGGCGGGCTGCCTGCGCGGGCTCGCCAGCCGATGGTTGCGCCCATATGGTTCTCCGCCACCACCCGATGGAGGACGACCATGCCCGAGCTCGACGAGAAGGGACCCGACACCCACAACGCCCGCCTCAAGTGGATCCGCGAGCTGCGCGAGCATTTCGGTCTCGGCCCTGTGGACGAGCCGGCCGAGTCGCCCTTGCCCGGCTTCGCCGAACAGCTTCAGGAGCGCCGCGAGCTGCTCGAAACCGCCGATCACCTCGACCGCTTCAACGTGCTGATCGCCAAGCTGCGCGAGGCCTTGTACAAGAAGGTCACCCCCACCGACGAGGAGGCCGAGCAGTACGGGAACGCCGAAGATGCCGCCCGAATCGCCCTGGTCAAGGCGGGCACCTGGGAGGAGGCCACCACCCAGGGCAAGCGCCTCGAGGAGCTGGCGAGTCGGCTCGTCGGCGCCTGGAAGACCCGCAAGGAGCAGGTCCGCGCCGCCACCGAGACGGCCGCCCGCCTCGAGAAGCAGGGCATGCTCAGCTCGCGCGCCGTCGGGCTCCGCAACCGCGTCGCCGAACAGCCCGCCTTTGACCTCGCCTTCGACTTCGCCGTGGCGGTGCGCCGAGACGACGACAAGGTCGGCCCCATGCGCGAGTGGCTGGTCGCCCAGAGCGACGGGGTCGATCGCCGCGCCCTCGCGCTGGACGGCACGGGCGACCTCACCGATGCCGTCACCGGGCCTCGCGTCGCCCTGACCGAGGCCCGCGGCAAGGAGGACCTGCGCGCCTGGCGAGAGGCCCTGGTGCCCGTGCTCAGCGCCCTGGAGCAGGCCGAGCGGCAGGCCCAGACCCTCGCCGCCCAGGAGAGCGATCTCCGCCACTTCGTCGAGGTCTTCTTTCCCGCCGAGATCGAGCGGGCGGTGGGCAAGGAGGTGGGCCTCGAGAAGAAGGCCCAACGCCAGCAGCAGCTCGACACCCACCTGCGGAATATCCGTGAGAAGTGGCTGCCCGCGCGGGCGAAACTCAGCCGCGACGAGAAGCTGAAGGACAACAAGGGCACCAACGGCACCCTCGCCAACATCACCGACCGAATCTCCACCGCCCTGGGCATGTCGCTGGGCGACACCCAGGCCGAACGCGAGCGCCAGCGCGAAGCCCAGGAGTGGACCGCTTTCACGCAGCAGGTGCACCAGGGCTGGGTCGCGCTGTCCAACAGTACCGACCCCTACACCGCCAACGCCTGGGACCGCCGCATCCGCGGCATCTTCCCCAACCCGCCGCTGGGGGCCACGGTGGCCGACCGCCTGCAGGCCGGCAAGACCCTCAATATCCACGGGGGGTCCTACACCCTGGTAGACAGCCGCACCACCGGCATGGCGCTGCACCGCGAGATTCCCGAGGGCAATCGGCCCACGGTAGACATGCGGTCCTATATCTTCCACACCCGTTGAAGGGCGGCACCCGCCCGGCGCCCCCTGGGCCGCGCGGGATCACAGCCCCCTTACAGGCCCCCTGCGGGACCGGTTGCGCTGCCATAGAGCCCCTCAACACCCAGCTTTGGAGCCAAGATGGGACTCTTCGATTTCGTCAAGGGCGCCGGTGAGAAGCTCTTTGGCGCCGACAGCAACCCGGCCGACGAGGCCAAGGCGGATCCCGCAAAGCCCAGCTATGACCCCGACTTTGTGGCCTCCCAGCTTCACGCGAAGGTCTTGAAGCTGGGCCTGCCGGTGCGCGCGCTGCGGCTGGACTTCGCCGACGGCGTGGCCACGGTCACCGGGCAGGTGCCCTCTCGGGAGGTTGCCGAAAAGATCGTGCTGCAGCTTGGAAATACCACCATCGTCGAGCAGGTGGAGGACCGGCTGGCCATCGACGCGCCGCCCCAGTCCGCGGTGGCCACCGCCCCGGTGGAGGAGCCCCCGGCCCGCTTTCACACGGTGCAGAGAGGCGACACCCTCTCCAAGATCGCCAAGGCGGTCTATGGAGACTGGCGCCGCTACCCCGAGATCTTCGAGGCCAACAAGCCGATGCTGACGGACCCGGACCGGATCTACCCGGGCCAGGTCCTGCGCATCCCCGGCTTGCCGGCGGGCCGCGCTTAGCGGCGACGGCCTTTCTTGTCGTCTTTTTCGTGGCCCCGGAATGTCCTCGTGGGGGCGACGGGCCCACCCGGCCGGCCGCCGCCGCCACCCGGGCGCGGCCCGGAGGCGCCGCCGCCCTGGCGATCCCGACCGCCGCCACCCCGCCCCGGAGGCGGGGGGCGCGGGGGACGGGGGCCCGGAATCAGCGAGGCGCTGTGGTAGGGGTGCTCGGCGTCCATCTCGATGGCATTGCCGATCAGACGCTCGATGTCGCGAAGGTAGGCGCCCTCTTCACCATCGCAGAAGGCGATCGCGGTGCCCGTGCGGCCAGCCCGACCGGTGCGCCCGATGCGGTGCACATAGCTCTCGGGCTCGTTGGGCAGATCGTAGTTGAAGACGTGGGACACGCCGTCCACGTCGATGCCGCGGCTGGCCACATCGGTGGCCACCAGGATGGGCAGGCTGCCGTCCCGGAAGGCGTCGAGCGCCCGGGTGCGGGCGCTCTGCGACTTGTTGCCGTGGATGGCCTGGGCCTGGATGCCGTCGCGCTCCAGCTGCTTGACCAGGCGGTTGGCGCCGTGCTTGGTGCGGGTGAAGACGATGGCCTGCTCCACGTCGCCCTTGTTGATGATGTCGGCGAGCAGCCGGGGCTTGTCCAGCTTGTCGACGAACATGACCTTCTGGTCGATGCGGGAGGCGGCGCTGGACCGGGGGGCCACCTCGACGAAGACGGGGTTGTCGAGCAGCTCCTGGGCCAGCTCGACGATGGGCTGCGGCATGGTGGCCGAAAAGAGCAGGTTCTGCCGCTTTCGGGGGAGCAGCTTGAGCACCCGCTTGACGTCATGGATGAAGCCCATGTCCAGCATGCGGTCGGCCTCGTCCAAGACGAAGAAGTCCACCTTGCCGAGGTTCACATGGCCCTGGCCGTGCAGGTCGAGCAGGCGGCCGGGGCAGGCCACCAGGATGTCGATGCCGCGCGCCAGGGTGTGCACCTGGGGGTTCTGGCCGACCCCGCCGAAGATGACGGTGTGGTTGAGCCGCAGGTTCTGGCCGTAGCGTTCGAAGCTCTCGCCCACCTGGGCGGCAAGCTCGCGGGTGGGGGTCAGCACCAGGGCGCGGATGGGCCGCACACCCCGGCTGGGGCCGCCGGCCTCGGCGAGGTGCTGGAGCACGGGCAGCGCGAAGGCCGCCGTCTTGCCCGTGCCGGTCTGGGCGGCGCCCAGGAGGTCTTTGCCCGCCAGCAGCGGCGGGATGGCCTTGAGCTGGATGGGGGTGGGCGTGTCGTAGCCGCAGGCTTCAAGGGCCTGGAGGAGGGGCTCGGCGAGGCCGAGCGATGCAAAGGAGGTCAACTCGTCGCTTCCATTCTGAGGAGAGCGGCCGCTGGCGCTGTTTTGTACATGAGGCCCGGCCGCGCGGTCCCAGGGTGGGGCCGCTCGCCGCCCAGCATAGCCCGCCTGGCCGCCTGCCGGTGGCGGTCGCAGGAACGTCACGGGCGATGGTCCAACCCCAGGGGGAGGGCGCGACTGCCGGCCCCCTCCGTCAAGCCGCGGCGGACCGGGTTGATCAGTCGTGCAGGATGCGCTCGGGTGGGTCGTCCAGGTCTTCGAACTGACCGTCCTTCGCCGCCTTCAAGAAGAGAAAGGCGAAGGTGGCACCCAGCAGCACGGCGGCAGGCAACAGGAAGAAGATGGCGTTCATGGCGAACTCTACGAGGTTGTGAGATTTGCGAGGCGACGCCGCACCCGGCGCTCTACCGCCAGGGCGCCCACCAGCACCGCGGCGCTGGACAGGGGCATCAACAAGGCGGCCACCAGGGGGTTGACCAGGCCCGCCACCGCTGCGGCCACGGCCAACACATTGTAGATGAGGGAGCGGCGCAGGTTCTTGCGGGTGGCCCGCAGGGTCTCCTGGGCGATCACCAGGCCCGCCACCACCGGCTGCAGGCCCGGGGCCGCCACCACCGCGTCCGCCACCAGCAGGCTGCTGGCCGAGCCGCTGCCCATGGCGATGCCGACCTCGGCCACCCCCAGGGCGGGGCCGTCGTTGATGCCATCGCCCACAAAGAGCCAGCGCTGGCCCGCATCCTGGCGCTGCTGAATCCACGCGGCCTTGTCGTCTGGGCGCTGCCGCGCCTGCCAGGACAGGATGCCGGCCCCCGCAGCGATGGGCGCGGCCACATCCGGGTGGTCGCCGGTGAGCAGGGTGGGGGCCAGCCCCAGGCGACCCAGCGCGGCCACGGCCTGGGCGGCGTCTGGGCGTGTGCGGTCCCGCAGCAGCAGGGATCCGATCCCAGAGACCACGACCTCACCCGGGGAGTCCCCGGCGAAGATGGAGACAGGGACCCCATTCACGAGGCCCGTGATGCCTTGGCCCGCCGTCTCGACCACATCGGTGGCAGCGGGCACCGGGATGCCCCGGGCGGTGGCCTCGGCCACGATGGCCCGGGCGACGGGGTGGATGCTGTGGCGCTCCAGCCCCGCGGCGATGCGCAGGGTGGCGTCGTCGCCCGCGATGACCTCGGGCACGCCCCCCGTCACCGTGCCGGTCTTGTCCACGGCCACGCCGTCGATGTCGGCCAGACGCAACAGGGCGTCGCCCGAACGAAAGAGCAGGCCCCGTCGGGCGGCCGCGCCCAGACCCGCGGCGATGGCCAGCGGGCGGGCCAGGGACAGGGCGCAGGGGCAGGCCACCACCAGCACGGCCACGGCGGCCTTCAGGGCGGGGCCCGTGCCGGCAGCCCACCACCAGCCCGCGAAGGTCAGGGCCGCGGTGATCAGCGTGAGGGCGGTGAACCAGGGAGCGATGCGGTCGGCGGCGTCGGGGGCGGGCGGGCGGTCTACGGCGTCGCGCAGGCCCTGGGCCATGCGGGCCAACAGGGTGGAGCCCGCGACGGCCTCGACCTCGACAATGAGGTTCCCATCCACCATCACGCCGCCTGCCACCACCGGGTCTCCCGGCGCGACAGCGGCCGGCTCGGCTTCGCCGGTCAACAGCGCCATCTCCACCCGACCGCTGCCCTGCAGCACGCGCCCGTCGCAAGGAAGCTCCTCGCCGGCGGCCACGGCCACGCGGTCGCCGGGCAGCAGGCTGTCGGCGGGCACCCTGTCTTCACCATCCACCCGCAGCCGCCGGGCCCAGGCCGGTGCGGTGCTGGCTAGGGCCGTCGCGGCCTCGGCGGTGTGGCGTCGGCCCCGCTGCTCCACCAGCCGGCCCGCCAACAGCAGGGCCACCAGCATGGACATCGAGTCCAGGTAGCCATCCTGCCGCAACACAAGGGTGCTCAGCACCCCATGCAACCACAGCACCCCCACGCCGATGCTGATGGGCAGGTCCATGCTCAGCACGCGGTGCCGCAAGGCCGTCCAGGCGGCCGAATAGAAGGGGGCGGCCGACCACAGGGCCACCGGGGTGGCCAGGGCGAGGTTCACGGTGCGAAAGAGGGCGGCGTAGGACTCGGACATGCCCGAGAACCAGCCCAGATAGACGCCAACCGACAGCATCATCACGTTCATGGCGGCAAAGCTGGCCACCCCCAGGCGCAGCAGCAGGTCGCGATCGGCGCTGCGTGCCGGGGCCAACTCAAAGGCGCGGGGGTGGTAGCCCAGGGCCTGAATGCGCTGCAGCAAGGGCTCGAGATCGTTGGACCCCGCTTGCAGCACCAGCTCGGCCCGCCCGGTTGCATAGCTGACGGTGGCATCCAACACAGCCGGGTCGCCCTGCAGCACCTTCTCGGTCACCCACACGCAGGCCGCACACTGCAGCCCATCCACCTGGAAGCGGGCGCGCTGCTTGCCATCCTCCAGCGTCTCGATCGCGATGCCCTGGGCCAGGGGTCGCCCGCCCTTCGTGCCGGGACGGGGCGCGGGTCGGTCCCTCTCGACATAATACTGCTCCAGCCCGGCCCCGCGAATGATGGCCGCGGCCGTCTCGCAGCCATGGCAGCAATAGACGGCGGCCGTCGCTGGGGGCGGCGGGTCGGCAAGCTCCATCTCCAGACCACAATGGGTGCAGGGACGGATGCGCGGGCCCAGGGCCGTCCCGGACTGCGCGGCGGCAGCCTGGGGCGGCAGGGTCACCGCGCCTCCTGCTCGTAGCTGGCGTCAATCTCGAGGGGCTCGTCCAGGGCCAGCCAGACCAGCAGCCCATTGACGAAGAACATGAGGGCGAAGCCCGCGATGATTCCAATGACCCAGCGATCCATCATCCCTCCAGGGCCTCTTCGGCCCCACTCTTGAAGGTGGCCTGCACGCTCACTTCGTCGTCGCCGCTGGTGACGGTGACCTCCAAGGGCAGGGTGCGCGGCAGGTCGGCCTGGGGTGGAACGCGCACCACCAGGGGCACCTTGACCGTCTGGTCGGCTCCCACCTTGAGCGGAGGCAAGGTGAGTTCGGCGCCGGCAGGCAGGCCATCCACCCGCACCTCCAAGGGCCGGTCGGCGCCCTCGGTGAAGTGGCTGGTGACCTCCAACAAGAAGGTGTTGCGGGTCCAGCCGTCGTCATCCACCTGGTAGAGGGTGCCCGGCACCCGGTTGATGCCGACCTCGAGGCTGTGGCGGCTGCCCATCATGCCCACGAAGATCGCGGCCAGCGCAGCCAACAGCGCGCCATAGGCCACCGTGCGGGGACGGACGATCCGGCGCTTGCGCCCCTCGGTCTCGGCGATGGTGGTGTAGTTTACCAGGGAGGGCTGGTTGAGTTTGCCCATGACCCCTTCACAGGCGTCCACGCAGCGGGCGCAGCCAATGCATTCCAGCTGGTAGCCATCCCGGATGTCGATGCCGGTGGGGCAGACCACCACGCACTTGTTGCAGTCGATGCAGGCGCCCAGCTCTTCTTTGGGCGTGGTCTTGCGGGCGGCCTTGTCCTGGCGGGGCTCGCCCAGCTTGAGGTCATAGGCGATGACCAGGCTCTCGTCGTCGGTCAGCGCCCCCTGGAAGCGGGCATAGGGGCAGAGGTAGTTGCAGAACTGCTCGCGGAACCAGCCATAGTCCAGGATGAAGCCCACCGCGAGCACCGCCACCATGCTGTAGGCGCCCACGCCGGCCTGGCCGGTCCACAGCTCGCCGGCCGGGTGGAAATAGGACACCAGGGTCAAGGAGCCCGCGGTGCCCAACACCGTGTAGGAGGCCCACTTGCCCACCTTTCGCCAGAGCTTGTCGAAGCTCATGGGCTTGGCGTCTCGAGCCCGCCGCACGCCCCGCTCACCCTCCCAGAGCTTTTCCAGGGGCCGGATCAGCTCTTCGAGAAAGACCGTCTGGGGGCAGGCATAGCCGCACCACAGCCGACCATAGAGGCTGGTGAAGAGGAAGAGGGCGAAGGCGCCAAAGAGGCCCATCAGCAGAATGAAGATGGTGTCGCGGGCGGTGAAGACGGTGCCCAGGGCGTAGAGACGACGCCCCGGAAGGTCGATGAGCACCAGCGGGCGGCCGCCGATGCGCAGCCAGGGCGTGACGAAGAGCACGGCCAGCAGGGCCCAACCCGACCAGCGGTGAGCCTTCTGAAAGCGGCCCTTGACCGACTGTGCATAAACCCAGGCGCGTTTGCCCGTGCTGCGATCGGTTCCGCCATAGGTGCTCATCGTCTCTCCCTGAGCGCGTCCGCGCTACTGCCCGCCGCCGGCGCCATGAATATAGGCAGCCACCTGGGCGACCTTCTGGGGGCCCAGGATGGGGCCCCAGGTCAGCATGCCCTTCTCGGGCACACCTTCTGTAATCACCCTGTTGATGTCTGCGAGGGTGCCGCCATGAATCCATTCGGCATCGGTCAGGTTGGGACCGATGCCCCCCGTCAGGTCCGGCGCGTGGCAACCCACGCAGTTGGTCGCGTAGATCTCCTTGCCCGCGGCGATGGATTCGGGGTTGGCCGCCGCAGCCAGCGCGTCGTCGGCGCTGGGCGTGGGCCAGCGGGCCTCGGCCGCCGCCATCTCGGCGTCATAGAGTGCGGCCTGGGAGGTCTTCTCGATGAAGTGGTAGCTGATGCCGTAGCCCACGCCCACGATGATCGAGAGGTAGAAGAGGCCCAGCCACCAGGTGGGCAGCTTGTTGTCATACTCTTCGATGCCGTCGCATTCGTCGGCGTGGCCGAGCACACGGTCGTGCTGGGGTCCGTTCTTGGCGCTCATGCCTCACCTCCATTGGGCAGTCCGTCATCGAGCGGCATGCGCGCAGCCGCCTCCATCCTGTCTTTGTTGGCCGGCAGCCAGGCCCACACGGCCCAACCCACGAAGAAGACGAGGAAGATCACCGTCATGGTGCCCATCAGCAGCCCCTCGCCGCTGGAGTGGGCCAGGGCGTCATTCGCCTGTTGGATGAGGGGGCTCTTCACTTGGCCTCCGCTGCGGCAACCGCCGCCTTGCCGTCCACACCCAGCCGCTGGAGATAGGCGATCATCGCCACAATCTCGCGATCCGGGGTCGTCTCGATGCCTTGACCCTTGAGCGAAGCCACGATGCCATCGGCCTGCTTGGACAGGCTCTCGGCGACCTGGGCCACCTCGTCGTCACGATAGGGCACGCCCAGGGTCTGCATGGCCTGCACCGACGCCGTCACGTCGGCCACATCGTAGCTGTCGGTGAGCAGCCAGCCATAGGTGGGCATGATGCTGCCCGGCGAGGTGCTTCGGGGGTCGCGCATATGCTCGTAGTGCCAGGCGTCGGGGTACTTGCCGCCCAGCCGCTGCAGGTCGGGCCCGATGCGGCGGCTGCCCAGCTGGAAGGGCCGGTCATAGGCATATTCGCCCGCACGGGTCCAGGGGCCGTAGCGCATCGTCTCGGAGCGGAAGGGCCGCACCATCTGGCTGTGGCAGTTGTAGCAGCCCTCTCGGATGTAGACGTCGCGTCCGGCCAGCTCCAGCGGCGTATAGGGGCTGACCTCGGCGATGGCCTGGGGACCGGCCGCCAGGGAGTACATCGGGATGATCTCCACCAGGCCACCAATCGAGATGGCGACCGTGGTGAGCACCGCCATCAGCGCGCTCTTGCCCTCGAGGAGCCGGCGGTGCCAGTGCTCGGTGTGCGTGTCGTTGGGTTGGGTCATGGCGTCACTTGGCCGGAGCGGCGACAGGGGTTGTGGCGGCGACGAGGGGCGTGTCACCCTTGGCCGTCTTGATCAGGTTGAAGGCCATGATCAGCAGCCCGGTCAGGTACATGGTGCCGCCGGCGAGGCGGATCCAGTAGAAGGGCATCAGCTGCAGGACGGTGTCCATGAAGCTGGCGTACTGAAGCTGGCCGTCGGCGTCGAAGGCCCGCCACATCAGGCCCTGGGTGATGCCACTGGCCCACATCGACACGACATAGAGCACGATGCCGATGGTCGCGAGCCAGAAGTGGGTAGAGGCCAGGCTGACGCTGTGCAGCTTGCGGTTCCACAAGCGGGGCACGAGGTAGTAGAGCATTGCGAAGGCGGCCATGCCCACCCAACCCAGGGCGCCGCTGTGCACATGGCCGATGGTCCAGTCGGTGTAGTGGGACAGCGAGTTCACCACCCGAATCGACATCATCGGGCCTTCAAAGGTGGACATGCCGTAGAAGGAGACGGCCACCGCCCAGAACTTCACGATGGGGTCGGTGCGCAGCTTGTCCCAGGCCCCCCGCAGGGTGAGCAGGCCGTTGAGCATGCCGCCCCAGGACGGCGCCAGCAGGGCCAGGCTGAAGACCATGCCCACGGTCTGGGCCCAGTCGGGCAGGCCGCTGTAGAGCAGGTGGTGGGGGCCCGCCCAGATGTAGATGAAGACCAGGGCCCAGAAGTGAACGATGGACAGCCGGTAGCTATAGACCGGGCGCCCCACCGACTTGGGCAGGAAGTAGTACATCAGGCCGAGAATGGGCGTGGTGAGCAAGAAGCCCACCGCGTTGTGGCCATACCACCACTGCACCAGGGCGTCGGTCATGCCCGCATAGATGGGGTAGGACCGCGTCAGCGTCGCCGGCAGGGCCAGGTTGTTGACGATGTGCAGGACGGCGATGGTCAGCACCATCGACATATAGAACCAGATCGCCACATAGAGGTGCTTGACCTTGCGGATGGCGATGGTGCCGAAGAAGTTGATGGCGAATACCACCCAGATGACCGCGATGGCGAGGTCGATGGGCCAGATCAGCTCGGCGTACTCCTTGCTCTGGGTCATGCCCAGGGGCAGGGTCACCGCCGCCGACACGATGATGGCCTGCCATCCCCAGAAGTGGATGGTGGACAAGGTGTCGTTGAAGAGCCGGGTCTTCAGCAGCCGCTGCAGGCTGTAGTAGACGCCGGCAAAGATGAAGTTGCCGGTGAAGGCGAAGATGACCGCATTGGTATGCAGCGGCCGCAGGCGCCCGAAGGTGGTGTAGGGCAGGTCCAGGTTGGCCGGCCACCAGGCCAGCTGCAGGGCGAGGATGACCCCGACCAGCATGCCCACCGCGCCCCACAAGACGGTGGCGATGACGAACTTCTTGACGATGGCGTCGTCGTAGTCCGGCGGGGCCGGTGGCGACGCGGCGGCGGTTGCAATGGGTGATGTCACGGTGGCTTACCTCCGCCCACCGCGATGGCAATTCCCGTGCCAGCATGGCCCATCGGGGATCCTGGGCGAGGTGGGGAGCCTTTGGCAGGGAGGGCGCCGGCCGGTGGCGACGCCCTGGGCCAAATCGCCCAAGCCGATCGTGCGATGAAGCACAACCTGCGGGCCAGCGACGGCGAAAGGACGCCAGCAGCAGGGCTTCGGTCCTGGCACGGGCCTTGCGAGGTACACAGGCGCCACGAGGTGACCTGTGAACTACCAGCCTGACGCGCCGCCGCCGCAGACCGCTCCCCGCGGGCAGGCTGGAGGCGGAGGCCGACAGCCTCGCCATCGCCGTGCTGGAGCTGGTGCGCCACCGGGCCGGCCGCCTCGCTGCCGTCACCGTCCGGGTGCCGGCCGGCTGGTTGGGCAGCGACCTCGCGGCCCGCATCCGCCGCCGCCTGGAGGCCCGCGGCCTGCCCGATGTGGCCGTTCAGCTGGAGCGGGGCGAGCAGCTGCGCCTGTCCTCGGTGGAGCTGGACCGATGAGCGACCCCCTCACCCTGGCCTGGCTGGCGGGCCCGCTGCTGGCCGGCCTCGCGGGCAGCCCCCACTGCGTGGGCATGTGCGGCGGCTTCGTCGTGGCCGCCAGCGAGGGCCCCCGGGGCGCGCTGGGCGCAGGCGCCTGGACGGTTGGCCGGCTGATCACCTATGGCCTGCTGGGCGCCGTCGCGGGGGCCTTTGGGCAGCACCTGCCCGGGCCCACCTGGGTGGGCACCGCCGTCGCGGGCGTGCTCCTGGTCTATTTTGCGGCGCGCCTGGCGGGCTTTGGCGGGGTGTCCACCGCCACGCCCACCTGGCTGCCCAAGGCCGCGGGCAAGGTGGCGCGGCGCGCGGACCTGCCCAGCCGCGTGCTCTTCGGCATGCTGTCGGGCCTGCTGCCCTGCGGGCTGGTCTACACGGCCCTGGCCTTTCCCGTCGCATCGGGCAGCCCCCTGGTGGGCGCCTTGTCCATGGTAGCCTTCGGACTGGGGACGGTGCCCGCCCTGGCGGCCGCCGGGGTCGGCCTGCGCCGCATCGTGACGCGCAGCCTGACCGCCCGCCGCGCCCTGGCCGCCCTGGTGCTGCTCTTTGGCATGGGCTCCTTGTTCATGCGCAGCCGGGCCAGCCTGGCAGCCGCCAGCCACAGCCCCGACCTCCAGACCACCCAAGCCCCTTCTTGCCACTGAAGCCCCGGAGCCCGCCATGACCTTCGACAACATCCTGGTGCCCGTCGATTTTTCCGACACATCCATTCGGGCGGTGCAGCTCGCGGTGCAGCTCGCGCGCATCTCCGGCGGCCGGCTCACGCTGCTGCATATCGGCGTTGTACCTTATTTCTACGCGACGGAGCTGGGCATGTCCGGGCCCTCGGGCCCCCTCTATAGCCAGCTCACCCAGGACATCGCGCGGGAGCAGCGCACGCGCCTCGAACGCATCGCCCGCGAAGAGGTGCCCGAGGAGATCCCCTGCCGCACCCTCATCCGCGACGGCTTCCCCCCCGAAGAGGTGGTGCTGCAGGTCGCCGACGACGCCCATGACTGCGTGGTGATGGGCACCCATGGGCGCACCGGCGTCAAGCGGGCCCTGCTGGGTTCGGTGACCGAGCGCGTGGTTCGGGAGTGCCCGGTGCCCGTGATGGTCACCCACTGAAGGGTTGGGGGCCCTCCAGGGTGCAGGCCCGGCGCTCGGCGCCGCCGGCATCCCCGGCCGCCAGGGTGTCCGCCGCGACCACACAGGCGAACCAGAGCCCGCTCTGGCGCCACTCCCGGAACTCCAGCAGCTTGACCACCTCCCCCCGGTTGAGCACGGCGTGACCCGCGCCCAGGCGGCCCTGGTCGCTGGGAAAGGAGGGCCGAAGCAGCACGGGCAGGCGCACCGACAGCCGGCTGTCGGCCTTCGGGTCGGGCAGCCGCCGGTCCTCCAGTTCCAGGCGGGCCAGCAGCCAGTCCGGCGGATCTTCGGGGTCGGTCGCATCGGGCCGGTAGCCGGCAAAGACCCAGCCTGGGATCGCGCGCAGGGGCTGGTTGTCGGCCCGCCCGCGGCCCTCCCCCTCGGGGCTTGCATAGGCCGCCCGCCGCTGCTCGGCCTGGGCGGCCAGGGTGTTGCGATCCTGCACCTGCATGCGCTCCCAGCCCTGGGTGAGATCATCGAGCAGGATGGCCAGGGCGTCGTCGTCTCGGGCGTCTCGTCCCAGGCGCTCCGCCGCGCGTCCATTGCGGGCAAGCTCGACCAAGGAGTCCTTGAGGACATCGCGCTGAAGCGCATCTTCAGCGATGAATCGCCCCACCAGCTGGCCCTTTTGCCGCGGCGTGAGGCCCCAGGCGGTCATCAAGCCCGCGGTGTCCAGGACGAAGATGTGGTGCTTGAGCCGAATCCCGAGCAGGTCAATCTTGGCGCGGAAGCGCGCGGCGGGGTCCAGCCCGGCGGCGGCCGAGGGGGGACGCGCGGCCCGTCGCAGCACCGCGTCCATGGACGAGACATGCTGCTCGGTGGCCTCCCCCGCCCGCACGAAGCCGGCGGCCGACAAGGAGTGAATCGGCAGCAGCACATTGCCCAGCACTTGCGACATGGAGCCCGGCGCCTCGGGTTTGGCGCCGGCGTCCACCTCCACCAGCACCACGCCCCGACGGGCCAGCTCGGCCAGCAGCCGCTCGGCCCGCTCCACCAGCTCTGGCGGGGCGCTGCCCGCGCTGCCGGGATCCGCCAGCCGCTCCAGGCCCACAAAGAGCTGGTCCAGCGTGTCGATGCCGCTGTTGTCCAACACGCCGCCGTCCACCACGCGCACCCGCTCGGTGGGATCGCCCAGGCCCAGCAGGGGCAGGTCAAAGCCATAGGGGAAGTTGGCCGACATGCGCACGGCCTCTTCGACATCCACGGCGAGGGCAGGATCGAGGTCGGTCAAGGCGGCGGCGTCGGGCCGGGCCGCCCGGGCGCTGGGATCCCGCTCCGGCGCCAGTTCGGTGGGCCCCAGCAGGCCCACGGGAAGGCGGGGGAAGCCGGCCACGATGCGGGTGCCCTGGTTGACGTCGGTGAGGTTGATCAGCAGCAGGGGGCCAAAGCTTTGCGTCGGGTCCTTGCGTTGGGTAAAGTAGCGGTCCTGCCAACCAAACTCGCTGCGCCAGAAGTCGGTCATGGCCTCCCCGCGCTCCAGGCCGGGAAAGACCAGACCCCGCAGCAAGGGCGCGTTGAAGTCCGTGGACAGGTCGTCGAGCAGCGCGCTGCGCAAGGGCCAGCTGCGGGCCCGGCTGTCGGGTGGGGCGGCATCGGGCGCGCCCGCCTGCTGGGCAGCCACCAGGTCGGCCTTCAGCTCCTCCAGGACCCGGCAAGCCCGCCCGTCTTCGCGGCCCAGGCGCTGGCGCTCGGCGGCGCAGGCCTGGTCCTGCCCGCGCACACGCCCCCGCAGCTCGATGACGACATGGCGCCGAAGCTCGTCGGGAGAGGTGTTGTGGGGCTCCTTCTCTTCGCCGGGCGCCTCCGCCCCGAAGCGGAAGTGGGCCGCCGCCATGCTGCCCCCGGACACGCTGCTCACGAAGAGCACCCGGTCACCCAGGCTGGGCGCGGTGGGGTCGTCGTCGAGGTGGATGCGCTCCAGGCCTTGCAGCACCAGCAAGGCGAACTGCCCGGCGCGGGCCCGCCGCCGGCGGCCGCCACCATCAGCACCGGGGAGTCCGGCGGCAGGCGGGCCAGCCGGGCCTCGACCGCGCCGAACCAGCCTTCAATGAGCGCAATTTGGGGGCTATCGGGGGCGGCCCGACTCGGTGCTTCGGAGCCAACGGCCCCCTGTGCAAGGTCCCAGCTGCCGAGGTCCGCCAGGGCGCGGCGGCTGGCGCCGGGCAAGGTCGGCTGGGACGGACGGTCGGGGTAGCCCACCGGGACGGGCAGGCAGACCGCGACCACCACCACCACCAGGGCCAAGGAGCCCACCGCGAGGCGCTCGCCCACCGTGCGCCCGGTGGCGTCGGCCACCCGCCCCACCAACAGAAAGAGCAGGCAGATGTGGTAGACGCACCACAAGGTGTAGAAACGCCACAGCGGCCACTCGAAATCCGAAGAGGCCGCGAGATAGAGCATGGAGCCGCAGACTGCAGAGAGGCCCAGCAGGGTCAAGGAGCTGCCGGCCACCTCGGTCCAGGGGCCGGGGGGAGCGCCCACCGGGCGGGCCTCGAAGCGGGAGAGCAGCAGCCAGGCGCCCAGCAGGCCCAACATGGACATCCATGCCAATACAAAGAGCAGCCGGCTGCCATATTCAAAGCCCTGGCCCAGCTCTGCGGCCAGCAGCACGGTCCCGCCCGAGGCCAACAACAGGGCGCCCAGCGCGGTGCGTTGGCCCCGCGTTCGGTCGCCCAGCAGCCGCACCAGGGGCCAGCGCAAGGCGGCGGCGGTCAGGCGCAGGACCCGCGCGGGCAGCAGCTCGGCGCGCAGCAGCAGGGCGCGCAGGGGCTCGGGGAGGATGCTGGGGGCCCACAGCCAGGCGTCCACGCTGTCGTCGGCGTGCACCCGCGACAGCAGCAGGGCGCAGAAGTAGGTGAAGACCAGGAAGAGCACCCAGGACCACAGGGCCATGGCCTCAGCCGTGCTCCACGAAACTCCCCACTCCAACAGCATCGTGAGGCTGGCGAGGTCGGTCACCGACGCCCAGACCGGCTCAAAGCCGATCACAAAGGCCGCCGACAGCACCACCAGCAGGGTGGTGACGGGGTGGGCTTCGAGCAGGCCCCGCAGCTCTTCCGGCGGCGTGCTCGGGGGGGGGGTATCCATCGACAAGCTGGGATCCGAGGTGGGCCAAGGGCACCCGACGGTAGCACCCCCCGCCTGCCGCGTGGCCACCCTTGCGCCCCTGTGGATGATCCGGAGGCGCCAGATCGGACGGAGCAGACATCCCGCGGCCCGACGGCCTTCTCTCGCGGGAATAGCCTGTGGATAAGTCCAGGTGGCTGTGAACAACCTGTGGGGGTTCAGCGCTCGGAGGGGTCGTGGCCGTCCACCAGCGGGGCCTCGTCGGTGTGGGGCCAGGCCGCCCGGCGCAGGCGATCGTTGATGGCCCGCCCCAGCCCGCGCTCCTCCGCCAGCTCCGCCACCAGCACGTCCACGCCCAGCTCATCCATGCGGCGCAGCTCGGCATAGAGCCGGCGGGCGTGGTCCGCTTCATCGGTGCCCCGCAGGATCTCCACCCGCAGCCCCTTGCCCACCAGCCGCGCCGCGGCGGCATCTGCGTCACTCGACAATAGAAGCGAGGTTCGCGGCGAATAATGGCCAGGAAGGGTGCCCGGCGCCCGGGTGCCACCCGGAGGCAAGGGCCCCAGGATCGCTTCCAGCGCTTCGACCGGCAGCCCCCCGGGCCGCAGCAAGGTGGGCGTCGGACCCGACAGATCGACGATGGTGCTCTCGACCCCGACGGCGCAGGGGCCGCCGTCCAGCACGAAGACATCCGGCCCCAGCTCTTCGCGCACATGGCGGGCCAGGGTGGGGCTCACCCGGCCAAAGCGGTTGGCCGAAGGGGCCGCGATGCCATCGCCAAAGGCCCGCAGCAGGGCCTGGGCGACCGGGTGGGCGGGCACCCGCAGGCCCACCGTGTCCAGCCCGCCGGTGACCTCGTCGGGCACACCAGGACGCCGGCGCAGCACCAGGGTGAGGGGCCCCGGCCAGAAACGATCGGCCAGCGCGACCGCCGCCGTGCCTTCGGTGACCCCCCAGGCATCCAGGGCCGTCGCATCGGGGAGGTGCACGATCAGCGGGTGGTCGGCCGGGCGCCCCTTGGCCGCAAAGATGCGGCGCACGGCCAAGGGGTCGCGGGCGGCGGCCCCCAGCCCATAGACGGTCTCGGTGGGAAAGGCCACCAGGTCTCCATTCTGGAGGAGGCGAACAGCCTCGTCCAGGGCGCGGGCCGCGGGCGAGGATTCGGCGGGGGTCATGCTCACTCCTCCCGGCTGCCGCCGCCCCGACTGCGGGCCCGATCCCGGGCCTCGGGGAAGTCCAGGCCCCAATATTCCCGCGGCTCGGCGCCGGCCTCCAGCAGCTCGGCGGCCTCGCGCAAGGCGAAGCTGGTGCGGCCGCAGGGGCTCCAGGCGACGGCCTGCACGTCGAAGGCGGGCTCGGTGCGCAGGGCCTTGACCAGGTCCGCGGCGTCATAGGTGCTGATGCCGGTGGCGCCGCAGGGCAGGTGCAGGTCTACCAGGTAGCGGCCGGCCGGGGCCACGATGTGCACCGCCTTGGAGGCCAGGGCGCCGCGCTCCACCAGGTCGCGCACCCGCTGGTTGGCGTCGATGCCTTCGGGCAGCAGGGCGATGCGCAGCCAGCCCGGGCTGAAGATGCGCTGGTCCACCGGCTTGAGGTCGGCGCGCAACATCCAGGACTCAAAGGCCAGGGCCTGGCAGGCCGCGACAAAGGCCGCCGGGTCCGCCTCGAAGCGGGCGCGGGTGGGATCGGGGTCGCCCGGGGCGGCCGTGGCCGGGGGCGGGTGGTCCGCCGTGGGGCAGGCCGGGCCGGCAGCCGCGTTGGCCAGAAAGGCAAACTCGATGTCCTGGTAGTGGGCGTAGTCCCGCTGAATGCGCTGGGCCCAGGTCTCGGCCACCGGGGGCGGATCCTCCCCCCGACCCCAGGCCGGGGCCAGCAGCAGCCAGCCCAGGGCGAGGCGGATCACCGGGCCTCCAAGCGGGGACGCCAGCCCGACAAGCAGGCGTCCAGCAAGAAGAGGCGATCCTGCCCCCACAGCACCATGCCGTCCTCCAGGACGAAACCCGGCACCCCACAGACCCCCGCGGCCTCGGCGGCGGCGTTGTTGGCAAAGAGGCGCTGCTTGATGGCGGGGTCGGCGGCCCCCTCCACCAGGGCGGCGGCATCCAGCCCGGCATCGGTGAGAACATCCACCACGACTTCATCCTGGCCGATGTCCCGCCCCTCTGCCCACAGGGCCCGGTAGAGGGGCAACGTGGCCTCGGGGGCTTGAAGGGCCACCCGCAAGGGCAGGATGGTGCGCACCGGAAAACAGGGCGGCCAGGCGAAGGGCACCCCCCAGAACTCCGCCCATCGGTGCAGGTCTTTGAGCATATAGCGCTGCTTTTCGGGGGAGAAGGTGAAGAGGGGCACGTCGGGGGTGCCGATGCTGCGAAAGAGGGCGCCCAGCAGGATGGGCCGCCAGTCCACCGTGGCCCCCTGCCGCGCGCAGATGCCCCCCACGGCGCTGGCGCCCAGATAGCTGAATGGACTGGAAAAGTCATGGTAGAAGCTGATCTGTTGGCCTGGATTCCCCAGAGGCGCCTGGGGCTGGACCCGCTGGCCGGATAGCGCGCCCTCCACCAGGTGCAGGCGGTCCACGCCCCAATAGATCTCGTCCCCCACCGCCATGGTGGGCACGCCAAAGGCGCCCTTGGACCCCGCGATCTCGGTGTTTTCAAAGAGGCCCTGCCGGGCCAGGGGCGAGGCGTGGGCGTCTTTCGGCAGGCCGTGGGCGACGGCGATCTCGGCCAGCACCGCCGGGTCCCCCACATCGCGGCCCTCCACCCAGTAGGCGCGGAAGAGGGCCAGGGACAAGGCCGGCCGGGTGGCGTCATCGGCCGCCACGCACAGCCGCATGGCCCCCACCGTGCGGCGCGGGTGGGCCAGGGGGAAGTTCAGGGGCACGCCCAGGCGGTCGGCCATGCGCAGGGTGTCTTTGAGGCCCAGCAGCTGCTTGCTGGCCGCCCAGGTGGTGGCCGGCACCTGCGGCGCCCCCTGGCTCTTGAAGAGCCCACCCAGCAGAACGGGCACCCAGCGCACGGTCTGACCCTGACGGGCGGCCAGGGCGTCGATCCGGGTGGCGGCCATATAGGCGTAGGGGCAGACCACGTCGTAGAAGAAGCTGAGCATGGGGCGGGCCTAACCCGGGCGCCCCGCCCTCGACGCCGACGGAATTCGGCCTCAAGGTGGCGGCCGCCCGTCCGAAGACCGGGACACCGTCGGGAGCCGCCCATGTCGGAGCGCCGCCGCCACTACCGGGTTCGCCCCGAGCTGGACGAGCTGGTCCGCATCGAGCTGACCGGCCCCCGCCTGCGGGCCAGGAATGTGGTCCTGCTGGACCTGTCGGCGGCGGGTGCGGGCCTGGAGCTGCCGGCCGGCGCCCGGGGCATGCTGCAAGACGGCGACCTGGTGGACCTGCTGGTGCGCTCCACCCAGCTGCTGGCCCCCCTGTCCATGCGGGGGCGCCTCTGCCATGTCGACGAGACGGGGCCGGTGCCCCGGGTGGGCATGCGCTTCGTGGACTGGCGCCAGCACCGCGTGCTGCTGGACTCTGCGCTCAAGGGCCTCTTCAACGAGCGCGAGGCCTACCGGGTAGAACCCGAGCTTCGCCGCCCGGTCCTGGCCGAAGTGCAGGTGGGCGAGCGGCGCCTGAAGGGGCGGCTGCGCGACCTGTCGGTGCTGGGTGCCGGCCTCTGGCTGGAGGGCCCCTCGGACCTGGCCCCCCAGCAGGTGATCACGGTGCGCCTGCGCCTGCCCGAACCCCACCTGCCCGTGCGGGTGGAGGCCGAGGTCTGCCACAACCAGACCACCGACCGGGGGGCGGCCCTGGGTCTGCGGCTGCTGCCCGACCGCCGGGACGCGATGCGGCTGCAGCGGGAGATCAGCCCCTATGTGATGGAGCGCCAGCGCAGCCTCGCCCGCATGGGGCTGGCCGCGCTGGTCTGAGCGGCGGGGCTTCAGCCCTCGAAGGTCAGGGTGTAGCCGCCTTCGATGCTGCAAGGCAGGGAGAATTCCTCGCCCAGGATGCCCGCGCATTCCGACCCGACACAATCGTAGTCCGCCCCCAGGACGAAGCTGCCGGCGGTGTCGCTGTCCAAGACGCCCGAGAAGCGGACCTCGATGGTGAGCACCGCGTCGATGTCGTATTCGGTGAAGTCGTTGACCATGTCCTGGCCATCGCAGCGGAATTCGCCGGATCCGCCATCGAAGGTGCAAGGAGCCGGATCCAGGCCCGACCCCGAGTCGAAGACCAACTCGAAGCTGCTCCCGCCCGTCAGGGTCAGGTTGGCGGACAGCGCGGAGGCGTCGACATCGACATCGGCGCCGCAGCTGTTGGAGATCAGCTCGCCATCGGTGATCGACCATTCGCCTTCGGCCGGGGTCACGCTGGTGCCGCCCCCGTCGGTGCCGTCGGTGCCGTCGGTGCCGTCGGTGCCATCGGTGCCGTCCCTCATAGAGGCCGGTGTCGTCCTCGGCGCCGCCGGTGTCGTCGCTCTCGGCCTTGTCGGTACAGCCCAACAGGGCGGTCAGGATCAGCAGAATTCCCTTGTTCATGTCTCCTCCAGATCCCCACCATCGCGCGCCGATCGGGGACCGGCAAGGGACGCGCCGACAGTTGACCCATTCAGACCTTGCAGCAGCGTCTGCAGATCACGAAGGGATCGGCCCGCTGGGCCAGGCGGGTCTGCCGCAGGAGGGGGGCGTTCCAGACCTGCCGGGGATCATCGCGCAAGGCGTTGCCGGCGGGCTCGCTGAAGAGGTGGCCGCAGGGCACGATGCTGGCGTCCGGCCGCAGAAAGACCGTGTGCCACAAAGACAAGCAGCCCCGGCGCACCCCGCCACCCTCCAGAAACCAGCCCTGGCGTTCGGTCGCGTCCAGGCGGGGCTGAAACTGCACAAGACCCGCAAAGTCGCGTTCCACCGCGGCGGCCTCGGCCATTAGTGCCTGTGCGTCAAAGGCGTCCAGACGCTCCTTTTCGACGGTATAAGCCGTCACGTCATGGGGCTCGGTGGCGCGTTCGGCCGGCGTCAGAAAGCTCAGCCAGGTGAAGCGCACCGTGTCTACGCCCAGTCTGCGCCCGGTCTCGGCCACCTGGCGGATGGCGTGCGCATTCTGCAGGTCCACCACGCAGTTCAAGGTGACGGTGGTCTTGCGGGGGTTGCGGGCAGTGAGCAGGTGCTGCACCCCAGCGGTGGCCCGGTCCCAGGCGCCTGGCCGGCCCATGGCGGCGTCGTGGGTGGCCGCATCGCCCAGCAAGCTGACGGTGAGCACCTGGGCCTGCACCAGCCCGCGGGCCTTTTCGGCGTCCAGGCTGCCCGCTGACGTTACGACAAAAACCCGCCCGCCCCGAGAGCGGATCCGCCCCACATGGTCGATCAGCCCCTTGTAGGCCAGGGGTTCGCCGCCACCGATGGCCCAGGTGCCCGCCCAGGGCACCAGCTTGTCCACCAGCCGGGCCTGGTCGTCTCGGGACAGGGCCTTCTGCCAGTCTTCGACGGCGTGGGTCACATTGCAGAAGCTGCATTTCTCGGGGCAGGCATAGGTGAGGTACTGGGCGATGGCGACGGGGCGCCCCGCGGTGCCCTGCCGCGACAGGCTGCGGCGCAAGGGGACCTGGGCGGCGGCCAGGAGCTGGCTGGGGTTCCACAGAGCGCTGAAACGCGCGGCATTGCGCAGCTGGCTGCGGATCTCGTCGAGAGGCTGCACCATCAGGCCAGGACCCCCACCAAGGCGGGGGCGTCGGGGACCGACTCTGCAGGATCTCCCCCCGACAGGGCCACCAGGGTCGCGCCCAGGTGCGCTCCGGTCAGCTCTTCGCCGCCGGGGTCCAGCTCGCCCGACGAGAGGTCCACATGCTCTCCCGCCGAGCCCCGGTCCAGGGCCCCCACGACCCGCCCCCCCGTGATGCCCGGCCCCACCAGCATCGCCGAGGTGTAGGGCCAATGGTCCTTGCCCTTGGAGGCGTTGAGCAGCGGCGTGCGCCCCATCTCGGAGAGCACCACCACCACGGTGCTCTGGCTGAGGGGGGCCCCGGCCGGGTCCAAGGTGGTGTCCAGCTGGTCCATCAAGGCGCTCAAGCCCGCGAACAGCCCCTCGAAAAGCGGCTGCTGGCGTTCATTGTTGAGGTAGTGGCTATCCCACTGGCGCTCGTCGGCATAAGTCAGGCTGCAGGAGCGGCAGAGGCCGTGGCCCAGGGCCGCCACCGCCAGGGCGGCCTGGCCGGCAAAGGTCCCGCCGGTGTCCCAGGGCAGCTCGGGGGCCTCGGCCACCAGGGCCAGGGCGCGGTCCAAGGCCTCGGCGTGGGCGCCGGCCAGGCACGATCCCGGGTGGTCTTTGCCGCCGAGAGGGCCGCCGCGCTGCGCTCCCGCGCCCGGGCGTCCACCAGCGCCAGCACTCGGGCGACAGGCGCGCGGCGGAGGGCTGCACCTGCTCCACCAGGCTGCCATCCACCAGCCCCGCCAGCTGTCCGCCCGAGCCCGTGCGCACGACGCTGCCGCCGTGGGGGCCGGGGAATGCGGGCCCATCCAATACAAGGTGGGGGATGGTCCAATCCCCCGACGCCGCCGCGATGCGGGCGGGCCAGTCCGCCAGGCCATCGGCGGGTGAGCCCGTGAGCAGCAGGCGCATGCAGGAGCGGTGGGCCACCGAGGGCACCAGGATGCCGTTGATCAGCAGGGTCTGGGCGGCCCGGGCCTCAAAGAAGGCCCGCACCGAGGGCCGCAGGGGGTGGTCCACAAAGGGCAGCCCGCCCACCTCGGCCGCCTGGGCCTCGGGCTCCATATCGACGAGATCATTGCCGAACTGCGGGGTGAAGGCGCGGGTGGTGTCCCAGCCCCCCGGCGCCAGGACGTAGAGAAAGCGCAGATCTCCGGCGGCCGCCCAGGCCGGCCCCGGCCCCAACAAGGCGCCCAGGCCCGGCAGGGCCACCGGCGCGGCGAGGGCAGAGAGCAGCAGCTGGCGGCGGTTGAGTTGCATCAATCCCATAGGACCGCCGGATCGCGAAGCATCGCGGTGAGCAGGACCTGCCAGGCTTCCGCGGGGCTGGCCCCCGCCTGGCGGGCGGCATCATAGAGGGCGCGGTCGGCGGTGATCTCGTCGGCGTGGGGATCGCGGCTGAGCACGCTTCGGCTGAGGTCGGCGTGGCGGGCCTTCCAGGCGGCCTCGCTGAGATCGGCGTCCAGATCCCCATCCTCAAAGAGCGACCCCATGGAATCCGGGCCCGTGGCCAGCCCTGCCACGATCTCGGCCAGGCGGGCCTGCACCAGCACCAGGGTGGGCGTGGGTTGGGTGGTCACCGCCGTCTGGAAGCGCCCATCCACCCCGCCGGCCAGGGTGCGCAGGCCCAGGCGGTCGTTGTCGGTCAAGCCCCAGCCCTCCAAACGAAGCTGCACCCCCACCAGGGCGCTCAGGCTGGACTCCAACAGATCGGCGCTGATCAGCTTGCGGCCGGCCTTGCCCGCGCTCTCCAAGCCGACCCCCCGCCAGGAAGGGTCCCAGAGAAGCCCGGCCAGGGCGGCCTTCATGCGCCCGCCGCCCAGATCGTAGACCTCGCGGGTTGCGGCCAGGCCGTCGGGATCCAGGGCCAGCTCCTCATCCTGCAGCATCACGGTCCGGGCCTGCTGGACGGCGCAGGCGTCAAAGCCCGGATTGGCCACCAGCAGCGGACCCAACTCATGGGCGCCTTCGGTGGGTTGGCCCTCAAAGCCGGGGGGCACGCCGCTCCAGATCTCCCAGAAGCTCTCGCGCTCGGGGTGGTACCACGCATACTCGCGCGGGGCCGCGTCCAACATCTGGTGAAAGCCCCATAGATTGCCCGAGATGGGGTCCAGGGTGCTGTGGCAGGCCACGCAGCCGGGGTCGGTGCGAATGGCGTCGATGGCGGCCTCCTGATCGAGGAGGTCGGTGCCGCGATCCAGCGCGATGGGCCGGGCGAGGTAGTCGTCGCAGAGCAGGATGCGGGTCATGGCGTTGGCCCGCCCGCGCTGGGCGTTGAATTCGGTGCTGGTATAGCGCAGATAGATGCCCGGACTGCCGAAAGCGCCCAGGGGAGGCCGGTGATCGGTGTAGCGCGCCAGCTGCCAGCCCGGCTCGTCGCTGAGGCGCTCCACGGGGAGCACCCGCTCCAGCAGCGCATCGGCCAGGGTCCAGTCTGCCGTCACGATCTCGGACCAGGGCATGTCCTCTGTGGCCACATGGGCCAGCACGCGCAGGGGCTGCTCGCCCATGCTGCGGTAGAAGGCCGCCTCGTCCTCCTCGCCAAAGGCCCGGGCGCTCACCAGGTATTCATCGGCCTGGGTGAGCCAGATGGGGCCCCACATCGCTTGGATGCGCGGTCCCAGCTCGGGGCCGTTGAGCCAGGTGCTGAGGGTTGCGTCCACGCCGCCTGGGTGGGCCCGGGCCTCGGCCAGCTCGGCAGGGCTGGGCCTCCGCCCCCGCAAGTCCAGGCTGGCCCGGGTGAGCAGCGGCGCAGGATCGGCCAGGGGCGCGGGATCATCTGGCGGCGCACAGCCCAGCGGCAGCGCCCAAAGCAGCAGCAAGGCGCGGATCACCGGGCCTCCCAGGGCTGCACCGCCCAGTCCACAAAGAAGGACCAATCCATGCACGCCTGGCCGATCACCTCGCCCTGAAGCGTGATCTCCCCGCAGCCGTCGCAAGAGACCGTGGGGTCGAAGTGCACGCCATACCAGCGCTGCAGGTCGCCATGGTGCAGGCGCACGGTGCCCGCGGGCTCGGCCAGACAGCCGGTGGCGGGCTCGTCAAAGCGCAGCCCGTCAAAGGCGAAGGCGTCGATCTCGCCATTCAGCATCGACAGGCCGCCCTGGGCGGTCAGCACCCGGCCCGCGGCGTCCAGGTAGCCATCCAAAGCCCAGCCGTGATTGTGCAGATCGCCCAGCCAGCCGGGGTTCTCGCCCGTCCAGGTGAAGGTGCCGGCCATGGCGGCATAAAAGCCGCTGCTTTGGCCATCTTCTGCCTCCCAGGACCGCAATTCAGCGCTACCCCAGCCTTCGAAGACCCAGCCGGCGGGGGTCAACACCCGGGCGTTGCCATAATACCAGCCCACATCGCGGTAGATGCGCTGCTCGGAGAAGACCCGCACATCGCGGGCCCGCGACGACAGGGCCCAACCAAACCAGCGGCTGCCATCGCCCGCGTCGCAGTCATCCTCCCAATAGTCCTGCCCGGCATAGGCGTTGCTGCGCCAGGGGCAGCTTGGGTCGCCCCCCCGCAGCACGGACCCGTAATAGGTGTCGTGCATGCGCAGGGGCGCGCTGCCCGTGAGCACCGCGAGGCTGTCCACCAGGCCGGCTTGCACCGTCTCTGCACTGAGCGGCGGGGCCGGCGCCGCGCTGTCTTGGCCCCCGTCAGGCGCAGCGGCGCGCGGGGCGGCGGGATCGGCACAGGCGAGGGCGAGGAGGAGGAGCACGGCCGGATCCTACCACCGCCACCCCTGCCCCGCTCGGCGGAGCAAAGGCTCAGGGCGTCGGACCGGCCAGCAGCGCCGCCCGCACGATGTCGGGGCGGGCCCGCACCCAGGCCCGCATGGCGATCTGGGCGTCGCGGCAGCCATAGTCGCCATAGTTGCTGCGGGTGTCGGCCCGACAGGCGGCCTCGATGCGGGTGGTGGTATCATCGACATAGCCGACCAGGTCGATGTCATCCCAGAGGTCCAGCACCTCCACGACAGCGGCGTCCAGGGCCGCTGAGCAGGCCGGATCCCCTCGGCAGTCCCGGGCCAGCCGCCCGTAGGGTTCGTCGTAGACCCCCACCTCGACCTCTCGCGGCTTGTCCTTGAAGAAGGACTGGTCGGGCCCCCAGGGCAGCATCACCCAGGGCTCGCCCTCGGCGGGGTGGTAGAGGAAGTAGTTGTTGGCCAGGCTGGTATAGGCGTCGATATTGGAGCTGGCGATCTCCACCGCCCACATGCGCAGCAGGGCCGGCCGGTCAAAGTGGGCGTCCAGCAGGTCGAGGATACCGTCCGCAGGCGCGTCTTCGATGGCCTGGATGAGGGCTTCGAGGTCGGCGGGGCTGGCGGGATCGCCCTCCTCCTTCAGCTCGAAGTTGTCCGCCCGACCCGAGACGAGGTCGGCCCCATAGCCGCCTTCGTAGAGGTTGCCGTCATCCCGGCCGGGAAAGAGCCGGGCAAGCTGCTGCTCGTCCATGGTCTCGACCACGCCCATCAGCCCATAGGCTTCGCCGTTGAGCCACAGCGCGATGTAGCCGTGCCGCGCCGCCGGCACCCCCGCCGCCGCATAGAGCTGCCAGGCCGCGTGTTCGGCGGCCATGGTGGGGTCCTGGATCATGCTGTTCAGGGTCAGGCGCTTGACCCCATAGAAGCGGGCCTCGCTGGACCACTCGTGGAAGTCGATCTTGAAGGAGGCTTTTTCGGCGATGGGCCGCATGGAGCCGTTGGCCGAGCCCTTGAGGTGCAGGCCGACCTCCCAGGCCCGGCCGCCGAATTGCACGGTGGCCACGACATCGTCCCGGGGTGCGACCTCCAAGGACGCCAGGGCGGTCGCGTCCAGGGTCAGGCAGAGGGACAGGATGCGCGGCCCCTGGGGGCGCTCGGCATAGAGGAAGGCGGCGCCTTCGGCCTGGGCCTGCAGCCGATCGATGGGCTGGCCACAGGGCCCGTCGTCCAAGGCCGGCACGCTGCCATCGCCGGCATGGGGGCCCCCGCCACCGATATGCTCGACATCGTCCGCCGGGTCAGCGCTGTCATTGAGCTGCGGGTCGGCGCTATCGACCGGAGCGGCGCTGTCCTGCGCCCCCGGTCCAGCCTTGGGGGCGTCCGAGGGCCGCGGGGCGTAGCAGCCCACCCCGACCAGAGCGGCGGTGGCGAAAAACAAGGAGCGGGCCATGATGACCTCCTGGACCCAGGATCGGATCCACGGTGGCTGTCTGAAGGCCCACGGCTTGCCCGAGGCGCTGGATTCAGCGCTTCAGCGCGCGTCCTGAGGCGGGATCCCGGAGCGCCGTAGCTCGCGCAGATGCCACAGGTAGAGCTGCTCCACCTTGTCGCGCGCCCAGGGGGTCCGGCGCAGGAATCTCAAGCTGGACGCGATGCTGGGCTTGTCCGAGAAGCAGCGAATCGGTACGCGCTGGGCCAGATCCGCCCAGCCCCGGTCGGCCACCAGCCGGTTGAGGATCGCTTCGAGGGTGAGGCCGTGGAGCGGGTTCTTGGGCTGTTCTTCGGACATCGCCTGGGGCTAACCTGCGCGGCAGCTCCAGGGGTGGCCGGGCCGCGCTCCAAGAGGCGGTCCAGAAGCAAGGGGTCCGGGCCAAGGCCTAGTTCAGCGAATCGGAAGTCCCGATTCGTTGGACGCGGCCGGCGCATGTGCCGGCCGCCCGGCGGCCCCGCAAGAGGACGTCGTGGGGAGCGCCCTTTGGGCGCGGTGCGGGGGCAGGGCCCCCGCCTGAATTGGGCTGGTTCAACGGTGCGCTATTTGCGCATTGTTGAACTAGAGCGCGGGTCGAACCAGGCCGGTCAGCGTGGCTTCGGCGGCCGGAATGCCGGGGTCGGTCAGCTCGCGCAGCACCAGGCTGAGCTGCCCGCCGTCTACGCCGCCGTCCACCGTCCACAGGGTGGTGGGCACCACCATGCGGTCCTCGTAGAAGAAGCCCGACAGCCGGCCGCTGGGGTCCTTCTGCAGGAGCAGGCCGTAGATCAGCCGCACGCTGCCGAGGTCTTCGTGGGCATTGAGCCCATAGCCGCTGTAGAAGAAGACCTCGTGGCCCGGGGTGGGCTGCACCGCGGGGTCCAAGGCGGTGCTGATCGGGTCGCGCTGGGCGTCGGCATCGGCGAGGCGGTGGCCGGCCCAGTGCTGCTGCAAGGTGAGCACCACGGGGTCCTGCCGGGCCTCGTCGCCGTAGCGCAGGGTGGCAGAGACGATGGCGTCGGGTTCAGCGATCACGGGAGCCTTGGGGGCGCAGGAGAGGGACAGGGCCAACGCAAACAGGCCCCACAGGGCCCGGCGGGGCTCAGGCACGCCGCTGCTTGGGCCGGAAGAAGCGCACGATCTTGCCTGTGGTGGCCTCGTTGGTGCCTTTCTTCATGGTGAAGTTCTGGTCGCTTTCGGCGGCGCGTTCCGTCTCTGCACCCACGATGGTGAAGTTCCAGGCGTCGTGCTCATCGCCGGCCTCGGTCACATCCACATAGGAGCTGAGGATGGCGTTGTGGGACTCATCGGAGCGGGTGCCACCAAAGCGCTGCCAGAAGTCGCCGGGGCGGGCGTTCTTGACGTCGACCTCGGCGTAGTCCTTGGACCAGTGGAGCTGGCCGGCCAGCCGGTAGTGCTTGTTCTCGGTGACGTCGGGCTTGAAGCCCGCCGAGTAGGCGGTGTCGTGCAAGAAGACCGAGCACTTCCAGAAGTTGGCCCCCCAGGCCACCCGGTACTCCTTCTTGCCGTTGATGGTCTCGGAGCGGCCGGCCCGCTGGCTGGCCCCGGCCAAGGCGGGGTTCTGGGTATAGAAGACGCCGCCGTCCACGCCGGCCGTCCCGTAGCTCTCGCCCACCTTGCCGCTGGCCCGTTCGCGGGTGGTGCGCATCACCGCCAGGTTGTGTTTGCCCGCCAGTGTGTTGTATTCGGTGGTGGCCGCGGCGAGGTCCCCGCCCTTGCGTTCGGAGACCTGCTTGAAGAGGACCTCGTCGGCGGAGGGGATGTAGATCTGCACGCCGGCGGCGAGGGCAGGCGTGGTGCCCAGCGGGTTGTCCTGGCCTCCGCCTTGATCCACCGTGGCCACATGCTCGTTGAAGGCCATCAGCAGGCGCTCGCTCATGCCATGCTGGCGCGCGATGGAATTCCAGGTGGCGGACTCGCTGGACTGCATATCGCCGGCGGTCACGGTGTAGCGGTGGCCGTCCCGCAGATCGGGGGCCGCGGCCGCGCCGAATTGGCTGGCCACATCCCACAGGGTGTCGGCATCGCCGGCGCCACCCGCCTGCTTCTGATCGCGCAGAAGCTCGACCACCGCGGCGTTGCCCAGCCGACCCTGTTCGTCGGGCTGGTAGCGGTTGTTGGCGGGACCGCCCTCTTCCTGGCCGGTGGTGGTGGTATTTCGGGTGGCGTAGTCGGGCATGGGGGCTCCCGTCGGGGCGCAGGAATGCACAGCAGACAGCACAGCTTAGCGCGTGGCGCAGCCCTCGGTCCATGCTGGAATCAAGGCGCAACCCGAGTCGCGGCCGGCGCGCTACCTTGGCGCATGCCTGCCTTCGATCGCCTGCCCCTGTCCGCGCTGCACATCCACGACGCGGCCTCCTATCGCCACATCAGCCTCTACGAGAGGCTGCGCCAGCGGCTCATTGACGCCGATCAGCGCTTCCTGGTTCCGCCGGCTTCATCGCCCCACGCCCGCTGGGATCGCGTGCTCTTCCTCAACCTCAGCTTCTGGAGCGCGGACAGCGAGGTGCTGGAGGCCCCCGAGATCGAGGCCGACGTGCTCTGCCATGTGGGCTGGCACCACGCGGCGCGGGCGGCCTTGCCCGACAGCGCCGACGCCCTCTTTCTGGGAGAGGCGGTGGCCAGCGCATTCGATGTCTACCTGGTGGGGCGCCTGCTCAAGAACAAGCCCGACGCCGACTTCTTGCAGAGTCAGCTGCCCCGCATGGCCGAGGCCGCCGAGGCCGCAGGCATGGACAATGACCGCTTCAGCGCGCTGATGGAGGCGGTCTGCGATGCACCCGAGCAGGCCTTCGAAGACCTGCGCGCCTTGCTCTTTGACGCCGCGATCGGGCTGCGGGCAGCCCAAGACGCCCAGGCCGCCGCCGAGGTGCTCAGCGGCCTGGAATCCCGCCGCTTCTCGTGCTTGTTGCACCACTATGAGCTGTCGAACTGGGTGCTCTTTGCCCGGGCCAGCGGCTTGCCGCCCCAGGACCCAGCCGTGCGAGCGGCCGATCAGGCGCTGCGGGCGGCCCCCGATGCGATCGCCTGGCTGGAGACACACTGGCTCTGAGGTGCAGAGAGGGGGCGCGGGGGGTCAGCTGGACTTTTCGGGCCCGGCCTCGGGCGGCAGCTCCCAGGCATGGCACGGCCATGGCAGGCCGCTCAAGGGGCCGAGCCGAGGGAGCCCGTGCCTGGCGCCCGCCAGCGCTCGCGCTGGCCCAAGCGGTCGCGGCGCGAGAATCGACGAAAAATCTCCATCATGCCATCTCCCGGCGCCCCCGACACCTGGGTAGGGGGCGCGCCAATCCCCAGCTCCCAGGGTGCCCATGAACCGCTCGATCTCGCTGCTCTTTGTTGCTGGCCTCGTCGCTTGCGACACCAAGTCCGACCTGGACGACACCGGCTTTGATCCCGACACGGGAGAGGACGTCGAAGAGAGCTGCGAGGTCACGGTCACGGTCTTTGACTACAGCGACCAGGGCGCCTGGTCCCTGGACAACCCCGACTGCGCCCAGAGCGAGCAGTCCCCCGTGGACGTGCTGGGTGAGAGCTTGATCGAGGGCGAGGCCCCAACCCTGGTCTTCAACTATGGCGGCACCCCCCTCAAGATCCTCAACAACGGCCACAGCATCGAGTACGAGGTCGAGCCCGAGAACAATGTGTTGCTGGTGGACGGCGAGCCCTACAACCTCGCCCAGTTCCACTTCCACGCCCCCAGCGAGCACCGCATCAACGGCGAGACGGTGCCCATGGAGATGCACCTGGTCCACAAGCAGGGCAGCGCCCTGGCCGTCGTCGCCCTCTTCATCGTCGAAGGCGAGGTGGACCAGCCCTGGTTTGCCGCTGCGGGCTGGGACGGCCTGCCCGAAGCGCCGGGCGACTGCGTCCAGAATGAAGAGCAGATGCTCGATCTGGACGATCTTATCCACAACCAGCGCGTGGGCGACAACTCCGACCTGGTGCACTACTCGGGATCGTTGACCACCCCGCCCTGCACCGAAGGCGTGGAGTGGTTCCTGATGGGCCAGACCCTGGAGCTGAGCGCCGGCCAGATCGCCGCCTTCACCGCGATCTACAATGGCAACAACCGGGACGCCCAGTCGTTGAATGAACGCGAGCTGGTCTGGGACGGCGACGTCTCCAACTGAGCGACGATCAGCGCGACGACCCCAGCAGGCCCGTGGACCGGGCCGCAGCAAAGGCGCGGTCCATGGGCGCATCGTCGTGGCGACAGCTGGCGCAGACCTTGTCCGCGCCGCGGTCGGTCCGCAGCTTCTGGCGAAAGCGCTGCATCTCCGGGCCATTCCAGACCGCGGCAAAGCCGCGTTCAAAGGCGTTGCCCACCGCGGTGCCGCCCACCGAGTGGTGGCAGCAGGCGTAGACCTGCCCATCGGTGGACACCGTCGCCTGGTACCAGGGCATATAGCAGGCGCCCCGATCGGCCTCACCGGAGAGCCCCCGCAAGATGGCGTCCAGCGCCCCCACGCTGCGGCGAAAGCCCAGCCGGGCTGCGTGTTCCCGCCCGGCCTGAATGCGGGCGTGGACGCGGGGCCCGTCGGGCTCGTGGCGGCCGGGCAGGGCCCGCTCCACAAAGCCGGGCTGCCGTCCATAAGTGAACATGCCCAGGAAGTTGGGCTGCACACCGGGCAGCCGGGCGGCGCAGAGATCCATCAGGGGATCCATCTGGTCGAGGTTCTCCCGCGACAACACGCACTGGACCTCGATCACCGTGGGGCGGTCCCTGGCGGGCACCGGCAGGGCCGCAAAGGCAGCGAGACTGCCGAGAATAGCCTCCAGGTCGGCACCTTCGCGCATCCGTGCGAAGTGTTCGGGCTCGGCCCCATCCAAGGAGCACTTGAGCCGCGCCAGGCCCGAGGCCCGCAGGGCGCGGGCCCGCTGCCCATCGAGCAGGGTGCCATTGGTGACGACGGCCACCCGAGCGCCCCGGCGGCTGGCGAAGGCCACCAGCTGGGGCAGCTGTTTGTGCAGCAAGGGCTCGCCGTAGCCACTCAAGAGCAGGTAGGCGGGCTGCACCTCCATCACCAGCGCCTCGAAGTGGGCCCGCTGGATGAAGGGCTGGTCCCGGCGATCCCAGGCGATCTCGCGGGAGCAGACGCGGCAGCCGATGTTGCAGGCATCCGACACGTCGATGTTGATGGCGGCCGGCAAGGCGGTGGCCACCGGTGCGGCCTGGCAGGCGCTGGCCAGCACATGGGCCACGCGGCCGAGCTGTCCGGATGCGCCGCAGGCCCTGACCGGCCCGAGGTAGCGATCCGCCAGCTCCGATCGCAGGCTGGGGATGCCCGGCGCCGTCACCAGCAAAGCCAGGCGGCGGCGAGCCGGGCAGGCCGCCCCAGCCACGCTATAGCTGCAGAGCCCGACCCGAGGTCCCCGTGCTCAGCGTCGTGATCCCCCTCTACAACGAGGCCCGCCGCCTGCGGGCGGGCTTGCATGGGGCCCGAGAGCTGCAGCGTCTTTGCCCGGATCCGGTGGAGCTGGTCCTGGTGGACGATGGGTCGACCGACGCGACGCTGGCGGTGGCCCGGGCCGAAGCCCCTCCCCACACCCGCATCCTGGCCGAGCCCCACCGGGGCAAGGGCGGCGCGCTGGCGGCCGGGGTGCGGGCGGCCACGGGCGACCGCCTGCTGCTCACCGATGTGGACTGGAGCGTGGGCCCCGCCGAGGCCCTGCGCCTGCTGGATGTGCCGGGCGACGTGATTCTGGCGGTGCGCGAAGGCGCAGGGGCGCGGCGCCTGGGCGAGCCCCTGCGGCGGCACCTGGTGGGCCGGGCCTTCAACGCGCTGGTGAAGCTGGCGGTGGTCGCCGGACATGAAGACACCCAGTGCGGCTGCAAGCTGCTGAAACGCAGGGCCGCACAAGACATCTTCGCCCGGCTGACGGTGGATGGTTGGGCATTTGACGTGGAATTGGTGGTCGTGGCCCATGTGCTGGGCCTCGATCTGCGAGAGCTGCCGGTGACCTGGCGCTATCAGCCCGACACCCGGCTGTCCTTGGGGGCGGACGGCCTGCAGATGGCGCGGGATGTGCTGCACATCCGGCGCCGGCTGGATCGCGGTGCTTACCGCATGCCCCGCGCGGATCAGGCGGCGGGCAGCTCGACGGCCTCAACCAAGGACGCGCTGTAGGGGTCCGAGCGCAAGGCGTCGATGAAGGTGCGCTTGAGGTCCAAGGGCAGGCCGCACTCTTCGACGATGCGCTTGTTGGCCTGGCGGGTCAGCCGCTGCTGCCGCTCGTGCAGGGCCAGCAGGTTGCGGGCGGTATTCGCCGCGATGTGGGCGTAGAGGGCGTCCTTGTCCTGCTGGGGCACGTCCTGGTAGGGGCGGGCCTCTTTGAGCACGGTGCGCCAATAGGCCAGGCGCGTGTCCACCACCCGGCCGGGGGGCCAGGCGGCCTTGACGCCGGCCTTGAGCAAGATGCGGCCCTCGTCGGGAACCGCGTCCAGCACGGCGTTGCTGAGCCTGGCCATATAGAGGGCCGTGGCCATGTGGCGGCTCTCGTCCAGGCGGTGCAGGTGGCTCACCATGCGGATGCCTTCGGGCGCATCGGCAAAGCTGGCGATGGCATTTTCAAAGGGCTTGAAATTGTGGGTCTTGATGCCCCGGGTCAAGAAGAAGACCGTGGGGAAGTTCTTGCCCAGCACCCGCTCGGCCACCATGCCGATGCCATGCCGCATCACGCGGTTGAGGCGCTCGCTGGAGAAGCCCGAGGGGCAATGTGCATAGAGGGGGCGGCGCCGGTGGGGCAGGTAGCGGGCGCGCAGACCCTCCAGCCCCACGGCGAAGGCGGCGAGGTGGTCTTCTTCTTCGAAGCTCTCGCGCTCTTCGAGCTCGACCACGCTGGGCATCACGCCCCGGTAGGCATGCACCGCGTACTTGTTGAGAACGACGATCTGGCGCTCACCCTGGCCCACCACACCATATTCCAGGCCCCACTGCAGGTGGTTCCAGGCCAGCTTCTGCGACGCTGTCCAGGACTGAAAGACCGGGTGGTTGCGGGCCTCTCCCACATCGAAGTCGTCGGGCACCCAGGGGCGCTGCCAGACATCGTCCTCGGTGAGGGCCTCTTGGGCCTTGGCGTGCAGGGTGCCGTGTCGGTCATATTGCCGGCGGCTGTGTTCCACATTGGTGCGGGCGAAGGCGTCCAGCTCTTTGATCGCCGCCTGTCGGGCGTCGGGGGACACGGTCATGGGGGCCTCGGGCCGAGGGGAGCACCCCAGGGCCCCATCACCCTAACCGAAATCCCGAAGACACGCCGAGGGACCGCGATCTCGGCAGGCGCTGGGCTGCTGAGATCTGCGGCGCCGGGCCTACTTGCCCGTCGCGTCCAGGTCGAGGTTGGACCGATCGCTGGCCGGGATCAGCTTTCCACCCAGCTCCAACATGGCGGCGCGCTCGCCGCGGTCGGGCGCGCCGCTGCGGTTGGCGTCCACCAGCAAGAAGAGGATGATGGGCTCGTCGTCCTGGGGCACCAGCAGCTCATAGGCGCCGGGGCCTTCCAGGCGCTTGCTGGTGACGATGCTCGAGAGCTTGCCCTTGGGGTCGACCTCCTTGCGCTCCACCAACAGGATGAGATCGCCGTTGCAGCCAGTGCACACGGCCTTGCCTTTGAAGGTGACGTACTCCTTTGTGGCGATGTCGGCCTGGGGGGTGACGGTCTCGCCCATCTTGGGGGGCTCACCCTGGAAGGTGATGACCACGGAGCCCTTGGGCGGGGTGTTGCTGCCCTTGGGCGGCGCATCGGCGGACGGCGCGTCCGCCGGACGATCGGCGGTACGCTGCTGGCTGGACCCCTCGCCCTCCGCGGGGGCCGGCGGCGGTCCGGGGCCGGGCTCGGGTGCCTCGGTCGGCTGGGCCAGGGCCAGGCTGGAGCCCAGCAGCAGGGCGAAGGCGAGAAGGCGCGGGGCGAATGCGGACGGCATCGGTTCCTCCTTGGGCTGGGCCGGACACCGGACACGCAGGACCGACTCCGACCGACCTGAGCCTAACACCCGAGGCGCGGAAATCAGCGCCGCAACACCCAAAGCCGCGCGAAGCCGGGCTGCCGGCGAAAGGGCCCGGCCAGCTCGGCGGGCAGGGCTTCGAGGAGCTGCCGCGCCAGGTCGGCGGCCTCTTGCCGGGCCTGCTCGGCCGGCTGCTCTTCTTCCAGCTCTGCGAGCAGGATGCGGGCCTTCAGGGCCCAGGCCCGGAAGCCGCGGGTGCCCGCCACCCGCGCGGCCTCGCGCACCAGGGGCAGCGCCTCTTCGGCCAGGCCCAGGGCCGCCCAGGCGGCGGCCATATTCAGCTGCACCTGGGTGCGTCGCGGCAGGTGAAGGGTGTCCAGCTGGCCCATCAGCTCGTTGAGAATGGACTCTGCACGGTCAATGTCGCCGGTGGTGCACAGGGCCCGGGCCAGGGTGGAGCGCAGGGCCGGCGCATAGGCCTCACTGTCGTGCTGTTCGGCGCAGCGCAGCCCTTGTTCGGCGTGGGCCACCGCCTGTTCGGCCTTGCCCCGGCGCAGGGCGAGGCGGGCCATGAAGTAGAGTGCGGCAGCCTTCTCGCTGCTCTCGCCCAGCTGGTCGCAGATCTCGTAGCTGCGGTCGAGGTCGGCGCTCGCGCCATCCAGATCGCCGGCCTCGAAGCGGGCCACCCCGCGCACCCGGTACAAGAAGGCCTCGCCCTCGCGGTAGAGCACATCGGCGGCCTGGCTGAGCCCGTCGGTCGACCGCTTGATGGCGTCGGCAAAGCTGCCATGCCAGGTGAGCAGTTCGGCGAGATTGCCCAACACCACTGCATTCGCGCGCTTGTTTCGCAGGCCGCGCAAGATGCCTTCGGCCTCGGTCAGGCCGCTGGTGGCGGCGGCCAGCTCGCCGCGGCTGGCCTGGGTGGCCGACAGGGCGATGAGCATCTCGGCGCGGCTGGCTTCGAGGTTGGGGCCCGATGCGGCCACCAGGCCCTGGCTGGCGAAGCCCTCGCAGCGGTCGAGGTCGCCATCGGCAAAGGCGAAGCGGGCCAGTCGGAGCAGGGCGTCGATGATGGTGGGGCGATCGCCGGTGGTGCGGGCGTGGCTGAGCACGGCCTGGACGAATTCTTCGCCCTCATCGGGCCGCCCCATGCGCCGGAGCACCTCACCCAGGTCCAGGCCGGCCTGGTCGGCGAGGCGGTCGTCATTGGCCACCAGGGCCGCCCCCCGCAAGGCGCTGAGCACCTCGCGGGCCTCCACCCACTCGCCCCGGTTGTTCAAGGCGTCGGCCCGCACGCGCAGCACGTTGATGCGGCAGCGATCGTAGTCGGCCACCGAAAGGTCGCGGCGGGCCTTGAATTCGAGGGAGCGGGCGCGCTCTGCGAGCTTCCAGGCCTCGCCCAGCAGGCTGCGCTCCCACAGGCCCAGGGCCGCCCGCGCCAGGTGGTGGTAGGCCATGCCCGCGTCGCCGGCGAGGCGGAAATGCTCGGCCATGACCTCGGCAGCCAGCGGGTTCCCGGCCTCGCGCACCTCCAAGGCCGCGCCGATGCGCCGGTGCAGATCGGCCTTGCGGGCGGCGGTCAGCTCTCGGTAGACCACCTCCCCCAGGCGCCCATGACTGAAGTCCACGAGGCTCTGCAAGCCGGCCCGGCGCTCCACCAGGATGTCGCGGTCCTGCAGGGTCTCGATGAGGTCCAGCACCTCGTCTTCGGCGCCGCCATCGCCCAGGCTGGCGTCGGGGTCGATCTGACCGGCCACCTCGGTGGCGAGGCGGGTGGGGTCCACCAGATCCCGGGCCCCGCCCTCTCCCAGCACCACATCCAGCAGCAGGTCGAGGTCCATTTCGCGGCCATTGGCGGCCAGCACGGCGATGATCTCGCGTTCGGCCGGGCTGAGCTGCTTGAGCCGAGCGCCCAGCACCTGGCGCACGCCGTCGGGGATGGCCAGGTCTCCGGCGCTGAGCACCTCGGTGTCCTGCTCGTCCAGCATCGGCACCATGGCGGTGTCGTCGTCGGGGGCTGCCATGCTGGGGTCGAGGCCGCCGGTGCGGCGCTGCACCAGGGAGCGCAGGAACTCCGTCACGAAGAGCGGGTTCCCCCCCGTCTCCTGGTGCAGGCGGGCGGCCAGCCCCGGCGTCTCTCGGCTGCTGCCCAAAAGGTCTTGCACCAGCATCTCGACCTGGCTGCGGGTCAGGGGCGCGAGGTGCAGGCGGCTGGGGGTCACGCCCAGCTCGGAACCCGAGCGGATCCCGGCGAGATCGGGCGCTGCGCCGCCATCTTGGATGGTGGCGAGGATCAGCAGGGGCGACTGGTCCCGCTCCAACAAGGAGCGCCCCAGGTAGGCGATCAGGCCCAGCAAGGGCGGCGGGGCGTGCTGCAGATCGTCTACCGCGAGGATCTGCGGGCCGTCTTGCAACAGCAGGGCCAGGGCCGACCGGATCGAGTCATAGAGCTGGTAGCGCAGGTCGCCGGCCACTTTGCCCCGGTCCTCGGCGAAGGAGCGCAGAGAGGCGCCCAGCTCGCGGGGGGTGCGGGCGCCCAGCTCGCGGCTGACGTCGTTTCCGATGCGGAGCAGGGTCTCGAAGCCGGCGTCCCGGGCCGTCATTCGGGCCGAATAGACCGGGATGCCGATGGTGCGGGCGTGGCGCAAGGAGGCCCGGTACAGGCGGCTGCGGCCGCTGCCTTCGGGGCCCTCGATCAGCAGCACGCCGCCGGCCCCCCGGGTGAGGGCGCTGATGGTGTCCTGCAAGACGGACAGCTCGTCTTCACGGCCCACCAGGGGCGGCTCCCACAGCTGCTCGTCGGTATCGGGGCCGGGGCCATCTGATACGGCCCCCGCCTCGTCCAGCTTGCGGCCGGGCACCTCCTGGTCCAGCCGCTGCAGGATCTCGCGGGCGCCCTGGTAGCGGTCGCGGGGGGCCTTGCGCAGCAGCCGCAGGCAGATCTCTTCGAGGTGCGGAGGCACCTCGGCGTCGAGCTCGCTGGGGGCCAGGGGCTCTTTGTTGCGGTGCTGTTCGAGGTAGCCGCCCATATCCCCGGCCACGAAGGGCCGCCGCCCGGTGAGCATGGCGTAGAGCAGGACGCCCAGGCTGTAGAGGTCGGAGCGGTGGTCGATGGGGGCGCCCGAGATCTGTTCGGGGCTGGCATAGGCCCAGGTGCCCACCAGGGTGGTGGACACGAAGGGATCCGCCGAGGGGTCGAGATCCTTGACGATGCCGAAGTCGGTGAGCTTGGCCACCCCATCAGGGGTGATCAAGATGTTGCTGGGCTTGAGGTCCCGGTGGACCAGCCCCCGCTTGTGGATATAGGTCAGCGCCCGCGCCATATCGGTGAGAATCTGCTCTACGCGGGCAAAGCGCACGACCCCCGACAGCGTGGACATGTTGCGGATGACCTGGTGCAGGTCCTCACCCTCGACATATTCCATGGCGATATAGGGGTGGTCGTGGATGTCGCCATAGGCGTCCACCCGGATCACATTGTCGTGGCGCAAGCGGGATAACGCGCGGAATTCGCGCCGGAAGCGCATGAGCCCGCTGCCGATGCGGTTGGCCTTGAGCACCTTGAGGGCCACCGGCTGACCGCTGGGGTCATGGGCCAGCAGGACATGGGCCATGCCGCCGGCCGCGATGGGTCGGGCGTAGACATAGGGACCCACCCGCATGCCGGGCTCGAGGCGCTCTCCCCCCATGTCGATCGAGGCATCCTGATCGCCGCCGTCGCTCACCCTGCCTCCTGCCGGCCCATCCTACCCCCGGCCGGTGGGCCCGGGGCGCCGCCGCTGGGTCCACGGGGGCGCGCCGCCCCCTAAGAGGCCGGGTGCAAGGCGTCACCTCCGCGATCGGCTGCTGGATCGACCCTGCGGCGATCAGCGGGGCAATCACGGCGACCGCAGGGTGCCCAGCAGGGCCTGGCGACGCAGCTCCAGCAGGCGCTCGGCCAGGCGCTGGCGGCTGATGCCCTGGTAGGTGGCGCCGATGCGCAGCGGCTCCTCGCCCTCCCGGCCGAGGACGATGCAGCGCTGGTCCACCGTGGCGGCGGTCAGGCGCGCCCAGGGCACCACCGTGGGCGCGGGCCCCCCATCGGCCACCTCGATGCCCGAGCGGCGCACCAGCAGGTAGCGGTCGTCCTGGCTGATCAGGCGCACGATGCCGAAGATGCCGCCCACCGCCCCCAGCACCGTGCCAGCAACCCCGACAATCAGCGAGGGAATACGCCAGCTTTCGGGCACGCGGCCGCTGCCGTCCAGGGCCAGGGCCACCCCGATGGAGCCCGCCCCCAGCAAGCTGCTGGCACCCAGCCACGCCAGCAGCAGGCGCCCCAGCAGCCGCGGCCGATACCACTCCACCACCGGGTCCTGGCGCGCAGAGGCCATGGCGGGAGCATGCCCGAGGCTGCCCGACAGGGTCAACCGCCGGTGATGGCGCCGATATCGTCGGCCAGGCCCGAGGTCTGGGCCTTGAGCAGCTTGACCTTGCCCCGGGTGTGCTCGCTCTCGCCCCACCAGCCGCCCTCGGCGTCTTCAAAGACCTTGACGTGGATGACGTCGTCGCCCTTGCCTTGCAGCTGCAGGCCGAAGCGCTCGGTCAGGCCGGACTGCGCCTCGTCGGGGCCGGCATAGCTGCTGCTCTTGAGCTTGAGGGCCTTGTCCATCCAGGTCTGCAGCTGCTCGTCGTTGACCTCGACATCGCCGGCGGGCACCCAGCGGGCCTTGTCGGGGTCGTCGGCGTTCTCTTGCACCAGGGACAAGGAGCTGCCCGGGCCGGTCAGAACCACGCTGCGCAGCTCCTTGCTGGGGATGGCCCACAGGCTGCGGTCGGGAAGGCGGGTGCGGGCATATTTGAGCGGCCGCAGCAGCTCGTCGTCCACCAGGTAGATCTCGCCCGTGGCGACATTGCGGACGTAGCGGTCCCGGGTGCCGTAGACTTCGCCGCCCAGCTCCAGCTTGACCGAGCGCCCCTTGCGCACGATCTCGAGGAATTCCTGCGGGTCGTCCAAGCCGATGGTGGTGAGCTTGTCGGCAGAGACGGCGTCGAGCATCCGCAGCGCCAGCATGGGGGAGAGGGCCTTGATCAGCTCGTCGCCCTTGTCTCCGGCCTTGAACATCTCGGTTTCGGTGACGGTGGCTTCGGGCTCGGTCAGGGCTTCTGGAGGCGCGTCTTCACCCTCGACGGGCTCCGGCGCGGGCGGCGCGTCGGGGTCCTTGGGAGCCGGCTTGGTGCGGGTGTAAGTGACCCAGTAATAGGGCCCCACCGCGTCGCTCTTGCGCTCGATCAGGGCCTCGTCCTTGCCGGTGGCCGACCAGACGATGCGTTCGATGTCATCGGCCTCGCCGGGCAGCAGGACCACCTGCCCATCCAACTCTACGGCGGGTTCGGCCGTCCACTTGACCCAGGCGGCACCCAGCAGCACCGCCAGCAGGCCGCCATAGACGGCCGCGCTCAGGCTGGTTCCTCTCATGCGTTCCCCCGACGGCGGCGCACGCTCAGGCGGCCCAGGCCCAGGCCCAGGAAGGCCGCGGGCAGGATGAAGGCGGTCCCGTAGAAGACCCAGCCCTGCTCGTCTTTGGCGTGCTCGATCTTGACGTCCTCTTCGCTCTCGATGGTGCCCGACATGCCCTCGTCGTGGCTCAGCCAGCTCATGGCGTCGATGACGTATTGGAAGTTGGCCTTGTTGGCGTCCAAGGTCAGGGCCGCGTCCGAGGCCCAGGTGGCGTCCGCCATCACGACGCTGCGGTACTCGCTGCGCTCATCGCCCCAGTCCGCGCCGGGCACGCTGATGGCGCCAGAGACCGCCACCGCCAGGGGGAACTTCTTGCGCTCCTCGGTGGCGGCGTTGAACTCGAAGTCGCCGTTGCGGTCGCCAAAGGTCTTGTCCAGGGCCTTGATGGTGACCGTGGCCTTGGGCCCGCCGGGCACCTCTTCCAGCAGCCCGGCCGCCGGCGTGATGAAGACCAGCTGGCTGCTGTTGCGGGACAGGGTCGTGACCGACCCGTGGGTCGAGTATTCGTTGGTCACCAGGTTGGCCCGATCGCTGATGCGGCGGGTGACCGGGATGAACTGGGCGTCATGGGCCAGGGTGACCGTCGGGTCGAAGCGCAGGCCCAGGGGGGACAGCACGGTCGCGAGGTCGGGGCCACCGGGCTCCAAGGCCACCAGCAAGGACCCACCCTTCTGGCGGAAGCTGTCGATGGCGACCTGCTCTTCGGGCAGCAGATCGCTCTCGGGGCCGAGCACCACCACCACGCTGGCGTCTTCGGGGATCTCGTTGCCCAGGCCCTCGGCCAGGGACAGCTCCTTGACCGTGTAGTTCAGGGCCCGCAGCAGCTTGCGCAGGTTGCTGGTCTTGTGCAGCACATCCACGTCGCCATCGGACTGCAGCTCGCCGTGGCCGGCGGTGAAGTAGGCCACCCGCTTGCCGCGAGCCATCTTGATCAAGGACTTGTTGAAGTCCTCGTCCAGGCGCTTGAGCTTCTTGCGGGCGGACTCGAAGTCTTCGCCCAGCTTGATGCGTTCGACCTGCTGTTCGTCGCCTTCGCCCCGGGCGATGGCGATGTAGCCGTTGGAGCGGATCTTCAGCTCCTTGGTGAGATCGGGCTCCAGCGCGTGGTCCACATAGGACACCACGAAGTTCTCGCCGCCGGCCTGGTCCAGCACGTCGAAGTAGGTGCGCAGCTCTTCGGTCACATCGGAGCTGATGGGGAAGAAGAGGTAGACGGCGACGGGCTCTTGCAGGCCCTCCGCCATGCTCACCGTGCTGCTGCCGGGCCGGGCGGTCTTGAAGTAGCCGAAGTCCCAGCGCTCGTTGGTCTGGTGGGCCAGGTAGTTGAGCGGAAAGAGCATGGAAAGGGCCAGGGAGAAGCCCAGCGCCCCCATCGCCGCGTCCTTGGCCCGCGAGGCCACCACCACCACGGGGTTGGCCGCCAACACCCGATCCACCGCCAGCATGGGCAGGGTGCCCGCCAGCCACAGAATGGGCCACAGGGCGGTGATCACCACCTCGTAGCGGTCCTCGCCCTGCTCGTCGGCAAAGGCCAGGGCGTCCACCACGCCTTCGGTGGCGAGGCCATAGACAAGCAGGGACAGCAGGGCCAGCCCACCAAAGATCACGCCCAGGCGGTGGGGGCCCTTCTGGTCGGCGCTGGCCGCGGACAGGCCCTGGAGGCGCAGGCCCAAGGAGCCCAGCACCAGCAGCAGGCCGACGGCGTCCAGGCCATAGCGCCAGGTGCTCTCGCCCCCAAAGATGCGCTCGCCCAGAAAGACCAGGGCCATGCCCATCAGAAAGGCCAGGGCGGCCGCGGACAGGCCGCCGATCAGGTCGCGCGAGAGCGCGGCCGGCGGTGCGTTTCGCGAGCTCACTGCTGCCTCCGGAACTGCAGGACGCGGGTGGCGAGCAACAAGAAGGCGAAGACCGTCGAGCCGTAGAAGACCAGGCTCTCGGTGTTCACCCGCCCCCGCATGAAGGGCTGGTAGTGCTTGTCAAAGAGGGCGATATAACTCATGATTTCGCTGATCGGCGCCTCGGTCACCCGCCCCAGCAGCCAGCCCAGCAGCAAGGACACCAGGACGATGCCGCCCACCGCCGCCGCAAAGAGCTGGTTGCGGGCCACGGCCGACCCGAAGGTGCCGATGGCCACCGCCGCCGCCCCGAGGCTGGCCAGCCCCAGGTAGCCGGCACCGATCTGCGACCAGCCGATCTTGCCGTTGATCTGGATGAGCAGCGGCATGTAGAGGGTGAGCCCGGTGATGATCAGCAGGAAGGCCCAGGCCCCCAGGAACTTGCCCAGCACGATCTGGGCCTCGCTGACCGGGGCGGTGTCGAGCAGCACGATGGTGCCCGTCTGCTTCTCTTCGGCCAGAAGCCGCATGGTGAGCAGCACGCCGGCCACCATGGTGGTGCCCGAGGAGTAGAAGAAGAAGTCCTCCAACACATCGGCCGAATAGCGGGCGGCGTTGGTGAGGGCGAAGGCGTTGAAGAGCAGGCCGTCAATCAGCAGCACCCCGGCCAGGATCATCCAGCCCCAGGCGGTGTTGAGGTAGGCGGCCAGCTCGCGCCGGGCGATGAGGACGAGGCTGCTCACGCCTCACCTCCCTTGGTGAGGCCCATGAAGATCTCCTCCAGCTCGTCGCGGGCGTCGTCGAGGCGACGCAGGCCCAGCCCGGCGCCGACGATGGCGGCCACGAGCGATTCGCGGGCGTCGCCTTCGAGTTCGATGGCGGCGGTGACATGGCCGTGGGGGCTGCGCCCCAGGGTGAAGCGCTGCACGGCGGGCTGGGCGCTGAGCAGGGTCTGGACCTGCTCGGGGCTGCCCGACACGGTGATCTGGATGGAGGTCGCGGCCCCCAGGCGGCTGGACAGGGCGTCGGGGCTGCCGTCGGCCACCAGCTTGCCATCGTGCAGCACCAGCACGCGGCTGCAGGTGTGCTGGACCTCGCTGAGGATGTGGGAGCTGACCAGCACCGTGCTCTCGGCGGCCAGGCCCTTGACCACCTCGCGCATCTCGACGATCTGCTTGGGGTCCAGCCCGCTGATGGGCTCGTCCAGGATGACCAGGCGCGGCTTGTGGATGATGACCTGGGCGATGCCGACACGCTTGCGGAAGCCGTGGGACAGCTCGTCGATGACGCGGTTCTCCTGGCCTTGGAGGTGGGCCTTGGCGATGACCTCGGGGATGCGCGCCTCTGTTGCCGCCACCGTCATTCCCCGCAGCCGCCCGACATAGCGGAGGAATTCACTGACCGTCATCTCGGTGTAGAGGGGCGGGGTCTCGGGCAGGAAGCCGATGGACTTGCGAAAGCTGACCGGGGCGGTGGCCATGTCCACGCCGTCGATGCGCACCGTGCCCGAGGACGCCGCCAGCAGGCCGGCGATGACCTTGAGGGTGGTGGTCTTTCCCGCGCCGTTGAGGCCGAGAAATCCGACCACGGCGTGCTCTCCGACGGTGAAGCTGACGTCGTCCACCGCCCGGTGGACGCCGTAGTATCGGCTGAGCGATTGGACCTCGATCATCGGGGCTCTCCTGAAGACGGTGGGCGCGCGGGCGTGGGGGCCCGGGCCTCACGACACGCACCGGTAAGGACGGACCCGGGCGGCGTCAACCCCCCCAAGTGACGGGCCAGGGCGGTGAGGCCCGGCACGGCCCGATTCACCTCTCGCTGAGGATCTTCGGGGTTGTAAATCCGAAAGCGCGGCTTCCAGGTGCGCGGCCGCCAAAGCGAGCGCCCGGTGCGCGTCAGCTCCACCAGGAAGGCCCGGGTGCCGTATTGGCCGTAGAGGTGGTCGATCTCCATGCCATGGCCCCGAAAGAAGAAGGCCCAGCGCGAGAGCTGCTGGGTGCGGTAGGTGCGGGTGGTCATGCCCGCCTCGAAAACACGCCCCAGCGCTTCAAAGTCATCGCGATCGGGCGGCCGTTCCCACAGGCCCGCCCAGGGGTAGTAGATATAGCCCCCATAGGCGTGAAGGCTGACAGCCACGTCAAAGCGCTCGCGATCGGCCAAGGCGTCGATGGCCTGGCTCTCGGGCTGGGACAGGGGGGCCGGCGACGTGGCGTAGCGCCGCGGGATCAGGTGCCGCCAGATGGCGGTCGCCTCGCGGTTGACGGCGAAGTCCCGGTTGAGGTCGACATTGGGGGCGTTGCCCCGGCGGTAGACGTCGTCGCCGGCCTTCAGGTCAAACTCGACCTTGGCGCGGCCATCGGCGTTGAGCACCGGAATGACCGTGACCGCCACTCCCGGCGGCGGGTGGGCGGCCACCTCGACCAGAAAGTCCAGGGCCACCTCGGTGCCGATCCACTCCAGGGCGTGAATCTGGGCGAAGACCAACAGCTTGTGGTGCACGGGGTGGCCCGGATCACGAACCGTGAAGGCCCAGATGGGGCGGCCCTGCACCGTGTCGCCCACCCGCTCCACCGACACCCGACCCGGCCAGCGCTGCAGCAAGGCGGCCTCGGCGGCCAGGAGGTCGGCCTGGAAGTGGTACGCGGGCTCGGGGTGAGCCGCCGGAGTGTGGCGGCTGGCCACCCGAAAGAAGGCGGCCCGGTCGTCGGCCCGCGCGAGGCTGGACAGGATCAGGCCGAGGGTCAAGAAGATGAGGTGGCGCACGATCGGGCTTCCGGGCGGGGCCGCCCCGTAGCGCGCCCCCGCCGGCGGGGCATAGGGACCCCCATGGCTGAAGTCCAGATCGACGCCCTGGCCGCCCTGGCCCTGGCCGCCACCCAGGCCCTGCATCCCCAGCGCATTCTTCGGTTGCGCCACGAGGGCAATAGCTGAGGCGGGGCCCAGGTGGGCCTGGCGCTGGACGCGCCCCAAGACCAGGATGTGCTCATCCACGACGGCGATGGCGTGCGCATTTTCGCCAGTCGCACCGTGGCGCGCAGCCTGGGCGCCGTGCAGATCTCCTGGTTTGGCGACGAGAGGGGCGGCTTTCTGGCCGCCTGGCCCATGGGTTGCGGCATCCGCCCAGACTGACCCCCAGCCAAGCTCCTGGCGGCGGCGCCGCCAGGGGGTACGCCCGGCCCCGGGCTGGCCGGGCCTCGCGCACAATCCGAGAGATTCGCTACCCAGCCCGGGGCGAGATACAGCCGCCACGGTCAAGACCCCCCTGCGCAGCCTCGTCCGCGACATGAGAGCGACGACGCCCGCCGGCGCGGCGCCGGGTGCGCCCTGCCGGGAAGATCCGGTCGTGGCCAGCTGGCGGCGCGCCCGCCCTGGAGCACCCGTGTTGGACCCGAGTCCGTCCCAGAACCGCCTTCCCCTGATCGTGCTGACCGTCGGCGCGGCCATCGGGCTGCTCTTCGCCAGCGTCTCGACCTACGACTTCGCCCAGCACCTCGACCGGCAGGTGCACGGGCTGCACTGCAGCATCATCCCGGGCCTGGGCACGCCCGACGCCAGCGGCACCAGCGGCTGCCACGTCACGCTGATGAGCCCCTACAGCTCGGTCTTTCGAAGCCTGTTCTGGGGTGGCCTGCCGGTCAGCCTGCCCGGCATGTCGCTCTTTGCCTACCTGCTGTGGCGGAGCACCTCGGGCCTGCTCTCGAAGGGCCCCCTGGACAAGGGCGCGGCCCGGGCCCTCCTGGGCGCCGGGGCCCTCGCCCTGCTGACCAGCCTCGGCATGGGCACCCTCTCCCTCTTCGTGCTCGACGCCATCTGCAAGGTCTGCCTCGGCATCTACATCGGCAGCCTCGTCAGCTTCATCGGAGCCGCCTGGGCCTACGGGGCACAGGGCGCCCGCCGCGACGACCTCGATGAGGCCGACCTGGACGCCCCCGCGGCAGCGCCCACCCGGGCGCTGGCCCTGCTGGGCGCGCTGGTGGCCTTTGTCGCCATGCCTGCCGCCGCCTGGGCTGCGCTGGTCCCCGACCATGCCAGGTATATCGGCACCTGCGGCAAGCTCAGCGTGATGGACGATCCCAAGGGCGTCCTGCTGCCCCTGGACCCCCACCCCGGGGGGCGGCTGGCCATCGAGGTGCTGGACCCGCTCTGTCCCTCCTGCAAGGGCTTCGAGGAGCGGCTGCAAAGCTCCGGCCACGCCGAAGCCCTCGATCGCCGGGTGCTGCTCTTCCCCCTCGACGGCTCCTGCAACTGGATGGTCGGGGGCACCCTGCACCCCGGCGCCTGCACCCTCTCCGAAGCGGTGATTTGCGCCAAGACCGATGCCCGGCGGGTCATCGAATGGGCCTTCGCCAACCAGGAGCAGATCCGCACCGAGTCGGCAGCAGACCCGGAAGCGGCCGCGCGCCTCGTGCTCAACCAGTTCCCCGAACTCAAGACCTGTGTGGGCAGCGCCAACGCCCGTGCCCAACTCAACCACAGCCTTCGCTGGGCGGTCCGCAACGAGCTGCCCGTCCTGACCCCTCAGCTCTATGTGGACGGCGTGCGGCTATGTGACGCCGACACCGACCTGGGGCTCGACTTCGCCCTGGGCACCCTGCTCTCTTCGCCGGGTGGGGCCGCCGCCCCCGCTGGAGGTGCCCGATGACCCGCCTGGAACTCCCTCTCGGCATCGTGGCCGGCCTGCTGCCGGTGGGCCTCGCGGCCTCCTGGATCCTGTCGGCCAACGGTCGACTGGCCGAGGCCGAGGCTGCCCCCGACAGCCAGCCCGCCGTGGCCATCGCCCAGGCCGACGAGCGCGGCTACTGCACCCCGGCGCTGAAGGCCGTGCTGCGGCGCGTCTTGACCAGCTGCGGCCTGGTTAAGTGCCGACGGCACCGGCGGCCGGGGCTGCCAGCCCGCCAATGCAAGGAGCGTTGCCACGATGGATGGCGACGACTTCAACGCGCTCTTCTTGCCGCTGGCCGAACGCGCCGCCATCATCGAGTTCGACAAGAACGACGCGGGCCTGGACGCCCAGGACTCCGCGCTGGTCGAGAAGGTCTTCGCCGAGCGGGGCGGCGCCAGCTACTTTCTGGTGGTCGCCCGCGCCAGCCCCGAGGGCAGCACCGCCCACAACAGCCTGCTGAGCGAGCAGCGCGGGCGCGCGGTCATGGATCACCTGTCCAAGACCTTCCAGGATCCCGACCTCGAACGCGAGGTCGGCCTGCTGTGGCTGGGTGAGGAGTATGCCCAGCTCAACGCTGATTTTTGCGCCTGGAGCCGAAGCGGCGGCGCGGAATGTGACCCCAAGGCCATCAACCGGAGCGCCTTCCTCGCATGGATCGACTGCCGCATCTGAGCCCGTCGGCTCTCCCCGCCCGGTTCCCATCGCCACGCCTGGCCCGCCTCTGCGCCTGCGGGCTGGGGCTCGGGCTCCTGTCTTGCGACGGGGGTAGCAGCGCCCCGTCGACAGCTCCCCCCAGCCGGGTCGATGTCGTCGCCGCCGCCCCGCAGGCCAAGCCCGACATCGCCGGCTTCTGCGAGGCCCGCCCCGCGCCGGGCACCGGGCCCACCCTCAGCCTGCCCGACCTCGACGGCCGCCTGGAGGCCCCGGCGCTGACCGGCCGCTGGACCTGGGTCAACGTCTGGGCGACCTGGTGCGGACCCTGCGTCGAGGAGATGCCGCGGCTCATCGGCTGGCCCGACAAGCTCAAGAAGGACGGCGTGGACGTACAGTTGGTCTTCTTGTCCACCGATCTCGAGCTCACCCAACTCACCGCCTTCGCCAAACGCAACGCCTGGGCCCCGCCCACCCTGCGAATGGCCGACGGCAGCGCCGCGCCGGCCTGGGTCGAGTCGCTGAACCTCGGCCTCGCGCCGGTCTTGCCCCTGCACCTCTTCGTCAATCCCCAGGGGGAGGTGGTCTGCGCCCGCGCCGGGTCGGTGCAGAGCGACGCCTATGGCACCGTCAAGGCCCTGATACAGGGCGAGCCGGGCTGAGCCCCCGGCGCGCGCCACCGGGTTGCCGGGGCGCAGCGTCGGCTTTCAGCGCACATAGAGCTCGGCATAGGCCACCTTGCAGCTTGTCCCATAGCAGAAGCTGCTGTAGTCCAGCTGGTAGCCCACGTCGTTGCAGGGGTAGACCCCGGCCGTACAGGTGGTGGGCAGCATGGTGGCGGCTTGCACCAGGGACAGGTCGTGGGTGGACCAGGTGGCCTGGCCGCCGGGTGTATTGCCCAGGCCGCCGGCCCAGCAGCAGGTGGCGTTCTGGAAGCCCAGCAGCGCGTTCTCGTTGCTGCCCGGAAAGCAGGTGGCGTTGGTGTCCAGGGGCCTCACGATCAGGTTCTGGGCGGCGGCCTGGGCGGCGGTCAACCCATCGGACCAGTCGGCCCCCGACGCATGGAAGCTTGTATTGCATTGGGTGCTGTCATATTCGGCCTGGATGAAGGCCGTCGTCTCGACCATTCCCAGCACGGCGTGGAAGGAGAAGGCGTAGTCGTCGGTCACGACCATCATGTCGTCGCCTTCGATCTCGCTCATGGCCTCGGACTTGAAGTCGTCTGTCTGGCTGCTGGCCACGCTGCCAAAGGTCGTGCTGTCGGTAAAGGTGGTGAGGCTGGTCCAATTTCGACTGCCGTCATTGACCACGCTGGCCACCAGGGTCCAGCCGCCGCCATCCTGGGTCATGTCGCACCAGGCCTCGAAGAGGCTGCCCCCGGTGCCTTCCAACCAGTAGAGATCGTCGGTCGCGCTGGGATCATCGCTGAGGACGCCGGCGCAGCTCTCTGCCGGGCAGACCGGACCCGTGCCCAGCACCCCCTCGTCGATGTCGCCATCGCAGTCCTGGTCGATGGCATCGCAGGCCTCGGGCGCGCCGGGGTGGGTGCTGGCCACCGCGTCGTCGCAATCCGTCGCATCGACCACCGCGCCGGAAGGCTGCTGGCAGGCCTGCACCCGGGCGCTGGCGTCGCCATAGCCATCACCGTCGCCATCGGTATAGAAGTCCTGGCTGCTGCTGAGGTCCAAGGAGCTGTCGGCGTCGTCAACGGCCCCGTCACAGTCGTCGTCAATACTGTTGCAGACTTCATTCCCGGCGGGGTTGACCGCTGCGGCCCCATCGTCGCAATCCGTCGCGTCCACCACCGACCCGGCGGGCTGCAGACAGGCAGACCGGGGGGCGCCGGCGTCGCCAAAACCGTCGCCATCGGCGTCGGCATACCACTGGCCGCCGGAGCTGAGATCCACCGAGGCGTCGGCGTCGTCGATGGCCCCATCGCAGTCGTCGTCGATGCTGTTGCAGACCTCGGTGGCGCCGGGGTTCACGTCAAAGGCGCGGTCATCGCAATCCGTCGCATCGGCGACCGTGGCGCTGGGCTGCATGCAATCGACGACGGCGGCCGCAGCGTCGCCATAGGCGTCCCCGTCGGCGTCGGCATACCAGGTGGGCGCGTCGATGGCGCCCCCATCGGCGTCCCCATCGCAGTCGTTGTCGATGCCATCGCAGATCTCGGTGAGGCCAGGCGCCGCGTCGGCCCGCAGGTCATCGCAGTCCTGGTCGTTGTCGCCGGATCCGGGTGGCGGATCGCAGTCCAACAAGGGGGAGGCCGGGTCACCGAAGCCGTCCCCATCGGCGTCCACCCACCAGGTGCTCTGCACCTCCTCATCGATCTCGCCGTCGCAGTCGTTGTCCACGCCATCGCAGCGCTCGGCGGCGCCGGGCCGGATGTCGACGTCGCCATCGTCGCAGTCCGTGGGCGCGCTCACGCTGCCCGCTGGCTGGCTGCAGTCCTCCACCGGCTGCTCGGGATCGCCGTAGCCGTCGCCATCCTGGTCGAGGTACCAGGTGTCGGTCACCCCCTCGTCCACCTCGCCATCGCAGTCGTTGTCGATGCCATCGCAGGTCTCGGTGGCGCCGGCGTTGATGCTGGCGTCGCTGTCGTCGCAGTCCTCGTCTGCGGCGAATCCATCCCCGTCCTCGTCCACGACGTCGGCCAAGGCACCGGTGTCCACCGATCCACCGCCCGCCTTGTCGCCGGTGCGGCAGCCCAGGGCCATGAGGATGAGGAATGGAAGGCCACGCATATCTACACTCCGGATCGCCGAAACCGAGGCTACCATCCTTCGGGCTGGGCCCGCGACCCCCAAAGACCTGGAGCGCACCATGCGCACGACCCCCCGCTTCCTCCTGCCCCTGCTGCTCGCCGCCTGCGCCCCCGTGGTTGCAGACCTGGGCAGCAGCGGCGACGACACCGGCATCACTGGCGCAGATGGCGCAGGTGGCGCAGGTGGCGCAGCTGGCGCAGCTGGCAGCGACGGCACCGAGGGCAATGACGGCAACCTCCCCACCAACCCCTGGGAAGGCGCATACTCGGGGGAGATCGAGCTCAGCCTCTACTACCCGGACTGGGACTGGGGCGCGATCTGCGTGGCCGACCTGGACCTGGAGGTGGACGAGGACGGCCTCCTCAGCGGCAATGCCAGCTGTGTGGCGGACTTCGTTGGCGTCTACGAGGTCGACTACACGGTGGACTTCGAGGGGGAGGTCAACGAGGACGGCGACGCCTCGGGCATCGCCTATGGCAGCTTTGATTCGGATCGCGCCTGGAGCGAGGACTTCAGCTTCGAAGGCAGCGGGCGCAACGACACGATCAGCGTCCGCTTCGAAGAGGACCGCGAGTATGAGGGAAATCGCGGCACCTATGTCCTGACCTATGGCGGCGACGGCGCGGCCAGCCGATAGACCGGCCCGCAGCGGGTCCGGTCCCCAGCGATCCTCCGGGCTGAAATTTCCCCGAGCATTGAATAGGCGCCGGGGGCTGCACGTCACACGCGCGCTCAAACGAGGACCCCCATGCGACACCGCTCATCCCTCCTGCCCTTGTGGTCGATCTTCTCACTCAGCCTGGCCGCGGCGGCCTGCGACCCCCGGGGGAGCGCCGACCCCGAGATCGACGCCTTGTTGGGCTTCACCCCCAGCAACGTAGACCTGGACAGCTCCCTCTTCGATGGGGTCGGGGATGTCGTCATGGACAGCGCGTCGGGCTGCACCATCGGCGCGGTGGCCACAGGGCGCCTCAATTGCGGAGCGGATCGAGACGCCTACCGCATTCACGAAGTGGTAGACAAGAACGGCGAGGAGGTCGTTCTCATCACCCTCAACTCTCTGGAGATCACAGAGGGCACCGCGGTCGAAGCCGGCGAGGATCGTCCCATCGTGATCGTCGCCCTCGACCACATCACCGTGCGCGGCAGCCTGACGGTGCTGCCCGGCAAGAACGGCGGCGCAGCCTCGGCGGGGTCGGATGGCATCGGTGAGGGCGAAGGCGCGGGTGTGGCCTCGCCCATCAGCCCACAGAACGGGTCGGGGGGCACCCACTGCGGGCGGGGCGGATCCGCCGGTGATGGCACGGCCGCGCCCGATCCCTACGGCAACATCTTCCTGGTGCCGCTGCGCGGTGGATCCTCCGGCGGCGGGCGCTTGCCGCGCCGGCGGCCGGGGCGGTCGCGCCCGGTCGCCGGCCGCGAGCTGCGTGTGGAGGGCTGGATCAGCGCCCCCGGCGAGGGCCGCTCCAATGTGGACGCCGGCGGCGGCGGCGGCGGCGGCATCCTGTTGGAGTCCCAATCGGTCGTCGTCGAAGGCGCCCTGGCAGCCAACGGCGGCGGCAGCCAGCGAGGACAGGTGGACGGAGAGGATGGCCAGCCCACCGCAGAACCCGCTCGGGAGGCCTGTCGGGGGGAGAGCGCGCGCCGGGCGGTGCGGGATCCGCTGGCGCCAACGTCGATGGCGAGCGGGGGGGGGACCCGACCCGCGAGAACCTGAGGCGGCAGCGGAGGCGGGGGCCGGCCGCATCCGCATCAATGTGCTCAACAGCCAATACACCGGACCCAACGCCGTGCTGAGCCCCTCTTTGGACACCCTCTGCGCGGTGGTGGGCGAGGTCCTCGTGGGCGAGGAGCCCGCCGAGGACACGGGGGCCCGCTGAGGCCAACGGGCTGAATCGGCGAGGCCGCCCCTCTCCTCAGCCCACGGTCCAGACCAGGACCAGCCCCAGCAACAGCAGAAGCGTCGCGCAGCCCCCCCGGGGGCCGCGCCGTCGCCGCTTCAGCCAGTCTTCGTCATTCATCGGGACTCCTCGTCGGGCTCAGGCTATCTCGATGGGCCCCCCAGGATGCGCCCATGGATCGCCCTGTGCCCCTGTCCGCACCGCTCGCCCTGGCCGCAGGCGCCGTGGTCCTGCTGCTGGGCCTGGCCGCCGGCTGGATGGCCCATGACCGCTTTGGCGAGCCCCTGGTGGTGGTGCCCCCGCCCGCGGTGCTCCGCCAGCAGCTCTCCGATGACGCGATGGCCGCCTTGTGCGCCGATCTCACCGATAGCGACCGCGAGCGTGCCATCGAGGCCCTGGAGACCGTGCAGCGCCTCGAAGCCGAGCTATCCAGAGGCCGAAGGCGCCCTGCTGGCCGCCGACGCCCCGAACGCGCCCGATGACGCCCCGCGGTGGACGCGGCCGGGCCAGCCCGCCTGGAGGCCGATGTCGACCGCCTGCGGGGAGAGCTGTCCTCGGCCAGGGAGGAGCGCGACCGCCTGAAGGCCGAGCTGAGCGCCACCCTGGCTGCCCTGGACGATCAGCAGGCGCAGACCCGCGCCGCCCAGGCCGACGCCCGCAGCGCCAAGGCCGATGCCCTGTCCCAGCGCTGGCGGGCCTTCAGCCACGAGGCCCGGGCCGATATCTGCGATCGCGGCAGCAAGAAGGCCCACGCCCGCTGCCACGAGGCCGTAGAGGCCGCCCTGGGCCCGGCCATCGAGGACCGCTACCTGGGCTGCCTGCGCAGCGGGCAGGCCGCGCCGATGCTGCAGCAGCTGGATCGCAAGCAGGCCCTGCCGGCCGGCGCCTGGCCGCTGCCCGACGACAACCGGCTGGCCAAGGGCTGGATCATCGTCTTCTGCGACCCCAGCCTGCCCGAAGCGGGCGGAGACTGAAGCCCAACCCATGAAAAATGCCCGCCGGTGAAGCAACGCACCGGCGGGCAAGGCAACCATGCACACGGGGTAGTGTGTAAAGGGACTGTATCCCCGGACTTCCTGCAGAGTCCGGGCTCATGTTGTCTCGTTTTGTCCACAAGATGAGACTTTGGCGCAGAATCGGACAGAGCCGACAGGGCCTCAGGCCGTCTGTCCCAGGCGAGGGCGACGACGGGCGAGCAAGCCGGTCAGACCCGTCAACAACCCCAACAGGCCCGCGGAGCGCGGTCCCAGCCCGGCGCAGCCCCCGCAGCCCTCACCCCCCCGCAGAGCGTTGTCTTGGGAGATCGTGAAGTGGGCCTCGGCGGGGCTGCCATCCTCGTTGAGCCAGGTGTCCCGGGCCTTGACGGCGACGCTGTGTTGGCCCTCGTCCAACCCCCACAGCTCCGTCTCGACATCTTCCGTAAAGGCCGACCAGGCGCCGCCATCCAGGCTGTAGGACCACAGCAGCGGGCCCGGCTGGTCGTCGGTGGCGCTCCAGGCCACCCGGGCCGAGCTGCGCCCGGCTTCGACCGCGTCGATGGTGGTATCGGGGGCCACCTGGTCCACCGTGGCGGGGTCCAGCAGGTCCACCCACAGGGCCAGCCCGCCGTCCACCGGCGCCGCCCGGTCCACCACAATGGCGTAGCCCAGCCCATAGTAGAGGGAGCTGAACATGGGGATGCGCTGCAGCTCGGCCGCGAGCCAGGCGGCGATCTGCTCCTCCAGCAGCGGCTGGATGTGGTCGGAGAAGGTCGGGCGGATATGGCCCAGGCTGAGGTCGTTGAAGCGCAGGTCCAGGTTGGACAGAGACAAGGTCACGGCCGTCAAGGAGGGCGAGAAGCCCACCCGCGCGCGGCCGTCGAGGTCGATCTGCGCCGAAACCAGCGACACATCGCCGCTATCCGATCGCCCCGTCACGTCGATCTGCAAGCCCCGCAAAGACAGGGACATGCCGCTGTCTTCCAGCACCAGCACGGGGGGCTCGGCCAAGGAGGCTGCGGCCTCGATCTGCAGGATGTCGGGGTCCACCAGGGCCGCCAGCCGCGCAGACAGGGCCTCGGTGGCATCGGCGCGCATGCAGAAGGCGCCCGATTGCCAGCTCATGTGCAGCAAGGCATTGGTGAAGCGCTCGGTCAGGCCCACGCCAAAGGCGGACTCCTGCGGATCGTCAAGGTTGATCGCCACATCCCGACCCCCCGGCCCGGCGCCGCCTGCGGGCACCGCGCAGGCGGGCCGCCCGACAAAGGACACCTCGGTTCGGGCCCCCAGGGCCAGGCTGCCGGGCTGCAGCTGCACATCTTGCAAGGCGATGTCGAGTGCATAGTCGTCGTAGTCGCCCTGAAAGGCCGCCTGGGCGAGGCTCTCGTTGAGGATGGGGGGCAGGGCCGCCTCGATCTCGGCCGTCAGGAGGTCCACGATCGTATCTTCAAGAAATCCCAGGACGAGATCATCGGGCACCGCCTCGATGTCGCTCTCGATATCGGCAGAGAACAGCGGCGGGCTATACCAGGACACCGAAAAGCCCGCCCCATCGGGCTCCAACAAGAGCGTGCCCACCAGCTCGGGGTTCCGCAGGGCGATGCTGTGGATGGCCACGCTGAATTCCGGGCAGCTGTCGAACCAGTCGGCGTCTTGCCCATAGAGCGTCATGCCGGCGCCGGTGATGTCGCCAAAGCCCACATAGAGCGTGAGCGTGTCCTGGCCCGGCGACAGGCCCACCAGGTCGATGGGCACGTCCAGGTTGAAGTTGCTCACCCCCACCCGATCCCAGCAGGAGAAGGCATCGCCGAGATCGCTCTCGGCCAGCGTGCTGTCATAGGTCTCGGCCAGGTCGGCGGCGGCGTCCAGGGCCGGATCGAAGAGCCGCAGCTGAATATCTCCTCGGGGGCCCGCGTGGACTGGGGCGAGCAGGGCCAGCAGCATTGGGATCATGGGGCCTCCAGGCGCATCACGACGCGCACCCGGTGCCCGTCTTCAACCGCATAGCGACGGCGGTCCGTCTCGACGAATCCAGCGGGGGCTTGCACGTCGGGGTCGTCCCCCAGCAGCAGGACCACCTGTCCCCCCGGACGGAGCAGCCGCCGGGCGTCCTCATCCAGAACACGCGCGGGGGGCTTATAAGCGCGGCTGACAAAGCCATCCAGGCTGCCGTCGGCCAGGGCCTCGCTGCGGCCGGCGTGCACCGTGGCATTGTCCACCCGGGCCTCGCGCAGCACCCGCTGCAAGAAGATCGCGCGCTTCTGTCGGCTCTCCACCAAGAGCACCCGCGCGCCCGGGTAGAGGGCCGCCAGGGCCACGCCGGGGAAGCCGGCGCCCGAGCCCAGGTCGGCCCATTGCCCGGCGACGGCGAGCTGGGTCACCGCGCCGATGGCGTCCGTGAAGTGGGGGGCGATGGGCCCCGGGCCCACCAGGTCCATGGCGCCGCGCCAGCGCGCGAGCAAGGCGGCGTGGGCGAGCAAGATGGCGTGGGCGCGGGGGTCGAGATCCGCAGGCAAGGACAGTTCTTCGGTCACGGCGATGCTCAGGGGAGGCCTCCCAGGCTATCCCGCTCCACGGAGCCCCCGCCCGATGTCGCAGCAGCCCCCCGCCTTTGCCGCCTGGTGGACCCTCGCCCGGCCCGCGATGCTGCCCCTGCTCTGGCTGATGCTGCTCTGCGGATTCGGCCTGGCCCACTGGGAGAGCGCCCTGTCGCTTCGGGGCGAGAACGCCCTTCTGCCCCTCTTTGTCGCGTGGGCCTTCCTGCATGCGGGCGCCTTGTGGCTCAACGCCGCGCTGGACCAGGACCAGGGGGCGGTGCTCTTCGGGCGGGCGGTGCCGGTGCCACCCTCGGCGGGCCGCATGGGGCTGCTGGCCCTGGCCCTCGCGCCACCGATCGCCCTGCTGGCCCACCCGCTGTCGGCCCTGTGCGCGGCCGGGGCGGCGCTGTTGGGTCTGCTCTACAGCCACCCGGCCACGGCCTGGAAGGGCCACCCCCTGCTGGGCCCCCTGGTCAACGGCCTGGGCTATGGCCTGCTGACCCCCCTGGCGGGCCATGCGCCCGTGCTGGCGCCCCTCACCGGCCGCACCCTGGCTCTGCTCTGCGGGATGGTGCTCGCCATGCTGGGTCTCAGCTTGCTGGCCCAGGTGGGTCAAGGGGCTGAGGACCGGGCGCGAGGCTACCGGACCCTGGCGGCCCGGGCCGGGGATGGGGCGGCGCTGCAGGGCGCGCGGCTGTGCATGGGGGCCGGCGGCGCTTTGATCTGCGGCCTCGCGGCGGTGGGCCTGCTGCCCCGCCTGATGCTGATCCTGGCGGCACCGCTGGCCCTGCTGCTGGCCTGGATGGGGCGCGGACCGGCCCCGGCCCGGGTGGTGCGGGCCCTGGTCGTCCTCGCCCTGCTCGCCCTGGCCCTCGCCCTGATCGATCACCGGCGCTGCCTGGACCGGGGGGGCAAGGTGGCCGGCCAATGCACGGCGGTCGTGCCCGCGCCAGCACGTTGACCTTGTCGCTTTGGTGGGAAGATCGCCCCGATGCCGCCCTCTCCCCCGCCCCGTCAGCCCTTGCGCGAGCGCCTCTCCGCCCACCTCGCCGTGCTGCGCCACAGCCCGCGGGCCTTGCGGCTGGTGTGGCAGACCAGCCCCGGCCTGACCCTGGTCCTGGCCCTGCTCACCCTATTGGGAGGCCTGCTGCCGGCGGGGGTGGCCCTGGTGGGCCAACGCATCATCGACGGGGTGGTGGCCGGGGCGGCCACCGGGCTGGCCGAGGATCGCGTATCGGCCTTGCAGTGGATCGCGGCCGAAGCGGGCCTGGTGGTCCTGCTGGCCGCGGTTCGCCGGGGCCTGGACCTCAGCACCACCCTGCTGCGCGCACAGCTCGGAAACACGGTCAACGTGCTCATTCTGCGCAAGGCGCTCACCCTCGAGCTGCCCCATTTTGAAGACTCGGAGATCTACGACCAGATGACCCGGGCGCGCCGAGAGGCGTCTCGACGCCCGCTCTCCCTGGTCACCCAATCCTTCGGCCTGGTACAGAACGCCCTGTCCCTGGCCAGCTATGCCGCCATCTTGCTGGACTTCTCCCCGTGGACGGTGCTGGTGCTCGCCCTGGCGGCCCTGCCGTCTTTTCTGGCCGAGGCCCGCTTTGCCGGGGACGCCTTCCGGCTCTTCTCCTGGCGCAGCCCCGAGGTGCGCAAGCAGGGCTACCTGGAGGTGGTGGTGGCCCGCGAAGACTACGCCAAGGAGGTCAAGCTGCTGGGTGTGGGCCCCCTGCTGGTGGATCGATACGACGCGATCTTCCAAGGCATCTATGGGGAGGAGGCCCGCCTGGCCCGCCGGGCCGCCCTCTGGGGCTTCCTGCTGGGGCTGCTGGGCACGGGCGCCTTGTATGGGGCCTATGCCTGGATTGGCTGGAGCGCGGTCATCGGGGCGGTCACCCTGGGACAGATGACGCTCTACCTGCTCGTCTTCAAGCAGGGTCAAGGCGCATTTGCCGCGATCTTGAAGGCCCTTGGCGGCATCTACGAAGACAACCTCTACCTGTCCACCCTCTTTGGCTTTCTGGAGCTGCCGGTGGACCCGCCCGGCGGATCGGCGACCGCGGGCCCCGACCCCGGCGACGGCGTGCGCTTTCATGGGGTGGGCTTCACCTACCCCGGCGCCAGCACGCCGGCGCTGCGGGGGGTGGACCTGCACATCTCGCCTGGCCAGAAGCTGGCCCTGGTGGGCCACAACGGGAGCGGCAAGACCACCCTCATCAAGCTGCTCACCCGCCTCTACAAGCCGGCCGAGGGTCACATCACCCTGGACGGCCTGGACCTGCAGGACTGGCAGGAGGCGGCCTTGCGCCGCCGCATCGGGGTCATCTTCCAGGACTTCGTGCGCTACCAGCTGACGGTGGGCGAGAATGTGGGCGTGGGCGATGTGGACCACCTCGACGACGGCCCCCGGCGAGAGAAGGCCGCCGAACAGGGCATGGCCCTGCCCTTCATCCAGGCCCTGCCCGACGGCATGCAGACCCAGCTGGGGCGCTGGTTCCAGGACGGCCGGGAGCTGTCGGGGGGCCAGTGGCAGAAGATCGCGCTGAGTCGGGCCTTCATGCGCGCCGACGCCGATCTGCTGGTCTTTGACGAGCCCACCAGCGCCATGGACGCCGAGGCGGAGGCCGAGATCTTCCAGCGGGTCAAGCAGCTCACCGCCCAACAGATGGCGGTGCTGATCAGCCACCGATTCAGCACCGTGCGCATGGCCGATCGGATCGTGGTGCTCGACGAAGGCCGCATCATCGAACAAGGAGATCACGCCGGCCTGATGGCCGCCGACGGCACCTATGCGCGGCTTTTTTCTTTGCAGGCCGAGGGCTATCGCTGAGGATCAGCGGGAGCGACGGCGGGCGGGCGCCGGGGCGGGAGCGACGGCGGGGGTGGCAGCCCCGCCTTCAAATGTGTTGGAGCCCTCTGCCAGAATGCCGTCGCGGGGCTTGATCTCCGCAAGTGGGCCGCCGTCGCCCGCCGGCGTGGGCGTGTTGGCGGTGCCAACCTTGGGCAGCTTGGTGGTGTCGTCGGGCATGGGGGCTCCATCACGGGGGGCCCTGGCTGCATAGACCCTCGGTGGCCCCGCCGCAACGCAGGATCGTCCCCGCCGACGCTTCGTGACTTGCGCATGGGGCGCAGAGGGATGAAAGGAGCCAAGGCGGCAGCGCTTCGCACCCTCTCCCACGCGGCACCATGGCCCCGACCCCTCTCCCGTTGGGCCCCTTCGACCTGACCGATGTGGCCGGGCGCGGCGCCTCGGGCGAGGTCTGGCGGGGCCGCCACCGTGACCACGGCGTCGAGGTGGCCATCAAGCTGCTGCCGCCGGCACCCATCGGCGCGACCCGGGCCGACCGCGTCTTTCACAACGAGGTGCGCCAGGCCGCACGACTCGACCACCCCGGCATCGTGGTGATCCTGGATATGGGCGTCGTGACGGCGGCCCTGGCGCGGGACACGGGGGGGGTCGTGCCTGAAGGCTCGCGCTTCATCGCCATGGAATATGCCAGCCAGGGGGCCCTGGATCGCCGGCCGCCCCGCACCTGGGAGGCCGCCCGTGACCTGCTCGACCAGGTGCTGTCGGCCCTGGCCCACGCCCACGCCCGGGGGGTGCTGCACCGCGACATCAAGCCCGCCAACATCTTGCTGGCGGGCCCACGGGACCTGCGGCCCGGGGTGCGCCTGACCGACTTCGGCATCGCCCACGCCTGGGAGGAGCGGGCCGGCGACGAGCCCATTCCGGCAGGCACCGCAGCCTTCATGGCGCCCGAGCAGGTGCGCGGGGATGGCCGCAGCCAGGGGCCCTGGACCGACCTCTACGCCTTGGGTTGTGTGGGCTGGTGGATGGTCTGCGGCCGGGCGCCCTTTGGCGGTCTGAGCACCGACGAGGTCTTGCAGGCCCACCTCGCGGGCGTGTTGCCGCCTTTCGCGCCCCGTCTCTCCCACCCCGACGGCCTGGCGGGCTGGCTGGGCCGCCTGCTGGCCCGCCGGCCGGCCGACCGCTTCGCCAATGCCGCAGATGCCGCCCAGGCCCTGCGCGCCTTGGGGGAGGCCCCGCTGCAGAGCGCGCTGGAGACCGGGGATCACGCGGCCGAGCCCCCGCGCACCACCCTGCCCGATCTCGAACTGAATACGCTTCCCATCGAGATCTTCGAGGAGGATACCGCGGCGCTCGCCGCCCGCATGGCCCCCCTTGCGGCGCCGCCCAGCCTGGCGCCCACCCGCCTGCCGCCCTGGCGCCACCCCCACGCCCAGCGCCCGGCCTACCACCTCATGGGGGCGGGCCTGTCGCTGCTGGGCGTGCGGGCCCTGCCCCTGGTGGGTCGGGACCGCGAGATGGACGCCATCTGGTCCGACCTGGCCGCGCTGTTGCGGGACCGCCGGCCACGGGCGGTGCGAATCGAAGGCGGGCCGGGGGTGGGCAAGACCGCCCTGTCCCAGGCCGTGGCCAGCCGCGCGGCCGAGCTGGGCGCCACCCTCACCCTGGTGGCCACCCACGACCCCATCTCGACGCCGGCCGATGGCCTCAGCCGCATGTTGGCCCGGCACCTGGGCCTGGTGGGGCTGGATCCGACCGAGATCGAAGCGAGGCTGCCCACCCTCGAGGCCGTCCACCCCGGGCTGGTGGAGGCGGTGGGCGCCGCGGCCCTGGTGACCTTGCTGCAGCCCAGCGGCGACCAGCCCGCCGGAGCCGCCCGCTTTGAGGGCGCCCCGCAGAGCGCCCGCTTCACGCTGCTCTTGCGGGTGCTGCGCCACCTCGCCCGGGAGCGCCCCCTGGTGCTGCGCCTGGAGGATGTGCACCACAGCGCAGAGACGCAGACCTTTGTGAGCTGGCTGCTGGAGCGAAGGGCGGACGCGCCGCCCTTGTGTTGCTTGATGACTGCCCGTACAGGAGAAGACGGCCGCGATGCGACGCCGGTGCCAGCGCCCGGCACCCGGGTGATCCACCTGGCCCCCCTCACTGAAGATGCGCACCTGGACCTCATCTCCGCGCTGTTGCCCTTGGAGCCCGACCTGGCGCGGGCGGTGGCGGCCCGCACCGAGGGCAACCCCCTCTTTGCGGTGGAGCTGGTCAGCGGCTGGGCCCGGCGCGCCTTGCTGGTGGCGGGGCCGGCGGGCTTCGCCTTGCGCCCAGGGGCCGATCGCAGCCTGCCCGAGGGCATCGAAGACAGCTGGCGCGACCGGGTGGATCGGGTGCTGGCCCACCACCTGCCTGATTCCGATCGGCAGCCGGCGCACCTGGCCCTGGGCCTGGCCGCCACCCTGGGCCGCGATGTGGATGAGGCCGAGTGGGCCGCGGCCTGCGCCCACCTGGACCTGCCCCTGCCGCCCAGCCTGGCGGGGGCGCTGGTGGCAGGCGGCCTGGCCGAGCTGACCCCAGGCGGCCTGCGCCTGTGCCACAACCTGCTCCGGGAATCCATTCTCAACGAGCTCCGCAGACGGGCGACGCCGCCCGCCTGCACCGCGCCTGCGCCGAGATGCTGGCGGCGCGCCCCCTGGGCCCGGCGCCAGGACGCCGCCCGCATCGGGCGCCACCGGGTGGCCGCGGGCGACTGGGACCGCGCCTTGGGCCCCCTGGCCCGCGCCATCACCGAGGCCATTCACGAGGGTGAGCTGGGCGAGGCCGAGGCCCTGTTGGAAGAGCGGGGGGCGGCGCTGGCCGCCTTGGGGGATCGCCCCGAGGCCCAGGTGGTCCAGGACCTCGATGGCCTCAAGCTGCTGCTGTTGCGGGGGCGCTTCGACGCCGGCGCAGCAGAGGCCGACGCCCTGGTGGCGCGGGCGCAGACCTGGCCGGCCCATCAGGCCCGCGCCCTTCGATTCGCAGGGATGATCGCCGAAAAACAAAGCGATCTGGCCCGGGCCGAGGCCTGCTTCGAGGCCGCCGAGGCCGCCGCACGCCGGGCCGGCGACAGCGAAGAGCTGGCCGCCAGCATCGAGCACCGGGGCACGGTGGCCCGCCGCCGGGGCTTCTCCACCGCCGCCCTGGGCCACCTGCAAGAGGCCCTGCGGCTCTACGAGGCCCTGGATTCACCCGCCCGGCGCGCCGACTGCCTCACCGAGATCGGCGCAGCGCTCATCGTCGCCGACGACCTGGAGGCCGCCGCCCGCACCCTGCGCCAGGCCAGCGAGCTCTACCAGCAGGCGGGCTACCCCGTCGGCCGCATGCAGAGCCTCAACAACCTGGGCGACGCCCGGCGGCGGCAGGGCCGCCTGGACGAGGCCGAGGTGGCCTACCGGGCTGCCCTGGGCCTCTCCGAGCGCGCCGGCACCCACTTTGGCGTGGTCATCCGGGCCAACCTTGGCCTCACCCGGCTGGCGGCCGGCCGCATGGCCCAGGCCCGCGCCACCTTGGAGCCCTGCCTGGACGAGGCGCTGGGGGGCGGGCGGCGCGGCGTGGCCGTCTACCTGCACCTCGCGCTGTTGAGCTGCGTGGCCGAAGAGGGCGACTGGGCCAGCTTTGACCACCACCTGCAGGCCGCGACGCTGCTGTTGCGGGAGCTGGATCTGGCCGACCCCGAGCTGCAAGCCCTGGCCGAAGGGGCCACCCAGGCCGCCAAAGAGGCCGGCCAGCCCCAGCGGGCCGCCACCACCCGGGCCCTGTCGGCGGGCCTGAAGGCGCGGCTGGCCGCAGGTTGACCCGGCGGCTGGCCGTGGTCGGGCTAACCTCTGCCCCTGGAGGTCCCATGTCCCCCCGCATGCTCTTCGCCCTGGGCGCCCTCGTCGCCTGCAGCCCCAAGGGCGACGGCCCCGCTTTCGGCGACACCGCCAACGAAAACGAAGGCGCAGAGCCCTTCCTCGCGCCGGATGCGCCCGGCCCCTACACGCCGGCCACCCGGGAGGCCACCGTCACGCCCGATCACGGGGTGCCCCTGACGGTGCAGGTCTGGTACCCCTCCAATGACCCCGCCGGCACGCCCTATCTCTACGATGGGCTGGTGGGCGGCCAGTCCACCGCGGACCTGCCCGCCGCCTGCGACCGGGTGCGCCCCGTCCTGCTCTTCAGCCATGGCAACGGCGGCATGCGCTGGCAGAGCATCTGGCTGACCGAGACCCTGGCCGCCCGGGGCTGGGTGGTGGTGGCGCCCGACCACACCTTCAACACCGTCTTCGACATGAGCGAGGCCCACTTCGCCGAGCTGGTCTTCCGCCGCCCGGTGGACATCGTGGCCAGCTACCAGTGGCTGCTGGATGACCTGGCGGCACCCGGCGGGCCCCTGGACGGCTGCGTCGACGAGGCCCAGGGCTACGCGATGGCGGGCCACTCCTTTGGGGGCTACACAAGCTATGTGGTGGCTGGGTCCCCCATCGATCGCGATGCGACGGCGGCCGAGTGTGCGCAGAATGGCGGTTGGCTGTGCGCCGAGGTGGCCGAATACTTCGACGCCCACCCCGAAAGCAGCCGCGTAGACCTGTCCGATGACCGGGTGTGGGCGGCGGTGCCCATGGCGCCGGCGGCATTCGAGACCCTCACCGGGGGCCTGGCCGAGATAGCCGTTCCGGTGCTCACCTGGGGGGGTACACGCGACAGCCTGACCCCGGTGCCCAGCACCGTGCGGCCCATCTACGCGGGCATTCAAAGCCGACCCGCCTATCTTGCCGTCATCGAAGACGCCGGACACTACAGCTTTTCGGATGCCTGCGCCCTGCTGGACAGCTTCCCCGATTGTGCGCCCCCCTATATGCCCCCCACCGAGGTGCAAGCCATCGCTCGGGTCAACACGGTGGCCTTCCTCGATGGGCTGCGGGGCTATACCGAGGCCGAAGCCTACCTGCCCTCGGACGATTCTGCGTTGCTCTGGGAGAGCGCAGACTGAGGACCCCGCTCCCAGCGGCCTTGCCGCAAGGGCAGCCAACCCTCCGGGTCCAATACAAGCTCGGGCCGGCGACCGGCGACCGGCTCCAGGTCCAGCCGGGCCAGCCCATCCACCAGGGTCACCCAGGTGATGGACAGCAGCTGACCCCGCCGGTCCACCAGGCCCACCGGCACCTCCAGCCGGCCAAAGACCCGATCGCTGCGCAGGGTGCCCTCCACCCGCTGGCGGCCGTCGGGCTGGCGGCGGCGGCGCCAGGTGGCGGACAGCTCGGGGACCTGCCCCCCGTGCACCCAGACCGAGAAGAAGGCGCTCAGATCCTGGCTGCTGGCGGCCTCAAAGGCGGCCTGCACCGCGGCGGTGTCCAGCTCTGGCTGCTGGGCGAGGGCCCGCAAGGCGGCGGCGTGGGCGGTCGGGCCGATGCGGGCGCGCAGGCCCCGGCCCAGGGCGACGGGGCCCAGGTGGTAGAGGGCGGCGGCGCTCTCGCCCCCGCCCAGGCCGCCGTCAGGGCAGGGCGGCAGGCGGGCTGCGGCGATCCGGTGGGCCTGGGCCCCATCCACGGCGGCACCGGCCCGCTGCAAGGCGGCCTCGGCGCTGATCTCGGCCAAGACCTCTGAGATCCACTGGTCGGCCAGGGAGGCGGGCAGCACCTGCTGGCCAAAGCGCAGGTGGGCCAGCTCGTGGGCGAGCACGGCGGTGGCCTCGGGGCGGGGCCGGCGCAGGGCGAGGTCCCGCAGCAGGCCCGGCTGGAGGGCGACCAGGCCCCCGTGCGTCTCTGCAGCGTGGCGGCCAGGGGGCAGCCCGACCAGGTCGAGGGAGCCGCCTGGGCCAGGGCCCAGCACCTCGTCTTGAAGCGCCATCAGGCGAGCGGTCTCAACCAGGATGGACGCGCCCGGCGGACCCCAGAGCAGCCGCAGCGCGGGCGCCGACGGGTCGTCCTGGGGCCGCCAGCGCCCGATGGCCAGCCGCGGAAAGGCCACGGGCGACTCCGAGCGCAAGCGCGGGGGCCCCCCATCCAGCAGCCGGCCCGTGCCCGCCCCCTCCAAGCCTTCGGCGAGCTGAAGCGCCAGGTCAAAGGCCGCGGGAGAGCCCGGCCGGTCGGGGATCTGCCCGGGCAGGAAGCGCCGGGGCCCCGTGGCGGCGGGGTGGCCGGCCAGGGGCCAGCGATCGGTCCACGACAGCTGCACCGCAACGGGCTCGCCCGCTGGCACGGGCGAATCAAAGACCAGGGCCAACCAATGGGATCGGGCGGTCTCACCCAGGGGCAGGGCCGTGGCGGCGGGCTCGGCCACCACCCGCAAGCCCTGCAGGGCCCCGCCCTCTTGGGGCAGGCGCAGCAGCAGGGTCGGGCGGGGCCGGTCCACCGCCGGCAGCGCCAAGCGAAGGTCAAAGCCCAGGTCCAGGGCCTCCATGCCCCCGGGGGCGGCGCGGATCTCTCCGGTGAAGCGCGGCGCCGGGTCGGCCGAGACCGCGGGCCCCGCGACCGTGAACAGCGCCTGGCGGGCAGGCCGCCCCAAGCCGTCCAGGCCCGCGCTGGTGACAAAGGCCGTAGACCGGCCATCCAGGCTGGCCAAGGGGTCGCTCGCCACGGTCAACCAGCGGTCATCGGGCAGGCCGCCGGGGCCCCGGTCGGCCTCCAAGGCCACCCAGGCCTGGTCGGTCCAGGCGTCCAGCAGGCTGCGGCGGCTCTCTGCATCTTCCCCCAACAGCTCCACCCGCAGGCGGTCCCAACCCACGGTGCGATCCGGGCGCAGCTCGGCCAGGGTGAGGGCCTGGCGCCCATTCCAGAGGGCGAGCAGCTCGGCGGCTCGATCGGGTTGGGGCTGCGAGAGGGGGCGCGTCTCTACATTCAGCCCGGGATCGACCAGCAGCAGCCGCCTGATCTGCACATCCACGCCCCCACCGGCCACCAGCTGGGCGCCCACCGCCCGATCGGCCCCGGCCCAGGACACCAGGCGGTTGGCCAAGGCCAGGGCCACATCGGGATCTTCGACGTCCAGGTGCAGGCGGCCCGACCCCGCAATCACCAGACCCACCAGCCGCTCGGGCGCCGCGCCCGGGTCGCGGCCACCGCCAAGGGCAGACAGCGGGGGCCCAGCCGCAGCTGCGGGCGGGCCTTCCACATCCAGCGACAGCGCCCACCTCCACCCGATGACATCTGGCCCCGCGTGAGGCAGGGCATCGGCCAGCCGCGTGGTCAGGGCGTCGATCGAGGGCCTGCCACGGCCAGGGGACAGCGGCAGCGCAGCCAGCGGTGCCCGGATCACGCCGGCAGCCGATAAAGCGCAGAATGCGCGTGTGCAACGCATCACCAAGCTGGATGCAGCGTTCGGGCTCCCAGCCCCGAATGCCAAAGCCAATGCTGAGCAGCACGGCCCCAGGGCGGCCTTCGGTCTCCAGCAGGGGGCGCAGCCGGGCCATGCCCTCGGGCATCAGGTAGCAGGTGAGCAGATCGGCCTCGGCCAGGGGGGCGGCGAAGAGGTCGGCGCGCCGCACCTCCAGGTTGCCCGGCCGGTGCAGAGACGCCCGCAGCCGACAGACCAGGGATGGCAGCCACGCCGCCTCATAGGCCACCACCCGCCAGGTCGGGCGGGCCCGCGCCAGCGCCAGGGCCAGGCCCCCAAAGCCGGCGCCAAGCTCGAAGGCCACGCGGTCACCCCCTTCGGGAAGGAGCGTGAGCAGCGCATTCTGCGCGAGTTGCGAGCTGGGCATGGGCGGGGCGCCCAGGCGCAGGCTGTCCAGGATCACCCCGGCAGCCAGCAGGGCGACCGGGGCGACCAGCAGCCAGTCCCAGGGGAGGGGCATAGGCGCTCCCGCGCGGTGGGGGCCCGCGGCCGGGGGCTCAGTAGCCGCTGAAGCCCAGGTAGACCGCGCCCTCGTTGCCGGTCAAGTAGTCCTCACCCTCGGCGCTGATCGCAATGTCAGCCTTGCCGTCGCCGTTGAGGTCGCCGGAGGCGATGCTGCGGGCCACCGCGTCGCCCGCGGTGGGGCCGAGCAGCGAGAAGTCCGCAGCATGCAGCGAGTTGTCGCCGGCCGCCCCGGACAGCACGCCCCAGAGCCCACCGCCACCGACAGCGTTGGAGGTGTCCTGCCAGGTGCCGACGAAGAGGTCGTCCAGCCCGTCGGCGTCGATGTCGCCGGTGGCCAGGGCCTGGCCGGAGTAGCCGAAAGTGGAGACGCCCAGCCAGCTCACATCGTCGATGTCTTCGACCTGGTAGCTGCCGGCCCGGGCGATGGCGGTCCCCGGCACGACATAGGTGCGGCCGGTGCCGGCGGTGTTGTTGCGGGCGCCCACCACCAGATCGGGGGTGCCATCGCCGTCGATATCGCCCGAAGCGACGGCCGAACCCAGCTGATCGCCGCTGCCAGCGGTGCTGAGCTGTGCGATGTCGTCGAAATCATAGAGTCCGCCGTAGCCGGTCCCCGCGCTTGCGCCGAACAGGACGACTACGGCGTTCATGCCCTCCACCCCGGCGGCCGCGTCGCCATAGCCGTCGCCGTCCAGGTCGCCCAGCGAGGCCACGGCAACCACAAAGGGCTGGCAGTCGCCGACATCCTCGGCGAGGTAGGCGCCCGCGACACCCAGATCGGCGCCGTTGATCACGCAGGAGGTGCTGCTGCCCACCAAGGACAGGTCGGCGAGGCCGTCGCCGTCCATGTCGCCGAAGCTGTCGATCCGGGCGCCCAGATCCGGGTTGCTGGAGTCGCCCCAGATGCTGACCGAGGCCGAGTCCACCGCGTGGCTGCTGCCGCCGGCCAGGTCCGCACCTTCGAAGATCCAGACCGCGCCCGGATTCGACACCACGATGGACGCGTTGTCGGCCTCGGGCGTACCCACCAGCAGGGCCGCAGCGCCGCTGCCATCCCAGCCCGTCACAAAGCCGATGCCACCCAGGGCGCCCGAGCTGAGGGTGGAGGTCACCACGATGCCGGCGTCGTCGCTGGTGCTGGCCGACGCCAGGCCCGTGCCATCAAAGACATAGACCAGGCCGTCGCCATTGGGGGTGGTGGCCAGGTCGCTGGCCTGCAGCACGGCGAGATCCGGCGAACCGTCGCTGTCCATGTCGCCCAGGGCCAGGGCGCTGCCAAACATGCCGCCCTCATCCAAACCAAAGATCGCCACGCCGCCGTAATTGCTATCGATGCTGTAGGTGTCGTCGTCGCCATCGCAGTCCGAGTCGTGGCCGTCGAGCCGCTCGGGTGCGCCCGGGTAGGACTCGGGGTCGAGGTCGTCGCAGTCCGTGCCGCCCGCGCCCTCCGCATCGACGCCGTCAAAGTCCTGATCGTCGTCGGACCAGCCGTCGCAGTCCTGGTCCACCCCGTCGTACCAGATCTCGATGGCGGCGGGGTTGATCTCAGGGTCCGTGTCGTCGCAGTCGTCCCCGCCGGCGGATGTGGCCCGGAAGCCGTCGGCGTCCTGATCGTCGTCGTCGTCGCCGGCGCAATTGCTGTCCACGCCGTCATACCAGGCGTCGGGTGCGCCCGGGTAGATGGCCGGGTCGGTGTCGTCGCAGTCGGTGCCCCCATTGGAGGGGTCGTCGAAGCCGTCGCGGTCCTGATCGTAGTCGTTGTCGCCGCGGCAGTCCGAGTCGATGCCGTCGTAGAAGGTCTCCGTCGCGGCCGGGCTGATGCTGGCGTCGGTGTCGTCGCAGTCCGCACCGCCCGCGGACACAGCGCGAAAGCCGTCCCCGTCCTGATCGTAGTCGTCTTCTCCCCCGCAGTCCGAGTCGATGCCGTCATACCAGGTGTCGGGCGCGCCCGGGTAGACATCGGGGTTGGAGTCGTCGCAGTCCTCGGTGGCGTCAAAGCCGTCCCCATCGGCGTCGACCGGGGCCGAGGAGCCGGTGTCTTTGCCTTCGCCCTTGTCCGTGCAAGCGACCAGGAGCAGGAGGGAGAGGGGGAGGAGTGCGAGGCGAGACATGGAAGGGCCTGGGAGAGGAGGAGCGCCCGATCATAGGAGCGCTGTCTCAAATCGTAAAGCCCTCAAGTTTCGGGTTCAATCGCCGACGTCCGCCGGGGCGCCCGGCAAGCGCGCTTCGGGCACGACGGGAATGGCCAGCGGCGGGCTGTCTGCGCCCCCTTCTTTCCAGGCGGGCGGCGCCTTCCAGCCGTCCTGCTTCCCCGGGGCGGGCGTCCAGCTATCGGGGTTGGCCTCGCGGAAGGCCGCCTCGGTCACCCAGCTGCCCTCCACCCAGGCCTGGCCGTCAAACCAGCCGGGAATCCAGACGTGGCCGGGCTTGTCCACCGTCGGTTCCCAGTAGCCGGCATGGTAGACCCCTTCGGCGTCGAACCAGGCTGAGATCCAGACGAATCCGTCGCGGAATTCGGGGCGCCAGAAGCCACCTACCCAGGACTCGCCGTCAAAGAAGCCGGGCTCCCAGTCGTAGCCTTCGGGGCCCGCGGCGGCGGGCACCCAGTGGCCGGGAATGAAGGTGCCATCGTCCAGATAGACGCCTTCCACCCAGATCCAGTCGCCGTCGTCGCGCTCCTGCACCCGGTAATAGCCGTCCACATAGAGGTCGCTCTGCCAGTAGCCGGGCACATAGACATAGCTGCGGTCATAGACCACGACGGTGGTGGTGGTGGGGCCCCAGTAGCCGGGCCACCAGATGCCATAGGCCCACCAGCCCGGGTACCAGAGCCAGCCGGCGCGGGCGGGCGGCACCCAGATCGGGCGCCAGGGGTAGACCGGGTAGCCGAAGCCCACCACGCAGGAGCTGACATGCCAGCTGCGGTAGTAGGGGTGCACCCACCACTGGGCATACCACCCCCCGTATGCGCCATATCGGGGCGGCGGGCAGCTGGGCTCTGGAAGGCCGCAGGTGATTGGGTGCGGGGTGCGCGATGCGCGGGTCCTTGGACTGGTAGGGGCGCAGGTTGGCGGCGCGGGGGCCGTCGGCGGCGCGTGCGGCCGCGATGGGCGGGCCGTGGGCGTCCGCGAGGGCGGCGCGCTTCCGGCCGAGTCGATGGAGGCCAGCGGGGCGCGGTGCCCATCGGGGCCCAGGGCGGGCATCGCCTGGCGGCCTGGGCGGGCCGAGGCCGGCTGGTCCAAGGCGGGGCGGCCGGTCAGGAGGGATCCGCCCGGCTGGGGCGGGGTCCGGCGCGCAGGGGGCGTGCGGCTCCGCGGCGGCCCAGTGGCCGAGGGCGCCGGTGCCGGCATCGACGAGACCGGCCGCCCGTCGGTGGCGGGCTGCCGCGCAGGCTGCCGTCTGGCGAGCGCCTGCCGGGAGAAGAGGGGACGGACCTGGGCGCACCCCGGGGCGGCCCGTACCGGGGACGGGCCACTGGCAGCGCCGCGGCAGGGGCGCGGCCGGCGCCGGGTCAGGGGCGTGGCCGGAGGCCGGCTGAGAGGGGCTGGGCTTGGACGGCGGCTTGAGGCCGGGTTTGCCGCCGCTGGAGCCTGATTTGCTGCCCCTTGCTGCCCCCGGACTTGCTGCCCTGGCGCCCCGCCCCTTGCCGCCGCCGGAGCGCGGGCCCGCCCGAGCGGGCTCGGGGCGTCGGTTGTCCAGCTGGGCCGACGCGCGTCCGGCGCGCCGCGGCCGCGCCGGCAGGCAGCTGCCGCTGTGAGGGCCGCCAGGCCCAGGATCGGGCAGGACATGGAGGGCGTGCTGGACGAGGCCGCCGCCCTCCTGCAGCAGGCCCGCGCCCTCCTCCCCGACGTGCGGGGGGCCCCCCCATTCTAGCCGCGATCCCCCAAAATGCCGGTCAGACTTCGTCCGGAGTGACCTCGCCCAGGACTTTGGGCCCCAACAGCCAGCGCCCGAGCACCCGCAACCAGGCGTCCTCTGGGCTGTCATCCAGCGCCAGGTGCCCCGTCTCGGCAGCCTCCACCAGGCGGCGCGTGGCCTCGCAGCGCGGCGTCGCGTTGCGCAGCACCTCCAGCAGCACGGCATGCTCGGGACGCACCCCCGCCTCGGCAACCTGCCGGGCCACCGCCTGCTGCCACTCGGGCTCGGCGGGCAGGGGCTGCTCGTCGGCCGCGGCGGGGCCCAGGCCGTTGATGGCGTCGATCACCCGGCGCTTTCGCTCGCCATAGGGCACCTTGGCCAGGGAGGCCGGATCCAGGGGGCGGCCAAACCAGATGTCCTGGCGGCCCAAGCCCACCGGAAATTCCGTGCGCTCGGCCAGGGGAGCCGCCGGCAGGCCCCCGACAAAGCGCACCGGCACGATGGGGGCGCCCACGGCAAGGGCCATGTCGATGAAGGCGCCGCTCATCTTCTGCACCGGCATGCGGCAGCTCAGCGAGCGGGTGCCTTCGACATGCACCATCACCGACCGCCCCGGCGACACCATGTCCCGAGCCAGTCCGCCGATGATGCGCGCCAGGCTCTCTTTGTCGTCGCGGTCGAAGTAGGTGATCACCTCGGGATCGGTGACGCCGGGAAAGGCGAAGCTGTGGCGGATGAGGTCGCCCAGCCAGGTGCCCCGGTGCTCGTCCTTGGCCACCGTGACGCATGGAAGCTGGGTGAGGCCGCCGGCCACGATGCTGAAGAGCAGGCTCTCGATGCCGGTCTGGTGGTTGCCCAGGAAGAGCAGGCTGCGGCCCTTCACGGCGTCGAATGCGGCGGGGTCCTGCAGCACCACTCGGCCCACGAAGCGCTCGATCAGCCCATAGTAGAGATCTTCGACCGGCCAGGGCGGGCGGTTGAAGCGGCGGGACCAGTAGGACTCCACCGGGTCCAACTTCAAGGAGCGGGGCGCGATGGTGCGGGCCGTCACGACGCCATCGGCCTCTTGAACCGACACCGCGTGGCGGCTGAGCGGGAGGGCCTCGGGCAAGATACCGGGATGAAGCTGCTCTTCTGCAGCGAGATGCTCCTTCAGGCAGATGTCTTCGGGGGCGGGGCTTCCATAAACGGCCGCCAGGGTGCCCGGCAGCCAGTCGCTCGCCTCGACATCGGCCACCAACAGCCGGGTCTGGCCGTCCACCTGCTGGCTGAGACCCAGCCCGGGCACATAGACGCGATCGCGCAGAAAGGCCCGGCGCAAGGCCGGCGGCGCCTGGCCGATCGCGCCCTTGGGGAAGGTGGCCTCGACCAAACGGAAGCTGGCCCACACCCTCTCTTCATGAATCAGCTGGAGGTCGAAGATGGGCAAACCCTCGCCCATCATGCCGCCAAAGCGCACCTCGCAGCGCAGGGTCCCCGAGGTGGGCGTGGGGCCGAAAAAGTCGATGTGGGGCAGGAAGGCGGGGTAGGCGACCGCGTCGCGGCCCACCTTGTCGGTCCACCGCCAGAGCTGATCGTGGGGGATGGCGTGGGTGGCGCCATCGAGCAGGCGGGGGTTCAGCCGGCCCACCGGAACGGGGCCCGGGTCGGCACTCAAGGTGGCGCTGCTCTGCCCCTCGCCCAGGATGAGCTGCTGGAGCACCTGGAAGCCGGGCCCATGAAAGAGGTGACCCGCCGCATAGGGGTCGGGTTGCACGGCGCCGAGGGCCGGGCTGAGGGGCGCGGGCGGCTCACCGGGCTGCCCTGGGAGCACCGTGGCCGAAGCCACCTCCACCTCGCTGTCCCCCTCGATCAGGAGCAGGCGGGCGGGCACCCCGGCGGGCGTGGGCTCGCCCACCGCGACGCGCAGGGTCACCGGAGCCGCCACCACCAGCCAGCGCTTGATGCGCAGGTTGCGCAGGCCCCGAATGGGCCCGGGCACGGCCTGGCAAAGCAGGTCCAGCATGCTGGTCATGGGCAGGGCGGGCAGGGTCCAGGTGGGGCAATGATCCGCCACCCAGCCATCCTTTTCGGGGTCGATCACCAAGCGGCCGCCCGGGGCGGGCGACGGCCCCGCCACCACCCGCATGCCCAGGTCGGGCACGCTGTAGATGCGCTTGCCGTCCACCCAGAGGCTGCTGGTGGCGAGCACCCGCACCGCGCCCGCTTCTTGCACCACCTCCGTGATCTCGGCGGTCACCACCACCTTGTGGTTGGTGGGCACCACCTGGCCCCGGTAGGACCAGGAGTGGGGCAGGCCGGTGAGCAGGGGTTCAAAGCGCGCATGGGCGAGATCGGCGCCCAGACCGGTCTTCTTGCACCAGGCCTGGAGCAGGCGCAGCATGGCCTCCACCCCCAGGCTGCCCGGCTGCACCGGGTCGCTGTAGAAGTGGGCCTTGAAGAACCAGGCCGCCGCGTCCACATCCATCTCGCCCCGGAGCTGCCCGAGGCCGGCCGCGCCACCTTCGGGCCAGAAGCCGGTCAGCCGCTCCAGCACCCGCAAGCGGGCCGCCGGCGCCATGCGGGGGGCCCCGCCCACAAAGGACGCGCCGTCCAGGTCTTCGCGGAAGCGCGACGGGCGGTCGTGCAGCTCGCGGTCGGCCTCGCTGACCGCCAGGCCCACCTGGTTCGCCATGCTGGCCGGCGGGAAGAAGCCGAAGACCGTGCTGAGATCGTAGACAGGCTCCCCATTCAAGGTGCACCGCACCGTGAAGGCCACGATGGTCATGCCGCCGGTGCGGGCGATGCGGTCGAGGCTGGCCTCGGTGCGCAGGGTGCCGTCCCCTGGGCGCAGCTCGCGGTGCAAGGTGCCCGTGCCATCCAGGTTGCGGAAGAGCAGGTCCTGGTCGGTGGCCAGGGTGCAGCCGGCATAGCTGGCCAACCAGCCGCAGGGCTGCAGGGCCGCTTCGAGCAGCACGCAGAAGGGCATGGTCGCCGAGTCATTCTCATCGAAGTACCAGGCCTTTTCGGGGATGTCGTACTCGACCACCACCCGGTGGCCCTGGCCCAGGGTGCCCATGGGCTTGCCCACCTCGGCCACCCGGCTCATGAAGTGGTAGGGCGGGCCGGGCAGGCGGGCGACGCGCCGGGGCCCGTCAAAGGGTGCATAGAGGGGGCCGAAGGCTTCGGAAGGCCGACCCCAGGCGCAGCAGAGCAGCGACCGGTAATCAAAGGCGAAGTCGCCGTGGCGGGCGGTGTTCCCCGTGGAACTTGCCGGCACCGGGTGGGCCTCGGCGGCGGCGATCACATCGGGCAGGGTGGTCAGCGGCCAGTCCGGCACCAGCTGGAGGCCCACCCGCCGGGCGTGGAAGCCCTTGAGGCCATCGGTGGTACACAACAGGTCTGCATAGACGGTGGGAATGGGCCCAGCGATGATCTCTTCGATGAAGATCTCATAGACCAGCAGCTTGCTGCTGGGGATGGTCTGGCCCCGGCAGCGCATGTCGAAGCACTGGTCGGGAACGGGCTGAAAGCGCCAGCCGTCGCGGTCGATGGTGAAGCCCATGGCCGCCATGGCAAAGGCCATCGCCTGCATGCAGCCCTCGAACATCAAGGTGCCGGGCATGCAGGGGTCATTCTTGAAGTGACCCTGGAAGAACCAGTCCTGCGGCGTGATGTCGCGTTCGGCGCGCAGGTAGCCCCGGCCCCAGGGCCCGCCTCGGGGCGAGAATTCGGGCACCCGGTGGAAGTAGAGGTGGCGGCCGGACTGGATGCCCGGCGTGCGGTGGTGGGTCTTGGTCATCTCCCAGGCGGGACCAAAGGCCTCCCAGGGCCGCCCCTCCGCGAAGGCGGTCATCTGGGCGGCATCAAAGGCGCGGTGCGGGGTCTGCGCCACCGGCGCGTCCAGCCGCGGCTGGGCCACGATCTCCTGGCTCTCGGGGGTCCACAGGATTCCTGCAGAATCGGCGAGCTCGGCTTCGGTGAAGAAGCCCGCCTGGCCGCCGCGCACGCTCAGGCGCAGCTCATCGCCCACATAGCAGTCGTAGTGGAAGAAGAAGAGCCGGATGTCGCCTTGTCTTGCGTGCCCGTCGACGTGGATGTCGTAACGCAGGGTCTCGCCCGGCTGGGGCAAATCACCGTGGTAGGTGAGCTTGCAACCCAACAACCGGTAGAGGCGATCCGGCCCGGCCACCAGGTTGACCCCCAGGTAGGAGATCAGCATCAGGTCGGCCTGGCCGCTCTCGATCATCAGCCCGGCGGGCATGCGGCCCTGGTGCAGATACCAGGCGTCCCAGGTCACATCGGTCTCGGTCCAGATGCTGCCTTTGCCCATGCTGCAAGGCTCGGCGTCCAGGCCGGTCATGCGGTCGGCCAGCAGCAGCGGGGGCTCAGGCATGCGGGTGACCCGGGCCCAGCCGTCCTGGCCCTTGAACTGCGGCCCGAAGATCTCAGAGATATTGCCCGAGGCATGCACCAGCAGGCCGGCCCGGTCCAGCGTCATACCCTTGGGGGGAGGCGGACCCTTGGGGGCGACCACCGGCGGCTGGGGCCGCGCCAGGGCTCGGGGCCGGCGCGCCCGGGGCAGCGGAGCCGGGCGGGGCGGCGGGGGCGCGGGGAGCTGCGAGGCGCGGGCAGGCGGCGCGACCGGCGGAACCGGCAGCGCCACAAACCACCGGTGTCTGCTCGGCGCTGGCCAGCAGCAGGGCCGCCCCGCGCTGCCGCAGGTCGAGGAAGCCGCGGTGCAGGCGCGCCTGGTCGGCGAGGTAGTCCTGGTGCAGGGTGGAGAGCTGGCCCAGCCAGGCCTGGTGGGCCTGGGCCACGGCGGCGAGGGGTTCGGCCACGGGCAGCACCTCCACCTGGGGGGCGGCCGGCGCCGCACGGGGCCGGCCCTGGAGGCGGTGGGCCCACGGTCAGGGCTGCAGACACGGCCGCGGAGGGCAGCCGGGGGGCCGGGGTCATGACCTCGGACATGGGGTCTCCAGGGGGCGTTCTCGGCGCGTGATCCAGCGCGGGCAGCGCGATCACAGGTAGGTGTGCGGGCAGAAGCTGCTGGGGACCGGGGCGGGGGCCATCGTCGGGCAAGCGCTGGTCCGGGCTGCCCCGGTGCAGGGTCAAGGAGTAGGCGGCGTCGGCCATGGCGCTGCGGCGCAGGTCCAGGCTGGCCGGCGCGTCCGGGCCGCAAAGGGCGATCAGGGCGCCCGCGAAATCCACCAGGGCGCAGGCGGCGTGGGCCTGTCCCAGCGGCACCGGCGCGGCGGCAGGGGCCTGGGGCGGAGGCAGCGCAGCCCCGGCGGTGCAGAGGTCCACCGGATCCAGCAGCCGGGCGAGGATGGGGTCCCCATCGGCCAGAGCGTCCGCCTCGCGCTTGAGCACCAGCACGACGGCCGCGTCCGCAGGCCGGGTCGCCGGCAGCAGGGACCGCGCAGCATCGGCATGAACCGGCTCGACGCAAAGGTCCACCGCGCCCACGATCACCGCGTCCAGCTCGCCCGCTTGCAGGGCGCGCAGGCCCAGCTCCAAGGCCACGGCCCCTGACGCCTCTTCTGCAGACACGGTGAAGCCCGGCCCACCCAAGTCAAGCTGCCGGTTGATGCGGTTGGCGGGAATATTGGGCATGGTGCCCACCACACCGGCCGCCGCCAGCGGCCCCGCGAAGGCGTCTTGTGCAGCCGTCGCCCAGGCCAGCGGCAGACCCAGGCGCTCGGCCCAGGTGCTCAGGCGCCAGCGCGCGCCGTAGCGCGCGATCTCGGCGTCGCAGCCCATGCCCACCACCACACCGGAGCGGTGCGGCGCGGCCGGCGCCACATCGCCGGTGGCCCGGCGGGCCAGCTCCAGGATCAGCGCCTGCTGGGCCAGGGTGTGCTGCAGATCGGAGGGCGGAAAGCGCAGGCCCAGCATGGCCACCGAGGTGTCGCCGGCCGTTGGGGCGATGGGGGCACCCTCTGCCAGCATGGCCGCCAGCGCTTCATTCCCAGCGGCCGCGCCCACCTGGGTGGCCATGCCGATCACCGCGACGGTGGACCGGCGCCGCGGGCTGTCGCAAGGGGGCAGGTCACCGCCGTCGGCGTCCACCACCAGGTGGGCGTTGTTGCCTCCAAAACCAAAGGCCGAGACGGCCGCCCGCAGCGGACCGGTCCAAGGCTCGGGTGAGAGAAGGGGGCGGAAGCCCAGCTCTGCCAGGGCGGGGTTGGCCTCTTCGACATGCAGCGTGGGCGGCCGAATCCGGTGGCGCAGGGCCTCGGTCGCCTTGATCAACCCCGCCACCCCCGCGACCGTCACCAGGTGGCCCAGGTTGCTCTTCAAGGAGCCCAGGGGGAGGCCCCGGGCCCGCGCGCCAAAGGCCGCCGCGGTGGAGCGCAGCTCGGTGGCGTCGCCCACCGGCGTGCCCGTGGCGTGGCACTCCAGCAGGCCGAGCTCGCCAGGCTCCAACCCCGCCTGGGCCCAGGCCGACCGGATGGCCCGCTCCTGCCCGGCGGCGGAAGGGGCCAGCAGGCCGCGGCCCCGGCCGTCGTTGCTCAGGCCCACGCCGCGGATCACGCCATGGATGATATTGCCGTCCTCCAGCGCGTCTTCGAGGCGCTTGAGCACCACGAAGGCGGCCCCCTCCGCCGGCACCAGCCCGTCGGCTGCGGCGTGAAAGGGGCGGGAGCGCCCGGTCTTGGACATCGCCTGCAAGGCGCAGAAGCCCACATGAATGAAGAGGTCGTCCGCCCGGTTGACGGCGCCGGCCAGGGCCACGTCTGCGCGCCCATCTTGCAGGCGATCGCAAGCCAGCTTGATGGCATAGAGGCCACTCGCACAGGCCGCATCCAAGCTGAAGGCCCCCGCCTGCAAACCCAAGGCGCGGGCCAGCAGCAAGGCGGGCAGCCCCGACATGAAGCGGTTGCGGGGATCGGGCGCGGCGAAGCCGGCCAGGATCTCCGGTCCCAGAGCCGCCTTCAGCCAGGAGATCTCGGCGAGATGGGCCATCGTGCCGGTGGGAAAGCTGAGGTTGCCCAGGGTGACGGTGGCCCGGGGGCCCACGACATGGGGGTCCAGGCCGGCATCCTGCAGGGCGGCCCGGCCGGTGTGCAGCACCCAGGAAAAGAGGGGGTCCAAACCGGCCAAGGTGTCGGCTGGAAGGGCGAAGCCGCTGGGGTCCCAGATGTCGTCGAAGCCCGAGACATAGCCCCCGCGATCCGACCAGGTGTGGTCGGCCAGCGGGCGATCCGGCGTGGTGCGGACCTTGGCCGGATCCAGCCCCCAGCGCCCTTTCGGCGCCGACGACACCAGGTCCTGGCCGGTCGAGACCGCGGCCCACAGGGCCTCGGGCGAGAGGGCGCCGGGCAGCACGCAGGCGCGCCCGACGATGGCGATGGGGCTGAAGGACATGCCGGCCTCAGGCGTCGGGGCGGAGGTGCGTCTCGACACCTTCGAGGCGGGCCACGGTGCGGCCCGTCTCTGCATCCAGGAGGGTCACATCGGACAGGGCGCGGCCCTTGCCCGTCTCTCGCCGATTCACCACGCCGCGCAAGCCGCCGGCGATGGGGCCCTCAAAGGTGCGCAGGGCGCCAATTCCCGTTGGCAGGGACGCGCCGCCCAGCACCTCGCGGCCCCAAAGCACCGCAAGCTGCAAGGCGCCATCGTTGGCGGCCACATCGGTCTGCCAGCCCTCGACCGGCCAGCCGGCCTGCCGCAGACCCATGAGGTCGCCGGTGATGCCCTGATCCGACACGCCATCGGGCTGGGACAGGACCTGGAGGTCCGGCCCGTGAAAGAGCACGTGGCCATCATAGACAGGGCGATCGGCCCAGGTCCCCAGGCGGGGGTCCAGCGGGGCGGCGCCGGCGTGCAGGGGCGCCACATCCAACACGGCCTGGGCGCGGTAGCGGGGCTTGCCCGCCGCATCCCGAAGCTCCAGCGACAGGCGGGCACCCTCGCCCTCCACCGCCTGCTCCACCGCCCGCAGGCGGAAGCGGGTGCTATCGGGCCAATGGGGCAGCCGAATGCCCCCCAGCACCTTGAGACCCTCGATGCCATGCAGGAAGAGGTCGGGGCGCAGGGCCCGGGCGGCGCGCACGAACCACTCCAGCACCAGCACCACGGGCACCACCGGCGCGCCTTGGATTGCGTGGCTCACCAGCCAGGGCTGGCGAAGCTCGCTGACCTCGACCCAGAGATCGGTGGGCACGGGGTGGTCGTCGGGCAGCAGGGCCTCGGGACGGGGTCGCCCTCCCAGCACCACCTCGACGGGACCACCGGGGGTGCACAGCTCGTGAACGAGGGCCTGAGCCCCATCTTCGAGGGCGATCAGGGGTACTCCCAGGGCCTCGAAGCGGCGCTTGAGGGCGGGGGTCACCATGCCACCGGCCCAGGGGCCCCAACCCAAGGAGCGCACCACGCAGCCGGGCCGGCGGGCGGCCTCGGCCAGGGCGACCTTGTTGAGCACCTCGTTGGCCATGGCATAGTCGCACTGGCCCATATTGCCGCAGCGCGCAGCCACGCTGGAGAACAGCACCAGCGCCTTGAGGGGGTCGGCGGCGGTGGCCTGCAGCAGGGCCTGCAAGCCATCGACCTTGGTGCGAAAGACCCGCTCGAAGGCCTCGTCGGTCTTGGCGGCGATGGGCTTGTCGGCGATGACGCCGGCGCCATGGATGAGCCCGGTGATGGGACCCCAGTCTGCACGCACCCCATTCAAGGCTGCGACGAGGGCGGGGCCATCGTTGACATCCACCGCGAGGTAGCGGGCCTGGCCGCCGGCCTGGGTGATGCGGGCCAGGCTGTCGCGGATCTCCCGGCCCGACAGGATGAGGCCGACCTGCCGACCCAGCTGGGCCGGAGACACGGCCTGGCCGCTCGCGCGGGCCTCGGCCAGCAGGGCCTTCTTGAGGTCAGCGTCGGTGGATGCGCCGGCGGCGGCGGCGGGCTCGGCCTCCAAGGGGGTGCGGCCCAACAACACGAAGCGGGCCTGGCTGGCCCGGGCCAGGGCCACCACCGTCTCTGCGGTCACGCCGCGGGCGCCACCCGATACGACGACCACATCCTGGGCGTCGAGGGGCATGGCGCCCGGCTGCGGCGGCACCGAGATCGAGCGCAGGGTCAGGCGCTCACCCTCGGCGGGCAGGCCCACCTCGCGCTCGGGCCCGCCGTGCAGCAGCTCAGAGACCAGGACATCGGCCAGGATGCGCGCGCTGCGCCCATTCCGGTCGAGGTCAACCGCGCGCACGGTGCAGGCGGGCCACTCCAAGGCGGCGGTGCGGGCGAGACCGGCGAACCGGCTGTAGGCCGGCCCGGGGCCATGGGGCCCAGGCCAAAGCGGCCACCGGAGTCCTGCACCGTCACGAAGAGCCCGCCCTCAGACACATTCTCCGCCAGGGACCGCGCGACGCGCAGGCCATCGCGGTGCAGGGCGACGCTGCTGTCGGGGCCGGCGTCGGGGCGCAGGCCGCCCGGGTAGAGGGCCGCGCGGGCGCCGGCCGGGAAGCTCCGGGTCCGAGACCCGCGCGTCGATACCGCTGGCCACCAGGGCGGCGACCACGGCATCGGCCAGGCCGGCGCCGCCGTCCACCACCTGCCAGGTGCCAAGCTCCGTCAAGGATGCAGAGACGAGACCGGGCGCCGGAGCGGAGAGGGTGGTGAGGGCGAAGCGGCCGATGAAGCGGGGAGCGGCCACCGGGGCCGCCCCCGCGCGGTCAAAAGGGAGGGGGGCGACGGACCCCCGGCCGGCCTGCGCCTGGAGCGCCTCCACGATGCGTCCCAAGGTGGTGAGATCGGCCATGCCAGCCGGCTCCAGCTCGGGCAGGTCGGGCGCCTGCTCCTGTACCGCCGGAAGGGATCTCCACCCGCTTGATGGAGTCGATACCGAGGTCGCCCTCCAGCTCCATCTCCATGGTCAGCATATCGGCGGGATAACCGGTCTTTTCGGCCACGATGCTGAGCAGCAGGGCCGAAGGTCGGCCGCGGGAGCCACGGCGGCTGGAGCGGCCGCCGCAGCGACGGGGGCGGCCGGCGCGCTGGTGGTACCCAGCACCCCACCCAGGGCCGCGACGATCTGTCCGAGCGTGCGCATCTCGCCCAGCCTGGCGTTGTCCAGCTCCGGAAGCTCCGGTGCCTGCTCCTGGATCGCGCCCAGGATCTCCACCCGCTTGATGGAGTCCACCCCAAGGTCGCCCTCGAGATCCATCTCCATACTCAGCATATCCGCCGGATAACCCGTCTTTTCGGCCACCACCGCAAGCATCAGCGCCTGCAGATCCCGCCTGGCGGGGGCGGCGACGACGACGGCCGCGACCGGTGCCGGCGCGGCGGGCGCTGTGCCCACCACCCCACCCAGGGCCTCGGCGATCTGCCCCAGCGTGCGCATCTCGCCCAGCCTTGCGTTGTCCAGCTCCGGAAGCTCCGGCGCCTGCTCCTGGATCGCGCCCAGGATCTCCACCCGCTTGATGGAGTCCACCCCAAGATCACCCTCGAGGTCCATCTCCATGCTCAGCATATCGGCCGGATAACCCGTCTTTTCGGCCACCACCGCAAGCATCAGCGCCTGCAGGTCCGCGGCGGGAGCGGCCCCGCGGGGACAGCGCACAGCCACGCGCCAGCGCCACCGGGCGCAGGAGCTACGGGCGCGGCGATGGGCGCAGCCACCAGCGCGGCTGACCGGGTGCAGGCACCGGCGCGGCCAGCGGCGCGGCGATGGGCGCAGGCATCGGTGCAGCCGCCGGGCCCGGCAGGACGGCGCACCATCGCGGGCGGGGCGTGGGCAAGGCGGCCCGGGCCGGCGCCGCAACGGGCTGGCCCGTCATCATCGAGGCGAGGCCCAGAAAGCCCGTCTCGGCGGTCTGCAGGAAGGCCGTGTGGCTGTCGGCCATGGCCGCTGGAAGGCGGTGTGGGCCTCGGCCGTCTGGCGCTGGACCTCCTGGTAGGCGTTGACCCAGGCCAGGCGCGCATCAGCGGCAAAGACCGGGGCCGAGGTGACCACCGGCGGGGCGGTGGGGACCGGCTTGTTGGCGTCGGACATGGCGGGGTCTCCTGGGGTGCCGTTCGGGCGGCCGGCGCGGGGAGGGCCGGCTGGGGCCGGGGCCGCAACGACGGGGGCGGCGACGGGGGGCGGCGACCGGGGCGGCTGGGGCCGCGGGGGTTGGGGCCGGGCAGGGCCGAAGCACCGCCGGGGGGCGGGTAGGGCTTGCCGCTGTTGGCCCCGTTGATGGGCAGAGCGAGCTTGGGCTTGTGGCGGGCCTGGGGGTCCTCGGGGGCTTCGAAGGCGCCGAGCAAGGCGTCTACCGCGATGGGGGCGCCTGCGGCACACAGGCCGGCCAGGGCGGCGAAGAGACCCGCCACGCTGCCGTCCTTCCGGGCGTCGGTGGCCACCGCGAGGTGGGGCCGAGAACCCAGGATCCGACTCACCAGCGCGGTCAGCACATTGCCAGGGCCCACCTCGACAAAGACGCGGGCGCCGTCTTCAACCATGCGCTCGATCAGCTCGACCCAGCGCACCGGCAGGCCCAGGGCCGCGGCGAGGCGATCCTTGGTGGCCTCGGCGTCCGCGCCGTAGGGGCTGATCTCGGCATTGCTGTAAACGGGGATCTGGGGCTTGTTCACAACGAGTTCAGCCAAGGCCTCGCGGAAGGGGCCCTGGGCGGCGGAGACCACCGGAGAGTGGAGGCCGTGGCGACCGGCAGCCGGCGCCCGCGCAGTCCCGCGGCCTTCAGGGCGGCCTCCGGCGGCGTCGATGGCGGGCACCGGACCGACAGGATGAGCTGGTCCGGCGCGTTGTGGTTGGCAGAGACCACCTCGGTCACGCCGGCCTCCTTCAGGATCTTCTCCACCCGCGCGCGCTCGGCCTTGACCGCGGTCATCGCGCCGGGAGTGGTCGCGGCGGCGGCCATGGCGACACCCGGGCCTGGGCGGCGGATGAAGCTGGCCTCGTCCAAGGCGCCCGCGGCGTGCAGGGCGGTCAGCTCGCCAAAGCTGTGGCCGGCGGCCGCGGCGGGCACCAGGCCCAGCTGCTTGAGCAGGCCGAGGTAGCCCAGGCTGGTCAGGCCGATGGCGGGCTGGGCCACGTCGATTGGCGCCTGCCGCGGCCTCCTGGGCTTCGCGGGCCACGTCGGTGTAGACCGTCGCCGGGTAGACGGGCGGTGCAGGGCGGGCTGGCCCTCGGCCTGCCGCAGGTCGGCGGCGTGATCCCAGGGCGCCCGGGCGGCGTCCCAATGGGCGGCCACCTCGGCCCCCATGTCCAGGTATTGGCTTCCCTGGCCCGGGAACAAGAAGGCGACCGGCCCCAGGGCGGCGCCGACGCCATAGGCGGTACCCCCGGGCAGGGTGAAGGCCGCATCGGGCGTGTCGTCGATGCGGGTGGCGGACTGGTTCAGGCGCTCGGCGAGCTGGGCGGCGTCGGCGGCCACCACGGCGAGGCGGTGGGGCTGCTTGGGGTCAAAGGCCGCATGGGAGGTGCGGGACAAGAAGGGCAAGGCGCCCGGAGCGGCGCTGTCCAGGGCCATCTTGCGGGCCTGGGCGGCCACTTCGGCCGCAGAGTCGCCGCTGGCCAGCACCAGCCAGGCCGGCAGGCTCTGCAGGCGGCCGGGGCGCTTGCCCGAACCCATATATTCTTCCAACACAACGTGGAAGTTGGAGCCCCCAAAACCAAAGCTGCTCACCCCGGCGCGCCGGGGGTGGTCGCTGCCCCGCACCCAGGGCCGGCTCTTGGCATTCAGGTAGAAAGGGGAGGTCTCGATCTGGAGCTTGGGATTGGGTGCTGCAACCTTGATGGTGGGCGGCAGCACCTTGTGGTGCACGGCCATCAGGGCCTTGAAGAGGCCGGCGGCGCCCGCCGAGCTCTTGGTGTGGCCGATCTGCGACTTGACGCTGCCCAGGGCGCACCACTGCGGATCGGTGGCTGCACGCTCCGTGTCGCCAAAAACCAGGCGCAGGCCCTCGAATTCGGCGGCGTCGCCCGCCTTGGTGCCGGTGCCGTGGGCCTCGACCAGCTCGACCGTCTCGGGCGAGCAGCCGGCGCGCTCATAGGCCCGCCGCAGGGCCCGGGCCTGGCCCTCGGGCAAGGGTGCATAGACGCTCTTGGCGCGCCCATCCGACGATTGCCCCACGCTGCGGACCACGCCATAGATGCGGTCGCCAGCGGCCTCTGCGTCGGCGAGGCGCTTGAGGGCCACCATGCCGATGCCCTCGCCCAGCAGCGTGCCGTCGCCTTCGGACGAGAAGGGCCGGCAGTCGCCCGTGGGCGACAGGGCCGGGGTCTTGGAGAAGCACATATACATGAAGATGTCGTTCATGGTGTCGACGCCACCGGCGACCACCATGTCCGAATCGCCCATCCACAGCTCGTTGATGGCCATGCTGAGGGCAGAGAAGGTGCTGGCGCAGGCCGCGTCGGTCACGCAGTTGGTGCCGCCCAGATCCAGGCGGTTGGCGATGCGGCCGGCCACCACATTGCCCAGCAGGCCGGGGAAGGTGGCCTCCTGCCACGGAACATAGTGGCTGGCGATGCGCGCGCAGACCTCGTTGACGTCCGCTTCGGGCAGGCCGTGCTCGCGCAGGGCCTTGCGCCAGATGGGGTGTTGCAGGCGGCTGTTCACCTCGCCCAGCAGCTCCTGGGCGCTGGTCACACCCAGGATCACCGAGGTGCGGCTGCGGTCGAGCTGCTCGAAGGGGCCCTGGGCCACATCCTCGAGAACACGCTTGGCCACCATCAAGGCGAGGAGCTGGCTGGTGTCGGTGGCCGGCACGATGCTGGGCGGAACGCCCCAAGACAAGGCGTCGAAGTCCACCGTGGGCAGGAAGGCCCCGCGCTTGGCATAGGTCATGTCCGGCGCCGTCGGATCGGCGTCGTAATAGTCCTCGACCAGCCAGTGAGAAGGCGGGACCTCCGTGACGAGATCGCGCCCCTCCAGGATGTTCTGCCAGAAGGCGGCGGCATCCACCGAGCCGGGGAAGAGGGCGCCGATACCGACGATCGCGATGGGGGGACGGGGGTCGCTCATGGGGCTGTCGGGGGTCTGGGGGTTCATGCGAGGCGACGGGGGCGGAAGTCGTAGGCGGCGGCGGGCACGGGGGCGCCGGCGGCGCGCAGCTGGCTGGCGCGGGTGACCACGGCGGCCCCCTCCATCAGGTTGCGGGCAACCTGGACCACCGTGCGCTGGTCGGGGTCTTCGAGGAAGGAGCCCCGGACCCAGCGGTTGAAGGCGCCCATGGCCGGGCCGCACCAGATCTGGTAGTCGGCGGCGCGCCCGGGCTCGCCGGTGATGGCCCAGCGGCTGGCCCGGCCCAGGTAGCTGCGGAAGACCAGGGCCATCTTGTGGCGGGGGTCGGCCTCGGCCTTGGTGACCTCGCGGGGGTCGCGGGCCATCCAGAAGTCGCGGGTGCCCTGCCAGGCTTCGCCCAGGCTCTGGCGGAACACCTCCTTTTCGAGGCGGGCGCGATCGGCTGCACCAATGGCGTCGAGAGAGGGCGCCGAACGGTAGAGATCGTAGAGGCGGGCGCCTCGTTGAGCGAACATCGTGCCGCGACGCAGCACCTGCACCTCGACCCCGAGTTCGAACATGTCGGCGGCCGGCGCCATGATCACGTCGGCGAGGTCGGCCTGGGCCAACATCTGCCGCCCCTCAGCCGACAGGCCCGATTCGACACAGGCCTGGTTGACCGATCCGGTGAGGACATAATCGGCACCCAAAGCAAAGGCCGCGGCCACCGCCTGGGGCGTGCCCAGACCCCCTGCCGCGCCCAGGCGGATGGGCCGCGGGTAGGCGCGCTCGGCGACGATGGCGTCGCGCAGGCCGGCGATCACCGGGAAGAGGGCCGACAGGGGCCGGTTGTCGGTGTGGCCACCCGAGTCGGACTCCACCGTGAAGTCCTCGGCCACCGGCAGCAGGCGGGCCAGGCGGGCTTCGTCGGCGGTCAAGGCGCCTTCGGCGACCAGGGCCTCCAACATGCGATCCGGCGGGGGCTCCATGAAGTGGCGGGCGACCTCGGGCCGGCTGATCTTGGCGAAGACGTGGTGCTGGCGGTGGATGCTGCCGTCGGGGAGCTGCCGCAGGCCGCGGCCGCGTAGCGCACCACCGAAGGGGTGAGCTTCATGAAGGCCGAGGCGCTGACGCGCTTCACGCCGCGCTTCACGAAGAGGTCGGCGGCGGCGCGTTCCAGGTCCGGTTCGGTGGGGCTGTGGATGAGGTTGGCACCCCAGGCCATTGCGGGATCGGGCAGCAGGCGCTCGATCTCGTCCAGACCAGCCACGATGCGGTCGTAGGCCAGGCCCGCGGCGCCAAAGAAGCCGAGGAAGCCGGCCGCGCCCATCTCGGCCACCAGTCGCGCCGTGGAGATGCCATTGGCCATGGCGCCGGCCACATAGGGGAAGCGCAGGCCGTGGGTGTCGGTGAAGGAGCGATCGCCCAGCCACTCCGGGTAGAGCGGCGACAGGCTGGCCAACAGGGGCCAGGCGCCCGTTGCGGCGGGATCTCCAGCGACCCCCTGGCCCCCGAACCCGACCCCCACAGCGCCCGAAGCGGGGTCCTGAACCAGGGCGACCGGCTCGCGGAAGCGGCGGGCGGCCTCCACCAGGGAAGCAGGGGCGAAGGCGGGAGATTCGGCGGTGGCCGACCATCCGCCAAAGGCTGGGAGTGCGCGCGTCATCGAATCAAAGCCGGGCCAGACAGGGCCGGGCCCTCTAACGACCGCCCCCCGCCGCTGTGTCATCGGAAGGTCAACGGCGGGCTAAGGTCCGGTCGGGGACAAAAGGTGCAAAAGGTGCCAGGTGTTGTATGTTGAGCCTCATCCCCCCGGCAGCAAGGAGGCCAGGCGCTCCACCATGCGGGCCACATGGGCGTCCGTGGCCGCGCGCTTGCGCAGCTGGGCGGCCGCGCGGCTGGCGGTCGATCGCGCCAGACCGAAGTCGGCGGCCACGGCGGCCGTGGATTGGCCGGTAGCGAGGGGAAGCCACCAAAGTACCAGCCACCAACCCACATTTCCGGCCGGACCGTGATGGCGGGTGGTCAGCGCGCTGCGGGGCTGACCGGTGATGGCCTCCAAGGCGATCCAGGCGCTCTCGGGCTGCAGGGGCCACTGCCGTGACGGGCTGGGCTCTGGCGCATCGACCGCCGGTGGCGCCACCCGCGGACGCCCGCGGCGCACCCGCTCGGGATCGAAGCCGTCGGGCCCGGTCTCGACCCCTGCGCGCACATCCGCAACATAGCCGCGGTAGGCGTCCACCCCGCCGTGGACCTCCAACAAGCTGTCGGTGGTCAGCCAATCCGGACGCGGGATGGACCCCAGGTAGGCGGCATGGCTGGTCCACTCTGCACTATCCACATGATCGGCCAGCCCGGCGTTCACGGGGTTGAGGTGCAGATAGGCCAGCAGGTGGGCGCAGTAGATGTCGCTGTCGATGAGACGGCTGCGAAAGCGCTCGCGCCAGACCGGACCATCCCAGCCCCGGCGGGCATTCAGCCACCGGCTGTAGCCGCCTTGCAGCAGCTGCATGGCCGGCCCCAGGCCCGCGGGGCCCGGCTCGAGGATGAGGTGGAAGTGGTTGGGCATCAGCGCATAGGCGTGCACCCGGGTGCCAAAGCGCGCAGGCAGCTGCGCGAGCAGCGCGAGAAATTCGATGTAGCCTTCATCATCGAAATAGACGCGCTCCTTGCGCGCGCCGCGGTTGAAGACGTGGTGCAGGGTTCCGGGGGCGTCGAGGCGGGGCGTGCGGGGCATGTCGGGCAGATAGCCCCCCAAGGCTCAACATGCAACACCTGGCACCTTAATCACCTGACAGGCTTGATCGGTAGACCTGAATATCCATTGATCCTACCCCAGCTCTGCGGTGTGTTTCGACCGTTCCCCGGCTCGTAGACACACGATGAGGACGCGGCCATGCTTGCCGGGACCTGTCGCTGCGATGGGTTGCCGAGAGAGGGAGGGGAAGAGCCTGGGCGAGCGGGTCGTTATGTTCTGCCCGGGATCGGAAGGATCCCGGGCATCACCAGTGCGTCGCGGAGGAGCTCCATGACTTCGCGGAAGGGCCTTGCCTTCCTGCGCTTGAGGTTGTGGGTGAGCGGTCCGCCCGTCTGGGCGTTGGACGGGGCCTCGCCGTCTCGCAGCACCCGGTGCCGCACGATGCGAACGAGGTTGTAGGCAATGAGCCGGAGGACGGCGAGCGACTCTCGACCCAGGCCGTGCTTGACCCAGGCCCGGGTGTCCTCGTTCCATTGCGTGTCGAGGGTCCAGAAACAGTCGTTCTCGATCCCCCAGTGGGCGCGGATGGCGGCCATGCACTGCGCTGGCGTGAGCCTGTTTATGGGCAGACTGGTGATGAAGAGCCGGTCATCGATCACGGGCGGCTTTCCGGCCTTGACGATCGTCGTTCGCTGACGCCAGACCTGCCGGTAGTCGCCTTCCATGCAGTCGCCCAGCTCGTCGATCCGGCCGAACTGTCGGTGCACCTGGGCCTTGTTGCGGACCTCCTGGGTCTCGGCGATCCACCCGCCCGGCGGGGGCGCATCGGTGCCCTGACCCATGACCATGGACAGGCGCCGGTGCAGCGCGCCCGCATTGCCCTTGAGCGCGGCGATGTAGGGGATCCCCGACACCGCCAGCATCATGAGGTTCTGGATGGTGACGAAGCCAGCATCCACCGAGACGCACTGGACCATGGCACGTCCATAGGCTCGAATCAGCTCCCGGACGAAGCCCTCGAACATCGGCGCTTCGCCGCGATGCGCCGGGATGACCACTTGATGCATGGCCACCTTGGCGGCGGAGGCGACGTGCACGGCTCGGAGGGCCTTGACCAGGTAGACCTTCCCGTCCGGGCCCGGGTCCATGTCCGGCAGCTGAAGGTTTCCCCGCTTGGCATCGGTGACCTTCGTCGCGTTGCGCTTCGAGCGGCGCTTCGAGGCGGTCCGACGCGGGACGGCAATGCCGGTGGACTCCGGGTGCTTGAGCTCGCGGTCCGCGCCCAGGCACTTGCCGTCGATGGCCACCAACGAGATGCCGATCGCAGGGTCCACCTGCATGCGCTTGCTCAGCCACAGCTCCTTGACTTGGTCCACGAGGACCGGAGTCAGGGCCGCGGGGCTCAGCCGCCGGACCAAGGTGTACAGCGTCGTGTCCGTGGGCGAGCCGCGCAGCCCGAAAGCCCGGCCGACCGCCAGCTTCATGCCCAGGCGCTCGACATCGCGCAGCGTGCGGGAGCCAACGGTCAGGCCCAACACAAGCAGGTTGAGCAAGCCCACCAGCTTGTAGCGAACCCCGCGAGGCTTGCGAGGGTCCTCGACGGTTGCCCACCGCTCGGGCGTCAGGTTATCCCGCAGGAAGCGGGCGAGGGGATTCAGGGTTCTTCGTTTCACTCAACGTCCTCCTGCTCGTAGGTCTTCGGGCCGGCTTGGGTGAGGGTTTGCTCACCCAAGCTCTTCCTTCTCTCGCGGCAGGTCCGAGATCTCTCGCCGGATGAGCACGCGCAACCCCTGCCGCGCGATCAACCGCAAGAAAGTACGCACCCAGCCCGGGAGCGGCGGGGACCTCGACGGCTACGAGCTGGTTGGCGGTGGGCCGGAGGGACTACTGAGCAAGCCTGATCACCTGATCGTCGGAAGCCAATTGTCGTCACAAGGCAAAGAGGGTACAGTCGAGACGCAGTCTCTCTTCCTGCTCTGGAGCGGTCAATGAAGCGGTCAATGAAGCGATGGGTCTGCACCTTGTCGCTGGTGGCGCTCAGCGGCTGCTACAAGGTCCGGGTGGACGGCCTGTCGCTGGACGGGGGGCCCGGAACAAAGGAGCGAAGGCTGTCGCACTCGGTGCTTTGGGGCCTGGTCACCTTCAACACCGTCGACGCGAAGCGCCTCTGCGGGGACAAGGGCGTCTGGGCGGTCGAGAGCAAGATGAGCGGTTTGACCCTGCTCGCGAATTGGTTGACCGTCGGCCTCTACTCACCATTGAAGGTGACGGTCACCTGCAAGGGCTGAGGCATGCGGGGCAGCAGCAGCCTTGGCTTCGGCCTGCTCTTCAGCGGTCTCATGGTCGCGGCGATCCTCTCGTTTGGAACCACACGGCGTTGGGAGGACCGCAACGTCCTCCCCGAGCACCGAGCCGGGCGCTGGGAGCGGAGCGAGCAGGGGATGCGGGCACGAGAGCTGACCGAAGCCCGCTGCGGCCCGCTCCAGGGCGATGCTTGGTTGGACTTTCCCGACGAAGCACCCCGACCCATGCTGCGCAACGCTGACGCTGCGCAACAGGCCTGTGTCAACGAACAAGTCGCGCCGTACTTCGCGCGCGGTGCGCCTCCTCTCAGCGCGCCGCAGCCGCCTCCCCCGCCGCACGCAGGGCCGCCTGCTCGACCTGGGTGATGCCGTAGCCCTGGTCGACCCAAAGGATCTTGGCGCCGGCACGCTCGGCCGCCGCCTGCAGCACGTCGCTCAGCTTGTGGCTGATGTAGCGACGGAGGAAGACCAGGCAGTTGACATTGCCGCTCTCGACCCGCTTGGCGAGGGCCTGCACCTGTCGGATCTTCTTGCCGCGCTCCCAGGCCAGGGTCGAGAAGCCGAAGGCCTCGTGGATGCGTTGCTGGGATTGCCCGCGCGCGTCTCCCCCGACCACGACCCCATCGCAGCCTTGCAGATAGGCGACGGCCAGCGGGTTCACCTCGACCGGCTCTGGCGGCGCCTCGACCAGGGCCGGCGGCGGCGCCACACCCATGCGCTTGAGCTTCTTGCGCAGGGTCTTGTTGAGGGGGCTGTCGCAGAGGACCGCGCGGTGGATATGCGCGAGGGCGAGCAACTCGGGGTCATCGCTTGGCAGCCCGGCGCGGATAGCTTCGGCGAAATGAAGCGGGATGTCGCCGGGGCGGAGACCGGCGGCAGACAGGCGCTCCTGCAGACGCAGCAGGGGCTGTCGTCCCGATTCAGCGGCGTGTCCGCCCAAGGATGCCAGGGCGTCTGCCCGGTCGGAGGCCCAGCTCGCGCCGCGGGGCTTGTCTTTGCGCGCCAAGCCGTTGAGAAAGGAGATGCCGGTGTCCTTGCGGTAGGCGCCCAAGCGACCAAAGAGCTCGCGAAGGGGGCCCTGCTCGTTGAGGGGGAGCGACGGCGTGGCCTCGTCCTGAATGGAGCGCGCCTCGCAAACCAACGCATGCACCACGGTCCTTCGTCGCGCGTCCACAAGCGGATCCAGGCGTCGCAGGTCAAGGACCAGCGTGCGCAGCCGGGCCAGGCGGGGGATTGCGCCCGAGCCCGCGGCGTTCAGGCCCTGAAGCTCTGACTCGTGTTTCGCACTCTCCAGCAAAGCCTTGG
>JAGYJW010000001.1 GCA_018401435.1 Deltaproteobacteria bacterium | reverse complement strand
CTCGCAGCTCCTTCGGGGTGCTGAAAAATCCCAGCATCCAGAGCACCGCCAGGGCCAGGAACCCCAGGATCACGACCGCGATCGCACTTCGGCGGACCAGGACCGCAGCCGCTGGGATCGGCGCAAGATCGCCCTGGGCATGGCCGCGTTGGGTGCGTCTCTGCGCCGAGGGGCCCCGGGCCCCACCACCTTGCAGGCGGCCATCGCGTCGGTGCACATGCGGGCAGCACGCGCCGAAGACACCGATTGGACCGAGATCGTCGCCCTCTACGACCTGCTGCTCCTGGCCGCCCCCAGCCCCGTGGTGCAACTCAACCGCGCGGTGGCGGTGGCCGAGGCCCAGGGCCCTGAAGCCGGTCTTGCCCTTCTGGAAGCGCTGACCGAAGACCCACACCTCGCCAGGGGCCACCTGCTGCCATCGGCCCGGGCCGCCCTGCTGTCTCGGCAGGGTCGCCGGGCCGAGGCCGCCGCCGCCTATGCCAAGGCCTTGGAGCGGGTCGGTAATGAGCCCGAGCGCGCCTTTCTGCAGGATCGCCTGCGGGCCCTGGGCCAGTGAGCCCCCGCCTTATTGGTGGTAGGAGAAGGTCGTGTCGTCGCCCATCCAGACGCCCAGGGTGTCTTGCAGCAGGATGTCGTCGGGGCTGTTCCCGGAGAAGGTGCAATCCACACCCTCTGCGATGTCGTAGGTGTAGATCTGCCCAATCCACAAGGCGCCGCCCCCACTGGCGGCAGTGTTGTTGGTGAAGCTCACCCCGTCAAAGTAGAACTCGCCATGGCTGACCAGGACCGCGCCGCCCGTGCCGGTCGCCTGGTTGCCGTCAAAGGTGGAGTCCACCACATCCAACTGGGAGTTCAGGGCGGCGATGGCGCCCCCACTGCTGCCGGCATTGCCGCTTGCGTTGGCCCAGTTGCCCGAGAAGCTGCTGCCGGACACATCGACTTCGGCATACTGCGCCCAGAGCACCCCGTGGCCATTGCCTGTGGCCGTCACGTCATTGAGCACCACCAGGGAGGCGTAACCCCCCGGCGAGATCGCGTAGATGGCGCGCCCGACGCTGTCTCTCAGCAGGGTGCCTTCGCTGAGGATGAGGGTGCCATCATCCACATAGAAGGCACCGTACTCTCCCTCGTTGCGGTCGAGGATGGAGGCCGTGGCGCGGAAAGAGGCGCCATCCACGAAGGCCCCACCCCCATAGGTTGCGCTATTATCCGACAGCTCCGTTCCTTCCAAGACAAGCTGTGCGTCATTTGAGACATGAAAGGCGCCACCGCGGTTCAAGCTGGCGTTATCGGTCACCACGCTATCCGTGAAGAAGACCAGCGCGTTCCCCACCACCGTCGCTGCGCCGCCGCCAGACAAGGCCCAGCCCCCGCGCACGGTCACGCCGGTGAGATCCACTCGGCCCCCCGACAGGTAGAGGCCCGGCTGGTTGTCCTCGAAGCTGCTGGACGCGATCTCCGCGTCCAGGTCTTGCAGGTACATCGGCCCGCCCTCTTCGGCCTCGTTGCGGGCAAAGACACAGTCCGTCACCGACAGGCCGTCGGGCGAGGCCCACAGCTGCATGCCGCCGCCCCGTCGGGTTGCCCGGTTATCCGAGATCTCGCAGTCCGAGAGGCTGAGGCTCGCGGCCGCCGAGGCCACCCAGATGCCGCCGCCATCCGTGGCATCGTTGTCCAGCACCGCCACATCGCGCAAGCTGGCGTCCCCATTCATCACCCGCAGACCGCCGCCCCGCTCTGCGGAGCCATGGGTGAGGGTGAGGCCCGAGACCGACACGCTGGCACCCCCGCTCAAGGTCAAGGGCGTGACCTGGCCGCCCCCGTCCAACACGGTGTCTTCGCGCCCCAGACCTTCAATCTCAATGACACCGCCCGAAGCGGTCAGCGCCATATACCAGGTGCCCGCCGCGCAGAAGTGCAGGCTGCCATCGCCTTCCACCGTGATCTCGGCCGGGGAGGCGGGACGACTGAAGTCAGCGCCCTCGTCCAACCGGGTCGTGACCCCGTCGGCTGACAGAAAGAAGAGGTCGGGATCGGCAAGGCCGTCGCAGTCGGTGTCGATGCCGTCGCAGGCCTCTGGGGCACCCGGATAGACCGATGCGTCTGCGTCATCGCAGTCATCACCACCCTCCGACAGCGGGGAGTGTCCGTCACCGTCGGCATCGACGATGGGCACCTCACCGGTATCGGGTTGGGCGCTATCGCCCGCGGGGACGTCGCTGGGCTGCTCCTTTTCCTTGTCCGTGCAGGCTGGGCTCAGCAGGACGAAGAGGCCGAGGGCGCAGACGGCGGGCGAAGCGAAGCGACTCATGGGGGATCCAGGCGGGAAGGGGCCCCCACTTTAGCAGCCGACGGTCACGAAGATCGTCGCGGCGCCCCGCTTTGTGCGTCGAAGGTGGCCACCCGATCGCTCCGCAAGGGCAGGGCGACCCGATGCTTCCCTCACCAGCCACAACCCCGGGCCCACAGGTCGTCTCCGGCGGCGTCGGCCTCGGCCGCCCAGGTGGCCGACCAGTCCAGGGCGCGGGCGGCAAAGTCGGCCACATCGGCGTCCGTGGCGGCGGCGGCCTGCATCTCGGGGCCGGCCGGATCGATGAAGCCGTCCGAGCGACCCAGGCCCGGAATCCGCGTAGAAAGCCGAGTTACGCCTGGCCCTTCCGCCCAGGGGTCAGCCGCGTCGTCCATGGGCAGCAGGCCGGGCAGATCCGACCAGGCCTCGATCCAGGTGATCTCGCCGGCGTCGTTGAAGGTGAATTCCTCGTAGATGGGGCAGCCCAGCCCGTTGTGGTCGTCGTAATAGAAGACCACCCGGCAGCGCCCGAAGGGCTGCTGGTCAAAGGCCCGGCAGTCCCGCTCCTCGACAATGGAGGGGTAGAGCCGCAGCAGGATGTCGGTGGCCTCGATATTTTCGCGGGTGTAGGCCGTGAGCTTGAGCCAGGGGGGCCACTCCCAGCGGGCCACGCGCTCGCTGTAGGGCGGCCATTCGGTCAGCTCCACCCGCTTGTCCATGGTGTCGAAGTAGAAGTCCGACATCTCGGCGTAATAGGCCGGGTCCTGCGTAGGGCTCAAGCAGTCGGCGGTGGCGCCATCCCCCGCGCAGGGGTCGGCAGCGGCGGAATCCTCTGCCCCAGGGCTGCAGGCAGCCAGCAGCAGGGCCAGGCTGAGGAGGGGCGCGGGCGCAGCGGTCACGGGCAGCTCCAAGGCAGGGCCTTCCATCCTACCGCCTTCTGCGGATCGCGCTCAGCCTTGACCCTCGCCGATCCGTAGCCAGATTGTCCCGGCTCCCGGGAGAGACCTTGTCAATCTGGCGAAACACCTTGATGGCCTCGCTGCTCACGGGCACCGCGCTCACCAGCCCCATGGTCCAGGCCCTGTCCGACCCCGGGCGGCTGGACGCGTTGGCGCAGGAGCTGGCCCCCGAACGCGACGGCCTGGCCGTGGCCCTGCACGCCCGGGTGCAGCAGCTCTCGGCCATGCAGTCCATCGACGATGGGGCGCTGGCCCTCTCTTCCGAGGCGGTCGACCTGCTGGCCCCCCTGGCCGAGCGCATGGGCATGGCCCGCTGGCGGGCCCAGCTCGAAGACGCCAGCTTCCGCGTGTCCGAGCCCGACAGCCACGCGGACCTGCAGCGCCTGCTGGCCCATGACCCGGTGGCCGACGCCGCCCGCATCCTGCGGCTCAAGGCCGAGACCGAGGGCATGCTCCAAGACCTGGGCCTGCACGGCACGGTGAGCGCCCGCGTGAAGTCCCTCTACAGCCTGCACCGCAAGATGCAGCGCAAGGGCGTGCCCCTCGAGGCGGTGGTGGACCGGCTGGCCCTGCGGGTGCAAGTCAACGAGATCGACGACTGCTACACGGTCTTCGATGCGGCCCGCGCCCGCTACCGGGTGCTGGACCACGAGACCGACGACTATATCGCAGCGCCCAAGTCCAACGGCTACCGGTCCTTGCACACCGCCCTGGTGGCGCCGGATGGGGCCGAGCCCTTCGAGCTGCAGGTGCGCACCTACGCCATGCACGCCGGGGCCGAAGGCGGCGAGGCCGCGCACTGGCGCTACAAGCTCGGGGCCTGAGAGGGCAGGCGCCCCCGGGCGACCCGCCCCTCAGTCGAGGTCGAGGGGCTCGAAGGCGACCACCTCCAAGGCGGGATCCATCAACCAGCCGCGGGGGCCCTGCACCACGCTCTTGTCGGCGTCAAAGTCGATGCGCAGCTCATAGGCCTGGTCGGCCCCAACGGCCATGTCCTCGGTGAGAATGAAGCCCTCGCGCTCATTGTCGGGCAGATCGAGCGGGATCTTCTCGCCATCGATCACCACCGCGGCGTCCCGCACCCTCACCCGCACCTGGTCGTAATTCAGGGCCGGCAGCTCTGTCTCGCCCAGGGTGGCCGTCACCCCGTATTGCAGGTCCAGCAGGTCCCAGCGGCTGGGCTCGCTGACCACCTTCAGCCAGCCGCCCCGGTCCTCACCCTGGGGGGGCCGGTGCATCTCCACCCCGTCGATGGTGACCAGCACGGCGTCGTAGTCGGCGGGGGCATCGGTGAGGGTGACCACCACCTTGCCCAGGCCCTCGACGCCCAGGGGGCTGGAGGCCAGGCCCTGCTCACCCCGGGGCACCCCGAAACGGGGGGCCCGGCGCTCGGCCGCGGGCCCGGTGTCGCCGGGGCGGGCCTGGGCCGCATCGGGCAGCGGCCCCGCGCAGCTCAGGGTGCAGAAGAGCAGGGAGGCGGGCCAGAGGTCGGGGCGGTGCATCGGTCGATCCGGGTGGCTGAGCCCCCCCGCAAACGGACGGGATCACCCCCACCTGAGCCAAGCGTGCGCAGGGGCGCTGCGATTGCCGTTGAGGGCGGTGGGCCCGCCCGCGCCCCCTTCAGCCCAGCGTCTCGGCAAAGACCCGGGCCAGCTGCTCACCCAGGTCCTCAATCCAGGAACTCCACCTCGCCGATCAGCCCCTCCTTCTCGGTATAGCGCACCAGCAGCCTGCCCTCGCGCCGGGCGCCCGACTTGGGATCGATGCGCCACCAGGCCTCCAGGTCCACGCAGTGGCGCCCCTGCACCAGTCGGGCGGGCACCGTGGCCCCAAAGCCCCCGGCAGAGAAGAGGTCGGAATAGCGCTCGCGCAGCGCGACCCGTCCCACCACGCCCACCTCGCCGTCCTCCACCACCCGCACGGTGGGGTGGTAGCAGGCCACGAATGCGTCCAGATCGGCGGCGTTGTAGGCGGCCAGCTGCCGGGCGGCCAGCTTGTCGATGATGAAGACCTCAGGCTCATTCTGCTGCATGGCTCACTCCTGGACGATGTCCCACTTGGCCCGCCGCCAGGAGGACCGGAAGGCGGCCTCGTCGGCCACCACCACCGCCTGCTGGCGCTCCCGGGCGTCGATGAAGAAGACGAAGCGCAGCGCGGCGTCGGGGTCGTCGGCCTGGGCGTCAAAGGCCTGGACCAGCTCGTTGGCGGGCAGGGTCATGCGCCCGGCCACCCGCACCAGGGGCAGGTCCAGGCCCGGCGCGTCGCCTTCGGGGCGCCAGGCCCGCCAGACCAGCTCGGTGCAGACCACCGCGTCATCCGTCGCGAAGTCGAAGTCGAAGTCATAGGGCCGGCCGAACATCTCAAAGGCCCGGGTGAGGGCGCGGGCGCGGGCCACCTTGCCCAGCTGGGGCGCCATGGCGGCCAGGTAGTCGCCGGCGGCGTGGGCCCAGGTGTTGAAGACCACCCCCTCGCTCACCGCCTCGATGACCTTCCAGTCCTCCCCTTCGTGGCCCGCGCGAAAGTCCGCCCAGGCGTCGGGGGCCACCCGGGCGAGGTGGGCGCCCAGGCTGGCCGGTTGCCCCGGCTGGGTCTGCAGCCAGGCATGCACCTCGGGATCGTCGAAGTAGGCGTCGAATCGGGCGGGCGTGCCCGTATAAAGCAGCCCGTGGGGCCAGAAGCCAGGCAGCCCCACATTGCTCAGGTACCAATTCTTGCGCGACAAGAGGATGTCGCCCGGCTGCAGCACGGTCTCTGCAGACACGGCGTCCAGGGCGGCCGAGTCCACCAGGTAGTGGCCGATTCGGCGGGTGCGCACATCGCCCAGCCACTCGGCCGTGCCTCTCTGCAAGGGGAAGAAGCTGCGCTTCACCGCGCGCTTGAGCAGCTGGCTGTCGGCGCGCACGGTCAGAGCCGCGCGGTCGATGGGGGCCTCCCGGTGAATGAAGTCCAGATCGTCCGAAAGATCGGCCACCAGCCAGGACAGGCCCATGCGGGCCGCCTCGTGGCGCAGGCCCAGGGCCCGGCCCACCGTGGACAGATATTGCTCGCCGGCCAGCACCCGGGCCTGGTCCCGCGCCCCCAGCACCTCCTGGCGAAAGCTGGAGAAGGTGCCTGCCGGCAGGCCCGCATCGGGGTGGGGGGCATCCAGAAAACGCTGGGCGTTGGGGTTCTTGAGCACCCGCTGGCTGATGCGGGTGCCGGCCCGATACAGGGCCAGCTCTGCTGCAAAGGTCAGCATGAAGCTGCGTAAATGCTCGCTGCGTTCGACGTGTCCGGGATCGTAGCGGTACCAGTCCTCCCAGAAGCGCCGCAGCTGGTCCAGATCGACGGCGATGTCGTTGACTGCCACCCAGGTGTTCCGCAGCAGCGCCTCCTGGTCCGGGTCGAGCACCACCTGGTTCCCGGCCGGCGGCACGTCAGCGGCGTCCAGCCGGTCGGCGAGATGCTTCAGGGCGGCGGCATGTTCGCGGTAGCGCTGGCTGTCCAGCGCAAAGGCGGCCTCGAAGTCGCCGGGGGCGAGGCGGGTGAGGTCGGTGGGCTGGTCGGCCCACCACAGCCCCAGGCGGCCCACCATCGCCAGACCGGCCAGGGCCAGCGCCAGCACCACCCGTCGCCGCACCCGCAGGCCCTGGGTGCCCTGCTCCACGGCCTTGCCGCTGAGCATGCGCCCCACCGCGATGGCCACCAGCCCCACAAAGGACCAGGCCAGCAGCACCCCCAACATCGACGGCACGAAGCGCACATCTTGATCGGCGGCGAGGTAGCCGCCCAGGGCGCCGATGCCGAGGGGCAGCGTGAGCTGGCCCAGGCGGTCCAGCAGGGCCCCCACTCGCTGCCGCCCGCGCAGGGGAGGGGAGGGGGACACCTACTGGGCCTGGCCCGCCTTCTGGGCCTGCAACGCCGCCAGCACCCGGTCCGGGGTGAAGGGGATGCGGCGCAGGCGGATGCCCACCGCGTCAAAGATGGCGTTGGCGATGGCGGGGATGATGGGGTGCAGGGGGCCCTCGCCGGCCTCCTTGGCGCCATAGGGACCACCCGGATCCAGCGTCTCGACGATCCTGGCGAAGATCTCGGGCGTCTCGATCGCCGTGGGGATGCGGTAGTCCAGCAGGTTGGGCCCCGTGTGCAGCCCCCGCTCGTCATAGGTCTGGGCTTCCATCAGGGCCTCGGCATAGCCCATATAGACGCTGCCCTCGATCTGCCCCTCCACCAGGGTGGGATTCAGCGCCCGACCGCAGTCGTGGGCCACCCACACCTTCTCCACCTTGACCACGCCCGTCTCGACATCCACCGTGACCTCGGCCACATGGGCGGTGGTGGAGTAGGCCGGCGAGGCCCCGATGGTGCCGCCCCGGTAGGCCGCGCCCACCTCGCGGGTGCGGTAACCCCCCGAAAAGGCCAGCGGGGTGCCCGCCTTGGCCTCGGCGAGCTGCAGGACCTCCTTGACGGGGAGCTGGCGGCTGGGGTCGTCCCGGTCATACCAGGTGCCCAGAGCCACGCCGACGCGCTCCACCGCAATCTCCCATTCTGCAGCAAGGGCCTGCTTCATGGCCTCGCGCAGGTTGCGTCCGGCCTCCTGGGCGGCGATCCCGCACATATAGGTGACCCGGGACGAGTAGGCGCCCAGGTCCACCGGGGTGAGATCGGTATCCGAAGACACGACCACCACATCGTCGGGGTTCACCCCCGTCTCTTCAGCGATGATATAGGCCAGCATGCCGTCGCTGCCCTGCCCGATATCGCTGGCGCCACAGAAGACGGTGAGCTTGCCCGAGCGGTCGGCCTGCACGGTGACGCCGCTCTGGGGCATCTTGTTGGGGTAGATGGGGTAGGCCGTGCCCGAGATATACATCGAGCAGGCCACGCCCAGTCCGCGCCCGGTCGGCAGCTTGCCCCAACGTTCGGTCCATCCCGAGGCGCTGCTGACGGCGTCCAGGCACTCCCGAAGGCCGGTGCTGGGCACCAGCTGCCCGTTCACGGTGGTATCCCCCGAAGACAGGGCGTTGCGGCGGCGGATCTCGATGGGATCCATGCCGATCTTCTCGGCCAGCTCGTCCAGGCCGCACTCAAAGGCGAAGCGCGGCTGCACCGACCCATGCCCCCGCTTGGGGCCGCAGCAGGGCTTGTTGGTGTAGAATCGACGGGCGCGGAAGTGGTAGTTGGGGAAGTCCACCGGCCCGGTGAGCAGCTGGCCAGCGTAGTAGCTCGTGATCATGCCAAAGCTGTGGTAGGCGCCGCCGTCGATGCGGATGTCGTTGTCCACCGCGGTCAACCTGCCGTCGGTGGTGGCGCCCATGCGAAGCTTCATCTCCATGGGGTGGCGGCCCCGGTGGCTGTAGAAGACCTCTTCGCGGGTGTAGAGGATCTTGACGGGCCGGCCGGCCTTGCGGGCGAGGTGGGCCGAGACGAATTCCAGGTCGAAGGGCTCGGACTTGCCGCCAAAGGCCCCACCCAGCGCGGGCTGAATCACGCGGATCCTGGCCTGGGGGACGCCCAAGACGGCCGCCAGCTCGCGGTGCAGGTAGTGGGGGACCTGGGTGGAGGACCACAGGGTGAGCTGGCCGTCGCCGCTCCAGTCGGCCACCGCACAGTGGGGTTCGATGGGGGCGTGGGTGCTGCCCTCGTAGAACCAGGTGTCGTCGATCACGGCGTCAGCGGCCGCAAAACCGGCGTCCAGGTCGCCAAATGCCAGGTCCACGTCCTTGCAGAGGTTGTCTTTGCGGGCCCGCCCCTTCCAGTCCAGCTCGTGCACCAAGGGGCCGGTGGCAGCCTCGGCCGCGTCCAGATCGAGCACGGGGACGAGGTCTTCGTAGACCACCTCGATCAGGTCACAGGCCCGGATCGCCGTCTCTTCATCTTTCGCCGCCACCGCAGCGACGCCATCGCCCACAAAGCGCACCTTGTCGATGCACAGGGCCGTCTCGTCGGGGGTCCAGGGGATGACGCAGTAGGCCTGGGGCAGTTCGGCCCCCACCATCACCGCATAGACGCCGGGCAGGGCCTCGGCCTTGGAGGTGTCGATGGACAGGATGCGCGCATGGGGCCGGGTGCTGCGCAGGATGCGGCCGTGGGCCATGCGGGGCAAGGCAATGTCGTCGGCATAGATCTCGGTGCCCAGGGCCTTGCGGATGCTGTCGGCCTTGCGCCCACGCGAACCCAATACAAGGAAGCCCTCGGCCGGCTTGCCATAGGCGGTGGGCACGTTGAGCCCGGGGGTCGCGACATCGGCCAGGCCGCCCAGGTCGCGGCCCTTGGCGGCCAGCTTCACGGCCTCGAAGATCTTGGTGTAGCCGGTGCAGCGGCAGAGGTTGCCCGACAGGGCCTGGCGGATGCTGGCATCGTCGGGATCGGGATCGCGGTCCAGCAGGGCCTGGGCGCTGCAGATCATGCCGGGCTGGCAGAAGCCGCACTGCAAGGCGCCGCAGACGTCAAAGGCGCGGGGAACCCGAGGGGGCACGCCCTCGATGGTCGTGATGGCCCGGCCTTCGGACATGGCGGCCAGGGTGCAGCAGGAAAGGACCGGCTGCCCGTCCATCAACACCGTACAAGCGCCACAATCGCCCTTGTCGCAGCCTTGCTTGGTGCCGGTCAGCCGCAGCTTGTAGCGCAGCACCTCGAGCAGGGTCCAGGGGTCGGGGGCCAGGACCTCGACCTCCTCGCCGTTGACGGAGAGGCGCAGCACGCGGCTGGCGGCGGCGGCAGGGGGGCTGTCGGGCTCGACGATGGGCATGGCGGCGCTCCAGTGGCCGCCGACCCTAACCCGAGGGGCCAGCGGCGCGGCACACAAGGGCGCGCCAAGGCCACGCCCAGCGGGTCGGGCGGTTAGGCGCCGCCCATGCGCCCCACTCTCCCCCGCCTCGTCCTGCTCCTCGCCCCGCTCTTGGCGGGCTGCCCCAAGTCCGGGGGGGGGCCACCCGTCACCCTGACGGCTGAAACCCTGTCTTTGCCGCCTGTTCCCGCAGTGATTGGCCAGGTTGAGGTGGAGGCCGCCCACCGCAAGGGACAGTCGCCGGCCCGGGTCACGGTGCTCTCCGAAAAGAACCCTCTGAAGCTGCGCCTGGAGGACTTCGACCAGGGCGAGATCTTCGAGGTGGTGCTGGAAGCAGAGGGCGACCCCGCCACCTTTGGCCAGGCGCCGGGCACCGTGGCTCCCGACACCGGCAAAGCGCTGCGCAGCGGGGGTCGGCTGGACCTCGATCTCGCCCGCCAGGAGCCCACCGGCAGCAGCCGGCTCGCCATTCACATCGACCGGGCGCCCATTCCCAGCCCACCCCCCGCGGGCTGGCTGGCGCCGGGCACGGTGCTCTTCTATGGGCTCACCCTGGACGACAAGCCCATCACCAAGGAGATCCCCATGGCGCTGACGGTGCGCCTGGGGGCCGGCAGCGACGGCAGCCGGGTGCTCACCTGGAAGGCCGACATCGACCCGCTGGCGCAGAAGGTGGTCACCGGCGAACGCAGCAAGTCCGGCCGCCGGGTGGTGCCGGCCGCCGTGGTGCAGAGCGGCAGCCGCCTGGACGACCGCTTTGGCCGCGGCGACGACGTGCCCGACGCCAACAGCCTCTTCCTGTCCCGCAGCCAGCTTCAGGGGGTCAAGAACCTGGGCGGCGCCGCCCTGCAAGATGTCGAGATCGGCAGCGCCGGGGTGCTGGTGCGGGGTCTGGCCTTGAATGTGCCGGTGCAGGCCGATGCCGAGCTGTGGAGCGTGCCTGCGGTGGCGGCCTGGGCCTATGGGGGCGACGCGGTCTACGTGGTGGCCGACGACGACGAGAACCCCCTCCTGCTCTCTGTTTCCAGGCCGGGTGCGACCCTTCGGCTGATGGCCATCGGCCGACCCGCCCGCCGCGACTGAGGCCCGACGTCGGGGCTCTCAGGCGCCGCGTGGGAGGTCCAACCAGAGGCGCCGGGCGGCGAAGAGCTCGACGGCCTCGGCCTCGATGTGCATACGGGCGGCCTCGTCCCGCAAGATGGTCACCGCGGCCTCGGCGGGCATCCCGGGCTTGTAGGGGCGGTCGCCGGCGGTGAGGGCGTCAAAGATGTCGGCCACCGTCATCAGCCGGGCGCCCAGCGGGATCTCGTCGCCTTTGAGACCCCGGGGATAGCCCGATCCATCCAGCTTCTCGTGGTGGGCCCAGGCCAGCTCCGGCACCCGGCGCAGGTCGCGGGTCCAGGGGATCAAGGTCAGGAAGTGGTGGGTGTGGCTGACGTGCTTCTGGATCTCGCGGCGCTCGTCGGCATCCAGCGAGCCATGGGTGATGGTGAGCCGGTCCACCTCTTCGGGCTGCAACAGGGGACTGCCGTCGCCCGCGAGGTGCCAGGCGGCCGAGATGCGAAAGAGCTCCTGGATCTCGCCAGGGGTGGGCACCTCGCCGGGCCGGTTGAGCCGGCGCACCAGGCTGAGATCGCGCTGCAGCAGCGCCAAGCGGTCGCGGGTGTCCTCTCGGGCCAGGCTGGCCTCGACCCCCTCCAACATGACTTGCAAGGCGGCGATGCGAAAGCGGGCCTCGACCGCGTCCATCTCCCAACTGTAGAGCTTGTGGGCCTTCAGCAGCACCTGCTCGCGCACGCCCACCTTGCCGAAATCGTGCAGCATCGCTGCATAGTGCAGCTCGGTGAGCTCCTGGGGGCTGAAGTGTTGGGCGGCGTAGGGGCCCGAGTGGGCCTCGTCCACCGCCCGGGCCAGGCGGTCGGTCAGCGCAGCTACCCGGTGGCTGTGGCCGCCGGTGGAGGGGTCCCGAGCCTCGATGGCGGTGACGGCGGCGTTGACGAACCCATCGAACAGATTGCGAATATCTCTGTATAAACGGTGGTTTTCGATGGCGACCGCGGCCTGGGACGCGATGCTGCCCAGCAGCTCGCCATCGTGCTCGGTGAAGGCCTGCACCCGGTCGAAGCCCGTGAGGGGGCGGCCGGCGGCGGCCTTGCGGTTGACCAGGGCCAAGACGCCGATGACCTCCTCGTCCCGGTCCAACATGGGCACCAGCAGCAAGGAGCGGGTCTGGTAGCCGGTCTCGTGATCAAAACGAAAGCTGGGGCGCCAGGGGGCGTCCAATGGAATGGCCTGGGCGTCTTCCAACAGCAGCGCCTTGCCGGTGGTGGCGACCCGCCCGGCGAGCGAGCTGTCGTCGAGCGGCAACAGCTGTCGGTTGGGGCGGAAGGGCTGGCTGTCGTTCTGGGCATTGGCAAAGCGCAGCGTGCCCGCGTCGCGGTCCACCAGGTAGATGCTGCCCCCATCAGCCGAAAGCACCTGGCGGGCGCGGCTGAGGACGAGGTCCAGCAAGGCGGCCTGGGTGGGCTGGGCCGACAAGGCGTAGCCGATCTCGTTGAGGGTGCGGATGGTGCCCCGCTCGCTGCGCAGGCGGGCTTCCAGCCGCTCGCGTTCGACCAGGTTGCGCACGGCCCGGGCCAGCCGCCAGCGCACCTGGTCTGGCGGGACCACGTCGTAGCAGTCCAGGTCCAGGCGCTGGGACAGGGCGATGACCCGGCCGCTCAGCGGGCGGTCCGGGCGAAGCTCTGTCAGGTCCACCACCAGCACCCGGCCCTCGACGTCTTCGGGCCGTTCGACCGAGCAGCGCACGAAGTCGGCGCCGGCGGCGCGGGCGGCGTCCCGTACGGCCGAAGCAAAGGGGCTGGTGGGCGGAATCAACGAGACTTCCACCCGCTCCTGCACCGGAGAGGGGGGCCCGAGGGAGGCGTCAGCAGCATCAACAGCCATGTCCCCCAGCGTAGCCCGGCGGCGGGCGGGCGGGGTGGCGCCCGCTGCCCGGATGGAGCCGGCCCATTACAGGGAGCGGGCGCACCCCGGAGACCCCCATGAGCGAAGCGAGCAGCCCCGCCCCCCGCGCCACGGCCATCGTCCTGGCCGCTGGCGCAGGCACCCGCATGAAGTCCAGCCTCAGCAAGGTGCTCCAGCCCTTGCTGGGTCGGCCGATGGCCGCATTCACCGTGGGCGCGGCGCGGGACGCGGGAATGGACGCCGTCGTCGTGGTGCACCACCAAGAAGACCAGGTGCGGGCGGCCCTCGCCGGCCCCGGCCTGCGTTTCGCCCGCCAGGAGCGGCTGATCGGCACCGGCGACGCGGTGGCTTCCGCCCTGCCCGAGCTGCCCCAAGATGGTGTCGTGGTGGTCCTTTACGGCGACTGCCCCCTGATTCTGGCCGACACCTTGCGCGGGCTGCTGGACGCCCATGGGGCCGATCGGGCCGCCACCGTAGTGACCGCCCGGGCCCCCGATCCCACGGGCTACGGGCGGCTGGTGCGCGACGCCAACGGGGCCCCGCTGCGGGTGGTCGAAGAACGCGAATGCACGCCCACCGAGCGCGCCATCGACGAGGTCAACGTGGGCCTCTACGCCTTCAACCTCGCCTGGTTGCGCCAGGAGCTGCCCCGCCTGCGACCCCACGACCACAAGGGCGAGATCTACCTGACCGATCTCATCGAGGCCGCCTCCACCCAAGGCAGCCTGGGGGTGCTCCTGCACCAGGACATCGACGAGATGATGGGGGTCAACGACCGCTGGAGCCTGGGGCGGGCCCGCCGCCTGCTTCAGGACCGCACCTTGATGCGCCTCGCACTGGCCGGCGTCACCTTCGAGAACCCCGAGAGCACCGTGGTTGAGGCTGGCGTCGAGATCGGCGCGGACTGCACGGTCGAGGCGGGGGTGGTCTTGCGCGGCAGCACCCGCATCGAGGCGGGGGTGACCATCGGCGCCCACAGCCTGATCATTGACAGCGAGATCGGGCCTGGCACCGACATCCAGCCCTATTCCATGCTGGATGGGGCCCGGGTGGGGGCCGGCGCCAGCATCGGGCCCTATGCCCGCCTGCGCCCCGACGCCGACATCCACGATGGCGCCAAGATCGGCAATTTCGTCGAGATCAAGAAGTCGGTCGTGGAGGCCGGCGCCAAGGTGCCCCACCTGTCCTATGTGGGCGACGCCCGTGTCGGCGCCGGCGCCAACGTGGGCGCGGGCACCATCACCTGCAATTACGACGGCTTCGGCAAGCACCGCACCGACATCGGCGCTGGGGCCTTCATCGGCTCCAATTCGGCGCTGGTGGCCCCCGTCTCCATCGGGGCGGGCGCGATCATCGCTGCCGGCTCCACCATCACCGAGGATGTGCCTGAGCAGGCCCTGGGCCTGGCCCGCGGCCGGCAGACCATCCGCGAAGGCTGGGCCGCCCGCTTCCGAAAGCTCAAGCAGGCCCGCAAGGATCGCACATGACCCACCCCCTCCTCGCTGGCCTCAACCCCGAACAGGCCCGCGCGGTCACCACCACCGAGGGCCCGCTGCTGGTGCTGGCGGGCGCCGGCTCGGGCAAGACCCGCGTCCTGACCCACCGCCTGGCCTACCTGGTCGAAAAAGGCGTTGCCCCCTGGAATCTGCTCGCGGTGACCTTCACGAACAAGGCCGCGGGTGAGATGCGCCACCGGGTGGACGAGCTGATCGGGCCCCCGGCCGCACGCATCCACCTGTCCACCTTCCACAGCTTCTGCGTGCATGTGCTGCGCCGCGACATCGGTCGCCTGGGCTATAGCCCCCGCTTCACCATCTACGACACCGGCGACCAGAAGCAGCTGCTCAAGCGCCTCATCCAGCAGGAGCGCGTGGACTCGTCCAAGTGGACGCCCGCCAAGGTGCTGCGCCTGATCGATCAGGCCAAGAACAAGGGCATCGGCCCAGCCGACTACCGGGACGCCATGAACAGCCCGGCTGGCGACCCCACGCCCCGGCTCTACCCGCTCTACGAGCAGCAGCTCAAGGCGCTCAACGCCGTCGACTTCAACGACCTGGTCAACCTCACGGTGCGCCTGTGGTCACAGCACGCCGACGTGCTGGCCGCCTGGCGCCACCGCTTCCGCTACATCATGGTGGACGAGTACCAGGACACCAACCGAAGCCAGTTCCAGCTCATCCAGCTGCTGGGCGGCGGTCACCGCAACGTGATGGTGGTGGGCGACGACGACCAGAGCATCTACGCCTTCCGAGGCGCCGACCTGCGCAACATCCTGGACTTCAACCAGCACTTCCCCGACCCCACCATCGTGCGGCTGGAACAGAACTACCGGTCCAGCGGGAATGTGCTGGCCATCGCCAATGCCGTCGTGCAGAACAACCACGGCCGCATGGAGAAGACGCTGCGCACCGACCGGGGGCCCGGCGAGCCCGTGCGCATGCTGGTGGGCAGCGACGAGAAGGACGAGGCCCAGCGGGTGGTAGACACCATCCGCTCCCTGGTGAGCCAGGGCAGCCGCTACGGTGACATCGCGGTCATCTACCGCACCAACGCCGCGTCCCGGGCCTTTGAAGAGGCCTTGGTGCGCGCCGAGATCCCGCACGCGCTGGTGGGTTCGGTCAAATTCTACGAGCGCCGGGAGGTTCGCGACATGATCGCCTACCTCAAGCTGCTGCTCAACCCAGCCGACGACGTGGCCTTCGAACGCGCCGTGACCCTGCCGCGCCGCGGCGTGGGCGACCAGGCCATGGCCAGCCTGCGAGAGTTCGCCAATGCCGAGGGTGTGCCGCTGCTGGCCGCCGTCCGCCGCTGGACCGAAGCCAAGGGCCGCGCCAAGAAGGGTCTGGCCGACTTCGCCGCCTTGATCGCCCGCATGAGCGAGGCGGTATCCACCCTTCCGCCCTCCGAGCTGGTCACCCGGCTGGCCGCAGAATCCGGCTACCTGGAGATGCTGCAGGCCGAAGGCACCGACGAGGCGCGGGCCCGCATCGAAAATATCGAGGAGCTGGCCCGGGCCCTGGCTGCAGTGGACCCGCCCGTTCCGGCCGAAGACGGTGGAGCGGCGCCTGATGTCGACGCACTGCAGCTCCTGCAGGGCTTCCTGGACCGGGCCTCCTTGTCCAGCCAGGCCGACGAGCTGCCCGACGAAGACGGCCGCGGGCGGGTGACCTTGCTGACGGCGCACCTGGCCAAGGGCCTCGAATTCAAGGTGGTCTTTGTGGCTGGCATCGTGCAGGGCGGCTTCCCGCACTTCATGGCCCAGGACAGCGAAGAGGAGATCGAAGAGGAGCGGCGGCTGGTCTATGTGGCCTTCACCCGAGCCATGGATCGCCTCTACCTCACCCGGCCGCAACGCAGGTTCAATCCCCATAGTCGCGTCTTTGAACCCACCGAACTGTCCCGCTTTCTGGGCGAGATCTCCCCCCGCTTGATCGACTGGGGCGCCAGCCACCCTGCCGCGACGGATCGGGCCGACCGCCTGCGCCGCCTGGGCTTTGCGCCCAGCAACGCCAAGCTGGTGACATCCGTCAGCAGCCGCGCCGAAGAGGAGGTGGAGGCCGTCCAGCCCGATGGGACCTACCGGACCCGCACCCCCGAGACCGCCGACGACCTGGACCCGGGGACACGGGTGCTGCACCCCACCATGGGCGCCGGCCGGGTGACCTCGCGTTCAGGTCCGCCCAACAACCTGAAGGTGGTGGTGGTCTTTGACAGCGGGGCGCGCAAGACGCTGCTGGTGCGGCACGCTCGGCTGGAGATCCTGGAAGATTGAGCCCCAACGTGCCCTCTCCAGGCCTTGCCCTCCGCAGCCCCGTCTCGTTGTGTAAGACCAAGGGCGGTGGGGCCGTCTCTCGATTGCAAGCCGGTGTCGCCCGGTGGTAGCGTCCCCTCCTGCGCGCCTGCCGGCGGCGTAGCCACCGAGAAGCGCCCCTGGTGCATGCGATGATTGTGACCTGCGACCACTGCGGCGCCCGCTACAAGCTGGACGACAGCAAGATCTCCGGCCGTGGCGCCAAGATCAACTGTCCGCGCTGCCGCCATGTCTTCGTGGTCTACAAGGACGCGGCAGAGGCGGGTAGCGAGGTCGCTGCGCCAGGCGCCGCGCCGGACGCCGGCCCTGCGCCCGCCCCGGCCGCAGCACCCGCAGCGGCGCCACCCGCGACGGCCAGCGCCAGCCTCGAACCCGCCCTCGACGTCTACAAGCTGGACTTCCGCACCGTGGGAATCCAGAGCTGGAAGGTCAAGGTCAAGATCGGCCTCGTCTACGACTTCAGCGATTACAAGACCCTCAGCAAGTATATCTCCGACGGTCGGGTGACCCCCGCAGACCAGCTCAGCCACAACGGCCAGACCTGGACCCCCATCGGCCAGATCCCGGACTTGAAGGCGCACTTCGTCCAGGTCTACCGGGAGGCCGGCAAGGCCATGGCGGCCCCGACCCACGAAGAGGACGAGAATTCCGTCGCGGACTTCGAAGGCGACGAGTCCCCCACCAATATCATGGGCATGGACAACCTCGCCGACACCCTGGGCGCCGAACGCGCCACCCTGGCCAATGGCGGCTTCACGCCCACCCAGCTGGGCGACCCCAACCGGGCCAGCCAGGTGGAGGAGCTGTTCAAGACCGGAGGCGACCGAGAAGACCTGCCCCGGCGCTTCGTGGACCCCTTCGAGCAGCGAAAGCAGGCGCGGGAGCGCAAGGCCAAGGGCAGTCGCAACCGCGGCGCCGACGCCGGCGACCACCGCACAGGCGCCAAGGCAGCGACCCCGCCCGTCGAGGCTGCGGCCCCGGTCCCGACGCCCAAGCCCAGCCGTGCCCCGGTCCTGGTCGCGGTGGCGCTGCTGCTGCTCGTGGGCGGCGGAGGCGCCTTGTGGTGGGCCCAACAGCAGACGCCCCCCCCCACCACGGGGGTCACGGTGGCGCCCACGCCGCCCAAGTCCAAGAACAAGGCCAAGCAGAGCAGCGGCATCGTGCCCGAAGACGTGGGCGACGCCGCCGACGCCGAAGAAGAGAACTGGGGCATCGAAGAGGAGCAGCAGCTCATCCCCGTCGTGCCCAAGGAGTTCCGCAATGGGGCGAGCCCGGGCGCCCGGCCGCCAGCGCCGCCGCCCAGCGCGGCCCAGCAGGCCTCCGGAGGCGCGACCGCCGGCGTCGAATACAGCAACCTGACCGCGCGGGACCATGCCCAGGCCGGCTGGGACGCCTACCGCCGGGCCGACTACACCACCGCGGTGGCCGCCTTCCGCCAGGCCGTCTCCATGGAGGGGGGCAACGCCGAATATGCCGGCAAGCTGGGTGCATCGTTGATGCGGGCGGGTGACCCCGCGGGCGCGAGCAGCTACCTTCAGCGGGCGGCCCAGGCCGGCTATGCGCCGGCCCACGAATTCCTCGGGGACCTCGCCGCAGAGCAGGGCGACAACGCCGGCGCAGTCGGGCACTATCAGGCCTACCTCGCAACCCGGCCCTCGGATGGGGCGCGCGTGCAGCAGAAGATCGACCGCCTCAACGGCACCTGACGAGCCCCCCCTTCCGGAGCACCGACCCCCTTGCGCGTCAGCTGTGACCAATGCAGCGCCAGCTACGAGCTGGACTTGCCGCCCGACGCCCTGGCGCGGGGCCGCAAGCTCAAATTCCGCTGCACCGCCTGCGGGCACCGCTTCCTGGTCGTGCGCGAGGACGGCAGCTTCACCGACGCCGCCAAGGATGTGGACCCCGCCGCTGTCTTCGGGGCCTATATGGAGGCCCCCACGGTGGCGGTGGGGGCCGAAGCCACCGACAGCCCGCCCACCATCGAGCTGCACGAGCGGGTTCACGCCAAGCTGCCCGAATCGGAGGCCGCGCCCGACGCTGCCGCTGATGGCCCCTGCTACTTGCGCCAGGACGGCGTGATCTACGAGGTGGAAGACTACGCCACCCTCAAGCGGTGGATCGTCGAGCGCCGGGTCGAGGGCACCGGCGAGCTGTCCATGGGCGACAACCGCTGGGTGCCTTTGCGCGAACGCGCCGATCTGCTGGACCTCTTCGACGAGGACCCGGGCGGGGCACCGGCAGATGCGCCCCCGGGCCTCGACGACTTCGGCCTGGGCCGCGATCCGACAGAAGAGGTCTTTGAAGGCGAAGAAGAAGGCGATCGGCCAGACACGGGCCCGGCCTGGGCAAACCACCTCACCGAAGAGGCCGATCCCCCCAGCGGCCCGGCCGGCGTCTCCTGGGACGAGGCCCCCGATGCCGCAGGCCTGGCGGGTCTTAGCCCTCCGGCCGGGTCCGCCCCCCGCTGGCCCGACAGCGACAGCGAGGACGACGGACCGCCGCCGCCCATGGGCTACCAGGATGTTGGACTGGACGCCCTGCCGCCCGATATCGAGGCCCTGCTGTCCGGGCTCAGCCCGGGCGAGCCCGACGAGGACGAGGCCGCCGCCCCCCCGGGTCGCTTCTCCAGCGGCGCCGCCCCCGAGCTGGCCGCCGCCCTGGCGGCGCTGCCGCCCGACATTCAGGCGCTGGTGGCGGGACTCGGCGAAGAGGCCGACCACCCCACCGAAGAGGTCCCACGAACGGCCTCCGCGCCGGCGCCCGGCGCCACCGCCTCGGGCGCCCCTCCCGCCATCGAGGCCGATCTCTTCACCAGCCCCTCTTTTGGCGGGGCCACCCTCGAGATCCCAGCGGCGGCGACCAACGACCAGCTCGAGTGGGCCGGCGATCCCCCCCGGCAGGCCAACAAGAGCCGCAGCCTCGCCATCTTTGTCGCCCTGCTGCTGATCGCGGTGGGAGGCTGGTGGTGGTGGCAGCAGCAAGAGCGAGGCCCCGTCGCCGCCGTCAATTCGAGCGCGGCGCCCGAGCCCGCTGTGCCCGGCAATCCGGCCCGCAAGCCCACGGCCCCCACCGACGCAGCCCCCCTTCCCCTGCCGGATGCGCCGGGCCGCCCGCCGCCGCCATCGCGCCAGCGGTGCCGGTGCCGCCGCCCCCGCCGCCGCCCCGTCGCAGCGGCTGCGGCGGCTGCGCGCCAGCCCGCCGCAGCCCCGCCCAAGAGGCCGAGCTGCTGGCGGCCCGGTCCACAGCGGCCAGGCCCGCGGCCAGCCCCTCCCGCGACACCGACGTGCGCGCCTTGTTGGGGCGCGGCTGGTCGCAAGTGGACAAGGCGCGCTACGGCGATGCCAAGGAGAGCTTCGGCCGGGCGGCCAGCGTCGCCCCCACCAGCGGCGGCGCCCACTTCGGCCTGGGCTATGTCGCCGAGCAGCAGGGCGACGCGGGGGGCGCCTACCGCGAATACTGCGTGGCCATGGCCTACTCCACCGGCGACACCGAGCTGCGCCGCGAGATCGAAGCCAGGCTGCGCGCGCTCGGCAAGAGCTGCGGCATCTGAATCCCACCGTTGGCCGCGCCCGCCGGCACACCGGGCCCCAGCATGCTACCCCTGCGATCGCTCCGGTTCGGAGCGGAGCCCGGACCGCCGCCGGTTCGTGAGGAGAGGCCGTGTCCAAGCCCCATATCCGCGTGGTCGCGGCGGAGATCGAACGCGACGGGCGCTTTCTGATCACCCAGCGGCGCCCCCAGGCCACCATGCCCCTGATGTGGGAATTCCCCGGCGGCCGGGTGGAAGGCGACGAGACGGACCCCCAGGCCCTCCGACGAGAGTTGGAGGAGAAGCTGCACATTCGCGTCGAGGTCGGGGACCAGATGCTGCTGGTCTCCCACGAATATGCCGACTACACCATCGATCTGGCGGTGTACCGCGCCTCCACCGCCGACATCATCAACCCGGTCGCGGTGCACGACTTTCGGTGGGTGCTGCCCGAAGAGTTCGACCAATACACATTTCCCGGCGCAGATGCCGAGACGGTCGAGCAGCTGCTGCGGTCCTGAGCAGCGTCAAAAGGCCTCTCCTACCCCCACGGTGAGCCCAAAGCCGGCGTCGCCCCAGGCCGCGTCCAGGCGCACGGTGTTGTGGGGCCGCGGTGGCAGGCGAAGGCGCAGGCCGCCGCCCAGCCCGCCATGCAGGGGCAGCGCCGGTTGCGCCGCAGCGTGGACCCAGGCACCCTCGGCGAAGAGCACCCCCAAGGCGCGGGCCCGCGCAGCCGCCACTCCAGCACCGTCACGGCCAGGGGCTGGGGAGCGAAAGCGTCCGGCTGCCGGCGATCGCAGCAGCTCGCTGCCTCCGGCGGAGGGCAGCCGATAGACCGGGGTGCCAGGCAGGGGCGCGACCGCGGCGACCGCCCGCAGCGCCCAGGCGCCACCGGGGCGGGCCCATAGCGTCGCCCATCGACAACAACGTCCAGGTGAGCATAGTCAGCAAGGGCACCCTCAGCCTCCACCCCCAACCAGGCCCCCCGTCCCGACCGCGTGCCCTCCCAGGTCCAGCCGCCGCGGGCCCCGTGCCCATGCACCAGCGGCGCCGGTCGCAGCCAAGGCCCCTCCCAATCCAAGCGAAGCTGCGGACCCAGCCAGAGGGCGCTTTGGCCGACACGAATCCCCGGCGCGGCAGAGGCCTCCACCGTCGCCAGCCGGCGCGTCCTTCGGCCGCCCAGGGGCCCATAGACGTCATAGGGCCGCCGGCCCGCGCCCGCGGCAAGTCGGGCAAAGCGGGGTCCAGGCGCGCAGCTGCCCCGAAGCCTGCAAGACGCTGCGGCTGGTGGCCACCAGGCCCACATCCAGGCGCTTCCCACCAGGCCGAGATCGGGGTGAAAGAAGCGCACTGTACCCCCCAAACCCAAGCCGGGTGCGCCCACCAAACCCAATCCAAGCACCCAGGTGCCCGGACCGGGCAGCCAACGCCCACCGCCCGCCGCGACGGCCGCGCTCAGCCCGTCGGCTTCAGGATCGAGGTCTTGCAGCGGGGCGGCCCCGGCCCACACCAGGCGGGCCCGGGCCGGACCCGGCAGCGCCGGGGCGGCGAATCGGGCCTGCTCCACCGCGCGCTGCGGATCCACCGGCAGGCCCAGGCTGCCGACAAAGAGCGTGTAGTCGGCTTCGGCCAGCGCGCACCAGGGGTCAGCCGGCGGGCAAGCCGCCAGGGCCCGATCCGCGCGGGGCCCATGGATCGCCAGGCCGAGGTTGCCCGAGACCATCAGCAGCCGAACGGCGGCCTGGGCGACCAGGGCGGGGTCTTCGCCCTGCTCCACCGCCAGCCAGCCCGCCCGCGCCTCGACCCGACGCCCCTCGGCCCAGGCCCGGTCCGCCGCATCCAGAAGGGCCCGGTCGAGTGGATTCGCCCCAGCGTCGCCAGCGGCCAGCCCCAGGACAGCCACCCCTATCGCCGACAAATACTTCAGGACAAACGCCGGTTATTTTCCATCGGAACGCGACGCCGAACCGCGGCGACCCGGTCGGGATCGATGTCGGCGATGCAGAAGCCCTCGCCATCTCCACACTCTGCCACCACCGTGCCCCAGGGGTCCACAATCAAGCTGTGACCGTAGCTCTGGCGCAGGCCTCTGTCGTCGTGCGTCCCCCACTGGGCGGGCGCGAGCACCCAGCACTGGGTCTCGATGGCCCGCGCCCGCAGCAGCACATGCCAGTGGTCCTTGCCCGTCATCAGGGTGAAGGCGCTGGGCACCGCCAGCAGGGTGGCCCCGCGATCGACCAGGGCCCGGTAGAGCTCGGGAAAGCGGAGGTCGAAGCAGATGCTCAGGCCCAGACGACCCAGCTCCGTATCGGCCACCACCAGGTCGTCGGGCGGCGCACCGGGGGCCGTGGTGGCGCTCTCTGCAAAGCGCACCCCCCCGTGGTCGCTCAGGTCCACATCAAAGAGGTGGAGCTTGCGGTAGTGGGCCAACAGCTGGCCCTGGGGCCCAAAGAGCAGGCTGGTGTTGTGGGCGCGCCGGGCAGGCTCCCCCCCCCGATCCGCTGCGCGCTCCGCCACGCTGCCCACCAGCAGGCTCACCCCCAGCTCCGCCGCCAGGCGGCCCAGGCGCTGGTGGGTGGGGCCGTCAATGGGTTCTGCCAGCGCGATCTTGCGGTCGTGCGGCCCCAGATAGGTGGTCGCTTCGGGCGTCGCGATCAGGCGCGCGCCCGCCGCCGCCGCCCGGCGCACCAGGGCCTCAGTCACAGCGAGATTGCGCTCCACATCGGAACTTCCGTTGATTTGAATGCAGGCGGCGAGGGGCAGGGGAGCTCCGCAGAGACAAAAAGTGTTGGAGAGGGGCCGTGCTTCTGGCGCCCAGCCCCGTCAGAAGGGCTTCGGACCGCCAGTGTCGCTGTTATCCTGAGACGACCTCCGCTCCAGCCCCATCGGCCACCCGCACCCGCGGAACAGGACGCTCCATGCGCAGCCCCCTCATCGCCCTGCTCCTCCTCGCTGCTTGCTCCGGTGATCAGTCCCTCGGCGTCTACAACAACCCCCCCGAGGTCAGCATCATCAGCCCGCCGGACGGCACCACCGTCGACGAGGGACAGGCTATCGCCTTTGAGGCTGTGGTGGACGACGATCTGGACGCGGGCAGCAAGCTCGTCCTGCGCTGGTCCAGCACCCGGGACGGCGAGTTCTCGGGCCCCTTCATCGTCGAGGACGGCTTCGCCCGCTACCAGACCGCCAACCTGACGCCGGGCAACCACGACATCAGCCTGCTGGTGACCGACACCCGGGGCGAATCCGGCATCGACAGCATCCAGGTGGTGATCAACGATCTCCCCGAAGCGCCCGAGATCACCATCGAGCGGCCCATCGTGGGCGAGACCGGCCTGGAAGAGGAGGCCTTCGAATTCGTCGCCAGCGTCTTCGACTCCCGCGACGCCCCCGCCGACCTCAGCCTGAGCTTCCGCAGCGATCTGGACGGCGTCTTCTGCGAGCCCACCGCAGACGGCACCGGCGTGGCCCGCTGCGACGCAACGCTGCAGGCGGGCACCCACACCCTCACCTTCACCGCCGTGGACACCGAGGGCTTCGACGCCTCGGCCACGATGATCTACGTGGTGCAGGCCCTGACCGCCGTGGACAACGACGGCGACGGCTTCTCCGAGGACCAGGGCGACTGCAACGACGGTGACGCCAGCGTCAACCCCGCCGCCCCCGAGGTCTACAACTCCCGCGACGACGACTGCGACGGGATCGTAGACGAAGGCACCCAGGGCTACGACGATGACGGCGACGGCTACACCGAGGTCGATGGCGACTGCGACGACGACAACGAAGACACCTACCCCGGCGCCCGCGAGGTCTGTGACGGCGAAGACAACGACTGCGACGGGATCGTAGACGAGACCACGGTCTGCTACGACGACGATGGCGACGGCTGGTCCGAACGCGACGGCGACTGCGACGACGGCGACGCCACCAGCTTCCCGGGTGCCACCGAGGTGCCCGATGGCGCCGACAACGACTGCGACGGGGTCGTAGACGAAGGCACCACCTGGTATGACGACGACGGCGACGGCTACGCCGAGATCGACGGCGACTGCAACGACAGCAACGCCGCCATCAGCCCGGCCGCCACCGAAGCCTGCGGCGACGGGGTGGACAACGACTGCGACGGCCTGGCCGATGAGGCCAACGCATCGGGTTGCATCACCTATTACTACGACTACGACGGCGACGGCTACGGCACGACCACCGGCCAGTGCCTCTGCACCCAGACGGGCTACTATACCAGCCGATACAACACGGACTGCTACGACTCCAACGCGAGCGCGAACCCCGGCCAGACCAGCTGGTTCACAAATAACCGCGGGGATGGCAGCTACGACTGGAACTGCGATGGGAGCCAGACGCGGTACTGGACTACCACCGGAACCTGCAGCGGGTGGCCCTCTTGCTCTGTCGGACTTGGCTGGCAGGGGTCCGTTGCGAGTTGCGGATCATCCGCAAGCTATATCACCAACTGTGGCGTCGACTGGTTCAGCTGTGCAAGCACTACTGTTACCCGTTCGCAGCAGTGCAGGTAATCCACCGAGCGACCGATGATCTTCCTTTTGCTTTGTTCTTGTCTAATCAATAGCGACCTTCACCAGAGCCGAACTGCGGAGCTTACAGACAACGACGGGGACGGAGTGTCCGAGGCCGAAGGCGATTGCAATGACTCCGATCCCCTCATCTCGCCGACAGCGGCTGAGATCTGCGACGGCATCGACAACGATTGCGATGGTTTGGTCGACGACGACGACGACGACATTGTGGCTACCGTTCGGTATGTGGATTCGGATGGAGATGGCTGGGGGGCTGCCCAGGAGGTCGTGTCATGCACCGCGACAGAGCCCACCGCCAGCCAGTCAGGCGATTGCGATGATACTGACCCCACTGTATCCCCAGGGGAAACTGAGGTCTGTGCCGACGGCATTGACAACAACTGCAACGCTGACCCCTTCGATGGTTGTAGGCTGCAGGGGAACGTCGGACTGGGGACCGCGGACGGTGTGACTCTCGGCGCTGGCGCAACCGATGGACTTGGCATTTGGCTAGTTCGGGCGGGAGATATAAACGGGGATGGGCGAAGTGACGCAGTCGTATCGACGACTGGCGGAACTACAGACAGCGTCGTGGTATTCGATGACATAGAGAGCAGTTCCACCAGATCAACGTTGGCTGCCGTGTCCTCCGCCTCGGTGACCTGGGCATCAACTGAAAGAGCATCGTTCGGAGACAATGTCGCAGTTGTAGAGAGAACCAGCCTGATCGGAGAGCCAATGCTGCTAGTATCTGGGACGAAGTTCCCAGTGCATGGCTTCGCGTTGCCTCTTGAACGCGACAGGACTGAAGCGTCGGCCGATTTGATCGTCACCTGGGACTCAGCGAGGGGTAGTAGCGCAGAGCACGTCCGAACGGCGACATTGGGCGATGTGTCCGGCGACGGAGTCCATGACTTCGCGGTTGCAAGCGCATCGCGGGGGGCTCCGAGTACAATCGCGTTGGTCGATGGAGTCGTCTTTACGGAGTCGGTTGTCGATGTAGAGGTTCGTTCATATGCTCAACTCCACGTCGATGATGCGTGGGCGGGCATCTGGATGCAGTCAGCCGGGGACACGAACGGCAACGGGGTTGATGAACTATGCGTCGCTGCACCACTGTGGGAAGAAGGCGGCGCAACCACCGGAGCGGCGTTCTTAGTCCCAGTGTCAGACACACTTGGTACCCAGCCGCTGGCTGATGCTGCGGTCCGCGTGTCCGGAGAGCAAGCTGGCGATCTCTTCGGGATGGGCGCTTGCCACTCTGCGGGGGATATCAACGGTGACGGCTACGACGACGTACTACTGGGAGCACCTTTCAGTTCTATGACCGGCACGCTGACCGGCCGCGCCTACATCATGCACGGCCCCGTGACTGCGAACCGCTCCGCCGCCGACGCCGAGGTGCGTTTCGCCGGCCAGACAGCCGGCGACGCCTTCGGCATCGCCATGCCCGGCTCCGGCGACCTCGACGGAGACGGGCACCTCGACATCGCCTTGGGCGCCATGCAGCCCAGCGGCGATGGGCCGGGCCAGGTGCACCTGTACTATGGCCCCCTCGCCGGCAGCTACGATGCTCCCGATTCGGACGCTCTATTCGTAGGCGAAGCAGTTGGCGACGGGGCGGCCCTCCCCCTCATCCTCGGCGATACCAACGACGACGGCCTGGACGACCTCCTGATCGGCGCACCCGGCAACGACGCCGGTGGCCCGGATGCCGGCGCCATCTACGTCATCTTCGGCTCGGGCATCTGAGCTTGATATGGGGGCGAAATGCGCCCCCTCCCGGTCCTCACCCTGGCCGCTGGCCTCGCCGCCTGCAAGCAGCCTGACGTCATCTTCATCACCGTGGACACCCTGCGGGCGGACCATGTGGGCGCCTTGTCGGCAACAAGCCCGGCGGCAACCCCTCGCATGGACGGCCTGGCCGCCGACGGCGTGACCTACACCCAGGCCTGGGCCCCGATCAGCGTCACCGGGCCCTCCTTCTGCACCCTGCACACGGGGCTGTCGCCTTCCAGCCATGGCGTCACCATGAACCTCTTCCGCGGGGGCAGCGCCCTGCCGGACGAGGTCGAGACCGTGGCCGAGGGCCTGGCCGAACGAGGCTATCGAACCGCCGCCTTCGTATCGGGCTTCACGCTGCGGGGGCGCCTGAACCTCGACCAGGGCTTCACCCACTATGACCAGCCCGCGATGCCCCGTCGAATGGGCAAGCGCACGACCAACCGCATGTTGCGTTGGATCGACGACCACAGCTGGTGGACCAGCGATCTCTTCTTGTGGTGGCACACCTATGACCCCCACGGGCCGCTGGACAGCTGGGGAGATCAGCCCGCGCCGGGGGAGTGGCCCGCCGACCCGGCCCAGGCCGAGCATTTGCCCAAGTACCAGGCGCTCTGGGAGGTGGCCGACCCCAGCTTCTATGCCACCCGCTATGTGCGGGCGGTGGAGCACACCGACGGCCAGGTGGGGCGCATCCTGGACTGGCTGAAGGAGAGCGGGCGCTACGACGACGCACTCATCGTGCTCACCGCCGACCATGGTGAGTCCTTTACCGAGCGCGAGCTGTGGTTCGACCACGGCACCACCGCCGCCGCCGAACAGCTCCACGTGCCGCTCATCATCAAGTACCCGAAGGGCGCCGGGGCTGGCGCCCGGGTGGACGCCCTGGTGGGCCTGCAGGACGTGCTGCCCACCGTCTACGATGTATTGGGCCTGCCCCTTCCCCAGGGCCTGGATGGCAGCAGCCTGCGCGCCCATCCCGGCCACCCGCTGCTGACCGGCGAGAGCAGCCACTGCAAGCGCGAAGGCCCCATCAGCTGCTCCCCCGTGGGCCCGGCCGGCAAGGAGTTCGCCGCCCGAGATGCCGCCCACACCCTGGTCCGTCGCTCCACGGAGGCCGGCCCCGAGTGGCTGCTCTACGACCGGATCCATGACCCGGCCGAGGTCTCACCCAAGCCAGCCGATGCCGCGCCGGTGCCCCTGCGGGCCGCCGTAGACGCCCTGGCCGCCGACCGGGCCACCCGGGACTATAGCGGCTACGAGAATGACGACGAGGCCGACGATCCCGACAAGGAGGAGCAGGACGCCCTCAAGGCGCTGGGCTATGTAGAGGACGAGGAGGAGTAGGGCCCTTGTCGCCATCCACCCGGTGCAGCAAGGCCGGCAGCAGGAAGAGGTCACCCAGCAAGGCCGCCGCCATGGTCACACCGGTGAGGATGCCGAAGTGGCGGGTGCTGGTGAGCACATCGGTGGCCAGGGCGGAGAAGCCGACCACCAGGAGCACGCTGGTGAGCACGATGGCGTGGCCCGCCCCGGCATAGGTGGCGCTCATGGCGGCATCGACCTCCTTGCCCAGGCGCCGCTCGGCCTGGTAGCGCGCGATGAAGTGGATGGTGTCGTCCACCGCCAGACCCACCGCCACGGTGAAGCTCACGATGTTGCTGGTCTGGAGGTCCGCACCCATCAGGCCCAGGGTGGCCAGGGTGAAGGCCAGGGGCACGAGGTTGGGCACCAGGGCCACCAGGGCCAGCTTCGCGTCCCGCAGCATGACCCAGAACATCAAGAAGATGACCCCAAAGACCAGCCCCAGGCTGCCCAGCAGGTCGCCGATCAGCCGGTCCACGCCGCTGGCCGCCAGGAAGCCGTCGCCGGTCAGGGCCCAGCTCAGGCCCGGGATGCCGCCCAGCTCGGCCCGCGCCACGGCCTCGATGTCCCGGCGCACCTGCAGGTAGACCTGGCCCCCGGCATCGGCCATCAAGACGAGAACGCGCCCGCGGCGTCGATCCTCGTCCATCATCCCATCCAGCATGGACCGCCCGGCCATCTCGGCCACCAGCAGCTCCTGGGCCACGGCCTCGCGGCTGTCCGGCAGCCCGGGCTGGTCGGTGAGGATGCCGTGCAGGCGCTCCACCTGGGACGCCAGAGAGGTGGTCCAGAGCACGGGCGCCTGGGCGCGCAAGGCCTGCTCCACCCGCCCCATCGCCCCCAACACAGCCGGGTCGAGCAGCCCGTCGGTCGCGTCAGTCTCGACATAGAGATAGACGGGAATCACGCCGGACAGCTCATCTTCAGCGATGTGGATGGCCTCCCAGGTGGGCATGCCCTCGCTGTAGAGCTCCAGCAGGCGCGAGTTGGTGCGCACCGACCCACCCAGCGCCAAGGCGCCCGCCGTCAGGGCCGCGCAGGCCAGCAGCACGGCGCCGCTGCGCCGCCGCACCAGGCCGTCCACCGCCGCCAGCAGCCGAGCCTCGGCGGGGGCCTGGGTGTTCTCCGGCCGCCCCACCCGATGGATGGGGATGAAGGCCAACAAGGTGGGCAGGACGACCACGACCGCGACGAAGGTGACGGCCAGGGCCAAGGAGGCCTGCACCCCAAAGGCCCGCATCACCGCCGTATCGGCGACGAGCAAGCTCAGAAAGCCCGCGGCGGTGGTGAAGGTGGTGAGAAAGCAGGGGAGCACCATGGCGCGCATGGCCCGCCCGAGGGCGGCCTCCCGATCGCCATCGCGAGCCAGCTCTTCGACATAGCGGGCGGTGATGTGGATGCCGTCGGCCACCCCGATCACCAGCACCAGGGTGGGGGCCAGCACGCTGAGCACATTGAAGACCTGGCCGCTGGCCACCAGCAGGCCCATGGCCCACAGATCGGCCACCAGCACACAGACCAGGGGGGCCAAGCCCAGCCAGAAGCGCCGGAAGAGCAGGCAGATGGTGATGCCAAAGAAGGCGGCCACCACGGGCACATAGGTCAGCTGGCTGTCCAACAGCAGCTTCACGACTTCGGCGCGCACATAGGGCACGCCGGTGGGCAGCACCCGCATGCCCGCGGGCAGGGGGACCGCCTCGGCACGGGCCACCAGGTCCCAGACAACCGGCCCCAGATCGGCCACCCGGTCTATGTTCCGGTCGATTCGAGCGCGGACGGCGGTGGTGTCCCCGTCCGCCGAGATCAGCAGGCCCCGCAGCACCGGATCGGCCACTGCCGCCGCCACGGCCGCTGCTGGCGGCAGCTCCTCAAAGGGCAGCTGCACCTGCAGGGCGCCATCCCCCGCCGACGCGGTGCTGGCCGTGATCAGGCTCTCGACCCGCTCTACCTGGGCTGGCTCGGCCAGGGTCGCGTGCAGGGCGCGCAGGGCGGCCACCCCGGCATCAGTGCCCAGGGGCCCTTGCACCAGAAAGACGATGTCGTTGTCGTCTCGGCCGAAGATCTCAGCGACCTGCCGCACCTGTGCGACCTCGGGCCCGGCGTCCATGAACAGGGCCTGGGGCGTGAAATCCAGGGGCAGACCGCCGCGCTTCAGCTGCAGGCCCGCGAGGCCGAGGATCAAGGCGGTGGTGGCCAGCACAAGGGCCAAGGCCAGGCCCCGGCGCCGGACCACGCCGCGACCCAGGCCCTCAAAGGCGGCACCCAGGGCCTGGCTCAGTCGCTGCACCGCGCTCAGCCCGCGTCCTGGGCCTGGTCGAGGTGGATGTCCCCGCCCAGCATTCGGGAGACGCGCACCAGGGCGATGGCGCCCACGCCCACGCCCACCCAGAGCGTGACCACCCGGGTGATCAGGGCCGAGGCCACCGCGAGGTTCTCGGGCGCCCCGATCAGGGTGCGGGCGAAGAAGGCCAGCGCCCCATCGGACACGCCCAGGCCCCCCGGCGCCGGGGCGCCCAGCACGGTGCTGGCCGCGTAGATGAAGACCGAGACATCCAAGGTGGCCGCCACGTCCAGCCCCCGAAGGACCAGCCAATAGGCGACGCACTCGGCAAACCAGGCCCCAAAGCTGAGCAGCAAGCTGACCAGAAAGGGCACCGGCGCGAGGCAGACCCGGGTGGCCCGCACCATCTCTTCAAGCTTGGGGACCACCTTGCCAAGGACGGGCAGCCGCCCCAGCAGGCGCAGGATGGCCAGGCTGAGGCCCTTGTGGGCCAGCACGGCCAGCCCGAGCCCCACCAGCACCAGGGGCGCCAGCACATAGCCCGCCTGGTCCGCGGCATAGGTGGTCACGCTGATGCCCGCGAGGGCCAGCATGGCGATGGCGTCGGTGAGCCGCTCCGAGACCAGCGCCGGGATCGTGGTGGCCATGGGCACGCCCGTGCGCGCGCGCACCACATAGGGCTTGAGCAGCTCGCCGGCCTTGCCCGGAGAGATGACCATGGCCAGCCCGGCCAGGTAGTTCCAGAGATCCTCGACAAAGGGCATGGGCACCTTCAAGCGGCCCAAGAAGTAATGCCACTTGAGGAAGCGCAGCCCGTAGTTGGTGAGGGTCAGGGCCACCAGCGGCGGCACCAGCCACCACTGAAAAGCCCCGAATGCGGCCTTCATGTCGTCAAAGCCCGCCCAGAGGCTGCCGCCCAGGTAGAGCAGCGCGCCGAAGACCGCCGCACCCACCACCCAACGCACGAAGCGGTGGACCAGATCGTCGTTGGGGGCGGGCGCCGAAGCGCCCGGAGGCGGGGGGGCAGGCGGAGACATCGGCAGCGGTCTAACCGCCCGGCCGCCCCCCGGAGCCTGCGTTACCATGCAGGCGACCGGGAGATCAGGTGGCTCACTTCGTCGTCAGCATGCGCGGGGGCGAACAGGCGACGGTAGTAGCCGGAAACTGGCTCACGGCGCTGGGTCTGGGTCTGGACCGCCTGGGCGCCGTCGAGGGCCTGGATCGCCTGGCCTGCGAGGTGCTGGCCAATGGCACGGTGATCGCCCGGGACGCCCGCACCGGGTCGGGCTTTGTGGTGCAGCCCCAGCCCGATCCGCCGGCCTCCCCGCTGCTGCCCGCCTCCGACCCCGCAGAGGACAGCACCACCCAGCGTCGGCCGGCCGAGGCCGAAGACCAGACCGTGCTCATCCGGTCCCCCTTTGTGGTGGAAGACCAGACCGTGCTCATCCGGTCCCCCTTTCCAATGGACGACCCCACGCTGCTGCTGCAGGCCCCCGCCGAGGCTCTGGACGAGGACACCGAGGTCTTCGCGCTGGAAGCCGACACGGGCAGCGTCCAGATGGTCGCCCCCGAGCGGCCCTTCGACCCAGACGGCCTGGACGATGCCCTGCTTCAGCCCCTGCTGGGGGCCGTGCGGGACGCCCCGATGGAGTCCATGGCCTGGCAGGTGGCCCTGGAGATCGCCCAAGAGCTGGTGCCCTGCGAGGCGGGCTCCGTGCTGCGCATGGAGGCCGATGGCGGCCTGCGCTTCATGTCGGCCACCGGCCCCGAAGCCCACAAGCTGGCCGGTGTGACCCTGCCGGCTGGCAAGGGCATCGTGGGCTTCTGCGCCACTCGCCGCATGGGCTTGATCGTCAACAACCCGGCCAGGGACCGCCGCTTCTACCGCGAGATGGACGAGGCGACGGGCTTTGCCACCCGCTCCTTGCTCTGCGTGCCCATCCACGCCGGCGGCCGCACCGCGGGCTGCCTGGAGCTGCTGAACCCCCCGGAAGGCGCACCCTTCAGCAAGGTGCACCTCGACCGGATTGAGCCTGTGGCGCGCGCTTTGGGCCTGCGACTGGCCGCCCTGGCCTGAGAGCCGGGGACGGCCCGGGCCGCCTACTTGACCTCGACCTTGACCACCATGCTACCCGCCCGCTCGTCCCGCAGACGCTGCTGCAGCTTGGTGTAGAGGTCGAAGTTCTGCGGGTCCTCGGTGTCCAGCTCCACCACCTTCTCGTCCTGTTCGCGGGCGGGGTGCTTGACCATCCAGAACTCGACCTCGCCGCCATCGTCAAAGACGAAGCGCCACTTGTTGCGGGTGTCCACCGCGTAGGACTTGCCGTCCTTGGTGGTCACGGTCGAGGGGATCTTGAGGGTGCAGTCATACATCCAGGGGCGGAAGCTGCCGTCGTAGACGCAGTCCACGTCGGCGGGGACCGCGCCGGGCTTGATGGTGACGGACTTGACGTCGGGCCAGGTGATCTTGCGGTATTCGCCCGTGCCCTCGCCGTTGAACTTCAGTTCGGCGCGGTCGGTCACCCAGGCTTCTTCGCCATACCAGTCGCCGCTGCGTTCGATGCGCTTGACGTGGCCTTCGACCACGCTGCCATTGGCACGCGTGACCTTGATGTTGAGGTCGGCGTTGATGATGTCCACGGGCTCGGGTTCGGGCTCGGGCTCGGCTTCGGCCACAGGGGCCGGATCGGGGGCCGCAGCCACAGGGGCCGCGACGGGTTCGGGGGCCTTCTTCGGACCGCAAGCCACCAGCAGGCTGAGCATCAAGGGCACCATTCATCGCCTCCTTTTCCATTCGCGCCAGCCGTGGCGACGCGCCCGGCGGATCCATCCAACACCGCCCGACTGGGGCAGGTTCCAACTGGCCCCCTAATGCCCGCGCGGCCGCCTGTCCGCTGCCGGCGCCCCCGGGTTCATTCGCCGCGCTGATCCTGAAGGGCCATGGTCAAGGCCGCCGTGAGGTGCGCGGGCGTGGGCACGATGCCCACCAGGGGCTGGAAGCTGACCTGGGCGCGCACGGTCAGGGACTCGATGCCGGAGACCTCGCCCAGGTTGGCATCCACCGAGCAGCCGCTGCCGCCCTGGCAGGGCACGCCCAGGGCGGTCAGCGCCTGTTCGGTGGTGTCGATGGCGGTGGCGGTGACCCCGTCGTCCTGGTTGACCGTGGCGGCGTAGCGGGTGCCCTCGCGCACCGCGCTGGTGACGTTGGCGGCCTGGGTGAGGTACCAGCCATAGTCCAGGATGGCCGAAATCAGACCGATCAACAGGGGCAGGGTGAGGGCGAATTCCACCGCGGAGGCCCCGCGTCGGCCCCGCCCGATCACCGCTGCACCTCCAGCAAGGCGAAGCTGGTGAAGCTGATGGCGTCGGGCACGGGGATGGCGCCCGTGATGCCGCCATAGGACATCGTCATGGTGCAGGTGAGCAGCTCGTTGGGGCTGCTGCCCGAGGTGCCCACGGTGATGTCGCAGTTGGCGTCATCGGCGCTGTCACAGTCCGCGCCAAAGAAGTTGTAGCCGCCCATATTGGAGCTGATGTCGTCCTGGGCGGTGTCTTCGGGCCCCGGAGTGGAATTCGGGGGGACGACCGCGCCGTTGCGGCAGCCCTCTCGCACCGAGCGGCTCACGACGCTGCGCATGAAGAAGTAGTAGCCATATTCAAAGACCACGGAGATCAGCGCCAGGAAGACCGGCAGGATCAGCGCGAATTCGATGGCATTGGAGCCGCGGCGACCTGCGCGATGGCGGGGGGCGGACATGCTCACTCCACCAAGGCCACGGGGATGGCCCGCGCGATCTCTTCGAGGATGGCGCCCAGATCGTTGGGGTCCGGCGTCTCGTAGAAGCGGCCATAGCCCCGCACCAGGTCCTCCATATAGGCGGACTGGTTGGCGTCATAGGTGTCGTTGAAGGACACCGAGAAGATGGACACGTTGTTGTCTTCGGCGTCGTCGGCCGCAAGCCGGCCCTCGGCGGCTACCGCGTTGTCGCAGAGCGCGGTGGAGGGGATGCACTGGGGCTTGCCATCGGACACCAGCACGATGACCTTCAAGGCGTTGGCGCTGGAGCCCACCCCCGCCAGCAGCGTGTCCAGCGCCTTGTTGATGCCCGAGCCCTGGTTGGTGCCCGAGTCGTAATGGGACGTGGTGGGGTCGGTCTGGCCCGCATTGCAGCCAATCATCTGCGGGGCAGGGTGGTAGATGGGCGGCGCGTAGGTGTCCCAGGGGGCGTAGCTGCGGTCACACCAGTCCAAGGTCTCCCACTGATCCCGGATGGTGTTGAAATCGGTGTCCACATAGGACAGCGGCGTCCACAGCTCAGCGGCGCCCACAAAGGTCACCATGCCGATCTGGTCGCCGGGGTTGTTGCGCTCGGCGATGGTCTCGAGGAAGGTGAGGTCGGCGTTGCGCCCCTGGCCGATTTCGCCAGCGAATGACCCAGTTACATCCTGAACGATCATGATCTCGCGAAAGCGCAGCGCAGCGGTGCTGGGGGCCGTGGCCTGGGCCTCGCTGAACTGCACCCCGAAGAGCTTCATCATCAGGGTCTGCATGGCGCCATTGGGCGAGTCGTCGGTCTTGCGGACGTTGACCCGCACGGCGTTGACATAGGCCGCGCCCTCGTCGAAGGTGCGCGAGGGGTAGTCCCAGCCGCCAAAGATGATGTCTTCGGTGGGGTCCACCTTGGCGGCACTGCCCATGAGGTTGTTGGCGTTGATGAAGTCTTCTGCGGTGACGCGGGCCTCCTCCACATCGCCACTGCGGCGGAGCTTCACGATGGCGGCGTGGGCGCCGGCGTCGGCGGCAGCCTGGGCCTGGACAAAGGCGAGGTTGACGAAGGCCGAGTCAATGGCGATGGCCGCAAATCCGAGCAGCACCGAGAAGCTCACCCCGACGAGGATCGCGTAGTTGCCCCGACGGGAGGCCCGCAGGCTCCGACGCGTTGGCTGCATGTTCATGGCGATCCTCCGCTCTGCTCTCACCAACCTATTGCAAGGCCGGGCAAGAAGGAAGCGCCAGGCCGGGCCATCACCCCGTCGTGACAGGTGGGGACCTCATCCCAGGGGCGCGGGGCGCGCGGCGGAGGGCAGCAGCCAGGCCACCGCGATGGCGCCCAGGGCCATCACGCTGAGCTGCTGCGCGCGCACCAGGGCGGCGATCGCGACGGCATCGGCGGTCTGCAGGCCGGTGGTGCCCACCAGCAGCGCCACGAAGAGGGCGTCCCAGCCCACCTGCGAGCCGGGCAAGGCAAAGAGGGCCACCGCGCCGGCGGTGGTGGTCGCATAGGTGAAGACCAGGCCCGCCGGGTCCGCAGCGCTGCCCAGCCCCTCCACCGCCACCGCGATGGACAGGATGACCGCGCCGTGGCCAGCCAGCGCCCACAGGGTGGCCCAAGCCCAGGCCCGGCCGCCCCGGTGCAGCACCTCGGCGAAGCTGTCGGTCAGCGCGCCCACTCCGCTGGCCAGACGGCCCGCCAGGCGGCCCAGCGGCCCGGGCCCACGCAGCCGCCCCAGGATGGCCTCGGTAAGACCCCGCCACCAAAGCGGCTTCCAGGCGATCGACGCCAGGACCAGCCCCATGGATCCCACCAGCAGCGCGACCGCCGCCACTAGCCGATCATAGCCCTCGGGCACGGGCAGATCGAAGAAGAGCCAGGCCAGGGCAGTGAGCGCGGCGGCGCTGGCCAGCCCCAGGGCCCGGGCTGTCACCCCCGAGGCCAAGGAGCCCGCCAGCGGCAGCCCGTAGCGGCGGTGGGCAAACCAGGCGGCGCCCAGCTCGCCGACCGGCCCCGGCACCGCATAGTTGAGCAGCAGGCCCGCGCAGAGCATCGCGCTCAAGCCGCCCAGGGAGGGGCGGAAGCCCGCCGGCATCAAGGCGCGCCAACGCAAGGCCATGAAGCCAAAGGCCGAGGTCATCAACAGCCAGGCCAAGGCGAGGTAGCCGGGCCGCATGCGCGCCAGCAGGTCCTCCAGGGCCTCCCGACCCAGGGGCGTGGCCGCCACCGCCCCCACGATGCCACCCAGCACCAGCAGCCCACCGCCCGCATAGACCAGGCCGCGGCGCAGGGCCCGACGGGCTTGCTCCGCATCCAAGCCCGCCGGCGCGGGGGTCTGGGGCTCAGGCAAGGGGGGCTCCGCCGCTCAGGTCCGCTTGAGGAGGTCGTATTTGTTGAGCTTGTAGCGCAGCGTGTTGCGTTCGAGGCCCAGCAGGCGGCTCATGGCGGTGCGATCGCCCCCGGTCTCGTCGATGGCGCGGCTGAGCAAGGTGCGCTCCACCGCTTCGAGGTGCTCCGACAGGTTGAAGCCCGGCTCCAGGCGCCCCGCGACGGGCTCCTCTCGGCGGGCCACGGGCCGCTGATCATAGGCGCCGGGCCCCATCACCACGGCGCGTTCGGCGAGGTTGGCCAGCTCGCGCACATTGCCGGTCCAGCCATGGCGCTGCAGGTTGGCGAGCTGCTCCGGGGTGGGCCGCGGCCCCTCCTTGCCGAAGGCCCGGCTGTGACCGGCGACGAAATGCTCCAGCAGCGGCGCGATATCGGCCAGCCGCTCCCGCAGGGGGGCCACGCGCACCACCAGCACCGCCAAGCGGAAGTAGAGCTCTGGCGCCAGGGCGCCCGTGGCCACCAGGCCCTCGATCTCGGGGGAGGCCGTCGCGATCACCCGGGGCGGCTGTCCGGCGTCCAGGCCCTCGAGCTGCCGCAACAGCTGCACCTGGGCGCCGGCTGTCAGGTCATCCACCGAGGGCAGCAGCAGGGTGCCGGCCCCCCGCAGCTGACCCGGATCCAGATCGCGGCCGGGGTGGGCGACCAACATGGGAAGGTCCGCGTCGGGCCCATTCTGGTGCAGCCAGCGGGTGAGGTGACGGCGGCCGGAGCCCGTCTCGCCCACCACGAGCACGGTGGACCGGACCTGGGCCAGCTTGACGGCCTGCTCGCGCAGCGTCCGCATGGCGTCGCTCTCTCCGACCAGGGCCAGCCCGCCCTGGGGTGCCGACCGGAACTCCCGCACCCGCCGCAACAGCTGGTCGGCGGTGATGGGCTTGGTCAAGAAGTCCACCGCTCCCAGGCGCATGGCCTCCACCGCCTTCTCCACCGAACCGTAGGCCGTGAAGACGATGGCATCGACAGGCGGATCGCAGGCCCGCGCCGCCCGCACCACCGACAGGCCGTCCACAGGCTCCATTCGAAGATCCGTCAGGACCAGGTCGAAGGGCTGCTGGTGCAGGCGTTCGATGGCGGCGCGCCCGTCATGGACCACCTCCACCCTGTGGCCGTCCCGACCGAGCAGCAGGGCGGCGGCCTCGGCGGCGCTGCGGTTGTCGTCCACCACCAGGACGTTGAGGGCTGGATGGACCGTCACGACTGTGTGCTCTCCCCGACAAGCTTCAGCGGCAAGGAGGCGACGAAGCGGGCGCCGCCCAGGGGTGAAGCCTCACTGGCGATGGTGCCCCCGTGGGCCTCCATCACCTGCTTGACCAAGGCCAGGCCCAAGCCCGTGCCCCCTGACTTGGACGAATAATAGGCCTGGAAGATTCGGTCGCGCTCATCAGCGGGCACACCGGGGCCGTCGTCTTCGACGATCAGCAGCACCTCGCGGCCCCGGGGCAGCAGGGCGGCGGTCACCTGCCCGGGCGGGGACTGTCCCGCGAACTCGATGGCGTTGAGCATCAGGTTCTCCAAGGCCCGCCGGATCAACGAGCCGTCGGCCATCACCCGCAGTCGACCCGGCGCTTGCAGCATCAGCCGCACATTGCGCCGGTGGGCCTCGGGTTCCGCCACAACGGCAGCCCGCTTGAGCACCTCCACCAGGTCCACCTCGGCCAGGGAGATCTGCAGGGGCCCGCTGCTGCGCAGAAAGCGCTGGACCACGCCCTCCAGCACATGAATCTCGCTCTCGATCTTCGCGATCATCTGGCCCCGGGTGACCGGATCCTCCTCGCTGCGGGCCAGTGCACAGAAGAGGCTGAGGCTCTGCAGCGGGTTGCGGACCTCGTGGGCCACCATGCTGGAGAGCTGGTTGACCACGTCCAGGCGGGCGCGAATATCGTCCTCCCGCGCCTCGAAATTCGAGGCCAGGGCGTTGACCGCGCGCCCCAGCTGCGCGATCTCGTCGGGGCCCCGCACCGCCACCGTGACCCCGCGCTCGCCCTTGGCGATGCGGGCAGCCGCCATGGACACCTCGCGCACGGGCGAGAGCAGCCAGCGGGTGGCCGCCACCACCACCAGGCCCGCCACCAGCCCCAAGGCCAGAAACAGCAGGGTGGCCCGCAGCCGCGTGGCGCTCAGGGCGTCCGTATAGTCGGCAGTCTCGACGAGAACAAGCGTCATCGGACCATTCTCATCTTCAACATCGGTGCAGGCCACCTGCAGATCACCGACCCCATCGGTGGCGCCGGTGACAAAGGCCACCCGCCGCAGCGCGGTGGGGGGCAAGGCGGCGAGGGCGGTCGCACAGCGTCGGCTGAGATCGAGGGGCGGGGGCGGCAGGTCGGCGTCTTCCACCGCGCTGACCAGCAGGGCGCCTTCGGGATCGAGCAGGGCCAGCTGCGCCACCTCGGAGGCTGCGCGCAAGCCATCCAGCCGACCCACCAAGGTGTCGGGATCGGCGTCCGCCGCCAGCCAGGGCTCGACCTGGCCGCGCATCAGCAGGGCCGACACGCCCAGGTGACCCACCAGCGACTCTTTCTCGCGCTGCATGGCCTCGCGGGTGAGGGGCACCCAGGCCGCCACCACCGCCGCCGCCGCCACGGCCCCCGCAGCGAGCGAGAGCAGCGTTGTCGCGGAGCCACGGAAGGGCTTCATGGGGGCTCCGCTGGGCGAAGTCCGGGGCCGGTGCGGCGACCTCGGCTACTCGACGGCGATGGTCTTCACCGCGTCGGGGGTGCCGGCTTCGACGTCGGTGGTCTCCTCCACCACGCGCTTGCGCAGCTCCAGGGCCTCGGTCCCCGACATCGAGAATCCCATCTCGGCCACGCTCGGGCGGCCGAGATCGGCCTGGGTGCGCGTGGCCTGGAGGTAGGCCCGGCCCACATCATATTGCAGGTTGGAGTTGGCGGAGCCACAGGCGCCCAGCAGCAGCAAGGCGGCCAGGGACAGGGGGCGCAGGGCGAGGGGGCGCTTCATGGGCTCTCCACGTCGGGGGAGGGTTGGGGCGGCGGCGGCGGCGGCGCAGGGGGCTGAGGCGGCTGAGGGCCCGCGCGCCAGCGCATAGGAGGGGGTCTCGTCCAGGGCCTTCTGGTAGCGGGCCCGGGCGGCGGCGTCATCTCCCCGCAGCTCCAGCCCCACCCCCACATTGTAGTGGGCGGCGGCCGGGCCCTGCGCGGCGCGAAAGACCCGCCAGGCCTCGTCCAGCCGCCCCGAGGCCACCAGGGCAAAACCCAGGTTGTTGCGAGTCTGATCGCGGGATGAATCCAGCTTGAGGCTCTGGCGCAGGGCCTCGGTGGCCTCGTCCAGGCGCCCGGCCGCCATCAGCGTAAAGCCCAGGTTATTCCAAAGCTCTGCGTCAGTGTCGTCCAGCTTCACGGCGCTCTGGAAGAGCTGCACGGCCCCGGCGAGGTTCTGCTGGTCCACCCGCAAGATGCCCAGCTCTTTGCGGGCGGCCACATCGCGGGGGTGGCGCTTGACCGTCTCTTCGAGCAGGCTGGCGGCGTCATCGAGCAGGCCCACCTCGCGCAAGGCGCGGGCCTGGACCACGTCCACATCCACCCCGTTCTGGCCCTCGGCCCGCATCTGCCCCACCAGCTTGAGGGCCGACTCGGGCGTGCCGGCCGCGATCATGGCGACCGCCAGCTCCAGGCGGGCCTTCTCTCGGCCCTCGCGGCTGGCCCAGGCTGGCGCGGGCTCTGCGGCGTCGGGCCGCGCCCCGGTCTGCTTGGCGCAGCCCAGCCCCAGAAGCAGGGCCAGGGTCGCGGGCAGGGCCAGCTTCATTGCCCCGCCATGGCCGGCAGCAGCGTGTTGACGACGTTGATCACGGCCGGGCCCGCCAGCACCACAAAGAGGCTGGGCAGGATGAAGAGGATCATCGCCACGGTCAGCTTGGGGGAGATCTGGGCCGCCTGCTCTTCGGCGGCCAACATGCGCTTCTTGCGCACCAGGTTGGAGTGCACCCGCAGGGCCCGGGCCACCGACGTGCCGAAACGTTCGGCCTGCATGAGCACGTTGACCAGGGACTTGACCTCTTCCAGGCCGGTGCGGTGGTCCAGGTGGCGCAGCGCCTCGACCCGGCTGATGCCCGCGCCCACCTCGTGGTTGACCGCCTGAAGCTCCTTGGCCAGCTCGGGCGCGGCGGACTCCATCTCTTGCGCCACCCGGCGGAAGGCGGCGTCCAGGCCCAGACCCGCTTCGACGCTGCTCACCAGCAGGTCCATGGCATCGGGAAAGGGGCGCATCAGGGCCTCCTTCCGCTTGTCGATGCGGTGGCTGAGCCACAGGGCGGGCGCGTAGTAGGCGCAGGTCGCTCCCAGCATCAGGACGAAGAGCAGGTAGACCAGCTGCATCGACGGGACGACGGCCCACAGCAGCAGCGGCACCACCATGGCCAGCACTGCCCGGATCGCGCTGTAGACCTCGAGATTGTTGCGGGACCGGTAGCCGCCCTGAATCAGCCGCATACGCTGATCATTGGCCTCATCGACGTCCGAGGGCTGGGCCAGGGCCGACAGGTTGGAGGTCACACCCCGCACCTGCTCATCGGGTGCCAGCAAGCTGTCTGTAGAGACCCGGGTGCCCGTCAGGTCGTTGACCCGATCGCGGGCCGTGCGCTCGGGGTTGAGCAGCATGCGCACGGCGTAGAAGACGATCAGCACGACGACAAAGACGCCGACGCCGATGATCAGGGCAAGGGATTGATAGCTGCTGCTGAGCATGGGATCACCGTTTGGAGCCAGGGCTCAGGTGTCGAGCTGACTCATCATGCGCATGACGAGCAGGCCGGTCATGTAGAGCCCGCCCCCGATGAGCAGGAAGATGTGCCCCAGCTGTTCGTACCACAGCGGCGCCAGGTAGGTCGGCCGCATGAAGCCGATCAACAAGAGCATCAGAAATGGCAGAGAACCCAGGATCATCGCCGAGATCCGCGCCTCTGCCGTCAAGGCCTTGACCTTGGCCTGAAAGACGAAGCGGTCGCGGATGGTGTTGGAGATATTTTCGAGGATCTCGATGAGGTTGCCGCCGGTGTCCCGCTGCAAGAGCACCGAGCTGACGAAGATCTTGAGGTCGAAGTTGCGCGGGTTGCGCATGCTCAGGTCGGTGAGACACTCGCGGAGATCGCGCCCCAGGTTGTGCTCGTCAAAGACCCGGCCGAACTCTTCGGCCACCGGCAGGGGCATCTCCTGGGCGCACAGCCGCATGGCATCGGACAGGCCATGGCCCGCCTGCAAGGAGCGGCTGACCAGGTCCAAGGCGTCGGGCAGCTGCTCGGACATCTTCTTGGCGCGAGTGGCCGCCTGGCGGTTGACCAACAAGACGGGGATGGCGCCCAGGGCAAAGCCAAAGAGGGCGCTGGGGCCGCGGAAGACCAGGCCCAGCACCAGCACGCCGACCGTCGACCACAGGGCCATGCGAATGAAGAGGGCGCGCAGGTCGTAGGGGGAGCCGGCCTGCACCAGCATATTCTCAAGCTCGCCCCCCAGGCTGCCCAGCCGGTCGGCCACCGGGTCCCGCGTATTGAGCCGGAAGATGCTGTCTTCGCTGGTCTCGGTCAGGGTGCCCAGGCGCCGCGACAGCTGCCGGGACCGCTCGGCCTCCCGCGAGCGCATGCCCGCAAAGGCCAGGCTGCCAATCATCAACATGCCGATGAAGACGACCAGGGTCACCACAACCACGAGCGCGGTATTCACGGCCTGCCTCCTGCGGATTGCACCCGGACCACCATCTCCTCAGACATCCATGCGGAAGCGGAAGGTGGCGGGGTCGAGGTCGATGCCCTGGGCCAGCAGTCGGCCCATGAACTTGGGGCGGGTGCCGGTGGCGGTGAAGGTGCCCCGCACGCGGCCGTCATCGTCCACCGTGCGCTGCTTGAAGTTGAAGATGTCCTGGGTGGTGACCACCGAGCCCTCCATGCCGGTGATCTCGGTCATGGCCACCACGCGGCGGGTGCCATCGCTCATGCGATCGAGCTGGATCACGAGGTCGAGGGCGCGAGCCATCATCTCGCGGATGTTCTTGTCCGAGAGGTTGGGCATGCCCATGCCGATCATGGTCTCGAGGCGGGACAAGGCGTCGCGGGTGGTATTGCTGTGAACGGTGGCCAGAGAGCCCTCGTGGCCGGTGTTCATGGCCTGCAGCATGTCGATGGCCTCGCCCCCGCGGATCTCGCCCAGGACGATGCGGTCGGGGCGCATCCGCAGGGCGTTCTTGACCAGGTCGCGGGCCGTGACCTCCCCCTTGCCTTCGAGGTTGGTGGGGCGGGTCTCCAGGCGCACGATGTGGGGCTGCTGCAGCTGGAGTTCGGCGGCGTCCTCGATGGTGACGATTCGCTCATTGGCCGGGATGAAGCTGCTCAAACAGTTGAGAAGCGTGGTCTTTCCAGAGCCGGTGCCGCCGCTGATGAGGATGTTGAGCTTGGCCTTTACGCAGCCGCGCAGCACCTCCAACATGGGCTGGGGCAGGCTGCCAAAGGCCACCAGGTCCTCGGCTGAGATCGGGATGGTGCCGAAACGCCGGATGGACACCACCGGCCCGTCCAGGGCCAGCGGCGGGATGATGGCGTTGAAGCGGCTGCCATCGCGCAAGCGGGCGTCCACCATGGGGTTGGTCTCGTCCACCCGCCGACCCACCGCCGATACGATGCGGTCGATGATCTGCATGAGGTGGTCGTCGCTGTTGAAATGCACGTCCACCCGCTGCAGCTTGCCCTTCTTTTCGACGTAGACCGTCTCGTAGCCGTTGATCAGGATGTCGGAGATCTCTGGATCCCGCAGCAAGGCCTCCAGCGGCCCCAAGCCGAGGATCTCGTCGAGGATCTCCTCGACCAGGCGCTCGCGCTCCAGGCGGTTGAGGGGCAGGGCCCGCTGCTCGATGCGGTCGGTGAGGGTGGTGCGCAGGCGGCGCGCCAGCTCGTCCCGGGGGGTGCGGCTGACCTGTTCGAAGTCCAGGCCGGCGATCAGCTCGGCGTGCAGGGTCTTCTTGATCTTCTCGAACTCCACGGAGTCCGAGGTCGGGCCGGTGCGGTAGCGCTGGCTGGCACCGCGGACGCGATCGATGAGGCGGGAATTCGACATGGACGCTCTCCCCAGGCGGGTTGGCCGCGCGGACCCGGATCAGCCGGTCAGGACTTGAACAAACCCCAGAAGGAGGCCTTCGAGGTCTCGGTTTCTACGCGCTCGGCCCGCTCGGTGATCAGCGCCACGGCGGCGCTGATGTCCCGCAGGGTGGGGGAGCGCTTGTCTACGTCGCGCAGCAGGCGGCCCAGGTTCACCGCCCGCTGGCAGGTGGGGAAGTCGGCGGCGATGGTCGCGGCAACCGGCAACCCCAGGTTGTTTTCGATGTCGGCCCGGGTCAGCTCGGCGTTCTTGTCCCACTGGTTCACCACCAGCCGAATCTGGTCTTTCTCGATGCCCAGCCGCAGCATCAGCTGCAGCCGCCGCCAGGCATTCTTCACCGCCACCACGCCCGGGGTGGTCACCAGGATCACGACGTCGGCCACGGTGGTGACCATATGGGTGGATTCGTCGATGCGACCGCCGCAGTCCACCAGCAGGTACTGGTAGGCCTCGGCGGCCGACCGCAGAATGGCCAGCGTGTCTTCGCCGCGGATCTCTTCGAGGTCCATCAGCTCGGTGGGCTGGGCCAGCACATGCACCTTGGAGGGGTGAACGGCGACATTGCCCGCCAGCACCCGCTCATCCAAGCGGTCCAGGCCGCGCAGCAGATCGTAGATATTGCTGGAGGGCTGCAGGTCCAAGAAGGCCGCCGCATCGCCCATGGAGAAGTCCATATCGGCCACGCAGACCCGGTAGACCGGCGACAGCTCGGCGGCGAGGTTGACGGTCAGCATGGTGACCCCGCAGCCCCCCTTGCTGCCCACCATGGCCACCACGGTGCCGGTCTCGCCGCCGCCTTCGCCCCCATGGGCGGCCTCGTGCACAGCCCGCCGCAGCAGGTCGCCGTCTTCGGGCAACACCACATATTCCTGGTAGCCGGCCCGCATGGCGGCACGGATGCGCTCGGGGTCGGTGCGCTCCGAGATGGCCACCATGTGCAGGTTGGGCACCTCGCGCTTCAGGCTGGGGCCCAGCCGAACCGCTCCATCAAAATCCTGGTCGAAGCCCATGACCACGACATTGGGCCGGGTCTTGCGGACCACCTGCGCAGCTTCAAGGAAGGGAGTCGAGTGGGTGGGGAGGACCGCCTCGGTGCCAAGGCACTCGCGGATCAACCCCATCCCCTTCGAGTCCACCCCGACGACCACGACCGAGGCCGCTCCGATGGACATCCTGCGGTTTCGCATACTCTCGACGCTCCTTGAAGCCCGACTCAGCGGACGAGGCCAATGGGGCCCGTGGGCTCGGCGGTCCGCGATCCGACGCGGTGGTCCAGTCCGAGCAAGAAGAATTCGAAGTCGTTGGGATTGAAGTCCATGGTGGTCCCCGGAGGGGGGGGCACCTCTCCAGACGCCATCGGACGCACGAGCTCCGGCGTGACGAAGATCATCAGCTCGGTCTCGTTGTGCCGGTGCTGGACATAGCGGAAGAGGGATCCGACGATCGGGATGTCCCCCAGCAGCGGCACCTTGGCGTAGGTGGCGCGCACCGAGTCGTGCAGCATGCCCGCCATGGCAAAGGTGGTGCCGCTCTCCATGCGCAGGTGGGACTGGGTCTTGCGAGACAGAAAGCCCGGGATCTCGATGCCGGTCACCCGGATGGCCGTGGCGGAGTCCACGTCGCTGACCTCGACGTAAACACGCACGTCAACGACATTCTCACCAAGCACCGTAGGCACGAAGACCAGCTTGACGCCGTACTCCTTGAACTCGATGCTGATGCGGTTGCCGAACTGGGCGACGGGAATGGGGATCTCGCCACCGGCCAGGAACTCGGCCTGTTGCCCGGACAGGGCGACCAGGGTGGGCTGGGCGAGCACCTTGGACACGCTGTTGGTCTCCAGGACCGACAGGATCGCGCTCAGGTTGACCGGGTTGCCGAAGATGCCCAGCACGTTGAAGGCTTCGGCGGCGGGGGCCACCACCTGGCCCCTGTTGATGTCGGACAGGCCCGGGCGGTTGACCAGACCCGCACCCGTGGACGTGGGGCCGTCCAACCCGATGCCCAGGGCGTTGCTGCCCCCATACATCGAGTTCAGGCCCATCTCGCGCAGGGCCGTGCGGTTGACCTCGGCAAAGACCACCCGCAGCTGGATCTGGTGGTCGCCCGTCACGCTCATCAGGTTGACGAAGTCCTCGTCATAGACCGACGCCATACTGGCGATCTGCTCCAGCGTCTGCACGCTGTTGACGGGGCCTTCGGCGACCAGGCGGCTCTCCAAGGGGTAGATCCTTGGGGGGGTGCCATCGACGAGCTGGTCCACCCGGCGGATCAGATCCGACAGGTCCCGGTGGATGGTCAGCTCGTATTTGACCGGGTCCGAGGGGGTGTCCCGGTACCAGATCCAGAGGTCGGTGGTGCCCACCGCGCGCCCGCGCACCTGGAATTGACCCTCTTCGAGCAGCTTGAGCTCGGCCACTTGATCGTCGCTGATCAGCACCCGGGCGATGGGCCGAGGCTGCCGGAAGATGAAGGACTGGCCCACCTCGACATCGATCCACTCGGCGCCAGGATCAAAGGAGTCCGTGGCTTGGGCCGGGCGGGCAGCTGCGACCCCCAAGGCCAGCGCCGCGCTGCAAATCAAGCTGCGCAGCAGGCCAGAACGGGGGCGGGAAGGGGAGGGGCACGGCGACAGCGGCATCAACAGCCTCCAACGAGGGGGGGGCGTCGAGGGAGACGCCCATCGGCGCAGCGGGGAGAGGGGGCGGTCAGCGGCGCCGACCGGCAGTGGGCTCGATCTTGTTGCCATTGGCGTCGAACTGCACGCTGGTGGACGTGGAGCCTTCGATGACTTCGGCGGTGGTGCGGTTGGGATCGACCGGCGCCGTGGTGGGGGTCTTGCCACTGGAGCGCCGACCGGTGGACTGGGCCGGGGCGGCCGCAGCCTGCAGACCCATCATCTCGTTGGTGGTCAGGGCGCCGTCGGTCTCTTGCTGGGTGTTGTCCACATCCGAGCGCAAGACCAGGTGCATATCGCCGCGAGAGGCGGCCAGGGCCAGCTTCTCGCTGTCTTCCAGGCTGAGCTCCAAGGTGACCGAGGGGCGCTCGCGGCGGGAGCGGCCGCCCTTCTTGGCCTCCTCGTCCTTTTCGGCAGCGGACACCGGCTTGAGCCGCGCGCCGACCGCAAGCACCCGCTTGTCCTGCAGGATGGTCTCGGTCACCCACTTGGCGGCGGCGTTGCGGTCGTCGGGGCGAATGGTGACGATCACATCCACCCGGTTGCCCGGCTGCAGCAGGCCCCCCAGGCTGGACTGGGGGTCCACGTCGATGGTCATGGCGCGCATGCCGCGGGGGATCAAGGCGTTGAGCCCCACCCCGGCGTTGGCATCGGCCAGGCGCTCTTCGCGCAGCACCTCACCCGCCAGGATGCGCTCCTTGGCGGTGCGGTTGAGCAGCTGCTGCATCTGCTCTTCGGTGAAGACCAGCTCGGGGTAGATCATGTCGGGCAGCACCGGGAAGGTCTGGATGTCACCCTCCGAGATGGTCTCGCCCATGTAGATGTCCCGGGCAGCCACCAGGACGCGCACCCGTTCGGGGCCCTCCTTGGCCTTGGCCAGCTCGGTGCGCATATTCTCGACCACCCGCCAGACCAGGTAGGACGTGATCCCGGCGATGAAGAGGGCGCCCACCAGAAAGAGGGTGGCTTTGGCCCGTCCACCGGTCTGCTGCCGTGTCTGCTGCATCGTCACTCCGGCTGCTTTTCGCGTGCGTCGGCTATTTCGGACCCCGACAGTCCGCCATTGAGGGACAAGAAGGGGAGCCCCGAGGGGGGCGCCACCGCTGCGTCGGGCCTGATTGGATCAGGATACCGCAGGCGGCGTGGAGAAGGGGGGAGGCCGGCGCCTGGGGGCGCCGCGCTCAGAAGAGGTGCACGGCGCCGAGGGTGTAGGCCAGGGTCGCCAAAGCATAGGCCACCGCGTGGGGGATGCCGGGGTCCTTTGCGACGGGGCGCCCGAGCTGTCGGGCGAGGCCACGCCCCAGCAGCCAGAGCACCGCGACCGCCCCATGCGCGATCGCCCCGATCAGGATCACGTGGAGCACGCCGCGCCAACCCAGGAAGGCACCCACGACCATCACCAGCTTCACGTCACCCCCCCCCAACAGCCGCGCTGCGAAGGGGGCGATCAAGACGGCGAGGCCGACGGCCATGCCCACAACGGAAGAACCCAGGCCAGCGAATCCGCCGGCCTGGGCCCCGAAACCTGCCCCCAGAACCAGCCCGACCAGAATCAGCGGATTGGGGATGCGACGCTGTGCCACATCCCAGATCGCCGCTAGGCCGACCAGGATCCAGAGCGAGGTCATGGACAAGGCGGGTGCAGTCATGACCGACCGGCCCGTCTCGTCCCCGCCTGCTAGCTGGTGGCGTTGCTGACGGTGTTGGAGACGTTGGTGAAGAGGGTGTCCAGCGAGCTGCCAAGCGCGGTGAGGGCAGCGATGATGGCCACGGCGACGAGGGCGGCGATGAGGCCGTATTCGATGGCGGTGGCGCCAGACTCGTCAGAGATCAGGCGACGAACGAGGTTCATGGTGGCACTCCTGCGAGAACGCTTGGCCGGGATGAGGCACCCCTTCGGTGCCGCTCTCAAACGGTAGTCCACAGCGTGGAACACCGCAAAGAGATTTTCAGCGGGGGCGAAAAATATTTTTCGCTTTGGCCGAGGATGAAGACGCAGAGCGCCTTCTGGTCATGGTCAACTTCTGTCGGGAACGGCGCCCAAACGAAGGACCGGCGTTTGGATCGGGATCCGATCGGCGATGGTCAAACCGATCTTTCCCGACAGGAAAGCGTCGATGTCTTCGAAGAGGAGCCGTCTCCTCCAGCCAGACAAGACATCGGCTCCATCCTGGGCAACCTGAAGGGCCAGTGGCACCGGCAGCAGCAGATCGGCGTGCATGCCCAGGGACTCCTGCCGCACCTGGGCCCACATGCGCAGCAGCCGGGCCAGCCGCCGGACCCCCGGATCCGGTGGGACGGGCGCTTCGACATCGTCGGCCAGCGCGGCGATCACCTGATCGACCAGGGCTTGGCCCTGGCCCTTGATCAGCCCCCGCGACAGGCGCCGGTTCTGCGCCAGCACCGTCACGCTCCGGGGCTTTCGCCGAGCGAGATCGAGGATCACCGCGTCCGAGGCGAGGTAGCCGGTGGGCTGGTTTCGTTCCGCGGATCGGGCCTCGCGCCAGGCATGCAGGCGGTGCAGGACCCGGCGGGTGGCCGCGTCGAAGTCGGCGGCGATCTCCAGACCCATCCATCCGGCATCCGTGTCGACCGGTGCGAGGGAGGCGGCGATCATCTCGTCGCCCAGCTCGGCCCAGATGGCCCGGCCTTCGTCATCCAGGTCGGGCTCCAAGGCCGCCACCAGGCCGCGCACCTGGTGGACATCCCGGGCGGCGTAGACGAGCTGATCGGGGCGCAGCGGGCGCACCGACCAGTCCGACAGGGTCTCGGCGGGGCCCGCTTCGGGACCGAGCACCCGCTCGCAGAGATCCTCCAGGCGGCGGGGAAAGCCCAGCCCGCACAGCCCGGCGAGCACCTGGCTGTCGCGCAGGCCCGCGGGCAGGGCGCCCAGGCTCTCGGCGAGCACGCGCAAGTCGGATCGCGCCCCGTGGGCCAGCCAGATGCGCCCCGTGAGCAGGGACGCGAGGGGGGCGGGGTCCACGGTGAGGGGATCGACGACCCAGATCGGACCCTGCTCGGCGCCCAGCTGGACCAGCATCAGCTCGGGCCGGTAGCGGCGCTCGGCGTGGAATTCCGTGTCCACCACCAGGCGGCCCCCGGGCGGCACGGCGGCGCACAGATCGTCGATCAGGCGCTGAAGGGACTCCGAATCGGCAACCAGGGTCGGCGCAGGCGGCGGGACGGGGCTCAGCACGCCCATCCGGTTCGCCACCGACCCCCTTCGCCCTCGCTCACCCAGCGCTCGGTCACGACCCCGCCATCGGCGCCGCCATGCTCCAGGTCGAGGACCCAGTAGCGCTGGTGAGGTTCCAGCTGGATGCGGGTCCAGGTGCCCACGGGGCGGGGCTCCAGCAGGGCGGCCAGCAGCTCGGGAGCCAGCGTCGGCACCTCGATGTCCCGCCCCACCACCGTGGCCTGATAATCCGCCAGAAAGGCCAACATACACCGACGGAGCAACTCGATTTCCGGCGTGAAGATGGCGGCGTGGCAGCCATCTTGCAGGCTCAGGGCCACCCGGCTGCCCGGGGGCACGGCCCGGGCCGGATCCGCGAGCAGGGCCCCGGGCAAGGCGTCCGGGTCGGCGCAGGCGTCCCGGGCTCGATGAACCACCTCGAGATCGCCCCCCAGCAGCCCGATCATGGCCCAAGGCACGTTGAAGGCCGCCCCGCCCCGCAGCACCAGCGCGTGGTCGTCGTCGGGCAGGTCCAAGGCGTCCCGCAAAGAGGGCACGTCGGCGGGCGTCAGGTAGAGCCCGATGTTTCGACCCTCGGCATGCACCGAAAAGCAGACGGGAAAGCGCGTCGCGGCACCCTCCGGATCCCAGCCCACCAGAGCGTGGTTGAGAAAGGGATTGTGGGGCGCGCGGCGCGGCTGGTGGAGGGTCATGGGCAGCGGGGGCAGCAGGAACGGGACCGACACCAGCCAGGAGGATAGCGGCCAGCGCGCGGGCTGGACAGATCCGCCGCCGGTTTTTCGGCCTTGGGATCTGCGCTTCCGGCCCGGTGCGGAGCGCATTCCCATGACCCCCTTCCGCCCTCCCGAGCCCCGGGTTCGCCGTGTGGCCGAGGGGGAAGCGCCGGCGCGCACGCGGTCCTGGAGCGACCCGGCCACCCTGCAGCGGGCCATGGGCAACCCGGGCGCGGGGCCGGTGCTGGTGCTCGACGACACCGGCGACGACGCGCTGGCGCTGCTGGCCGCGGGGCACGCGGTCTTGCTGTGGAGCCCGAATGCCGCGGGCCGGGCCCTGGCGGCCCTCAAAGGCGCCGCCATTGACGCCCTCCCCGTGCAGAGCCTGCGGGCGCTGCTCGGGCTGGACGCGGCCGGTCGCCGCATCTGGTTCTACCATTACCTGCGTCCCAAGCTCGATCCGGAGCAGGCCGCCTGGTGGGATGCCCGCGAGCCCGGAATCCGGGCGGGAATCATCGAGATGGGCCTTATAGAGTCCATCTTCGCGCGACAACGGCGCAGCCGCCTGTCCCCGGATGCCGGCGCGCCCGGCACCCGCGGACGCCTGGCTGCCGCCCGCCTGGCCCATGCCTGCACCCAGGCCGGCTTCACGCTCGACGGCGCCGCCCTGCACGATCGGCTGCAGGCCGCCGCACCCCGACCACCCCGACCGCTGCTGGATCCGCACCGGCCACTTTGGCGATCTGGAGAAGGGGCCGCTCTACCTGCGCACCGAAGGCCACCGCAGCATTCGCGCCGCGCCGCCCTGGACCCCGGTGGGGGGGCCGCCGGCTGCGGGTCTGGCCGGCGCCCTGGTATCGGCGGGCCTGCCGCCCGATGGCGCCCTGCGGGCCATCGCCGCCGCCCTGCTGCCTGGGGCGCCCTTGCTGGTCTTCGGGGACACGCCGCCGCTGCCCGGGCTCGAAGCCGACGCCCGCCAGACCCAGGCCCTGCGCCTGGCCGACCGGGGGCTGCTCTACCCGCCGCCGCGCCTGTTGCGGCGGATCAGCCCATCGGCGGGCCGTGGGGCCTCGGGCTAAGCTGGCACCCCGCGCGCACCGGAGCCCACATGTCGCCCCCATCCGGCCCGACCACCCTCGACCGCCGCGATCTGCTCAAGGCCGCCGGCGCCACCGCGCTGGTGGGCGGCTTGCCGGGCTGCGGTCCCACGGCCGATTCGGCACTCCCTGCAGCGGGCGACGAGACGGCCGATCCCTATGCAAGCCTGGATGGCTGGGATCTCATCCGGGCCCGAGTCGACACCGTCGTCATCGTGATGATGGAGAATCGGTCCTTTGACCACTATTTTGGGGCACGCCTGCTGGTAGAAGGAGACAGCCGCATCGACGGCCTGCTGCCCGAGATGAGCAATCCCCACCCCGCGGGCGATCCCGTCGCCGTCTTCCCGACGGACGACTTCTGCCTGGAGGACCCGCCCCACTCCTGGAACTCCAGCCACGACCAATTCAACGAGGGCAACAACGACGGCTTTGTGCGAGAATTCTACGACCGCTACCCGTCGGTCGCCGCGGAGGCCATGGGCTACTGGACCCGGGACGCGCTGCCCGTCTTCTACCGCCTGGCCGACCACTTCACGATCTGCGACCAGTGGTTCTGCTCCGTGATGTCGAGCACCTGGCCCAACCGCTTCTACGCCAGCTGCGCGCAGAATGGCGGCGTCCAGGGCAACAGCTTCCCCACCGACCCCTGTCCGGCCATCTACAACCGGCTCACCGAAGAGGGCATCAGCTGGGCCTCCTACTATGGCAACGCGCCCTTCTTGATCATCATCCCCGAGGTGATCCCCGACGGCGTCCACTTCAAGTCCTATGAAGACCTCTTCGCGGACGCCGAAGCGGGCACCTTGCCCCAGGTGGTGCTCGTAGACCCCATCTTCGGCAAGGCCGACGACCACCCGCCGGCCCATCCGGTGGCGGGCCAGGTCTTTGTCGCGTCGGTCTATGACGCCCTGGCGCGCAGCCCCCAGTGGGATCGCACCCTGCTCATCATCACCTATGACGAGCACGGCGGGTTCTTCGACCATGTGCCCCCTCCCAAGGCAGCCGATGACCGCGCCGAGGCGGGCTTTGACCAGCTGGGCTTCCGGGTGCCCACCCTGGTGGTGGGGCCCTGGGTGAAGGCCGACCACGTCAGCCATGTGATTCGCGACCACAGCAGCATCCTGGCATTGCTGGAGCAGCTGCACGGCCTGCCGCCCTTGACCGCGCGCGACGCCGCCGCCGACGACTTGTTGGAGGTCTTCGATCTGGAGGCCATGCGCACCGGCGCCGGCCTGCAGCCCGTTGTCCTGGACCCCATCATGGCCGACGAGGACGAGCTCTTTGCCGAAGAGTGCGTCACCGTGCGGCTCGCGCCGGGCCCGCGGGACCGCTTCATCACCCACCAGCCCGAGCTGGAGGCCGCCATGGACCGCCGCCTCGCAGGATCGCCGCTGGACCGCCGGGATCAGACCGAGGCCATCTGGAATGCGCTGCTGGACCACGCCAGCCGCCGGGGCCTGCTGGTGCGCAAGGGCCCCCGCTGAGGCCGATCAGGGCTGGGCGGCCTTGTGGGCCCGCAGCCAGGCGTCGATGTCGGCCGACTCGAAGAGCGGCTGGCCGTCGATGAAGAGACAGGGCACCTGGCTGCGTCCGGTCAGCTGCACCAGCCGATCGCGGGCGCCGGCGTCCCGCCGCGTATCGGCCATGGGCACATCCAGGCCCAGTCGGTCGATGCTCTGCATCACCCGTCGACAATAGGGGCAGCTGTCGAATTTGTAGAGCAGCAGGTCGGGGCTGCCGCCGGGGGCGGGCGCGCCGCGGGGGGGCCCGTCAGGGGTCGCACCCCCAAAGACCCGCCGAAAGACCGAATCGAACATGCACACCTCACACCCGGAAGCTGCGCACCCTGGGGCGCGCAACAAGCCCTGCCGGGATGCCGGCACGGCGCGGCGGCTACAGGTCGCAGGGCGGGCCGTCGGGCGGCGTCCAGATGACCAGGCCCGGACCACCCTCGGGGTCGGCGATCTCGGCCTGCAGCCTCCAGCCCTGGGGCGCGCCCGCCCCCACCCACAGGGCCGGCGCCCCACGCTGGGCCCCCGGCTCCGCTGCCCAGCGGGGCAGCCGCCGGGCAGGCCCCGCCTCCAGGGTTGCCAGCAGCCGCCGATAGGTCCACCAGTTGAGATCCCCCGCAGCGCTCAGCGCCCGGTCCCGGCCGCCCACCAAGCCCCCGCCGCAGGCCACCAGGCGGGCCCACAGGGCCTCGCGCAGGGCGGTGCGATCCGAGACGAGATCCGCGCTGCGACTCCATCCTCGCCGATCAATCGAGGAAGACAGCCCCAGGCGCGCCACTGGCGCCCGGCCCTCCAGGCGGGCGTCTCGCTGCCCCGGATCCATGGTTGGAAAGGGGTCGATGGGCGGCGGCAGGTGCTGGTCGGCGGCCACCCCCAGGCCCACGAGCAGGCCCAGGAGGCCCAGGCCCCTGCGCCATGCACCGCCGCCCGCCAGGCCCAGGCCCAGGGGCAAAGCCAGGGCCGGGGCGAGGCAGAGCAGGAAGCGGTCGTCCAGCGGGGGCACCAGCAGCAGCAAGAAGGCCAGCTGGCCGAGGATCACCACCAGCACCAGGGACAGCCCCGGCGCCCGCCGGGCCGCCCAGGCCGGCAGGGCCAGCAGCAGCACCATCGCGCCCGCGGGCGACAGCAGGCAACGCAGCAGCCGCTCCGGATAGAAGCGCAGGCGGTCGAGATCGGTGGCCGCCAGCTGGGCCCAGGAGGCCCCAAGCCAGGGTCCAAGCGGGGCCGGCCAGTCCGAAAACAGGCGCTGAGCGTTCGTTCCCGGAGGCGGCTGGAAGGTGGCGCCCCCCATGGCACCCAGGGACTCGGCCCCCGCCGCTACAAAGGCCCCTGCCCCAACCAGGGCCAGCGCCGCCGCCACCCCAGCGGGCCGCCGGGCGCCCGGGCCCAGGCAGGACAGGCCGCCCACCAGCATCACGGCGCCAAAGGGCAGGGCCGTCCACTTGACCAGGACCGCGGCCAGAAGCGCGATGCCAGCGAAGCTGCCCCAGAGCGGGCCCCGCCGTTCCGAGGCGCTGGCCCGGGCCAGGGCCGCCAAGGACAGCCAGAGCAGCGCGCCCATGGGCAGGTCCGGGTAGGAGCGCAGGGCCGCGCCATGGGCTGCGGGCAAGAGCAGCGCGGCCAGGGCCACCGCGGGCCCCGCGCCAACGATGCCCGCCCGCCGGCCCAGGACCGCGCCCAGCACCCCCAAGGCGCCGCCTTGCAGCAGCCACCAGGCGGGCCCCAACCAGGCCACCCGCTCGGCCGAATGACCAAAGAGCGCACCGAATGCGCACTCCACCAGGGGCAGACCCGGCGGGTAGAGGCCGTCGAGGGCCACCAGGGCCCGGAGGGGATTCGGCGGCAGGCCCGCGCGCAAGCGGGTCAACAACCGAAGGCGGGCGAGGGGCTCGATATATTGGGCGGCAGAGTCGCCATAGGCCTCCATGGGGTGGGCCGACAGCCGCAGGGCAAGCAGCGCCGACACCCCGCAGAGCCCCAGGATCAACGCGATCCACTCCGCCGGAAGACGCGTGCGAGGCGCCTTCATGAAGACCCCGCCCGACGCGGCCAGCCGGCGGCCAAGCCCAGCAGCAGCGCCAGGACCGCCGCCGCGGCACGGCGGCACACCTGCAGCCAGGGCGACTGCAGGGCGAGGGCCGGCAGCAGCACCGGGGTGGGCGCGCTGGCCACCGGCACCAGAACGGGCTCCCACTGTTGGACATCCTGTCGCAAGGGGTCGAGCAGGGAGAGCCGCGGCAGGCCGGGGCGGTGCGGTGGGCGCACCCGAACCTCGACGGCGCCGAGCTTGTCGCGATCCCCGACGATGAAGTCCATGGGCTCATTCTCATGGAATTCATGGTAGGTGGGCGGCTGGTCGGGGCGCTGCAGATCGCGCAGCACGAGGCCGCTGCCCGCCATGCCATCCAGCGGCGCGCGCCGCACCGCCAAAGACAGGGCCTGGGGCCCCGGACCCGGGTCGGGCCCATAGCGCAGGACCACGGCGGGCATCAGAAAGCTGGCGGCGCCACGCTCGTGCTCCGGGGGCCCCTCGGTCCAGGCGCGGGTGGGCGCCCAGCCGCTCAAGTCGCGTTGGGGCAGCGCCCCCGACGGCTCGGAGCAACCCCGCAGGTCCAAGGGCTGGTCGAGGGGCTGCAGGCGCACCCACCAGAAGGCCGTCCCCAGCGGTGGATCGGCGTCCAGGCAAGAGGACAGCCGCCCCTCGGCCAGGCCCGCCAGCCGCAGCCGGTCCAAGACCCGCGGATCGGCCACGACGCGCTCATCAGGCTTGATCTCCGCGAGCACCAGGGCGGCTGCGTGGGCTTGGGTCGCGCTGCGGTTGAGGCCCTGCTTCAACGTCGCACCGCCCATCAGCCCGGCCAGCAGCAGCAGGGCCAGGGCACCCAGCCAGCGCGGCAGGCGGTCGAGCGCGCCCACCAGGCACAGCGACAAGGCCGGCAGCAGGCCGATGGCGCTTCGGGGCTCGACCGGCAAGACCCGACCCCAACCAAGCAGCACGAGCAGGCCCGCCAGCACACCCAGACCCAATCCAAGACAAAGCAGCGCAGCCGACACCCGAAGCCAGGCAGGCTGGTCCCGGCGGGCCGCCGCAAGCAGACCCGAAGCCAACACCGCCAGGGGGGCCCGGCCTCCCAGGCCGCCTCGGAGCGGCCGGCGCCATAGCCACCCAAGGCGGCCACCGCGAAGCGCCGCAGCCGGGCCAGGGCCAGGCCCCACGGCGTGGCGCCATCCGGGAGGGGATCTGCGTGAAGGCCCACCACAGCTCCATCCTGACCCAGGACCCGCAGGGCCAGCAGCGCGGCCACCGGCAGCCCCACCGACAGTCCCAGGGCCCAGCCCAGGCCCAGGCCCGCCGGCCGGCGCCGCCACCAGCAGAGGGAGATCAGCGCCGCCGCCCCCGCCAGAAGTGCGCTGTAGACGTCGTTGAGGGCCCCCAGGGCCAGCCCCGCGCCCAAGGCCAGGCCGCCACCCCGCCCGGTTGAGAGATCGGTCAGCCCCCGCAGCAAGCACGCGGCCAGCAGCACCGTGCCGGCGTAGTTGCTGCTGTCCTGGGCGTGAAAGGCCAGCAGGGGGGACAAGGCCAGCAGCAGGCCCGCCAGCAGGCCGAGGCCGGGCCGTCCCTGCCGGGCGGGCAGGCTGGCGGTCAGGGCCGCCGCGGCGATGGCCGCCAGCGCGGCGTGAATGCGCCAGGAGCCCACATCTCGGGGGTCGAGCACCGAGAGCGCGAGGGCGCGGGCCCAATAGCTCAGGGGCAGGTGACCGGTGAAGACCGCGTCGGGGTCCACCGCCTTGGCGAGGATCTCCCAGAAGCCACCGGTGAGCATCCACAGCTCGTCGCCGCCCATATCCCGCAGAGAGAGCCCGGGCAGGGCCACCCCGGCCGCCACGAGGCCCGCGGCCAGCGCGGGGGCGAGGCTGGGCCAGCGGGGAAGGGGCGGCAGGGCGGTCACGGGCCGACGCTAGCCCCTCCGCCGCCTGCGAAGAGGGTGGCCACCAGGGCCTCCAGGCCGGCCTGGTCGTCGTCGTCGAAGGCGCCGGGCACCGCCGAATCGACGTCGAGCACCGCCCAGAGCAAGTCATCGGCATCCCGCACCGGCACGACGATCTCGGAGCGAGAGCGCGAATCGCAGGCGATATGACCCGGAAAGGCGTGAACATCGGCCACCCGCTGGGTGCGGCCGGTCCGGGCGCAGGCCCCGCAGACCCCCCGGTCAAAGGCGATGCGCAAGCAGCCCAGGGTGCCCTGGTAGGGCCCCACCACCAGCTCCCGCTCCCGCAGCGGATCCACCACATAGAAGCCCGTCCACAGCCACTCCGGAAAGGCCTGGGACAGCAGGCAGGCCACCGTGGCCATGCGGGCGACGCGGTCGGGTTCGCCCTCCAAGACCGCACAGAGATCGGCCAGCACCCGGCGGTGGCGCTCGGCCTTGGGGGCGAGGGGACGGGCTGGGGAAGTGGGCTGCATGCTTCCTTCACAATCGAGTGAGAGATCAGTCGCGGACGGCGTACTCGCCATCCTCGCTGGCCCAGTCGGCGCGGGGCCACATCGGCGGCGCCGCAGCGTCCAGACCCCCCAGCCAGCGGGCGGGATCGGCGAGCACCCGGGCCAGGGCCCGCAGGCCGAAGCGGGCGTTGAGCCCGTCGTCGATGCGCTCGTCATAGCTGAAGCGCAAGGTGAGGGTGGGCACGACCTCCACCCGGCCGTCTACCACGCCGGGCTTGTCCTCGACCTGCCCCAAGACCAGGAAGAGCGGGCAATTGCCGTACTCATAGAGGTGGTGGTAGGCCGCACCCATCTTCAAGCTGCCCAGGTTGGCCACGAAGACGCTGGTATAGAGGGGGTCGTCCTGGATGAAAAAGGCCGGCAGCAGGTTGAAGTGGTCCAGGCGGCCGAGCAGCCGGGCGGCGGCCTCCAACAGCGGACGGGGCAGCAGGTTGAAGAGCTTGAACTCCTTGTCGGCCGCGGTCACCTGGCCCGAGCGCTGCAGCCGGATGTCGGCGTTGATGCGTGCGCAGAGCTGCGGGAAGGTCTCGCCGTCCACCATCGGCAGCTTGACCGTCGCGAGCTTGGCCTTGCGGTCGAATCCTGCCGCATCGGTGGCGCGCTTCATCGAGAAGGTCAGCCAACGCCCCTTGCGTTGGTAGAGACGCCGCCCCATCACGAATCGGTTCATTCGAGGGGTGGATCCCAAACCAATATTGGCTGCAGCGACTGCACAATGGGAGATGTTGGCGCCAAAGGCCTCTCGGGCCCCGGCGAGGTAGGCCAGGAGCGGCCGGGCGTCGATCTGCTCCTCGAAGTAGACGATGCTCTCGTTGCGGGTAGGCATGATGAAGAACATCAGTCGCCGATAGGGGTGCACCGACAACAGCGTGCCGTCTGAACGGCGGGTGCGCGCATGCAGCAAGACCCAGCCCAGCAGCAGGACCAGCGGCAGCAGGGCGAGCAGTGTGGGGCTCATGGCGACCTCTTGGCAGACAGGGACCGCTATCACGGGGGCCCCCCACTGGAAGCCCGTGGTAGGATCGTCCGGGCTCCCACACCCTTCGGTCCCATGTCCGCTATTCGCCCCTCCCTCCGCCTCTCCAGCGTCACCCTGCTCCTGGCGGGCTGCTTTCCCGCCCTCGACCTCAAGCGGGATCTCAGCGATAGCGGCGAGGGCGACTGCGCCTTCTTCACCGACCAGGACGGAGATGGCTACGGCGATGGCGCCCAGTCGGTGCTGGCCCCCTGCGACAGCCCGCCCGCCGGCACCGTCGCCGACGGCACCGACTGTGACGACGCAGACGCAGACATCTCCCCCGATGCGACCGAGAGCTGCAACGAGGTGGACGACAACTGCGATGGGCAGGTGGATGAGGGGGTCGGGCAGACGGTTTATACCGACGGCGACGGAGACGGCTATGGCGACCCGGAAAGCGCCTTTGAGGCCTGTTCTCCGCCGGCAGGAACGGTCACCGAGGGCGGGGACTGCGACGACGCAGACCCCGACACCCACCCAGGCGCAACACCCGCCTGCGACGATGTAGACCGGAACTGCGATGGGGCCCTGGACTCCGAAGATGCCGATGGGGACGGCTTTCCGGGCTGCGAAGACTGCAATGACGCCGACGCCTTGAGCTTCCCCGGGGCGCCGGAGCGCTGCGACGACCAGGACAACGACTGCGACGACCTCATCGACGAGGACGCGGTGGACCAAACCACCTGGTACTTCGACGGGGACGGAGACGGCTACGGCGATCCCACCGTCAGCGAGGCCGGCTGCGACGCGCCCGCCGACTACGTGGACAACGCCGATGACTGCAACGATCTCGACCCCCACATCAACCCCGAGACGACCTGGTGGGAGGACAACGACGGCGACGGCTACGGCGATCCCGCGACCGCGACCCAGCGCTGCCTGCAGCGGGAGGGCCTGGTCGCCAACAGCGGTGACTGCGACGACAGCAACATCGACGTGTCCCCCGACGCGCCGGAGCGTTGCAGCACCAGCGCCGACGACGACTGCGACGGCTCGGCCAATGACCCGGGGGCGGTGGGCTGCCTGGACTTCTTCGGAGACGGGGACGCCGATGGTTATGGCGACGCGACGCACAGTCGTTGCCAATGTACGGGCGATGCCAGCTACAGCACCCTTGATTCAACCGATTGCGACGACAGCGACGCGACCATCCACCCGGGTGCGACCGAGACCTGGTATGACGGCATCGACGGCGACTGCGACGGCGGATCGGACTATGACGCCGATGGCGATGGCTTCGATTCCGACGGCTACGGGGGGGAGGACTGCGACGACAGCCTGGACACCGTCTACCCCTGGAGCCACGAGACCGAGGTGCCGGGCGACGGTATCGACACGGACTGCGACGGACTCGATCGCTGCCGCGACCTGAGCTGCGACGCCTGGCCCGATATCATCGTGCCGGGCTACTATGAGGACGGCGTGGGCTACGACGCCACCACCTACCTCTACCTGGGCTCATCCACGGGAATACAGGTCAGCACGCCCATCTCCTTGAGCGGGACCGCCCTGTGGGGCTCTTCGGTTGGGGACTTCGATGGCGATGGCTACATCGATATCTTCCTGGCCAGCTACTTCGATGGGGACGTGACCTACCAGGTTGACAGCACGGTGCATTATGGCTCGTCCGCGGGCTACTCCGACAGCGACTCGGACGCGCTGCCCACCCGCGGAGCCCGCGAGACCTGCGTCGCCGACTTCAACGCCGACGGCTATGACGACATCGTGGTGGCCAACTTCACCACCAACACGACCACCGCCACCAAGTCCTTCGTCTACTATGGCTCCAGCGCCGGGCTGCAGTCATCGGGCAAGAGCCAGTTCGACACCTATGGCGCCCACGGCTGCGCCTTCGGCGATCTGGACAGCGACGGTGATCTCGACATCGTCATCGCCAACGCCTACGCCTACGGCAGCGGCAACCAGATTGATGTAGACTCGGCGATCTTCTGGAATAACAGCGGCTTCTCCAACAGCAACAAGACCGACCTCGACGGCACGGCCTGCTTGGATGCCATCGTCGAGGACCTCGACGGGGACGGCAAGCTGGACGTGGTGCTGGCATGCCGGAACGGGGCGACCAGTTCCGATGTCGAGGCCGTCTCCCGGGTCTTCTGGGGCACCAGCTCTGGCGTGGATACCAGCAACCCCGACACGATGACCACTCCCCACGCCTACCGCGTTTCCAGCGGCGACTTCGACGGCGACGGCTACACCGACCTCGCCTTTGCCAGCTACCAGGCCTGGGACGCCGGCGGCGCCACCCTCAGCACCTATGCCTACTATGGCAGCGCGGCGGGCTACTCCGACTCGGACCGCGACAGCTTCACCACCTACCGGGCCCTGGATGTCGAGACGGGCGACGCAAATCTCGATGGCTATGACGACATCATCTTCAGCATCTATGGCGACCCCAGCACACCCACATGGTCGATGGACAGCACGCTGATCCCCGGATCGGCCGCCGGGCCGGCCACGGCCAGCACGGTCCTCTTTCCCACCGAGGCGGCCCGTGGCGCCACCCTGGCCGACCTCGACCTCGACGGCTGGCCAGAGCTGCTCTTCACCAACTTCTACGACACGGCCAGCGGCGGCTATAGCGTAGACTCGGTGATCTACCCGGGCAGCGCCAGCGGTCCGACGACCAGCGGCAGCGTGGGCCTGCTGGGACATGGTGTCTTGGAACCCTTGCGCGTGGTAGGCGCCCCCGACTGATCCGCGTCCAGCGGCTCAACCCCAGGAGAGGCCATGGCAGGCATGGAGCGCGCGGCGGAGCCCGTGGACGAGATCGATCTGCAGCAGGTCGACTCCAATCAAAAGCAAGCATTGACCATGCTTATTTCCGGAGTGGATCCCCAGCGGGCCGCCCCCGAGGCCCCACTGGACCTGCCCGGCGCCGCCTGGTCGGTGCTGCAGATCCACCGGGATCCCACAGGCGGGGTCGAGGGCTGGCTGCTCGCCCACCTCGCCGAAGCCACCGGCCCCGACGGGCCCCAGGGCCTGCTTCGGTTGGAGACCGGGCGACGACCCGGCTCAAACCCGGACTTCTATGCGACAGAGGCCTTCGTCTTGCGCCGCTTGGAGGCCTGGAAGCAACGACAGCCCGGCCACAGTATGGCCTTGCTTTGCCTGTGCGGAGACGCCGCCCACTACAGCCTGCTCGCCCGCAGCCTGCCCCAGCTCCTGCCCCACTGGAAGGCGCCCACGGACCCCGACCAGGCCGGCCGGATGGGGGCCATGGCCGACCGCATGGGCCTGCCCCCCGCCACAGGCGCCGATCCGCTGCTGCGCCCGCTGCCCGCCGACCGCAAGCCCGCCCCCGCCGCCCAGCGCTACTGGTCGCGGGTGGACAGCCCCTCCGCCCACTTCTTCCAGGCCCGGGTGCCCCCGGGACAGGGCGTGGTGGTGCTGGCCCCCCTGCCCGACCACGCGCCCGGGCGCTGCCTCGCGCGTCTGGGCGGATGGCTGATGGGCGGCCTGGGGGCGCTGCCCGTCCCGGCACCCCGGCCCCGCGGGCGGCTTCGGCCGCTCGACCCCACCACCGCCGAAGACCAGCTGCGGGCGGTGCCCTTGCTCAAGGACCTGGCGCCCGCCGTGCGGGCCCGGCTGGCCCAAGAGGCCCAGCGCGTCCAGATCGCGGATCAGCAGGTCGTGGTGCGAATTGGTCAACCCGCCGAGGGCCTCTATGTGGTCACGACGGGCCGCCTGCAGGTGCTGTTGCCCGATCCCCAAGACCCCGAGCAGGAGCGCGAGGTCGACAGCCTGAGCGATGGCGACGTCTTCGGCGAGATCGGCCTGGTGATGGGCGGCAGCTGCACCGCGACGGTGCGGGCCCAGGGCCCGGTCGAGCTGCTGCGCATCGGGCGAGAGACCATCGCCCAGGTGGTCCGCCAGCACCCCGATCTCAGCGAGGCCTTGTGGAAGGCCGCCGGCCGCCGCCTGCTCACCAACCGCCTGCTGGATGAGAGCGGGGCCGAAGAGGCCGCCCTGGCCGCGGCCACCCGCGCCGCAGCGGCATCGGGGCTGCTGCTCTTTCAGGAGGCCGAGCCCCTGCTGGCCGGCCACTACTTCGTGGTGCACGGCAGCGGCCGGGTGAGGACCGGACAAGGCTGGTTCACGGTGGAGCCCGGCGCCCTGTTCAAGCTGGCTGGCCCCGGCAGCCTGTGCCCGCGGGGCGAACCGGTGCGCCTGCTGGCCTGGCCCCCCACCGCCGCCTTTGACGCGGACCTGGCACGCAACGTGCAGGGTAGTGCCTCGTCCCCCCACAACCCCGGAGCCCCCATGCCCAACAGCCCCCGCACCGCCGACACCATCAGCAGCGCCGGCCAGCTCGCCGACGATCTCCGCTTGCAGGTCTGGCTGGCCCAAGCCGAGCAGAAGAACCCCTCCTTGCACCAGCGGGTGAGCGCCCTGTCCCAGGCCCGCGACGATCTGCGCCTGCAGCTTCATCTGGGCAAGATGGAGGCCTCGGATGCCTGGGAGACCCTCGAAGGCCACTGGACCACCCTGCGCAGCCGCCTGGACCAGGCCCTCGACGACGCGCCCGAAGGCCCCATCAAGGACATCCTCGACGAGATCCGCGACGGCTATCACCACTTCCGCGACAACAAGGCCTGATCCGGTGCAGCATGGGTGGTATCGCCCCCTGCGCTGGGCGAAATCACCCACTGCCGAGCCCCCCCATGGAAAAGCCCACCGCCGCAGCCAAAGCTGCCTTTGAAGCCGCGATGCCTGCCGATGACCGCGCCCGCGCCGGCCAGATGTTCGGCATGCCCTGCGGCTTCGTCCACGGAAACCTCTTCCTGGGCGTCTTCGCCGACGGGCTCACCTTGCGCCTGCCGGCGGAACGCATCGCGGCCCCGCGCGCCCACGAGGGCGTGGGCGCCTTTGAGCCCATGGAAGGCCGCCCCTGGAAGGACTACATCTTCGTATCGGCCAGCCGCTGGGGCGAGAGCGCCGAGCTGGCGCGCTGGGCCCAAGAGGCCCTGGCCCACACCGCCACGCTGCCGCCGAAGGTCAGCAAGCCGCGGAAAAAGAAGGCCTGAGCCCGCTTCAGGGGCTGGCTCAGACCCCGGCCCGCCGCGCGGCCGCCTCTACCCGCTGCTGCTGCCGCATGCGGATGTGATCCAGGCTGTCGCGGGGGATGGCCGCGATCAGCTCTTGGGTGTAGGCCTCCTTGGGGTCCAGGTAGATGGCGTCCGACGGCCCGGCTTCGACGATCTTGCCGGCCTTCATCACGCACATCACGTCGGACATGAACTTCACCACCGACAGGTCGTGGCTGATGAAGATGTAGGTCAGGCCCCGCTTGGCTTGCAGCTCGCGCAGCAGGTTGAGCACCTGGGCCTGCACCGACACATCCAAGGCGCTCACGCTCTCGTCGCAGATGACGAAGCGCGGTTCCAGGCTGAGGGTGCGGGCGATGCAGATGCGCTGGCGCTGCCCGCCCGAGAATTCATGGGGGTAGCGCTTGAGGTGATCGCCGGGCAGGCCCACCTCTTCGAGCAGGGCCACCGCGCGGTCCCGCCGATCCGCCGCCGAGCTGCCGATGCCGTGCACGGCCATGGGCTCGGTCACGGTCTGTTCCACCGTCATGCGGGGATTCAGGGAGCTGTAGGGGTCCTGGAAGATGATCTGCAGGTCGCGCCGCACGGCCCGCATGGCCTTGTCGTCCAATGTAGACAGGTCGCGGCCCTGAAAGAACACCTGGCCGCCCGTGGGCTCGACCAGGCGCAAGATGGCCCGGCCCGTGGTGGTCTTGCCGCAGCCCGACTCGCCCACCAGGCCCAGGGTCTGGCCCGGCCAGACCTTGAAGGAGATGCCGTCCACCGCCTTGACATGGCCGGTGGTGCGCCGGAGCACGCCCTTCTTGATGGGAAACCAGACCTGCAGATCCCGCACATCCAGCAGGGGCTCGCCGGCCACCTCGGTGAGCTTGTCCCGGCCCTCGGCTTCGAGCTGGCGCAGCCGGGCCTCGCCCATGGGCCGCTCCTTCATCTGCAGCTCGCCGTCTTCGGTCCAGGTCTCCAAGAAGTCGCTGACGGTGGGCAAGGTGCGGTAGCGGGTGTCCAGGCGGGGCCGGCAGTTCAACAGACCCTTGGTATAGGGGTGCTGCGGCTTCTCGAAAATATCGACCACAGGCCCATACTCGACGACACGACCCCGAAACATCACCGCCACGCGGTCGGCGATCTCGGCGATGACGCCCAGGTCGTGGGTGATGAAGAGCACGGCCATGCCGCGGTCATCCCGCAGCTTGCGCAGCAGGTCGAGGATCTGGGCCTGGATGGTGACATCCAGCGCCGTCGTGGGCTCGTCGGCGATGAGCAGCTTCGGGTTGCAGGCCAGGGCCATGGCGATCATGACCCGCTGCTTCTGACCGCCCGACATCTCGTGGGGGTACATATTGACCCGCTCGGCCGGGTCGGGGATGCCCACCTCGTCGAAGAGGGCGATGGTGCGCTTGCGGGCCTCGTCCTTGCTGACGGGCTCGTGGGCGAGGATGGCCTCAGACACCTGGTCGCCCACCCGAAAGACCGGGTTGAGGCTGGACATGGGCTCTTGGAAGATCATGGCCATGTCCTTGCCCCGCACCGCCGTCATGTCGCGGCTGGCGATGCTGAGCAGGTCCCGCCCCAGAAAGCTGATCCTGTCGGCCTGCACCCGGGCGCTGAGTTCGGGCAGCAGGCGCATGATGGTGAGCGAGGTCACGGACTTGCCCGACCCGGACTCCCCCACGATGCCCAGCGTCTCGCCGGGGAAGGCCTCCACCGAGATGCCGTCCACGGCCTTGACGATGCCGTCGTCGGTGTGGAACCAGGTGCGCAGGTTCTCGATAGCGAGAATGGGCTGTTTGTCGGTCATCTCAGCCTACTCCCGGCCGCGCAGCTTGGGGTCCAGCGCGTCGCGCAGGCCATCCCCCAGCAGGTTGAAGCTCATCACGGCAAAGACGATCATCAGGCCCGGAAACAGGGTGATCCACCAGGCCGACCGCAGGTGCTCGCGGCCCTCGTTGACGATGCTGCCCCAGGTGGCCGTGGGCGGCGGCACCCCCAGCCCCAGGAAGGACAAGGAGGCCTCGACCAGGATGGTGCTGCCGATGGCCAGCGACCCATAGACGATGATGGGGGCCAGCGTATTGGGCACCAGGTGGCGCAGGATGATGCGGCCCGAGGTCAGGCCCAAGGCGCGGCTGGCCTGCACGAATTCCTGCTCTTTGAGGGACAGCACCTGGGAGCGCACGATGCGGGCGATGCCCATCCAGCCCGTCAGGCCCAGGATGAAGACGATGAGAAAGAGGCTCTGGGCGCCGGCAGCGCGAAAGAAGCCCACGATCGCCAGCAGCAGCACCAGGCGGGGCAGGCTGATGATCATGTCGGTGAACCACATCAGCAGCTTGTCCAGCCAGCCGCCATAGAAGCCCGCGATGGCCCCGACGGTGGTGCCGATGGTGCCCGCCAGAAAGACGGCGATGAAGCCGATGCTCAGCGAGATGCGGCCGCCGTACATGACCCGGCTGAAGATGTCCCGGCGGAACTCATCGGTGCCCATCAGGTAGCCCCAGGACGGCCCTGCCAGCTTCTCGCCCACGTCGATGGCGTCGGGGTCGAAGGGGGCGATGAAGGGGGCCAGCAATGCCATCAGGATCATGGCGATGACGCAGTAGCCCCCCATCACCCCCACCCGATTCTTCACGAACTGCCGGCCGATGATGTCGAGCTGGCGTTCGGGGGCGTCGGGGTCGCGGGGCCTGGGCCCCTTGGCATAGGTGACGGCGCGCCGCCACAACAGCGCGCCTGCCCCCAGAAAGGCCAGGATCGCCACATAGGGGTGCCAGGCGAAGCCGGGGGTGCCCGGCGCGCCCAGGCGCTCCATCAGGCGGCCCACCCCAAAGAGGGCCCAGACCAGCACGCCGGTATTGAGCAGCAGGCCCACGCCGTCCACGGCCCGGCCGGTCAGCAGGTGACCCAGGCCCGGCAGCAGGGCGCCGGCCCAGGCCTGGGGCGGCGGCGGCGGCAGCTGGACCGCCACCTTGTTGGTCTTCTGGGTCTTCATGCCCGCGTCGGAAGGAGAGGTCATGGCTCAGCCCAACCGGATGCGCGGGTCAACCACGCTGTAGAGCAGATCCGCCAGCAGGTTGCCCAGCACCACCATCAGCGTGAAGACGAAGAAGCAGGCGATGATCAGCGGGGTGTCCTGGGCGAAGATGGCCGAGACGATCAGCCGGCCCATGCCCGGCCAGGCAAAGATGATCTCGACCAGCACCGATCCCGAGAACAGATAGGGCAAAGACAGCCCCAGCAGCGTCACGATGGGCAGCAAGGCGTTGCGCAAGGCGTGCTTGAAGACCACCGTGCGCTCGGGCAGGCCCTTGGCTCGGGCGGTGCGCACATAGTCCAGCCGGATGACCTCCAACATGGACGAGCGCATGTAGCGGGCCGTGCCCGCGGCCGAGGCCACACCCAGGGCGACGCCGGGCAGGATCAGGTGGCGCAATCGGTCGAAAAACCGCTCTGAACCAGACATATACTCGAACTCGACTGGGTCGACCATGCCGGCGGCCGGCAGCAGGTCCAGCCGCAAGGAGAAGAGCAGGACCAGGATGAGGGCCAGCCAGAAGGAGGGCATGGAGTAGAAGAAGAGCGAGCCCACCGACAGCACATTGTCCAGCATCGAGTACTGCCGCACGGCTTGGATCGTGCCCATCAGCACCCCCACCGTGAAGATGACCACCAGGGTCACGACGCTGAGCACCACCGTATTGGGCAGGGCCTCCATCACCACGTCGAAGACCGGGCGCTCGTGGGTCCAGGAGTGGCCGAAGTCGCCCGTCATCAGCCGGCCCATCATGGAGACGTAGCGGACATAGACGGGCTCATCGAGCTTGTACTTGTCGATGACCGCGTCGCAGACGTCGGGGGGCATCTCGGTGGTGCAGAATCGGTCGCTGATGTCGCCGGGCGTGGCCTCCAGCAACAGGAAGATCAGCGTCATCACCCCCAAGATGAGGGGGATGGCGAGCAGCAGCTTTCGGACCAGGTACTGAAGCACGGCGGAGACCTCGGCGGGCAGTCGGGGCGGGCCAGAAGGCTCAGCGCTTGTACTTGACCTCTTCAGCCGGAACCCACCACTGGTGCAGGTCCCGGTAGGGGGAGAGCACGTCGATCTTGGGATCCTTGAAGCGGCTGCTGAGGCCGACGATCTCGTCGCGCCAGTACAGGAAGGTGTAGGGCTGATCTTCGTAGATCTTGCGCTGCACATCCTTCCAGATCGGGGCCGCGAGGGCCGGGTCGGGGATGGTGAGGCCGTGGTCCATCAGGGCCTGGACCTCTTTGTTGTCGTAGCCGACGAAATTGAACTCGTTGTGGTCAGGGTCGCCCCAGATCACGGTGGGATCGATGAAGAGGCCGGCCGACCAGCCCCCCAGGCTGGCGTCGAAGTCGCGCTGGCGGTGCTTTTCGGAGAAGGTGTTGAACTCCAGCTTCTCGATCTGGACGTCGGCGCCGAGCTGCTTGAGGTTGGCCTGGATGATGATGGCGGCCTTGGCCCGGCGGGGGTTCTCGGAGTTGGTCTCCAAGGTGAAGCGCATGGGCAGGCCGTTCTTGTCCAGGATGCCGTCGCCGTCGCTGTCGGTCCAGCCGACCGCAGCCAGCTCGGCCTTGGCCTGCACGAGGTCATAGGGCAGGGGCTGCACATCTTCGGCGAAGGCCGAACACAGCTCGGGCGTGATGGTGCCCACCGACTCGCGGCCATAGACCTCGCCGGTGGTCTCGCTCTTGAGCAGGTCGCTGATGATCTTCTGGCGGTCGATGGCCTTGGTGAGCGCGGTCCGCACGGCCCGGTCGCCGAAGATCGGGTGCGGCTTCACATCGGAGATCTTGACCTGAAGGGCCTCGCTGGCCTCGTCCTTGAGCTTCTTCTTCTCTTCGTCGGAGGCCGCCATGGCCTCGATCTCGGCGAAGCGGACCTTGCGCTTGTCGTCTGCGATCCTGCGCTTCTCTTTGAGGTCGGCCGGGTCGATGCTATTCCAGCCCACATAGTCCATGGCCCGCCAACCCCGCCGGTGCAGGGTGATCTCGGGGTGCTCCCTGGCCAGGCGATCGGCGTCGGCGATCTCGATGCTCTCCATCAAGTCGATGCTGCCCTTCTCCAGCTCGATCAGGCGCGTGGCGTACTCGGGCAGCACCCGAAAGATGACCCGCTTGAGCTTGGGCGCCTGGTCCTTGGGGCCGGTCCAGGCGTCGTTGGCTTCGAGCACGATGCGCTGACCGGACTCCCAGGTGGCGATCTTCCAGCGGCCGTCCACGATGGGCTCGCGGTTGAAGGGGTGGCCGCGCAGCATGGCGGGATCGGCGTCCTTGAGCAGGTGCTCGGGCACCAGCTCGACCGAGCTGGCGTGGGCGGCCTGGGTGGTGCGGTCATAGGCGTGGGTGAAGTGCCACTCGATATGCGTGTCGTCGATGACGAGAGGGCGCTTTCCTTCGACCATATTCTGGAGGTAGGCCACCCGCGGACTGGCGACGATGGGGTTTTCGACGAGCGACATCGTAAAGGCCACGTCTGCGGCGTCCACCTTGTTGCCATCCTGCCAGGAGATGTCGTCGCGCAGGGTCATGGACAGGACGGTGCCGTCCTCGTTCCAGGACCACTCCTTGGCCAGACCCGCCTTGAAGTTCAGCTCGCAGTCGAAGTCGCTGTCGAGCAGGGGCAGGTAGATATTGGACATGATGTTGCTGTCGCTGGCGGACTGCGACACCACGCTGATCATGGTGTTGGCGTCCGAAGGCGCGGCGATCACCAGGGTGTCCCGAGGAAATCCGTCTTCGCCGGCCACGACGGGGTCTCCGCCCTTGTCGCCCGTGCAGCCGGCCAGGGCCGCGACAGCCACGGCACCCCCGAGGATCAACAGGGCAGAAAGACGGCGGTCCGGCAGGGTCATGGAGGGCTCCGAGGGGGGGGTCGGCCTGATCGGGTCGCGGCCGGTGGAGCCGCAAAGGCGAGGCCTATAGCAAAGCGACCGGCCCGCGGGTAGCCGAAGGCGGACGTGCGCACTACCGCGGCCGAAAAGCGATGGTAGGGTGACCAGAGCCCACCCGGGCGCTGGATTGCCCCTGGCGCCTCGCCCGACCCCGAGACTGGAGCGTTGCCGTGGCCCTCAAGAAGACCAAGGTCCTCTTCATCAAGTACCACGAGGCCGCCGACCAGCAGCCCCTGTCCCAGAAGGCCGCCGAAAAGCTCGGCATCTTCCCCAGCCTCGCGCTGGCCGGCCTGGCGGCCTGGGTGCGGCAGCACGGCTACGAGGTCAAGATCATCGACCTCCATGTCCGCAATATGTTCCCCGAGGACGCCACCCAGGAGGTCCAGGACTTCGCGCCGGACATCATCGCGCTGACCAGCAAGACGCTGGGCTGGCCAGCCGTCATCGAGATCGCCCAGATGGCCCGCAAGGCCACCCCCAACGCCCTGGTGGTGGTGGGCGGGCCGCATATGAGCATCTACGCGCCGGAGTCCTTGACCTGGGACTGCTTCGACATCGCGGTGGTGGGCGATGGCGAAGAGACCTTCCTCGAGATCTGCGAGCGCCGGGAGCAGGGCTGCGGCGTGGCCGACATGACCGACATCCTGGGCACCGTGGTGCGCAATGGCGACGAGATCACCCGCAACGCGCCCCGCCCGCTGCCCCGGGACATCAACCGGTACCCCATGGCCGCCTGGGATCTCATCCCGGTGCACGACTACCACTGCATGACCCTGCTCAAGCCCTTCGCGACCATGGTCACGACCCGGGGCTGCCCCTGGCATTGCGGCTACTGCAGCCAAGTCTACTCCGAGAAGCTGCGCTTTCGGTCGGTCGAGCTGGTCGTGGACGAGATGGAGTACCTGGAGAAGAACTTCGGGGTCCGCGAGATCGTCTTCTTCGATGAGACCTTCACCATCGGCAAGAAGCGCATGCGCGCCTTCGCCGACGAGGTCCAGCGCCGCGGCCTGACGGTCAAGTTCAACATCCGGGCCCGGGTGGACACGGTGGACCGCGAGGTCGTGCGCGACCTCAAGCGAGCCGGCCTGCGCAGCATCCACATGGGGGTCGAGGCCGGCACCGACCGCGTGCTCAAGATCATGAACAAACAGATCACGCGCGAGCAGACCGAGCGCGCCTTCCGCATCTGCCGCGAAGAGGGCGTGGACACCCGCGGCTACTTCATGGTCGGCTACTACGACGCCACCCACGACGATGTCGAAGATATGATCCGCTTCGCGTCGGGGCTGGGCCTGGACTGGGCCAGCTTCAGCGTGGCCACCGCCCTGCCCGCCACCGACCTCTACCGGATCGCCCAGGAGCGCGGCTATGTCGATGGGGACTTCTGGAAGCAGTACACCATCGATGGCGGCGGCGTGATCCCCCAGCTCGAGACCGAGACCTTCAGCGCCGAGCAGCTCCGGGCCTACCGCACCAAGGCCTATATGAAGTTCTACCTGCGGCCCGACCTCATCCGCCGCAAATTCTCCAAGAGCGAGGGCCGGGACGAGCTGCTGGAGATGATGGGCGGGGCCACGGTTCTCAGCGAGATCATCAAGGCCCAGGTGATGAAGCGCATCCCCAAGGTGGGCCTGGGCAAGTGGGGCACCGTCTAATCGACGCCGCCGACTGAATCGGTGGGGATGCGCCACACCGCGCGGTCCCCCGAACGCAGGGCCGGCGCCCCCAGCCAGGCCTCCACCCAGGCCTGCGCATCCGCCCGATGGTCGTCCGGAACGCGCTCCAGGTCGAGTGTCACGAAGGCAAAACCCCGGTCGGCCAGAGCGGCGCTCAGCCGCCGCCCGCCCTCGGCCTGCGGCGGCCGGGGCAGGCGAAGCGGCCCGCCCTTGCGCGGTCCTTTGGAGGGGGCCACCACCTGCCCCGCGGGTGCCCGTCGGCTGAGGCGCGCCAATGCGCTGCCCATGGCCGCGAGCGCCGGATCCAGGCCCAAGGCCGGGGCGTCGGCATAGAGGCCGCTGGCGATGGGCCGACCATGCACCGCCTGCAAGGCGAAGGTGCGCTGAGGGAAGGGGCCCGCGGAGAGGGTGCCTTCGAGGTCCACCGGCAGATCCAGCACGGCCCCGGCGGTGGCTTGGGCCCGCAGCCAGGCCTCCACCGGCCCCGACGGGTTGGGGGTGGTGGGCAGGCGCAGGGGCAGCGGGGCGCCCACCGCCCACTCCAGGCCGACCGCCAGCATGAGGGCGCCCAAGGCCGGGCCCCGTCGCCAGGCCAGGGTGACTGCGACCACCAGCCCCAGGGGCACCAGGCCCGCCAGCCGGTAGAGGTTGGAGGCGCCCAGCTCCCACAGCAGTCGACCGGGCAGCCAGGCCGGCCCCACCGGCTGCCCCCACAGCCGCAGCGTGCTCGCCCAGGGCGAGCAGGCCCGCCAGCAAGGCCAGAAGGGCCGGCGCGCGGGAGGCCCGGCAGCGCCAGGCCGCACCCGCCGCCGCCACCACCGCCACCAGCCCCACATAGGCGATGTGGCGGTGGCCGGCGTCCGTCGTGGCGGGCAAGAGCTGCGCCGGCAAGAAGAAGCAGGCCAGATCCACACCCCCGATGCCGCGCAGCACCCAGGTCCGCGGTCCAGCCCAGATCGCGGCGATCGGCCTGGGCCAGCGCCGGGTGCTGGGTGGCCACCAGGGCCGCCCGCGCTCCCAGGGCCGCCACCCCGGCGGGCAGGGCCGCCAGCAGGCCGCGGGCCAGCAGCCGCGCCCGACTCGGGCCCTCAACCGGCGGCCGCACCAGGGCCCAGCCCAGGCAGAGCGCGCCTCCCAGGCCGACCACAAAGACGCCATAAGGCCCATCCAAGGCCATTATCGCCCCAAAGAGGCCCGCCCCCGGCACCCAGGGGCCCCCGCGCTGCAGGGCCCGACTCAGCAGGGCCAGGCCCACAGGCAGCAGCAGCACAACCAGGGACTCGGGCACCCCGCTGTGCAGGGCGCCGCGGCAATAAGGCGAGAAGGCCACCAGCAGCCCGGCACCCACCGCCGCCACCGCGCCCACGCCGCGCCGCCGCAGGCCGGCGGCCAGGGCCGAAGCCCCAGGACGAGGTGGCCGGCCAGGGCGGCATTGGTGGCAGCCATGGGCCCCAGCCCAGCCGTGAGGGGGGCCACGGCCACGGCCACCGGCAGATCGATGATCCACCAGCGCTGCCCCTCGGGCCAGCGCAGGGGCAGGTCCAGGCCGGGCGCGAGCCCCCGGGCCACCTGTCGTGCGACCTGCCCGTAGCCCAGGGCGTGGCCCCAGAGGTCGGCGGTGCCCGCCCCCAGCAGCTCCGCACCGGTCAACCAGCCCAGGCCCCCGGTGAGCAGGCTCAGCAGCGCCAGCACCAGGGCGCCCGCCACCAGGGCCTCCGCCCAGCCGCTGCGCCTGGCCACCCCGACTCCCATCGCACCTCCCATCCCACCCGACCGGGCGCCGCAGCCCATTGTGCCACCAACCCCGGCCTTCGACGCGGTATGAACGGCCCATGACCTCCCTCTCCGGACCCGTTTCGACCCCCGAAGGGCCGCAGCTGACCCTCATCCCCCTGGACCCGGCCCGCACCGCGGCAGACGGGACCTTGCGGCGCGAGCCCTCGCCCACCGACAGCGACGATCTGGCCTTGGACTCCGCCGAGACCGAGGCGCCGGGCGAGCCGACCGCTCCGCCGCCCCTGCCGGCCGCGCCCGAGGCCGAATTGCGCCCGCTATCGGGGGCCTATGAGCCCCTGGGCCGCCTGGGCGAAGGGGGGGCGGGCATCGTGCACCTCGCCCGGCAGCTGGCCCTGGATCGCCCGGTGGCGATCAAGTCGGTTCATCCACGGGCCACCCGAAGCACCGCCCGCCGCAGCCTGCTGCGCGAGGCCCGGGCCGCAGCCGCCCTGGAACACCCCAATATCGTTCCGGTCTATGACCTGGTCAAGGGGGGAGGGGACCAGCCGGGCGTGGTCATGCGCCGCATCGCAGGCGAGACCTGGACCACCTACCTCTGCAGTCCAGAGGCCGTCTCTCGGGATTTTGGCGCCCGGGACCTCTTGGGTTGGCACCTGGGGGTGCTGATCCAGGTCTGCAATGCCATCCACTTCGCCCACAGCCGGGGCATCCTGCACCGGGATCTCAAGCCCGACAACGTGATGATCGGCGCTTTCGGCGAGGTCTATGTCTTGGACTGGGGCCTGGCGACGCGGGTGGACGAGCGCGGGCCCGCCCTGCTGCCCCTGGCCCGGGACGAGCGCCGGGTGGTGGGCACGCCGCGCTTCATGGCGCCCGAGATGGCCGCGGCCGACGGCAGCAAGCTGAGCGCGCGCACCGACACCTACCTGATCTGCGCCCTGCTCTACACCGTGCTGGCCGGCCGGGGGCCCCATCTGGGGGAGAGCGTCGAGGCCACCCTGGCGGCCATCGCCCACTTCCAGCCGCGGCTGCCGCCGGGCAGCCCCACCCGCCTGGTGCAGCTGGTGGAGCGCGGCATGGCCAGCGACCCGGCCCTGCGCCCTGAGAGCGCCGAGGCCGTGCGCCGCGAGCTGCAGTCCTACCTTGAAGAACGCGGTGTAGAGTCCATTCTCACCGAGGCGCAGCACCAGCTGGCCGCCCTGTTGGCGGCGGTGGACCGCGCCGAAACCGACCGCCAGGCCCTCTACCGGCGCTTTGGTGCCGCCCGCTTCGGCTTCACCCAGGCCGCCCGCAGCGGCGCCCACCCCGACGCGGAAGGCGGCCTGCGCGCGGCCTTGATCGCCATGGCCCGCTACGAGCTGCGGCAGGGCGATGTGCGGGCCGCCGACGTGCTGCTGGCCGAGCTGGAGCCCCCGCCCGAGGACCTGGTCGGGCGCCGCGCGGCGCGATCGCCGCCCGCGCCGCCGAGGCCGCGGACCGCGCCCGGGACAAGGCCGACCAGGACCCCACCATCGGCCAGCGCACCCGCATCTTCGTCTTCAGCCTCTTCATGGTGGGCTGGACGGTGATCCCCTTCATCTCCTGGTTCATGCACGAGGGCCTCAGCCACGGCCGCATGGCCCTGACCCACGCGGTCAACCTGGTGGCGGTGCTGGCCCTCGTGGGCTGGGCCCGCGAGTCCTTGTCCAAGACGGGCCTGAACCGCCGGGTGGCCGCCAACCTGGTGGTGGTGAGCGTCGCCCTGTTGGTGGGCGACCTGGGCGGCTGGGTCCTGGGCGTGGACCCGCTGACCACGGTCATCTTCCACCACCTCGTCTTTGCCGCGCTCTGCGGCGCGGCGGTCGAAGGCGTGGACCCGCGCACGGGGCTGCTCGCCGCCCTCTACCTGGCGGTCTTTGCAGTGGGCGCGTGGCGGCCGGAGCTGATCCTGCCGCTGGGCGCGCTGGCCAACCTGGTGGTGGCGCTGGCGGCCTTCGCCTTGTGGGCCCCCGCGGCGCGGGGCCGACTCTTCACGCGTCTGCCGGAAGGGGCCCTCGGCGCTGATCCCAGGCCCAGAGGGGGGCGGGTGGCGACCGCTGGGGGAGGCGGCCGCCACGCCGGGAGATCAGCGACCCTTGCCGCCGACCTTGCCGGCCTTGCCGGTGCGGGTGGGACCGGGCTCGGCGGCCGGGCTGCAGCCTCGGCCGGGCCGGGGCGGCGGCCGCAGCGGCGGCCGGGGCGGCGCCAGCGGCAGGAGCGACCGCGCAGCCTTCGAGCATCGCGCTGCTGAAGAAGGCGTCCTTGGCCACGGTACCCACCACCGAGATGGGGTCCTTCTGGGTCATGCCGCTGATCTCGGCCTCCTTGGAGACATCCATCACGCACAGGATCTTGTTGTCGTGGGCGATGGTGTCGTCGGGGTGGATGGCCACGTTGATCTGGGCGGGGGAGTCCTGCTTGGTCATGCTGCCGAAGAAGCCGGACACGGTGACGGACTGACCGATGTGGGCCTCGCGGGCCGCGTTGATGCCCTCGACCGTCATGGCGTGGCCATCGCCCATGGGGGCAGCAGCCGGCGCCGGAGCGGGGGCTGGGGCGGCGGCCGGGGGGGGCTCGGGAGCAGCAGCGGGCTTGGCCGCGTCTTCACCACCACAAGCGACGAGAGCGAGACAGAAAATGAGCGAGCGCATGGAATACTCCAGATTGGGCCGCCCCCGATAAGCGATCCGTCTGGCCCTGCAAGGCTTTTCGGCGAGGAAGGCCGATCCGCGCACCCTCGGGTCGCCAGGATTCAGCCCCCCATCGCGCCCGGGCCGCGCTACCGGGGTCTCGCCATGGGCCCGCTCTCCTTCTGCCTGGCCCTCGCACGACACCTGACCCCTGCAGCGGCGATCGGCCGGAGCCCCGGCCGCTGAGGTCGCCCTGCGGGCCCCTCCGATCATCCTGCGCCACGATCGCGCGCCCTGGTGGTCCATGCGGGAACCAACGCCGTGGCGGCAGGCCTGCCGGCGATGTCGGCTGCCGCCGCCAGCCCGCCCTCGGGCAGCCAGGTGCGGATCGACGCAGCGGCCCAGATGCGGAAAAGATTCCTCAGTTTGGGGCCGACCTGTCAGGGCGATGTGTGCACAAGGCTCTGCTGACATCTGGAGACGGCACGGAGAGGGGAGCGGGGCATCCTGGGGGCAGAGGGGCGCAGAAACTGCGACCCCATCGGAGTTTTCATGGTCACCCGTCAACCCCTTCACCTCGCTCTGCTGGCCCTGCTCGCGGCATGCACGGACCCGTCCACCGCGGCCCATGACTCGGGAGCGGTCCCGCTTGCGGAGGGCGAAGACGCGGACGGCGGAGGCGAGGCCGCAGATGGCGGCACCGACGGCGACGATGGCGGCGACGACGACGACGACGACGGCGTCGGGGACACGGCAGAACCGGCGCTGCCCGTGGTCGAAGACTGCGTGCTGGCCGATGGGGACTTCCTCGACCTCATTGTTGAAGACACGCGCATCCCCTCGGTCCTTCGCGTGGTCTGGCGCAGCGCGCAGCCCATGTCGGGCCGCGTCTCCTACCTGACCCCCGAAGGCCGGCCGATGCGATCCCTGCCCGGGGTGGTGGGCACCGAACACAGCGCCCTGGTGGTGGGCCTTCCCACCGATACCAACCTGAGCCTGGTGGCCAGCCTGACCGGCGCGGATGGCACGATCTGCAGTGACGCCGTGGACGCCCGCACGGGCACCTTGCCGTCGGACTACCCCAATGTGCAGATCGAGCGCATGGACCCCGAGGTCCTGGACGGGCACTATATTGGCGTGCCGATCATCAGCACCCGGGGCACCTGGCTGGCCGTCTATGACGACCACGGGCGACCGGTCTGGATGTGGCGGGCGGCGTTGGGCGAGTATGCCGGCCACTCGCCGGTCTTTCGGGTGCGCATCTCGCCCGATGGCAAGGGACTGCTCTTCAACGGGCAAGGCGACGCCTCCGACGCCCCCGGCGTCATCGGCTTCATGTCCTGGGATGCCGGAAGTGTAGACCTCAAGCCGGTCATCGGCGGCCACACCGACTTCGACCTGCTGCCCGACGGGGGCACGGTGCTCTTGGGTTGGACCGTGCGCGACTTCTCCGGGCGCCGCCTGCTGGGCGACACCGTCATCGAGCTTCGGCCCGACGGCACCCAGCGCGAGCTGTGGAATGTATTCGACCACTTCAGCCCCGACCTCAGCATCGACTACGCCACCGGCTTTCTGCCCGACGACCCCACCGTCGAGGACTGGTCCCATGTCAACGGAATCAGCTACGATGGCGCCCAGGACGACATCCTGATCACGATCCCCGTGATCAACGGCGTCGTCCGCATCGATCGCGACAGCGCCAGCCAGGTCTGGGCGGTGAGCGACGACAGCGACGACTTCACTTTGCCCCGCGGGGCGAGCCCCATCGAGTGGCCCCATGGCGTGCAGGCCACGGCGGATGGCCTGCTGGTCTTCAACCGCAACGACTGGATCTCGACGGGCGGCTGCTCCGAGGTGGTGGACCTGCGCGTGGACGAGGCGCGCGGGGTGGTCAACCAGACCGCGGCCTATACCGGCGAGACCTGCCAGCAGGTGGGCTTTCTGGGCAATGCCGAGAGGATGGTCAACGGCAATACCGTCGTGTCCTGGTCCTCGGCTGGCGTGCTGGACGTCACCAACGCCGCCGGCAGCCTGGCCTGGCGTCTGCGCTCGGATCTGGGCGGCGCCTTTGGCTTTGCATCCCCGGCCCTGCTGGTGCAGGACGACAGCCGCGGCAGCCGCTGAGTCCCACCGCCAAGGGGCCCACCGGCGCGTCAGCCGCCCGCGGATTGCAGGTGCGGGCGCATCATGGGGCTGACCACCTGATCGCAGTCCTCGCCCCGGGTGCGGGCCATCAGCGTGATGTCGAGGATGATGTGGTTGGTGGCCATGTCCACCAGCGAGGGGTTGGGGGTCCAGACCGCGTGGTTGTCGGCGTCGGGTTCGGCGCCGCCGATCAGGGCCTCGCGGCGGTCCACCACCACCAGGGCCTTGTGGGCCCAGCCCGCCTTGGTGCAATCACCGGCCACATCGTCGATCCAGCAGGAGAAGCCCGCGGGGGGCCGGGCCACCCGGGCCGGGCTGTGCAGCACCCGGTGCAGGTTTCGGCCGGCGATGCCGTCCAGGGCCGGGGCCAGCAGCTCCAGCTCGCGGGGCCACAGGCTCAGCCAGATGGACTGCTCCGCGCCCCGAATCATGCCGTCGATGCGGGACAGGACCTCGTCGTAGCGGCGCAGCACCCAGACGGGCTCGGGGCGATCGCGGGCGGGCAGCCGCTGCAGGCCCAGCGCCACCTCGTCCAGGCGGGCCAGGGTGGCCTTGCGCACCTGGTCCACCCAGCGCCCGGGGTCATTGGCCACAAAGCAGACGGGATCGGTGCCGGCCGCAAAGGCGGCGCCCATGGTCTCGAGCTTGCGCAGCACGGTGTAGACGGCGCTGCGCGGGATGCCGGAGCGGGCGGCGACCTCATAGCCGGTGATGCCCTGGCCGCCCTCGTCTTCGAGCAGGGTGAGGTAGGCCAGGGCCTCGTTGCGCGCCAGGCCGAGGCCCTCGAGCTGGGCCACCAGGGCCTCGGGCGCGGGGGAGACGGCGGCGGCTTGGCGGACGGCGCGGGCAGCGGCCATGGGGACCTCCAGAGACAGTAACTCTACAGTGAGTCACTATCTGCGTCAAGCGGGCTGGGTGGCGCCTCTTGCAGGGCCCCCGCCCTGGATCGGCCAACCGAAGGGCCGCCTTCGGAGTACCCTGGTGAACCCCGCGCTCCCAAGCAGCCGATGACCCGTCCCTCCTCCGCGCCCCTCCTCCCGATGCTGCTGCTGGCTCTGGGCTGCCAGTCGCCCCCGCAAGCCGCAGGCGATTCGGGCGACCCCGCGGGGAGCGATGGCGCGCCGCAGGAGGGCGCCGATGGCGCCGATGGCGCCGATGGCCACAGCGGCGGCGAGCGTGGTGGCGCCCTCGACCACGGTGACCCAGACGGAGATCGGCGATCATTTGGCCGACGACGCCTGGCTCTTCACCCTGGACACCCTGCACGAGGTCGAGATCACCCTGCCCGAGGCGTCGGTGGCCGGGCTCCTCGCCGACCCCTACGCCTATGTCGAAGGGGCGGTGCGCTTTGACGGCATCGACCTGCCGCGGGTGGGCGACTCGCGTAAAGGGTGGATCAGCTCGTTCGCGTGCTCACCGGAAAGCCGAAGTTCAAGCTGGACTTCAACCACTATATCGAGGACCAGCGCTTCTTTGGCCACGAGACGCTGAGCCTGAACAACAGCGTGGTGGACTGCAGCTACATCAAGGAGGCCGTCGCCTACCGGGTCATCGAGGCCGCGGGCGTGCCGGCCTCGCGCGCCGGCTATGCCACGGTGACGGTCAATGGCGAGCCCTATGGCCTCTATGTGCTGATCGAGGTGCCCGACGACCGCTTCCTGACCCGCCACTGGGAGGACCCCTCGGGCAACCTCTACGACGGGAAATATGTGTGGTATGGCGGCGGCAGCTACACGCTGCTGGACTTTGCCATCGGGGTAGACACGCAGTTTCAGTTGGAGGAAGGCACCGATGTGGGCCACGCCGACATCAGCGCCGTCTCCACCGCCCTGGCCACCTTTGCCGGCAAGCCCGAGTTCTACGCCGCCATGGGCGAAGTGCTGGACTGGCAGGCCTTTCACCGCGAGCAGGTGGCCGAGCAGTGGGTGGGCCAGAACGACGGCTACGGGCTGAACCGCAACAATTACCGCGTCTATTTCGACCCGGCCGATGGCAAGGCCCGAATCGTGCCCTGGGACTTCGACTACAGCTTCCTCTATGACTACCAGTGGGGTCGGTCCTGGGCCTCCCCCACCGGCCACATCGCCTATTGGTGCATGCTGGACCCCACCTGCAGGGCGCAGCAGCAGCAGGTCGCCGGCGAGCGCTCGCCGCCATCGACGCGATCAGGCCGCCGATCTTGCCGCAGGCCGCCGCCCTCATCCACGACGCGGCCCGGGCCGACCCCCGCCGCGAGTGCGCCGCCGCCAGCATCGGCCCCAGCCAGGACCATGTCTTTGCCTGGACCGCCAACCAGTCGGCCAACTTGCGGGCCTGGTGGAGCGTCGAATGATCTGGCTCTTCATGGCTTGTGTTGCACCCCAAGGAGATGCCGCCCAGGACGACTCTGCGGACTCCATCACCCAAGACAGGGGGCAGGGCAGCGCGGGGCCCATGGGCGCCCAACAGAGCGGCCCCGTCACGATGCCCCACACCGACGGCGTCCTCAGCCTATGCGTCAACGAGCTGATGGCCGACAATGCGGCGGCCCTGTGGACGGCCGAGGGGGCCACGCCGGACTGGATCGAGCTGCACAACCCCACCGCCGAGGCCGTGTCGCTGGCGGGCTGGCGCCTGGGGGATGACCCCGCCGACGCCCAGCCGCTGCCGGAGCTGACCGTCGAGGCCGGCGGCTTCTTGTTGCTCTATGCCGATGGCGAGCCCGACCTGGGGCCCGAGCACCTGGACTTCCGGCTGGCCAGCGATGGGGACCAGGTGGCCCTCTACGACCCCGAAGGCGACGGCGAGCTGATCCGCTTCGGCCACATCGAGCCCGACTTCAGCCTGGCCCGCACCCAGGACTGCTGCAGCGCCGCCGACTGCTGGACCCACCGCTTTCGGGGCACGCCCGGCGCCCCCAACCGCTCCGACGGCCTGTGGGAGCGCGCGCTGCTCGCCGAAGGGGCCACCTGGTCCTATTGGGCCCAGGCCGCCTCCCCCGGCTTGGATTGGGCCCAGCCCGGCCATGACGATGCAAGCTGGCCGCGGGGGGCCGCGCCCCTGGGCTATGGCGACGCCCACATCGCCACGGTCATCGACGGCGGGCCCGCGGAGGCCCGCCACCGGACCGCCTGGTTCCGGGTGGCCTTTGATGCCGCCGCCGCAGACGCGCTGTGGGCCTCGGTGCTCATGGACGATGGCGCTGCGGTCTACCTCAACGGCGAGGAGGTGCTGCGGGCCAACCTGCCCGAAGGCCCCCTGCTGCCGCGGACCCTCGCCAACGCCGAGGTCACCGGAGCCCTGGAGACGGCCTGGCGGCGGGTGGACCTCGATCCGGACCTGCTGGTGGAGGGGCGCAATGTGGTCGCGGTGGAGGTGCACCAGGCCACCGACAGCTCCGATGACCTCGGCTTTGGATTGGCCCTGTCGTCGGGGGTGTGGGTGGGGGATGGGCGCTGAGGGGCGGCGCCCGCCTGCGGGTTGCGCAGCGGGGACAGGCCGACGAGCGCGGGCCGCCCCCTACTTGGTGGTCATGGTGTAGACGGGGTCCCAGCCCGGGGGCGGGCCGGCCGGCTGCTCCGCGATGCGGGCGAGAAAGGTGCGGGCCACGGGGTCGCCGGCCTCGGCCAGGGGCGCAAAGGTGGCCGCACAGCCCGCCCAGTCACCCGCGCGCCATTGCGCCAGGGCCAGGGCGCTGAGCTCTGCGATCCGCTGCTGGGCGGCGGTCGCCTGGGCCCGATCCGCCAGGGGCTGAAAGAGGGTCACGGGCTGGCTGCGACCCTTTACCCGCACCGCGTCCACCTCGCGAAAGAGAAGGGTGTCTGCCGCTTGTTTCGCGGTGTCCGGGCCCACCAGGATGGGGCTGCCATAGATGCCGTTGGCCCCCTCCAGCCGGGCGGCCAGGTTCACCGCGTCCCCCAGCATCGTGTAGTCAAAACGCTGGGCCGAGCCCATATTGCCCACCACCGCCACCCCGGTGTTGAGCCCGATGCGCAGGCGCAGGGCGGGCCGGTCGGCCGCGCTGCGGTTCAGCTCGGCCATCACGCGCTGGCAGCCCAGGGCCGCCCGGCTGGCCGCCGCGGCGTGGTCGGGCCGGTGGGTGGGCGCGCCGAAGATCGCGACCACGGCGTCACCGATATACTTGTCGATGATGCCGCCCTCGGCGATGATCACCTCGGAGAGGGCGCCCAGGGTGACATTGAGCAGGGCCACGAGGTCGTCGGGGTCCATGTGCTCGGACAGGGCGGTAAATCCCTGCAGATCCGAGAAGAAGGCGGTGATCTCGACCCGCTCACCCCCCAAGCGCAGGCGCTCGGGGTGGCGGACCAGCTCCTCCACCACCTCGGGGGAGACATAGCGCTGAAAGGCCCGCCGGATGCCCGCCGCCCGCCGGCGATCCTGCTCCACCCGGCCCCAAGCAAAGGCCAAACGCAACCCGGTCCAACCCAAGACACCCCCAAGCGGCACCGCGATGGGCAGCAGCAGGGCCGCCTTGAAGGCCAGCGCGCAGAGGCCCAGCCAGCCCAGGGCGGCCGCGCTGCCGGCGACCAGGCAACGCAGGGGGCGAGGCTCGCGTCCGAAGAAGAGGCCGAGCAGCAGCAGCAGCACCGCGCCAAGGCCCGCGCCAAGGCGCGCCCGGGGCCCGCCATCGTCCATCATCTGCCCGTCGAGCAGGTCGAGAAAGGCCGCGGCGTGAACGAAGACCCCGGGGGTGGGGCCGGCCACGGGCAGCAGGACGAGGTCCTGGGTGCCCTGGGCGCTCACGCCCACAAAGAGCACCCGATCGGTGATGGCCTCGGCCAGGGCAGGTGCGTCAGCGGGGGCCTCCATCACGTCGCTGAAGCGCAGCCGGCGCCAGTCGTCGGGGATCACGGGGCGCAACAGGGCGGTGCCCCTGCCCTGGCCCCAGGGGCCCGACAGAAGGGCCCCGGTGGCCTCTGGATCGGCGATTCGGGCCGTCGCGAGGGCCAAGGAGGGGTAGGCGGCCTCTCCCAGGGCGAACCAGAAGGGGTAGCGGCGCAGCAGCCCGTCGGCGTCGGGGGCCACATGCAGGCTGCCCTGGCCCCGGGCGGCCTGGGCCAGGGTGGGGATGCTGCCGGCCACATGGGCGCAGCGGCGCTCGGGGACCGGGGCCGAGGCCGGCAGCGCCAAGGGGATCAACCCGGCGGCCCCCTCGTCCTGAAGAACGTCAGCGACCCTTTTTTCGCAGGCAGTGCCCAGCACCACCCGGCCCAGCTGGGCCAGGGCCTGGGCGAAGCGCCGGTCGCCATCCAGCCGGCTGGCGCGATCCTCCAGGCTGGCGGCCAGAAAGCCACCTTCGGGGGTCTGATCCAGGCCCAGGGCCCGCAGCTCGTCCACCACAGACAGGGCCACGTCCACACCATCGCTGGGGGCCGCGGTCTCGAACCAGGCGTCCAGGGCCACCGCCCGCGGCGACAGGGGGGCCAGCTTCTCCAGAAAATCCGCCCAGACCGAGCGGGGCAGGGGCCAGCGCGCGCCCAGGCGCACCAGACTCTCGTCGTCCACCAGGATGACGGTCACGGGCGCGGTGTCGGCCTTGGGGGGCGGAACGAGCGCCCCGAAGGCGTCGTGCACGGGGCTGTCCAGCGCGTGCCAGAGGCCCGGGCGCCACACGGCCGCAAGGCTGCCCCCCGCCGCCAGCAGCAGCAGGCCGGACGCCAGCAAGCCCTCGATGGTGGTCCTGGGTGCGATTCTTCAGTCTTGCACGTCAAAGGCGTGGATCCGCGACCAGCTGCCGGTGAAGCCCTCCCCATCGACCGAGGCCACGCGCCAATACCAGGTGCCGCTGTCCAGCTCCGGGCGCAGGCGCCCCCGCCCCTGGCCCGAGAGGATCTGCACATCCCGGGTGAACTCGGCGTCGCGCGCCAGCTCCAGGCGCCAGCCCGGGGCCCGCGGGGCCCCCGCCCAGGAGAGGCCCCGCTTCAGGGGGCCCTGCAGGGGCTGCAGCACCTCGGGGGCGCGGGGCAAGGCGCGGGGGCTCTCGGGGGCGGCGTCGGCGGCGATGCGCGTGCCCAGGCCGCCATCCACATCCACGTCGCCCACCGGATTGGCCAGGTTCACCCTGCCTTCCAAGGTCTCCAGGCGGGTGGGGCCATCGGCCCCCTGGGCCACGCGAAAGACGGTGCCGCGCACGCCGGCGACCCCAGAAGCGGTCTGGATCTCGAAGCGGCCACCGGACTTCTCGACCTCGGCGCTCACCTCGCCCGACAGCACTTCGAGGCCCACCGTGCGGCTCATGTCGGCGGCGAGGGTCAGGCGGCCCAGCACCACCACCGTGTCGGGCTGCAGGCGCAGGCGGCTGCCATCGGCCAGGCCCAAGGTGGCGCTGGCCCCGGGACCGGTGGCCACCCGGTGGCCCAGGTTGAGGGGGTCGCCGGCTTGCACCGGGCGCATCGTGGCGTCGGAGCGGCCCGCCGATACGGCGCCGCTGCGCCCCACCACCCGGCCGACGGGCGGGGCCGCCGGGCTCTCGGTGAAGGAGATGTGCAGGCCCTCCTCGCTGGGAGCGCCCACCGGGGGCACGATCAGGGTGATGCGGGCGGTGGGGATGCCCGCGGAGCCGATGCGCGCCCCTGCAATAGCGGACATTTTCTGTCCGCTTCCATCGACCCGCCAGGCGTCGCGCACCCGGGCGGCGACCGTGACCGAGCGCAGGCCCTCGCGTTCGGACAGGGCCTGGGCCACCCGGTCCAGGCAGGCCAGGTCGGCATCTCCCAAGGCGCCGCTGGCCCCCAGGGGGGCGGCCAGGCGCACCGCGCCATCGGCCAGCACCAGCTCGGCGCAGGGGTCGGCCGCCTGGGCCAGACCGGACAACGAGAGCCCCAGCAAGGGGAGGATGAGGGCGCGAATCATGGCGTCTCCTGGCTGCTGTAGCTGATCTCGACCCGGCGGTTCAAGGCCCGCCCCTCTTCGGTGTCGTTGCTGGCCAGCGGGCGATCGGGGCCCTCTCCGGCGGCGGCCATGCGGGCGGCGTCGATGCCGCGGGCCTTCAGCCAGCGCATCACCGTGTCCGCCCGGCGGGCCGACAGGTCGAGGTTGACGTCGCGTTCGCCGGTATTGTCGGTGTGACCGACGATGCGGACCGTCCAGCCCGGGTGGTCCTTGAGCACGGCCAGCACCTTTCGCAACACGGCCTCGGAGCTGGGCTGCAGGCTGTCCTTGCCCGTGCGGAAGGTGATGTCGCGCACCACGCCGGCCACCTCCTCCACCTGCTTCTCGATGGCTTCGGGGCAGCCGTCGGCGTCGTCCACGCCATTCAGGGTCTCGGCGGCCAGGGGGCACCGGTCCTGGGCGTCTGGGACCCCGTCCTCGTCCACATCGGTGTCGGGACAGCCATCCTCGTCCATCAGGCCGTCCATGTCCTCGGGCTGCTGCGGGCAGAGGTCCAGGCGATCGGGGATGCCGTCGCCATCGGCGTCGGCCTCTGACGCCAGGGCCAGGGCCTCGCCATCGGACTCACTGGCCAGCACCGAGGGATCTTCGGGGCAGCCGTCGTCGTCCCGGATGCCATTGACCGTCTCAGCCTCGTAGGGGCAGAGGTCGCGGTCGTTGGGAACGGAGTCCTTATCGACATCTTCGGGGATTCCGCGATCGCTGCGCGGGGCCAGGGCGGCATAGACCCGCCAGGCTGGCGTGCCCACCCCATCCCCCAGGCCCACACCGGCTCCCAGGTTGAGCCGCCAGCGCGGGTTGAGGTTGAGCCAGCCGCCGCCCAGCAGCTCGGCCGGCAGCGTGTTGGCGAGGTCCGAGGCCCCCAGGACCGGCGCCAGGGCCAGCTCTCCGGTGAGGCCGCCCTTGGGGCTGAGGGCCCAGGCCACGCCCGCCCCCGACACCAGGCTGCTGCCCGAAGGCAGGTCGGCATCCAGGCCCTCGGCCTGCAGACGCAGGCCGAGGTTGAGCAGCAGGCGCAGGTCATCGGTGCCCGTCTCGGCCACCGCGCGCCCCTCGAAGCCCACTCCGCCGCCCCCCAGGGGTGCATCCACGGTGGTGGTGGGCAGGCTCAGCCGCCCCACCAGGCCCAAGCCCAGCGGGTGATCCGCGGGCTGAAGCAGGGCCAGGCGCGCGTTCACCGTAAGGTCGCCGAGGCCGGTCTGGTCGGGCAGCGTGTCGCTATTGGCCCGCAGCAGCACCGGCAGGCCCAGCCCCAGGTGCAGCCGACCCAGGCCAAAGCCCCCGAGCAGGTCGGCCCGGGTGAGGCCAGCCACAATCTTCTGTTCGGTGCCGTCGGGAAAGCGCTGGATGAGCAAGCCCGAGGCGTGCTGCAGCACGATGCTGCCGGTGGGCCCGCGGGCCACGCCGGCCCCTTCGGTCCAGGTCAACGGGCCGCCGGGGGTCGCGGGGCGCAAGGCCTGAATGTCGGTGTCTGCAGCAGAGGCGACAGGCACAGCAAGGGCGAGGGACAACAAGGATGACAGCATGGGGGGCCTCCGACACCCCACTCTATGCCATCCGGAGCCTTCGACCCCTACATCGCTCCTACCTTCAGCCTGCCTCCGCTGCGCCCCGCCCTCAGCCGAGGCGCCGAATGCCCACCAGCGCGCCATCGGCGCCGATGTCCCAGGCCAGCTCTGCCGCCGCCACGGTGGGGCCGGGATCGTGGGCCAGCGCGGCGAGGCCCGCAGCCGTGAGGGTCATGGGCTCCACCACATAGCGCAAGCGCGGATCGTCCAGGCGCAGATCCAGGGCGAGGGCCTCGGAGAGGGCGGCCTCGTAGTCCCGGCGGCGAAGGCCGCGGGGTTGGATGCGTCGCAGCTGGGTCACCTCGCCAGAGGCCCCAGCCGGCAGGAAGAGGCAGCTCGACGAGACGTCCACCGCAAAGGCGATCACACCCGGGATGATGCCGACCAGGCACAGGAGGCCATCCAGCAGCACGACGATGGGATCGACCTTGCGATCCCCACGAGGAAGGCCCCGTCGATCCTGGTAGATCACGTAGCCACAGCCCGGCAGGGCCAAAGCAGCCACCGTCGCACCCAGGCCCGACAAGACAGAGCGACGCGACGCAACCTTCATCATGGCTCCAACAGGGGGGGATTCACCTTTCGGACTCTATCGACAAAAACAAGGGGCCGACGGCAGGGACTTAAAGTTTTTGAAGAAAGGCGAGATCCTCAGCCCCCGCTGAGCGCCCCGATGATGAAGAGCTCGGCACCCGGCGCCATCGCGGCGCCGAGATCGTCCTCTCGCTCGCCATCGACAAAGAGCACGATGTGGCGGCGCACCCGGTTCTGTTCGTCGATGATCCGGAAACGAAAGCCAGGAAAGCGCCCATCCAAATCCAAGAGCACGCCATCCAAGGTCCCCCCCTGGGCAGAGACCTGGGCCTGGCCGCCGGTGTAGCTCCGAAGCTGCGTGGGCACCGACACCGTCACGCTCACGCCGGGGTCCCGGTGGTGACGGCGAAGATGTGGGGCAGGTGCCGGAAGAGACAATGAAAGCTGTCTCCGGCGTCGTCGCTGGCCCACAGCTCTCCGCCGGTATTGCCCAGGTAGAGACCCAGGGGCTCCTGGCTGTCGCCGGCAAAGGCCTGGCGCTTGACCGTCCACCAGGCCTGCTCAGCGGGCAGCCCGGCATCGCAGCGCTGCCAGGAGGCCCCCGCGTCGGTGGTGCGGTAGACCGCAGGCTTGCCGCCGGGGGAGGTGCGCGACCAATCACCGGTGCCATCCATGGGGAAGACAAAGGCGCAGTCTGCATTCCGGGGGTGGGGCACGATGCCAAAGCCGATGTCGCCGACCGCTTTGGGCATGGCCTCGCCCACCCGGGTCCAGCGCGTCTGGGGGCGGTCCAACCGGTAGATGCCGCAGTGGTTCTGCTGCCACAGGCGGTCCGGCCGGCTGGGGGAGATCACCATGCAGTGCGGATCGTGGCCGTATTCGCGCTCGCTGCCGTCCGCGCTCGGCGGGAAGAAGTCAGCGGCCACCCCCAAGTTGAGGGGCCGCCAGTCCGCGCCGCCGTCGGTGGACTCGAAGGTGCCGCCCCCGGACATGGAGATGTAGATGTGGTCGGGATCCTGGGGGTCCACCACGATGGAGTGCAGCTTGCCCCCATCGGGGGTCTGGTCCTTGTCGCTGCCCACCCACTTGTGCTGGTCGGGGTGGTCGTTGAAGCCCGAGACCGGGGACCAGGTCTGGCCGCCGTCCTCGCTGATGAAGAGGCCCTGGGGCGAGGTGCCGCAATACCAGCGCCCGGGGTGGCTGGCCGGGCCTGGGGTCAGCCAGAAGACGTGGTCCACCGCCCGGGCCCGGGCCTCACCCTCGGGGAAGCGCGGAGGAGAAGCTGCCTCTTTCCAGGTCGTCCCGCCATCGGTGCTGCGAAAGACGGTGGGGCCCAGGTGCCACTGGCGCGAGGCGCAGAGCAGGGTGCGCCCGTCCCGGGGGTCCAGCACGGCGTGGTGGCATTGCTGGCCCAGAAAGGCGGGATCCGACAGGGTCCACCTGCGCCGATCGGCGCCGGCGGTGGCAATCCAGAGCCCCTTTCGGGTGGCGATGAAGAGCTGCAAGGGCATGGGGCGGTCCGGGGGGGAGGGCAGCCGATCCTCGCGCGGCGGGCCCCCGAGGTGAAGTGCCGCGGCCGCGAGGGACCGCCTGGCGGGCATCCGCGGTGATCGCCTCAGGCCAGGTCGTAGAGGGCCAGCCGGCGCAGGCGCACCACGTCGGGGCCCTCGTAGGTGCCCACCCGCCAGCCCACCCGCCCAAAGCCAAAGCCGGCGTCCTCCACCGTGAACAGGGCGTGGTCGTCCACCACCACCTGCATCACCGAGTCGGCGAAGCGCAGCTCCAGGTCGAGGGACACGCCGGGCCCGGGGATCTCGGGGTGGAAGGACCAGGGCCGCAGGTTGCTCACATAGGACTTGCCATCGCCCCAGCCCAGGCGCGCCAGCGACAAGGAGCGCAAGCCCGGCCGCACCGTCAGCGCATAGGCGAAGCGGGCCCCGCCGACCTGGCCCAGGCGGGCCAGCAGGCTGAAGAAGCCCGAGTCGCCGTCCACCGACCCGGTCAGGCGCAGCGCGCCATTGCGCCAGGCCGTGGGCAGGCTGCCGCTACAGGTCACCCGCTCCCCCACAGAGAAGCTGCAGCCCACCGGCCCCCGGACAAAGTCCGGCCGGGTGACGGGATTGGGCGGGTCGGCCTGCGCGAAGTCGTGGACTTCGCGGAGGGCGTCGGGGGCGAGCACCGGGCGGTGGTCCATATGATCCGGGCCTGCCGCCTGTGGGGCCACAGCTCGAAGCCCAGGTGGGCATCCGCCCGATCGATGGAGCTGTGGCGCGCGAAGACGCCGACGGCGCCGTCGGGATCGGGGCACCAGGCCTGGGTGCAGAGCACGAGGTCGCGCAGGCTGAGCTGCTCTTCGGACAGGGCGTAGCGCAGGCCCGGGCCCAGCTCGATGGCGAGGCCGGTGGGCGGGTAGCTGCCCTGGGCCGACCCGGCGACAAAGGGCTTGCGGTCGATGCGGCCGGGGGGGGCCACCTGCCGCAGGTCGCGGGCGCAGACCAGGGCCCCCCGGCGGATCTCCTGGCTGAGCGGCACCAGCTTGCCGCCCACCTCGTGCAGCAGGGCGTCGCAGCCCAGGCAGCGCTGCTCTTCGACCACGCTGGTACACAGGGGGCAGCGGGGCGGGGCCTCAGCCACCGACGACGCGGCCCCGCACCACCCGGTCTCGCCCGGCGAGATCGGGCAGGACCTCCACCCCCACCAGGCCGGCCTGCTCAAAGAGCCGGCGCACGGGATCCCCCTGGTCAAAGCCGATCTCCACCAGCACGGCCTGGCGGGCCCGGGCCGCCGCTGCGGGCACCAGGCGCCGATAGACGTCCAGGCCGTCGGGGCCGCCATCCAGGGCCAGCCGGGGCTCCCACTTGCTGACCTCGGGCTCCAGGTCGGCAATGTCGGCGCTGCGGATATAGGGCGGGTTGCTCACGACGATGTCGATGGGCCGGTTCGGGGGCACGGGGTCCAGCAGATCCCCCTTGAGCACGGCCACCCGGTCGCCAAAGCCCAGGCGGGCGACATTGGCCTTGGTATTGGCCAGGGCCGCGTCGCTGCTGTCGATGGCGTAGAGGCGCAGGCCGGGGCGCTCCTGGGCCAGGGCGAGGCCGATGGCCCCCGTGCCCGCGCCCACATCGGCCACAAAGGGCGCGGCGTCGGCGGGGATCCAGTCCAGGGCGGCGTCCACCAGCCGCTCGCTGTCGGGGCGGGGCACCAGCACATCCTTGTGCACCAGCAGGGCGTCGATGCTGTAGAAGCCGACCTCCCCCAGCAGCCAGACCAGGGGCTCGCGGTTGGCCCGGCGCCGCACCAGGGCGCGGATGCCGGCCACCTCGTCGTCTTGCAGGGGACGGTCGAATTCCAGATAGACCTGCACCCGCTCCAGGCCGAGGACATGGCCCACCAGCAGCTCCGCCTCTCGGCGGGGGCGGGGCAACCCGAGGTCCTTGAAGAAGGCCTCGGTCTTGAGGAGCAGCTCCTTGACCGTCTGCATGGGGCTCCGGGGAGGCGGGCGCCCTATCCCGGCAGCACCCGCGCGGCGGCCCCCGCAGGCGAAGGGGAGGGCGCCGTGGCATCATCGGGGGGTGAAGGCCCACCTGCCCCTGCTGCTGCTCCTCACCCTGTCCTGTCGGGTGGTCTGGGTGCCCGAACAGCTCTTGTTGGACGGGGATGACGCGGGCGCAGAGGAGGATGGCGCAGACGGCGAAGAGGATGGCGCAGACGGCGAAGACAGCGGGGGAGAGGCGGAGCGGCCACCCCTGTCCGGGGCCGCTCTGCTCACCCGGCTGAGCCTGGACCTGCGGGGCACCCGCCCCAGCCTCGCGGAGCTGGCCCAGGTCGCAGAGGACCCCTCCCAGATCGACGTGCTGGTGGAGGCTTTCCTTCAGGACAGCCGCTGGGCCGACCGGGTGGCCTGGACCTGGAATGACGCGATTCACACCGGCGCCTGGGCGGGCCAGTACACCCGCTTCGGGCCCCTGCCGCCCCAGCAGGTGCGGTCCCTGGGGGCCGAGCCCCTGCGCATGGTGGCGGCGGTGGCCTGGGAGGACCGGCCCTTCACCGACCTGGTCACCCTCCCCCAGCTGCGGGCCGACCGCGCCCTGTCCGAGCTGTGGGGCCAGCCCGCGCCCGCGCCCACCGAGCCCGACGGCTGGGGCTGGGTGTCGCCCGCCGATGGCCGCCCCATGGCGGGCGTGCTGTCCAGCACGGCCTTGTGGCTGCGCTACAGCCCCGACGAGCTGTCCCGGAACCGCGTTCGGGCCAACGCCCTGGCCCGCATCTTCTTGTGCGCCGACTTCTTGGAGCGCGAGGGCAGCTTCGAGTTCGATGTGGACCTCGCGGCCCTCACCGACATCGAAGACGCGGTGAACAGCCAGCCCGCCTGCCTGTCCTGCCATGCCAGCCTCGACCCCCTGGCCAGCTTCTTTGGGGGCTTCACCTGGAGGTCCGAGGTGATGGACAGGGGGCGCTACACCTCCTGGTCACCCTTTCATGCCGACCTGGTCCAGGCAGCGCAGCCCCTGGCCTATTATGGTGTTCCGGCCGAGGATTTCAGCGATCTCGGGCGCCTTGTGGCCGCCGATCCGCGCTTTGCCCGCTGCGCGGTGGGCCGCTTTGCCGAGGGCCTGCTGGGCGCCCCGCTGAACGACGAGGCGCTGCTGCTGCAGCTCACCGAAGACTGGGTTGCCGCGGGCATGACCGTGCGCCCGCTGGTGCGGGGGCTGGTCAGCCTGCCGGCCTACCGAGACCCCACCCCGCGGGTGCTGGGCACCGAGCAGCTGGGCGCCAGCTTGATGGCGCTGCTGGCCCTGCCGGAAGAGGACCCCGGCGCCAGCCTCAGCCAGGGTCTCTCGGCCTTGACGGGGTCGGCCGAGCACCGGGTGCTGGGCGGGGGCACCGATGATGTGACGGTGCTGGAGCGCAACCGCAGCCCCGGGCTGGGGCTGCAGGTGCTGCTGGCCTGGGCCGCGCGCACCGGCGCCGGGCAGGCGGTGGACCTGGACCTGGACCGGCCCCTGGCCGAGCGCCAGCTGATCACGGTGGAGCCGGGCGGCGACGAGGCCGCGCGCCGGGCCAACCTCGCCGCCTTGATCGGCCGCTTCTTGAGCGAGCCCACCGAGGCCGACAGCCCCGAGGTGGACCGCCTGCTGGCGCTGTGGCAGGCCAGCGGAGGCGAGACGGGCGACGAGACGGCGGCCTGGACCACCGTGATCGAGGCCCTGATCCGCCACCCGGCCACGGTGCTCTACTAATGGAAAACAAGCTGCCATGGCTCATCTTCGTGGTGACGGCCTGTACGATCGAACAGCCCCTCTACCGCATCCCGGTGGAGGAGACGGCGGGCGGCGCTGACGGAGACGGCGGAGACGACGGCGCTGATGGGGGCAGCGGAGAGGGCGGAGACGGCGTGGAGATCCCCTGCGACGAGGCCGGCACCTGGGCCACCACCGGCCAGCCCTTCGCCTTGACCTGGTGCACCGGCTGCCACGCCACCGGGCGGGCCGACATTCTCGTCAACTCCGCCGGGGTGAACTCAGCGGTTCCCTACCCCGACATCACCGACGAAGACTTCGCCAAAGTCATCGACACCGGGTGGAGGCCGGCATGCCCCCGGCGGCGGCCCCAGCGCGCGGAGGCGGGCCCGCCTGCGCCTGGTTGGACTGCGGGGCGCCCGGCGCCAAAGAGGAGCCACCGCCGACCGGCAGCCGCCCCGACCCTGCCCCAGCGCCGCCCACAGCCTGCGCGCCCGGGTGAGCGCCGGCAGCGGCACCGACGCGCTCTGGCTGAGCTGGGACGCGGCCTCCGTCCTGGGGGAGGGCAGCGGGGCCCGCGTGCTCACCGAGTTCTTCCGACAAGAGGGCGAGCAGACCGCCCTGCAGGGCTGGACCTGGCTGGGAGATAGCGGGCTGCTGGTCGCGGTGGACTATGACCCGCCCCTGCCCCTGCAGGGCCCCGCCGAGGGCTGGCAGGTGGAGACCCTGGCCACCCTCACCGACGCAGCGGGCAGCTTCACCGAAGCCCAGACCTGGACCCTGTCGCGGGGGTCCGCAGCGGCGGTGGACCCCCGGGCCCCCGACCTGCACCCCGACCTGCTGCTGGCGGTGGAGACCTCCGGCGCCGAGCAGGGCTGGCTGCTGAGCGCCAGCCTGGGCATCACGGGCCGCTGGTGGCTGGACGAGGCGGGCGAAGGCTTCGTCATCCAGCAGGCCCTGGATCAGCCCGCGGGCGCCTGGCCCGCCTTCCCCCTCCAGGTGGGCGACGACTGGCGCGCGCGCATGCTCCGCATCGGAGCTTGGGAATGAGCGGACCGAGCCGCCGGGGTCTGCTGGCCGGGGGCCTGTCGGCCGCCGCCCTGCTGGGCCTGCCCCGCCTGGCCCGCGCCGCGGGGGATGGCCGCCTGCTGGTCTACTGGGTGCCGGGCGGCTGGGACCCCAGCACCTGCTTCGACCCCCACTTCGAGAGCGCGGCCCTGGACCGCGACCCCAGCAGCGCGCCCCTGAGCGCGGCCCTCCTGCGCGGCGAAAAGGAGCTTGAGGCGCTGATCGCAGAGGTCTCGCCCCCCAACTCCGACGAAGACCGGGCCCGGGGCCTGGCCTTTCTGGAAGGGCTCGTGGCCGATGCGCGGCCGGGGCTGGACCCGGCGGAGTGCGCGGCCCAGGCGCAGCTGCTCACCGAGCTGGCGCCCCTGCTGGCCCACCGCAACGGCGCCGACCCCGACGCCTTTGCCGCCCGGCTCGCGGCCCTGCTGGCGCAGGGCGTGGCGGCGAGGCCCTGATGCACCTTGCGCTGCTGCTGCTGGGGGCCGCGGGCCCCGGGGTGGGGCTGGCCCGGGCCCAGGCGGTGGAGGGCTTCGCCGAGCTTCGCGTGACCGGCATGACCGGTCTGGACGCGGAGCTGCCCCTGACCGGGGTCGAGCGCTTTCGCCCCAGCTTCGCCGCCCCGCTGGCCGACCGGCTGGTGCTCAACGCCACCATCGAGGCGGGGCTGTCCCAGGGCTACCGCAACACGGACGCTTTCGCCGAGCTCATCGCCGACCGCGACCTCCATCCCAGCCTGCTGTTGGCCCTGGGGGAGGACCCGGCCGCCAACAATCTGCTCGCCGTCTCGACGGCGGGCGACTACCTGTCGGTGGACCGTCTCTTCATCGAGTTCCAGCGCAGCCGGGGCGATCTGCGCGTGGGCCGGCAGGCGCTCAACTGGGGATCTGGCTTTGTGGTCAACCCCAGCGACCCCTTCCCCGAGGTCCTGCTCACCCAACCCTGGAAGCCCCGAAGCGGCATGAATGCGGCCCGCTTGGACCTGCCCCTGGGCGAGATGAACGGCCTTCAGCTGGTGGCGGGGGCCGACGACGCCTTTCTGCACCCCCGGCTGGCCGGTCGCGTCACGGTCAATGCCCTGGGCACCGACTGGTCGGCGGTGGGGGCCTGGCGCGAAGAGGTGGGCGAAGGCATCGTCGGCTTGGACTTCAAGGGCACCCTGGGTGTGGGCTTCTGGTTTGAGGGGGTGCTGCGCCTGTCCCCCGACCGGCCGCCAAGCGAAGAGCTGGTGGCAGGGCTGGACTACTCCGTTCCCCTGCTTCAGCAGCTCATCCTCACGCTGCAATACTACCGCAATGGCGCAGGGGGGGGTGGGTCCAGCCCGGCCACCGCGCTCTTCGCGGCGCCCCAGGCCTTCTCCCCCGCATTCAGCGGTACGAACTACCTGATTGGCTCGCTGAGCGCAGGCCTGACACAGGACCTGGCTGCATCCGCTCTTTGGATGCAGAACCTGGACGATGGCAGCGCATTCGCGGTGCCCACCCTCTCGCTCGCCCTGACCGAGCGGATCGACCTGTCTGCGGCGGGCCAGCTGCCGTTGGCCCCCTGGTCGGATGGGGGCGAGTTCAAGCCCGCAGCCGACGATCTCGTCGTGGCGCTGCCCACCGCCGCCGGCGGGCTGGCCCGAGCGGACCTGTCGGGCCTGGTGCCCACCGCCACCTTCATCCTCTGGTCCCGATTCAACTTCTGAGGAGGGCCGATGCCCATCTGCGAACTCAAGAAGGCATCTCGCCACTATGGCAGCGGGCCCACCCTGGTCAAGGCTGCCCACGAGCTGGACCTGGTGATTCAAGCAGGCGAATTCACGGTTCTGTCGGGGCCCTCCGGCTCGGGCAAGACCACGGCCCTCAACCTGATCGGCTTGCTGGACCGCCCCACCTCGGGCTCGGTCTGCATCCGCGACCAGGCCACCGAGACCCTGGGCGATCGGCAGCTCACCCGGCTGCGCAGCCAATCCATCGGCTTCATCTTCCAGTCCTTCAACCTCATCCCCGTGCTGAGCGCTGTCGAGAATGTCGAGCTGGCCCTGGACCTGGCCGGCGGAACCAGCGGCAGGGAGCGCCGGGAGGCCGCAGCGGCGATGCTGGCTTCGGTGGGCCTGGGGGATCTGCTGCACCGCCGTCCCGGCCAGCTGTCGGGGGGCCAGCAGCAGCGGGTGGCGGTGGCCCGGGCCCTGGTCAAGCGCCCTGCCCTGGTCATCGCCGACGAGCCCACCGCCAACCTGGACAGCGTCAGCGGCGAGAATGTATTGGAGCTGATGCGCAAGCTCAACGAAGAGCTGGGTGTGACCTTCCTCTTCTCCACCCATGACCCCATGGTGATGGAGCGGGCGCGGCGCATCGTGCACATCAAGGATGGCTGCATCGCCGCCGACGAGGCTCGCGCCGCCATCGTCCCCACTCCGGAGTCCTGATGTTGGTCTTTCGCATGGCCCTCCGGAACCTGACCCGTCAGGCCTCCCGCAACGCCCTGTCGCTGGTGTCCATCGTGTTGGGCGTATTTGTCATCGTCGTTGGGCACGGATTCCAGGGCGGCATGACCGAGAATATGATCCGCGCCCAGATCGACTCGGCGTCGGGCCATGTGTTGGTGGTTCCGATTGGATACCCCACCGCGGGCCTGCGCCATCCAGTCGAAGACACGCTGCGTCTGGACGACTCCCAGCGGGGCTGGTTGGACGGCCACACCGAGCGCTGGACCGCGCGGTTGATCGCGGCGCCGCGGGCCATCCAGGGGCGCAAGTCCATGCGCGTGCGCCTGATCGGGGCCAGTGACGCCGACGCGGATGTCTTTCCCCGCACCGACTGGCAGGTCGAGGGGCGCATGCCCACCCCCGGTCAGGGCGAGATCCTGATGGCGGTGGGCCCGGCGCGCCTGCTCAAGACCCAGGTGGGCGACCTGCTCACCCTGGAGACCCGCACGGTGGATGGGGCCATCAACGCCATGCGCTACACGGTCACCGGCATCCTGCGCTCGGGCAATCCAGTCATCGACAACGTCAACGTCTACCTGCCGATGCAAGATGCCGACACGCTGCTGGCTGCGGAGGGTCGGGTCACCCACATCGCCAGTTTGCTTCCGGATCGGGACGATACGGCGGCGTTCGCCGCGGCCGTCTCTGCAGAGATCCCCGGCGGCGAGCCCCGCAGCTGGCAGGCCGAGATCGCGCCCATGCTCGAGACCAACGAGGTGCGCCAGAGCATGCTGGACGTCATCGGCCTGGCCCTGCTGCTGATGGCGGCGACCGGCATCGCCAACACCGTGTTGATGGCCGCCTATGAGCGGGTGCGGGAGATCGGCACCCTGCGCTCCATGGGCTTGCAGCGCGCTGGGGTGCTGGGCATCTTCGCCTTGGAAGGCTTCTGGATGGGCCTGGCGGGCGGGCTGGTGGGGGCTGGCCTGTCGGGCGCATTCTGCGGCTACTACGCCACCCATGGCATTGACATGATCAAGCTGATGGGGCCCAAGGCGGACTCCATGAGCAATATCCCGGTGGCCGCCATGCTCTACCTGGACTTCTCGCCGCCGACCCTGCTCAGCAGCGTCTTGGTGGCTGTGGTGGTGGCCATGGGCGCCTCGTTGTACCCGGCCTGGATGGCCTCCCGCGTCTCTCCCTCAGAAGCCGTGAGGCCCCAATGATGTCCCTGCTCAAGCTGGCCGCCCGCAACGCCTTGCGCAATGGCCGACGCACCCTGCTCACGGCGGCGACCGTCACCATTGGCACCGCCTTCTCGGTGGTCACCCTCTCCTTCATCTCGGGCCTCTTCAACGGCATGATTGAGGATTGGACCGACGCATTCGGCCCCATCCGCGTCGTCACGACGGCCTTTGCCGAAGAGGAGCTGCTGCAACCCATCTACGAGAATATCCCCGAAGCAGCGCCCGTCCTGGCGTCCATCGGGTCCCTGCCCGGGATCAGCCGGGCCTACCCGGTGATCCGGTCTGGCGTGCTGGTCACCCTGGGCGAAGAGCTGGGGGAGGACCCAGCACTCATGGTGGGCTCCTCGCCCGAATACTACGCCGAGATCCTGCTTCCCGGCAGCACGCTGAGCAAGGGCGCCTGGCTGGACCCCGATGCCAAGGGCGAGCAGGTGGTCCTGGGTGCGCGGGTGGCCCGGGATCTGGGCGCCAAGGTGGGGGATGAGATCCTGATGATGGGCAGCACCCAATATGGCTCCATGTCGCCCATCTCCGCCGATGTGGTCGGCATCATCAGCGGCAGCACCACCATCGACGCCCAGGCCTTCGTGACCCTGGACACCGCGCGGTGGATGGCGGATATTCCCGACGGCGCCGTCGAGCTGCTGGTCTTTCCCGATGACGACAGCGAGTCCGGGGTCGCGGCGGCAGCCTCTGAACTGCGCGCTTCACTGGGTCCCGACTATGCGGTGACGCCCTGGTATGACCGAGACCTGTGGGCCCAATCCAAGCCCATCCTGGACGCGGTTCAGGCCATCATCAGCCTCGCGGTGGTCTTTGTGATGGCGCTCGCCATCTTCAACACCATGACCATGTCGGTCTTGGAACGCACCGGCGAGATCGGGGTGATGCGGGCGATGGGGCAGAGCCGCATGGGCGCTGTGACCTCCTTTCTGACCGAGGCGGTGCTCATCGGCATGGCGGGCGCCTTGGCGGGCACGGCCTTGGGGGCCATCCCGGCCTGGTACCTGCAACACAGGGGCATGAGCTTCTCGCAGGAGGTGTTGGATGAGATGGATGGCAGCTTTGCCATGAGCGCCACCCTTCATGGCGATCTCAGCGTCGACATCCTGCTGACGGCCGTGGGCATCGGGGTCCTGACCGCTGCCCTGGGCGCCCTCTTTCCAGCGATTCGTGCCACCCGGATCGCCCCCTTCGAAGCCATGCGCGCGCAGAGGTGACCATGCTCCGCTCCCTCCTCCCCTCCTTCCTGGCCCTGGTGGCGCTCGGTGGCGTCGCCCAGGCCGCCGATCCCACCGCCGCAGAGCTGCTGGCCGCCCTCGATGCCAACCTCCAGAGCGCGGCCCAGGAGTCCACTGTCACCATGACGGTCGCCGACAACGGACGGACGCGGGAGTACCGCATGCATGTGGTGGCCAAGGGTCGCGACGCCGCCGCGATGGAGTACCTCGCCCCAGAGCGCGAGAAGGGCACGCGCATACTCAAGATGGAGGGCCAGATGTGGCTCTACCTGCCCAAGGCCGAGCGGGTCCAGAAGATCAGCGGCCACATGATGCGCCAGGGCATGATGGGTTCGGACATGTCCTATGAGGACATGATGGCCACCGACGATTTCGACGAGACCTATGACGCGACGGTGCTGGGTGCAGAGACGGTGGATGGGCGAAAGCTGTGGAAGCTGGAAGCCAAGGCCAAAGACAGCACCGTTACCTATCCAAGGCGCGTCATCTGGATTGACGACGCCTGGCGGATTCCCACGCGGCAGGAGCTCTATGCCCTCTCCGGCATGTTGCTCAAGACCTGGACCATGTCCGACGTCAAGACGGTCGGGACCCAGAATATACCTATGCGCATGGTCATCGCCGACGCCCTCAAAGAGGGCAGCAGCACCACGCTGGTGACCGAGGGCCTGAGCTTCGATGTCCAGCTCCAAGACGAGGTCTTCTCGCGGCGATGGCTGGAGCGCGGTCAATAGGGACCGCCCCCGCCGCCGACCCGCTCAGCCCTGGGTGCGCAGGCGGGGCAGACTCAAGGTGAAGCGGCTGCCTGCGCCGGGTGCAGACGCCACATCGATGCTGCCCCCCGCCTGGTGGACGAGGCCAAAGACCGTCGCGAGGCCCAGCCCCGTGCCCGCCGCGCGGGTGGTGAAGTAGGGCTCGAAGATGCGGCGGCGGACCTCGGGGGCCATGCCACGCCCATCGTCGGAGACGTGGATGTGCAGCAGGTCCTGGTCGAGTTCGATGCTCAACCCGACCCGGCCGGCGCCATCGGGCAGCGCCTCCTTGGCGTTGTTGATCAGGTTGACGATGATGCGGTCCAGCGCGGTCTGGGACAGGCCGATGCGCCCGTCGCCTTGCGGCAGGTCCAGCTTCAGATCGACCTGGGGCCCCACAACGTGCTGCAGCATCGCCGACAGCTCGCCGAGATGGGCCACCGCGTCCACCTCCCCCACCGCGTCCTGCCCCTGGCGGGCGAAGCTGAGCAGCGAGGCGATCAAGCGAGAGCCGCGCTCGCCGGCATCCAGGATGGCGTCGATGTCCTCTTGCTGCGACTGCTGATCGGGCGACAGATTCGCGCCGACCAGCTCTGCGCTGCTCATCACCACCGTGAGCAGGTTGTTGAAGTCATGGGCGATGCCCCCGGCCACCTGCCCCAGCACCTCCATGCGTCGGGCCTCCTCGACCTGGCGAAGCAGCCGCAGGTTCTCCAACAAGGCTGCGCGCGACGCCATGGCCTGGCGCCGGGCCCAACCCGCTGAAAGGCCAGCCCCCAATCCAACCCCAACTGCCAACACAAGGCCCAGGGCCTGGGTGGACCGCGGCACCGCCGGCTGGGTGGGGGTCATCGCCACCTGCCAGCTGCGGTCCAGCACCTGAACCGTGGCCTGGGCTGTCGGTGCGCCGTCTTCCCCAGGCCTCTCCGACGTCCACAACAAGGCGTCCCCATCCGCGATGCGGATGTGGTGTGCGTCGGTGTCCAGGTGGTTCAGCGCCTGGTTCACGATGGCATCGACCCGAAAGACCCCGTTCACAAAGCCGGTGAGCCCACCATCGGTGCCGCGCACCGGCAGATAGGTGGCGAAGCCGCGCCCGCCTTGGAAGAGGTCGAGCGGAGGCGTGGCCGCGGACCTGCCGCTCGACCGCACCTCTGCGAGAATTGGCCCAGCTTGAGGATGATCGCCCACCCTCCGACCCAGCGCGCTCTCGTTGCCCGCCTCTGGCGCGGTGATCTCGATGACGCCCCGCGCGCTCACCCAGTTGACCGCCTGAAAGCCGTCCACCACCTCCAGATCCGCGCCCACCCGCGCGCGCCAGTCCCCGGCCCCATCCACCAGGCCGCGGCTGCGCATCAGCCGCACCGTGTCCAGCACCAGCAGCCGGCTGTCCAGCCAGTCATTCAGCCGCAAGGCCGTGTGCGTGGCCAGGGCCTGCTCGCGGGCCACCGCCGCATCCTGGGCGCTCTGCACATGGGTGAGTCCCAACAAGCCCAGCAGCAGCGTGACCCCGGCCCCCACGCCCACGCCCACCCGGCCCGGCCCCAGCGAGGGCAGCGGACAGAGCGCCGGGGGGGACGCAGAGCAAGGATCGGGAGAGGGAGACATCCCCTATGTGCCAATAGTGAGTGACACAATCGCCCTCCTCGAAATCACGCAAGGGCACCCCCGAGTTCGCCATGTCATCAAGCGAAGACAGCACCACCACCGAGGTCCGCGTCCCGAAGAGGCGCCGCGACTACAACGACCGGTACAAGCGCCGCATCCTCGAGGAGCTGGACGCCTGTTCGGAGCTGGGCGGCAAGGGAGAGGTCCTACGCCGTGAAGGCCTGTACCATTCCACCATCTCCAGGTGGAGGCGACAGATGGCCCGTACGACCAAGACCGGACCCGGCAGACCGAAGAAGTCGGCACTCCAGGCGGAGAACGAGCAGCTCAAGCGCCAGCTCGAAGAGGTCCAGCGCCGACTGGCCCGAGCCGAAGCCATCGTTGAGGTCCAAAAAAAACTCTGTCTGCTGTTGGAGCCCATGTCGATCCCGGACAGCTCCGAGAGCTCCAGATGACCGCCGCGCAGCAGCTGCTTGGGGTCGTCCCGGTCACTGCGGCCTGCAACGCGCTGGGGCTGGCTCGAAGCGCCTTCTACCGGCACACGCGCCCCATCCCTCCTCGAAGACATGCTCCGCCTCCAGCCCCTTCCCCCAGGGCGTTCTCGGCCCAGGAGCGCCAGCGGGTGCTGGACCTCCTCCACAGCGTGCGCTTCAGGGACGTGGCGCCACGCGAGGCCTACGCCACCCTGCTGGAAGAGGGGGCCTATATGGGCCACTGGCGCACCTTCTACCGGATCCTCCAGGCCAATGGCGAGTCTCGGGAGCGTCGCGCCGGGCATGGCTCACGGGCGCGCTATGCGACCCCGCGGCTGGTGGCCCGCGCCCCGGGCCAGGTCTGGACCTGGGACATCACAATGCTTCGGGGGCCCGGGCGCCGCGTCTTCTATCTGTACGTCATCCTCGACATCTTCAGCCGCTACGTTGTCGGGTGGTTGGTCGCCGAACATGAACGCGAGGAGCTCGCGCAGGCGCTCATTCACAGGACCACGCTGCGACAGGGCATCGACCCCGGCCAGCTCACCCTCCACGCGGACCGGGGAGCCGCCATGCGGTCGCTGACGGTCGCGGAGCTGCTCATTGAGTTGGGGGTCAAGCGCAGCCACAGCCGGCCGCGGGTTTCCAACGACAACCCGTACTCGGAGGCCCAGTTCAAGACAACGAAGTACCACGCCAGCTTCCCCGAGCGCTTCGACGATCTGGGCCACGCCCGGCGCTTCTGCAGAGGCTATATGTCCTGGTACAACAACGAGCATCACCACGTCGGCCTGGCCCTCCTGACCCCCGCCACCGTGCATCACGGCCGGACCGATGCTGTCCTCAGCACACGTCAGCGGACCCTCGATGCCGCCTGGGCCCAACACCCAGAGCGCTTCGTCAACGGTCCTCCAAAAGCCCCCAGGCCCCCAGCGGAGGTCTGGATCAACCCGCCCAAGGGCCCACCCGACACGCCCAGGCCAACCTCCCAAGAGCCTGAAAAAACGGAATTCTGTGCAAGTACCGTGCGGGAACAACATTCGGGACTCACAGACGACCAGGCCGCACGGAGCCTCGACCACGCTCGCAAGCCGGACGACCTGGTACAGCCTCCGCAGCTACTTCCCTAGTTTTCTCAGCCGATCTGTCTCAATGCTGTTGACACATTCCGCACATGGTCTCCGACGAACTCGGCTGCACAAGTAGCACTCAGCAAGGTGTCGCAGCTCGAAGACAAGCAGCCGGGAAAGGCAACCTCCATCATGCCCTCATCGTCCACACACACGGTTCCCTCGTCGGTGATGGCGATGGCGACGGGCTCATCGGTGGTGCCACAAGCCGAGGAAGAAGGTGAGCGGGAGATCATGGGCGCCACCGGGGCGTCAGCGGCGCAAGGAGTCCTCCTGCGATCGGCCTACGCAACGCGGCTGTGCCACGTCCGCGCCCACCAGATCCAGCTCAATCCCCGCTCTGGATGAGGTGCTCCGGCTCGGCCTGGGTGAAGGAGCATAGCCCCGGGCGGGTGCCCCCTGGCCCGACCTTGCCGCTCCCCAGCCCGCCACCCGACCCGGCCCCGAAGGCATTGACTGCTGCGTCGGCTGGCGAGGCCGTCGGGCGCCAGGCAGACTGTCGAGCGACATCAGGCTCGGGGAGTTCCGCGGATTCGCAGCCGGGTGGCAGTGCTACACCGCCCCCACCAGCGCCCGAAGCTGCCCCACATTCGCCTCGTCCCACCCCTCCGGCACGGCCATCCAGGTTCTATAGCCGTCCAACATGGCCCACCATCGATTGAGCCCGTCAAAGCGATGCTTTGACGGGCTTTTTCGATTTCCTCGCGGCGACACCAGGCTGGAGGTTCGAACAGAAGGCCAGCTTGCTACGGGCTCTCGAATCCTGCTTCGCCGAGCAGGGCGCGATCGAAGGTGAGGACCGTCGAGCATCCCGCGTCCTGAGCGCGGGACGCGATGAGGTAGTCGGCAAAACCAGCTTTGCCGTGCTGGTATGCGCGCAGTGCTCGAACCACCCGCTCGGTGGACTCGAAGACCAGCTCTTCAGCCTCGGTGAGCTGGCGGACCACAGCGGCCAGCTCGTCGCGTCCGCAGCGGTAGCGGCTGGTCAGGACCCAAGCGACCTCCGCCAGGACCACGTCGCCGACGAAGAAGGTCTCGCCCGCCTCGGTTCCCCGCCGCAGCGCAGCGACGACGCTGGCATGCTGCGCCTCGTCGTCTCGCACCAGGAAGCGGATCAGGGTGTTGGTGTCCAGCCCGATCACTGCCGCGCTCCGTCGGCCTCGGTGAGCACCTGCTCGGCGATGGCCGCATCCATGTCCTCGACGGTGATCCCCAGGCGCCGCTCCCCCAGAATGCCGGCGAGGGACAGCAGCGGGCGGGTTCGGGCGATCATCTCGACGATGCCATCCGCCCGGACGACAAACTCGACGCGGTCTCCAGTGTCCACCCCGAGGGCGTCGCGGATGGCCTTGGGGATGGTGATCTGGCCCTTGGCGGTCACCTTCGATGTCGACATCCTTACCTCCGCTATTAATCCTTACATCACGGTAAGGGGCAGTCAACCAAGAGGCGCGCGCGCGGGGATCGAGCTTCGAGTGGAGCGCCGGAGGCGGACGCTGCTCCGTCCCCTCGGCGTTCAGGAGTCGCGGTGACTGCGTCCCAGGCCTCGGCCCGACCTCGTGGTGGGGGCAAGCTGCAGACACGTGGGCATGGTGTTCGCCCCGTTTCAGCTGATCGCGGCGGCGTTGAACCTCGTCGCGCTCACCGGCCGCTCGCCGCGATGGCGTCTGCGATGAGCCGGCCCATCACGGCGCTGCCGTCCTCGCTCGGGTGCACCCCGTCCTTTGCGTAGGCGCCAGGGGTCCCGCGGAACGAGACCGCGTCCGATGGGTCGACGAAGACGACGTCGTCGTGTCGGTCGGCGAGGGTGCGATACCGGGACTCGAGCGTGAGGATGGCTTCGTTACAGGCGCCAAATCCCCACTTCGCGTCGGGGTCGACGTCGGCATAGCCGACCAGCACGACCCCGGCGCCGTCCGCCCGGGCGCGGTCGACGAGGGCCGGGATGTCTCCCCGCTGCCCGTCCTGCGTGACGATGCTGTCGAGGACCGCGCCGCAAGCCGCCTCGCAGTCGCAGTCCTGGTTCATGTCGTTGAGGCCGCCGTTGAGCACGACCCACTTCCAGTCGTGCGGGACGTACTGCTCACGGATGTCGCCGAAGACGTAGGCTCCGGCCGGGTTGACCTTGGCGCCCGTCTTCGCGGCGACGTGCACGGTGAGCCCGAGCTCCCGACCGACGGCGTCCCCGACCGAAGCGCACCCAGGCGCGTTGTAGAAGAGGATCGAGTCCCCCATCACGAGCAGCTCACCCACTGGCGCAGAGGCACACCTCGCCTTTCCGAAGCCAGGCCCACAGGCAGTGAGGAGAACGAGCGAGAGGACTGAAAGACGCACATACGACATGATCTCTCCCGGAGCATGGTCGCAACCTACGGCCCGGTTCCGACCGCGTCGCCGTCCGCGTCCTGGACTCAACCGTGCAAAAATGCACGCCTGGGCACTGCCGGGCCCGTTACGCCGACCCATGGACTGGGACGACTACCGCCACCTGCTGGCCCTGGCGCGAACGGGGAACCTGACCGCCGCGGCGGACAGGCTCGGCGTGGTCCGCACCACCGTGGGCCGCCGCCTCGCCGCCGCCGAGGCTGCCCTGGGCGTGCTCCTGTTCGAGCGCACACCGGACGGCTACGTGCCGACCCCTGCCGGCGCCGACCTCGTCTCCACCGCCGAAGCGGTCGAGGCGGAGATGCTCGCCAGCGAGGCCCGGGTCCTCGGCAGGGACGCGGCGCTGATCGGGGCGCTGCGGGTCTCCACCCTCGACTTCCTCGTCGAGGCTCACTTGGACATGTTCTCCAGCTTCGCCGAGCGGTACCCCGGGATCGAGCTCACCGTCTGCGCCGGCGTCGGCCTGGCGTCACTGCGACGCCGTGAGGCCGACGTGGTGCTCCGCATGTCCGATGCGCCAGACCCCCACCTCGTCGGGCGCCGTCTGCGACACCTGCAGTTCGTCCCGTGCGCCAGCCGCGCCCTCGTCGAGCGGGTCGGCCTCGACGCACCCCTTTCGGCCTACCCGTGGCTCAGTGACGACCCCCGGAACACGTACGCCTCGTCGGACCACTGGCTCGACGCACTCGTACCCGAGGCCCGCGTTGTGATGCGCTTCGACCACTACTTCACCATCCGCGCGGCCGTCCGCGCCGGGATCGGGGCCCACATGCTCTGGGAGGGTGAGCTGGAGCGTGACCCGAGCCTGCTCGCCCTGCCCACGCCCGCGCCGCCCCCGCGACCGAGCCTGTGGGTACTGACCCTCGACGAGCTCAAGAGCAACTCCCGCGTGCGCGCATTCATGGACCACGCGTGGGAGCACCTCGGGGTGCGGTGACCGAGCGGGTCTCTCCTCCAGCAGCGCCGCCACCGCCCCAGGGCGGAGTCGGCGACGAGGGCAGCCCCGCGCGAGACTCGGTCGCCGCCCTGCTCTGGCATCCGTTCGAGCCCGACCTCCCTTTCGCCGCTCGTGGGCGCGGCCCCGCCGAGGGCTGGACCGTCGAGAGCCTGCACGGCGTCCTCGCGCTCACCCCCCAGCGCTTCGAGGCCGTGCGAGCGTTCCTCGAGACGCTCTGACTGTCGACGACGTGGGCAGCTACGCCGCCACCAGCGCCCGAAGCTGCCCTACCATCGCCTCAAAACACGCCTCCGGCACGGCCAGCCAAGCTCTACAATCGTCCAACAAGGCCCACCACATCCCGAACGGCCGCCTTGAACCATTGTTCTTGGCGGCCCTTCTCGTTTGGCAGCCCCTCGGCCGGACCGGCACCCCCTCCTCGCCACACGGGACGCAGGTCGAAAGGGTAGCGTACGATCACGACGCCCCCTCCCCGTGACTCGGGGAAACGGAGGCCCAGGCGAGCGCCACCAGGAGCCAGATCATCGTCCCCCCGACACCGCTACGGGCTGTCGAAGCCCGGCTCGGCCAGGAGCGCCCGGTCGAAGGTGAGCACCACCGAGCATCCGGCATCCCGGGCGCGGGACCCGATGAGGTAGTCGGCAAAGCCAGCTCTACCGTGCTGGTATGCGCGCAGTGCTCGAACCACCCGCTCGGTGGACTCGAAGACCAGCTCTTCGGCCTCGGTGAGCTGCCGGACGACAGCGGCCAGCTGCCACGGCTGCAGCGGTAGCGGCTGGTCAAGACCCAGGCGACCTCCGCCAGACCACGTCGCCGACGAAGAAGGTCTCGCCCGCCCGGTTCCCCGCCGCAGCGCAGCGACGACGCTGCATGCTGCGCCTCGTCGTCTCGCACCAGGAAGCGGGATCAGGTGTTGGTGTCCAGCGCCTGATCACGGCTGCGCTCCGTCGGTCTTCGTGAGCACCTGCTCGGCGATGGCCGCATCCATGTCCTCGACGGTGATCCCCAGGCGCCGCTCCCCAGAATGCCGGCGAGAGGGACAGCAGCGGGCGGGTTCGGGCGATCATCTCGATGATGCCATCCGCCCGGACGACAAACCGACGCGGTCTCCAGTGTCCACCCCGAGGGCGTCGCGGATGGCCTTGGGGATGGTGATCTGGCCCTTGGCGGTCACCTTCGATGTCGACATCCTTACCTCCAGTCACAATCCTTACATCATGGTAAGGCTCCGTCAACCGGGCGGCGCGCCTGCCTGCCCGAGCGCCTGTCCATCAGGTCAAAGAGCCCCTCTCCCCAGGCATCCTCGCTGGACACGAGAGTTCGAACTTCGTCCAATATCGCCCACCATCTCACAATGATGGCCGCCACGGACCCTGGTCCCTGGCGGCCGTTGTCGTTTCGTCTGCAGGGATCGCCTTCGATGGTCCGCCTCAGTGGCCTTCTTCCAGGTTCGAGTCCAACATGGGTGCCCGGGCCTGGCATCGTGACAGCGTGCACGAAACTTCACTCAGGGTTAAGTTTCGTGCATGACGACCACCGGACCTTCCTGGCAGGACCTCTACGAAGTCGCGGCGGCCCAAGCGGGGCACTTCACCACCGTCCAGGCCGCAGAGTCGGGATTCTCCCCGCCGCTGCTGCACAAGTACCTGAACAACGGACGAGTCCATAGAGTCCGCCGCGGTGTGTACCGGCTGGTGCAATTCCCGGCGAGTGAAGAGGAGGGGCTGGTCGTCTTCTGGCTATGGAGCGAGAGGCTCGGCGTATTCAGCCACGCCACCGCACTCGCCCGGCATGAGCTGTCGGACGTCCTCCCCAGCGAGGTCGAGATGACGGTGCCGGCGACCTGGCGGAGCCGCCGCCTCAAGGTGCCGCAAGGGCTCCGGCTGCACTTTGCTGATCTACCCGAGGACGAGCGCACCTGGCACGGGCCCGTGCCGATCACGACCTCGGCCCGCACGGTGAACGACTGCGCCGCCGCGGGTGTCTCCCCTGAGTTCATCGAGCAGGCCATTCGCCAAGGCCTCGACCGTGGCCTGTTCTACGCCGACGAGGTGACCGCCGCTGCCGCAATCATCACGCCCCCGGCGCCGCCATGACGCGCTACGCCACGCCGGCGGCGTTCAAGGAGGCGCTTGAGGCGAGGCTCCGGACGGCCTCGCGTGACACCGGGCGCGACCAGAACCGACTCCGGATGCGGCTCGTCATGGACCGACTCGCCACGAGGGTCACGGAAGAGTTCGGCGAGGCGGTGGTGCTCAAAGGCGGCGTGGTGCTCGAGCTACGCCTGGCCGAGGCTCGCGCCACCAAGGACCTGGACCTCCACCTCATCGGCGACCCGGCGCTGACCCTCGACCGCCTTCGGCGCGCCGGAAGGAGCCAGCTCGCGGATCACCTCGCCTTCGAGATCCAGGTGGACGCTCGGCATCCCACCATCGATGCAGAGGGCATGCGGTACGAAGGGCAGCGCTATGTCGTGCAGGCCCGGCTGGCCGGCAAGCCCTACGGCGGCCCCTTCGGGGTCGACGTCGCCTTTGCCGAGCCCATGGTGGGCGAGCCCGAGCGCCTGCGGGGGTCGACCTTTCTCGCCTTCGCCGACATCCCCGCGCCCATGTTCCGTGCCTACCCGCTGGAGACCCACATCGCAGAGAAGCTCCACGCCTACACGATGCCGCGCCCCCGTCCCAACTCGCGAGTGAAGGACCTGCCCGACATGGCGCTGCTCGGGAGTGTGCGCCCGGTCGATGCCTTCATTTTGCGCAGGGCCATCGATCAGACCTTCGCTCACCGAGCGGTCCACCCGGTGCCCCGGGCGCTTCCGCAGCCCTCCGAGACCTGGAGGACCCCCTACCACCGGATCGCGAGCAGCGACCGGCTCCGCTGGCCGGACCTCGACAGTGTGAACGTCGCTGTCCGCGGCTTCATCGATCCAGTTCTTCGCGGCGACACGGGCACGTGGGAGCCGAAGAGATGGACCTGGCAGGCCCGCGACGCCGAGGGGTGACCGCAACCGCCGAACGCGGCGGCGGCTCACTCACTTTGGGGCGCCCTGCTGGAGAGCGCATGGCCTGACCTGGCCCCAAGGAACGCCGGAATGCGGGTATACTCCGCCTTTCCACAGCCTTTTCCATCGATCCAGAAAGTTCGGACTTCGTCCAGGTTCGCCCACCATCTCACACGACGGCCGCCACGGAGCCTGGTCCCTGGCGGCCGTCTCCATTTCAGCCACCGCCTGCGTGAGCGGGTCAAAGCAGGTCGCTCGGCTCCACTCGCCGAAGCCCGGCGACCCGATCGAAGTCACGGTCGAAGCTGCACAGCGCCTTTGCCCCAACCTCCAAACAAACCGCGACGTGCAGGGCATCGCGAGCGGAGAGGGCAGCGTCGTCTTCAAGCAGGCCCCGCGCGCGATCGAGGATGTCGACGTCGATCGGGATCCAGGTTGGGACGATGGTCCGCGCGAGGTCGTAGACGCGCTTGCCATCCTGCCAGCGGCCGATGGCGCGGTAGCGGTGCAGGATCTCCTGCAGCACCTCGACATCGGCACCCGCCTCGATGGAGCCGGTGGCGACGCCATGCAGCAGGGCCAGGCTCTGCGCCTTGTGGGGATGGTCCATGCCTGCGGCGTACATCAAGATGTTGGCGTCGAGGAGGATCACGGAACCGGCTCCTCGTCGGCGGGAGCCGACTCGGCCTTCATCGCCTGGGGGGTGTCGACCGGCAGAGACAGCGCGCCGAGCGCGGCCACGGCCGCGACTCGCTCCTCTGGATCGACCCGACCGTACTGCGCCTCGACCGCAGTGCGGATGAGCTGACCCATGCTGACGCCGCGCACGCGGGCAAGCCGGCGCAGCCGCTCGTGGAGCGAAGGTGTGAGCAGGATCGTGGTCTTGTGGCTGGCGGGCTCCACATGCACCTCCATATATGGAGGATACGCTCACCCCGTCGGCAGGTCAAGGTTCACCTGCAGGCGACAGGTCCCTCGCGAGCCCGCGGCCTGCCGGTCCCATGCCCTCCGCCCGCCGTGCGACGATCGCATCAAAAACAGCCTAGTTCCATCGCTCCGAGCGAGCCAAGGCAGTTCGAACGTCGTCCAGTATCGCCCACCATCTCTCGAATAGCCGCCTTTAACCTCTGTTCTTGGCGGCCATCCTCGTCTTCACCGGGTCCGCTCTCGGGGTCGGACCCAAACGAAGCGCCCCGGCCTGCGAGGACCGGGGCCAGCGGCGCGATGGGCGCTACCGAATGACCTCGACCACCGCGCCCACGTCGACCTCGCTCCAGGCTCGGTCGGAGGTCAGCACGGGCAACCCGCTGGTCACCCCGAGCGCGAGGCATGCGCGGTCACCGAGGGACAGGCCACGGCTCCGGGTGGCCGGGCGAAGCAAGCCCACGTCGGTTGCGGCCCGCTCGTCGAGGGGCACGACACGCAACCCGAGCGAGGAGAGCGCAAGCGCGATCTGGTCTCCAGGCATCCCGGCGTCGGCGAGCTTGCCGACAACCTCTGCGAAGTTGACGGCGCTGATCGATGCCCCCGGGATGCAGCGTGCCACCAGCTCGGAACCCGCTTCGCCTTGGACCAGGACAAGTACCGCAGAGGCATCCAGGACCGCGTCACGCGGCATCGACTTCCTCGCGTCGCTCGGCGACCAGCTCGTCCGCGAGGTGGCGGTCCCCAGACACGTGCCGACGAACCAGCGCCTGCGCCCGGGCCACGGCCTGCTGCGGAGTCAGCAGGCGGAGCCCATCGGGCTCGAGGACCAGGATGACCACGTCCCCCGGAGCGACACCCATCGCCGCGCGAAACTCGCCTGGGATGACCAGGCGCCCGCCGGTTCCCAGCTTGACGGCCACCTCGGACACTTGACACCTCCTCTTCGAGGTCTACCACAAGTAGGACTTCGTGGCAGCCATCCAAGAACCAGCCAGAGAATCGAGCCTGTGGCATCCCCATCCGCCAGCCGGAGTCCCACCACGGGCGGGGGCGGCCCGACGCGCGCGGCTCTCCGGCTCGCGCCGCAGGCGCAACGACCCAGCAAGATCGGCCTCCTGCCCGCGCCCCCGAAGACCGGCGCAGGGCCGCCAAAGCGTCGCTGCCCCCCGGGCCAGCAGCCCCCCATTCTGCAGAATGCGAGCCTCTCTATAGCCCTCTCCAACGAAGCAGAATGCGCACCAGCCGCACACCTGGTCGCGCAGGCGCGGGTCCCACTCGAACAATATTGGCGCGGCCACCCCGATCGGCTCGGGATCGAGGGCCATCCCCTGGGGGTGACGGACCCCACCCGGCACGCCGAGCTCCGTGAACAAGCTCCAGCCGAACTCCCCGAGGGCGTCGCGCAGCGCCTCGCCATATCTCGGGATCCTCGACACCCAGCTCCGCGAGCACGGGCAGCAGGAGCATGTCGCGGAAGCCCTCGGACGGGTCGTGCGTCCGGCACCGCCTCGCCGCTGCGACGAGCCGCAACATCGTCGGCCGGCGCCGCCGCAGATCAGCGAGGTGTCTGCTCCAATCCGGCCAGTGGTCTGCGGCGGCATGGAGCTTGAACGCGACCCGGTCTTCGACGTCGGCGCGGCGGATGGTGAGCGCCCCGAAGGTGCGAAGGATGGCGCGCTCCTCGAAGCCGTCGGGGAGCCCCAGATCCTCGAGGCCAGCCGGCCCGGGACTCAGCCAGTCGTCTTCCAGGTCCAAGTGCAGCCGCCACGTCCTCAAGGGCGCGCGTGAGGCCGGCTTTGAACGGCTCGGCGCGGAGCCAGCGATCCCCCTCGACTCGCGCAACAGTTAGACCCCTCGCTTCTCTCACCTGGAGGCACATATGGCGAAGGCGACGAGCGGGCAGTGCATGAAGTGCAAGCGGGTCCTGTCGAAGGGCAGCATGACCAGGCACCTGGCGACCTGCCTCGGAGCGGGTGAGCACCGGGTCATCCGCTTCGAGGCCAAGGGGGGGCCCTGGTGGCTGACCATCGCGGCCTCGCCCAAGAGCAGCCTCGGCGAGATTGATCGGCTGCTTCGGAACACCTGGCTGGAGTGCTGTGGGCACCTCAGCGCCTTCTCGATCGCCGGGACGAGCTACGAAGACTCCCCGGAGTCCCACGGCTGGGGACCGCCGGCGCGCTCGACGAGCGCGAAGGTTGGCAAAGTGCTCCCGGTCGGGACCACCTTCACCCACGACTACGACTTTGGCAGCACCACGCGCCTCACCGGCAAGGTCGTCGGCCTGGTGGACGGCGGCAAGGCCAAGGTGTCCATTCTCGCCAAGAACGAGCCCATCGACTGGCCGTGCGACGCCTGCGGAGAGCCCGCGGTCACGGTGTGCGGCTGCCGCACGCAGCTGTCCTGCGGTTGCGACGCCATCTGTGGCTATTGCGGCGAGAGCATCGAAGAGATGGGCCTCCCGGTGGTCAATTCCCCTCGGATGGGGGTCTGCGGCTACACCGGCGACTGAGCCCCCCGTCGGCTGCGACCCTGGCTCTTCCACCTCTCGCGGGCGGTATGGCTGACCGGGCGGCGGCGGGAGTCGCGATCCAGACGGGCTGATCGCCGTCCGCAAGCTCGACTCGAACAAGCAGGCCGAGGCCTTTCGCCGCCACTTCGAGCACCTGGATCTCTTCGAACTTCGTCCAGCAGGGTCTGCCATCTATCGAATGTCCGCCTTTGACCTTGGTTCTTTGCGGCCACGTTGTTCATCTTCCACGCCCGCTCGACACCGTCAATGCAGGTCCCCCGGCTCCACCCGCCGGATCCCAGCGACACCATCGAAGTCACGGTCGAAGCTGCACAGCGCCTCTGCCCTCACCTCCAGACAGACCGCGACGTGCAGCGCATCGCGAGCCGAGAGGGCCGCGTCGCCCTCGAGCAGGCCCCGCGCCTGAGCCATCCCCTCAATCCTCCACGACGCCGACGAGCAGGCTGAAGACGGGATGACGTCGCGCCCTCTCGTCGATGGCCTTCATGAGCGTGCAGAGTCGCTGAGTCGGCATATTCGGGATGAGCTCGTAGCACCGCAGCCCCTGCCGGAACAAAGACAGCGTCCTCTTGGTGGATGTGTTGGTCTTGAGGAGCCGGTCGAGCCCGACATCTTCACCGGCCGCGCCCAGCTCCATGAGGAGCGCGTGGGCGAGGGTGGCCAGCAGCATCATGCGGTCTCGGCGGAGGGGCTGGGTCACCCGCGTCCACCGCGAGCAGCCAGGGCTCCTTCATGCCCTTGTCCTTCACGGTGACCACCGAGCCCACCCGCGTCTGGTCGGCGGTGACCCGCGCTCCCTTGAGCGTGCGCAGCCTGCCCGAAGGGTTCAGCCACTCGCCGGCGGACCGAGTCTCCCCCGTTGCATCGGTGACGTGGATGTCCTTGCGGAGCCGGATGATGAAGTCCAGGCCTCGCTCAACACCACCGGGTTGAGCTTCTCGTTGCCGATGAGGCGGTCCACCTGCTGGGTCGCGTGCTTGTCCACGAGCCCCTGGACGGCGGCCAGGCCGCGCCCGATGGCGTGGATGCCCAACTGACCTGCCTCCAGCACGCCGCTCACCCCGTTCGCCAGCGCGCCCACCCGGCCAGCGTGCATGTCCTCCCCGAACAGCCCGTCCACAAAGGCGTGGACGCGGCGCTGCGAATCGCCGAACCGACACCCACCGCACCCCAACCACGCCACCCTTCGGCGACCGAGATCGAGGGGATCACTCAGCTCACGCCCCACCCGCTTGAGAAACGGTCGCTTATCCGTCAGCGAACCGATGAAAGGCGGCTTGTCTCTAGCGGGTCTCCGGCAGGGTCCCAAGACCGCAGTCTGGCTGTCCGCGTTCCTGGGTGAGCCCAGGGAGCCCAAGCGGGCGTGGAGTTGCCTGCGTGGGTTGGGCTCGGTGCTTCACCGGCCTCGCCCTTGCTGCCTCTGCGCTCCGAACCCGCGACAGCGTCTGCCGCTGCGTCTGCCTCAGCGACTCAGGAAACTGAAGCGGGCGTCCGCGGCATAGGCAAAGAGGGTGAGGGTGACCTTCTGGCCGGCCAGCACGGGCAGGCCGGCGTGCAGGCTCTCCTCGTCGGGCTGGCCGTTGGGCCGGCCTTGCCCTTGCTCAGGCAGCCTCGGCTCGGCTCGGGCTCGGGTGGGCGCCGGCACCACCTGGTCCCGCCAGGCTGCGCTCGGCCCGAAGACGCCGTGGTAGAGCACCTGGTTGGCGTGGGGAGGGGGCACAAGCGCCGCCAGCTTCTCCACGAACTCCAGCTCCGTCATCCGCAGGGCGGTTGTCCCAGCGCTCCAGGCCCGCTTAAAGCGCAGCACCACCCCGCCACCGGGGGCCTCCTCGATGCGGCCCTTCGCCAGGGCCGGGCGGCAGACATAGCGGCACAGCCGCTCGATGGCCTCGGGGTCGTGGCCACCCACCACCACGCCGGCATGCACGGTGAAGCCATCGATGGCCGCGCACCGCGGCGGCAGCTCGAAGGTCCGCCCTCGCACCGTCCGGATCCGCTGTGCCCGTCGGCCGGCGCGCAACCCGAAGGCCGCCCGACCGGCCACGCTGGCGGCCTGCATCGCCAGCCCGGCGTCATCAAGGTCGGGCTCTGGCTCGGCGTCTGGCTCGTCGCCGTGGCCCCGCCTCGCCAACCAGCGCTGCACCCGGAACGCTACCGTCTCGACCAGCGTCTCGACGTCCTCGTTGGTCGGTGCAGGCACCCGGACGAAGACCACCCTGCCGAGAACCTCGTCGCGGACGAAGACGCCGTCGGGGAGCAGCGAATGGAAGTGGATGTTCAGGTTGAGCGCCCCGCCGAAGCGTTGGATCACCGTCACTGCGCCGCAACGCCCGCCCTGGACCCCCAGCGCGTCCCTCGCCCGGCGCCGGTACCATCCGAAGACAGTCCGGAGGAACACCTGGAGCACCCCTCGGCACAGGTCGTGGCGCGGGCCGGTCAGGAGGACCCAGCAGCAGCCGCAGCCTCCAGGGCAGGGTCAGCACGACCTGGCGGACAGGCACCCCCTCGGGCGGCACCCGCTCGGCCAGGTGCCGGGCCCGCGTCGCCATCCGCCGGCCGCCGCAGGATGGACAGAAGCCGCGCCCCTGGCACGCGAAGGGGACGAGGCGGTGGTGGTCACAGGCCTTGCAGCGCAGCTCGGCGAAGCTCTCTGCGCAGTCTCCACAGCGGACGAAGGCCACCAGCTCTCCTCGCACGAAGCCGGGGACGCTGCGCCCCTGGGCCTCGGCGGCCTCCACGAGCTTCGGCAGGTTGTCCGAAACGAGGCGCCGCAGCAGGACGCCGGCTGGCTCGGAGCGGGGGCCCCGACGCTCCACGGTGCAGGCCGGGGCGGGCGGTGACAGGGAAGGGCGCACGCGCCCCCGGCGATGCCGATTGAATGTCAGTAGATCGTCAAGAAAGGGAGCCGCGTGATCATCGGCGTTGACGGCTCCGATGGGGGGGGGGTAGCTTCTCGCCCAGAAGCTGCAAAGCAGGCACGTTTCCGCCGACTCCGGCCGCGACAGTCGCGCCCCTGGATCGGCCCTGATCCCAACCAGAGGAGCCCCCATGGGCTGCACACCCCCCGTCAAGACCGTCACCCTCGCCATCCGGACCGTCGTATATTCGAAGGGCGGATCGCCCAACGACAGCGAGGTCTTCGTGCTGTCCCCGGACAGCCTTATGCAGATCGCACCCATGCTCGAGAAGGTCCGCGGCACGCTGCGCGTCGAGAACGCCACCGCGAACTTCCAGGGCCAGATGGTCTTCCAGACCACCAGCGACGGAGAGAGCTGGGACAGCCCCCAGAACATTGGCAGCGCACAATCGGTGGGCGGGAGCGAGAAGGAGCTGTACTACACATCGGACTGGACCAGCATCGCCAACACCAAGCGGGGCATCCGCTTCGGCGTCACGGCCGCGGGCATCAACGCGTCTTCGAACCCCGAGTTCGCGCGGGTGAGCGTGATCCTCGACCTCATGATGTACGCATAGGAGGGCGACATGGCGATCCTGAACAACCCCGGGAGTGCACTCCAACAACTCAACTTCGAAAGCGGGCCGAGTGGCCTTCAAGAGGGCGAGATCCATGCCTCCAAGGCCTTTTGCTTCCTGACCCCCTGTCACAGGCTGCGTGAGCAACTGGATGACGCAAACGAAGAGCTGGTGAGCGAATTGGGCCGAGCACCAGCAGTAAGGGTCGGTGATCGTGATAGTCTGGAAAGGTTCAACGAGTGGCGGGACCGCGTCACGGACCTCCTTACCCGGGTCATGAAACTCACCAAGCGCATCAGTGACTGCGGTTGTTGAAGCCAACTCCGGCAAGATGACCGCGCGCCTCCCGCCTACAAGGTCTGACCCGGCGGCGGGAGGCACGCTATACTATCCAGAACGAGGAGGTCGGATGAACTTCAACGTCGTCTCTCTTGTAGCAACCCTCAATACGCCTTCTGGCCTCATCGTCAACGAGGGGCGAGGGAACGCCTTTGTTCTTCCGATCGAGCTGTCAGTTCCGGCAGACACCAGCACCCCCGAATCGCTGGATGTCCTGCTTCGGCTTGACGCGTTTCCCGAAGACTATGCGCCGAAGCCCGTTCAGCTGAAAGGGATGCCCGAGGACGCAGCTGTCAGCAGCATCTCCATCCTGACCTGCGAGACGAGCGGCAACCACGCTGCCTCCCTGATGGTGGTCCACGACATCGAATCCACCGTCTGGGTGACGAAGGACGCAGTGGGGGCCGACCTGTTGAGACTGGGCATGCTCATGTTCGACCGGGCACGCTCCGACTGGCGCCGGGGCGGCGCCCTCACCGGCACCTGCTGGATCGCGCAGGAGGGCAGCGCCGACCCCGTGGCACTCCGCTACGCCATCCGCCGCGAGGACGCTGGCACTCTGTAGCGGCCTTCCGCGTCGACTCTACCGCCGCGATGCCTCCAGGGGGATGGTCGCTGAGTCATCCCCTGATTCCTCCACGACACCGACGAGCAGGCTGAAGACGGGATGACGTCGCGCCCTCTCGTCGATGGCCTTCATGAGCGTGCGGAGTCGCTGAGTCGGCATATTCGGGATGAGCTCGTACCACCGCAGCCCCTGGCGGAACAAAGACAGCGTCCTCTTGGTGGATGTGTTGGTCTTGAGGAGCCGGTCGAGCCCGAAATCTTCACCGGCCGCGCCCAACTCCATGAGAAGCGCGTGGGCGAGGGTGGCCAGCAGCATCATGCGGTCTCGGCGGAGGGGCTGGGTCACCCGCGTCCACCGCGAGCAGCCAGGGCTCCTTCATGCCCTTGTCCTTCACGGTGACCACCGAGCCCACCCGCGTCTGGTCGGCGGTGACCCGCGCTCCCTTGAGCGTGCGCAGCCTGCCCGAAGGGTTCAGCCACTCGCCGGCGGACCGAGTCTCCCCCGTTGCATCGGTGACGTGGATGTCCTTGCGGAGCCGGATGATGAAGTCCAGGTCGTGCTCTTCGGCGAGGGTCGTGAAGAGCGCCTGGTCGCAGAAGCCACGGTCTGCGACGATGACCAGCCGGAGCCCTGCCGGTCGCCACGCAGCGAGCCGCGTCACCAGCTCGTCCTCGATGTCGTTGCGGCGGCCCTTCAACCGCGACTTCCGCGCGGTCGTCCAGAGCAGCGGCACGCCACGCCCGGAGCCCTGCAGGCTCAGCACGAGCATGCTGTGGTCGTCGGCGTCGAACTCGGTCCAGTCGAGGTTCACGAAGACGAAGCCCTCCTGGCTCGACAGCACCGTGCGCGTCCAGGCCTCGCTCAACACCACCGGGTTGAGCTTCTCGTTGCCGATGAGGCGGTCCACCTGCTGGGTCGCGTGCTTGTCCACGAGCCCCTGGACGGCGGCCAGGCCGCGCCCGATGGCGTGGATGCCCAACTGACCTGCCTCCAGCACGCCGCTCACCCCGTTCGCCACGCGCCCACCCGGCCAGCGTGCATGTCCTCCCGAACAGCCCGTCCACAAGGCGTGGACGCGGCGCTGCGAATCGCCGAACCGACACCCACCGCACCCCAACCACGCCACCCTTCGGCGACCGAGATCGAGGGGATCACCAGCTCACGCCCCACCCGCTTGAGAAACGGTCGCTTATCCGTCAGCGAACCGATGAAAGGCGGCTTGTCTCTAGCGGGTCTCCGGCAGGGTCCCAAGACCGCAGTCTGGCTGTCCGCGTTCCTGGGTGAGCCCAGGGAGCCCAAGCGGGCGTGGAGTTGCCTGCGTGGGTTGGGCTCGGTGCTTCACCGGCCTCGCCCTTGCTGCCTCTGCGCTCCGAACCCGCGACAGCGTCTGCCGCTGCGTCTGCCTCAGCGACTCAGGAAACTGAAGCGGGCGTCCGCGGCATAGGCAAAGAGGGTGAGGGTGACCTTCTGGCCCGCCAGCACGGGCAGGCCGGCGTGCACGCTCTCCTCGTCGGGCTGGCCGTCGGGCAGGTGGTTGGCCCAGGCGATCAGGCGCCCGGTCACCGCGCGGACGTCCAAGGGGCCCGACTCTGCACATTCAAAGCGCGTCTCGCCGCCCACCTCGGGCCCCTGCAAGACCAACATGGCCGTCGCCACCAAGGTCAGCCCGTCAAAGCGGTAGCTGTCGAGGTGCGGAGGGTGGCTCTCGCCGGGCGAATAGCGGCGGAAGCGCAGGGTATGGCCGATGGCGTCGGCCACCCCGAGGGCAGCCTCCATGCGCCGGGCGATGGCCTCTACCGCCGGATCCGCCCGCCGGGGCAGCTCCCAGGAGAAGCCCGTCTCATCGTGCTTGGGTTCGGCCTTCAGCGCGTGGATGAGCGGCCAGTCCCCGCCGAGGGCGGCCAGCGCTGCGCAGGCCGCGGGGGTGGCGAAGTCCGGGCCCAGCAGGACGGCGGGTCGATCCGAGATGCGAAGCAGCTTCACGGGCTCCCCTGGGGGCAGCGACGAGCGAGGGCGCTCCCTCTATCGGCCGGGCGGGCGCCGCGCGAGGGCTGGGCCGCTGTGCTCCATCACCACAGCCCAGGCAACAGCGCCTTGCGTTGCGCCGGATAGTCGGGAAAACGCGCCTGGTACCAGCGGTGGTGGCTGCGCGCCCGGGGCACCAGGTTGGCCGCGCTGAAGCAGAAGAAGGACAGGCCGGCCAGCGACCCGGTCAGCAGGGCCCAGGCTGCCCACTCCACCAGCTCGCCCAGGTAGTTGGGGCAGCTCACCCAACGGTAGAGGCCGCCTTGGGGGATGGCGTAGTGGCCGGGCCCGCGTGCGCGCAGCTTGAGCAGGATGGAGTCTGCGTGCACATTCACGACGAATCCGGCGAGAAAGAGCCCGGCGCCTGCATTGAAGAGGGGTGCGGTCAGCAGGGCCGCGCCGTCGCCGCCCAGGTGGCTGATCCAGCGGGCGTTGACTCAGGCGTTGACGGCGTTGAAGACCAGGGCCATGGCCACCACCGACAGGGGCATGGGGCCTCCGCCGGGGGGCTGCCGAAAGGGAAAGACCAGGGTGCGGTGCAGATAGTGCAGCATCCAGAGGCCCAGCATCAGGCGGGGGGCCAGGGATGCCGCCTGGGCCCCTTGGCAGAAGACCGCCAGAAAGAGCAGCACCGCCGGGCTCTCCATCAGCACCCAGCCCAGGCGGGCGGGCAGCATGGGGCCCCAGCCCCCCCGGGCGTGGCGGCCATAAGGTGCAGAAACGAATCGCAACAACACAAAGACGGTCGCCGAGAGCGCGATCAAGCCAAGACAAGCTGCGCGGTGGTGGGGATCGAGAGCGAGGAGGAGGTCGGCCAAATTCGCTCCGGTGGGGCGGGCACCCGCGAGGGCCCCAGCGCGGATACCGGTAGGGCGCCGACCTGTCGCCGGCAAGGTGGGTCAAGGCCCCGCCTGCGGGGTAGGGGTCCCGGCGAGGTCTCCCGTGCCCCTGCCTTCCTTCCTCCTCCCCCTGCTCTGTGGCCTGTTGGGCCCGGGGCGTGCCGTGGCCAGCCCCCTGGCGGTGGTGGGGGCCACGCTGCACCCGGTGGCCTCGGCCCCGGTCGAGGATGGCGTGCTGGTGGTGGAGGACGGCCGCATCCTCGACCTGGGACCGCGGGCCAGCACCCCCATTCCGGCTGGGGCCACCCCTGCTGGACGCGGCGGGTCTGCACCTCATTCCGGGCCTGATCGACCTGCACAGCCACATCGGCGGGGATCGCTGCACGAGGGTCTGGGCCCCATCCAGGGCGGGCTGTCGGCCATCGACGCCATTGATCCAACCCACATCTCGATCCAGCGCGCTCAGTCCGGGGGCATCACCACCGCCCACGTGATGCCCGGCAGCGGCACGCTGTTGGGGGGGCAGACGGCGCTGATCTCCTTGCGCGACCGGCCGGTCATCGAGGACCTGCTGATCTGCCAGCAGCTTGGCGCCGGCCCCCGCGACGGCCCCCGACGCCGCGCCCAGGTCTGCGGTGGCGTCAAGATGGCCAATGGAACGAATCCCCAGGGCGAAGGCAAGGATCCCCGCAGTCGCATGGGCGCGGCCTATCTGCAGCGGGCGGCCTTCTTGAAGGCGGCCGAGCGCCGGGTGGAGCTGGACAAGATGGCCAAGGGGGGCAAGCGGGTCGAGCCCGACCCCATGTTGGACGGGCTGGTCGAGATCCTGCGCGGCGACCGCGTCGTGCACTTTCACAGCCACCGCGCCGACGACATGGTGACGGCCATTCGCTTGCAGCAGGAATTCGGCTTCTCGCTGGTATTGCACCATGGCTCGGAGGGCTTCAAGGTGGCCGATCTGCTGGCCCAGGCCGGGGTGCCGGTCGCCATCAATGTATTGGACACCCCCGGTGGCAAAGAAGAGACGCTGGAGCGCCGCCTGGACAACCCGGCCATCCTGCACCGGGCCGGCGTCCAGATTGCGCTGATCACCGACGATCCCGTTCAGGACTCCCGGCTGCTGTTGCGCTCGGGTGCCCTGGCCATTCGCGGCGGGCTGCCCGAAGACGTCGCCTTGAAGGCCCTGACCGCGACGCCGGCGGCGCTGGTGGGCCTGCAGGATCGCAAGGGCGCCCTGGCGCCGGGTCTGGACGCGGACTTCGTGCTGCTGAGCGGGCCGCCTTTCTCCACCTGACCCATGTGTTGGGCACCTGGGTGGGCGGCGAGCGGGTCTTTGACCGGGCCGATCCGGCCGATCACCGGGTGGCCACCGGCGGGGACGCCCTGCCGCTGCCGCATGGGGTGCCCTGATGCTGTCCGCCTTGCTCTCGGGCCTGCTGCCCGGCCTGCTGTCGGGGGCGGCCCTGGCCCAGCCCACCGCCTTTGTGGGCGCCACCCTCCACCCGGTGTCGGGCCCCGTGATTGCCGATGGGGTGCTGATTGTGGACGAGGGTCGCATCCTCGCGGTGGGCCCGCGGTCCTCCACCCCGATTCCGCAAGGAGCCCTCCTGGTCGAGCTGGCCGGCCAGCACGTCGTTCCGGGGCTGGTGGACAGCCACAGCCACATCGGCGGCGGCCGCATGAACGAGGGCCTGTCGCCGCTGCTGCCGGGCATCTCGGCCATTGACGCCATCGACCCCACCCACCTCAGCCTGGATCGCGCCCGGGCCGGCGGCATCACCACTGTCAACATCATGCCGGGCTCGGGCAAGCTGATGGGCGGCCAGACGGCCTATCTCAAGCTGCGGGATGGGGCGGTCATCGACGATCTGCTGCTCTGCCATCCGGTCACCGGGCCCCAACCCAAGGCCGGCGCCGGGACGCCGCCGCCCCCCCCGCGCCGCGCCCAGGTGTGCGGCGGCATGAAGATGGCCAATGGCACGAACCCCCAGGGCAAAGGCGGCGATCCGCGCAGCGCCATGGGGGCGGCGATGCTGCAGCGGCAGGCCCTGATGAGAGGCCAGGAGCGGCTGCGGGCCTTGCAACCCGAAGACGGGGCCAAATCCAAGGGTCGCAAGAAGAACAAAGACAAGGCCAAGAAGCCCGGCCCCGACCTGGAGGCCGACGCCCTGGTGCAGGTGCTGACCGGCGACCGGCGGGTGCACTTCCACAGCCACCGGGCCGACGACATCGTCACGGCCCTGCGGCTGCAAGAAGAGTTCGGCTTCGAGCTGGTGCTGCACCATGTCTCGGAGGCCTGGAAGGTGCTGGACCTGCTGGGGGAGCGGCAGGCCATGCTCAGCCTCATCCTGCTGGACAGCCCGGGTGGCAAGCCCGAGGCCCTGGAGATCCGCAACGAGAACGGCGCCCTGGCCGAGGCTGCGGGCGCCCTGGTGGCCTTTCACACCGACGATCCCATCACCGACTCGCGCCTGTTCTTGCGCATGGGGGCCCTGGCAGTTCGGGCGGGCATGGACCCCGACGCGGCTCTGCGGGCCCTCACCCTCAACCCGGCCCGGATGATGGAGCTGGAGGGGCGCATCGGCAGCCTGGAAGTGGGCAAGGACGCCGACCTGGTGGTGCTCTCGGGCCCGCCCCTGTCCACCTGGACCACCGTGCAGCAGACCTGGGTGGAGGGCCGCAAGGTCTTTGACCGTGACGACGCGGCAGACCACCGCATCGCGGTGGGTGGCGACGAGATGCCGGGCGCAGGCGCCCTGGAGGTGATGGAGTGAAGGCCCTGTTTGCAACGCTGGGCCTCGCGCTCGGCTCCCCCGCCGCCCGGGCCGACAGCCTGCTGATCAAGGCGGCCGAGGTGCGCCCCGTTTCGGGGCCGATCATCCAGGATGGCGCCGTGCTGGTGGTGGATGGGCGCATCGCCGCCATCGGGCCGGCAGCCAGCATCCAGGCCCCGGCTGATGCCCGCGTCTATGAAGGCGCTGTGCTCATTCCCGGCCTGATTGACGGCTGGGCCACCGCGGGGCTGACCGGCCCCACCAACGAGGCCGCCGACCAGGACCACGCCGAGCGCCGGGCCCCCGTGCAGCCCGAGCTGCGGGCCCTGGACGCCTACCACCCCCAAGACGCGCTGGTGGGCTGGATTCGCGACTTCGGGGTGACCACGGTGCAGGCCGGACCCTCGCCGGGGCAGCCCGTGGGCGGCCGCACGCTCATCACCTCCACCCGCAGCGCGCCGGTGGACGAGGTGGCCCGGGTGGCCGACGCCTTCGTGGTCTTCACCCTGGGTGACGCGGCCAAGGAGCGCTTTGCATCCGAAGGTGCCTCCTCGCGCATGGGCAACGCGGCCCTGATTCGCCAGGCCCTGAGCGCGGCCCAGGACTACCAGGCCCGTCGCAAGCTCAAGGGGGCTGACCAGGCGCCGCTGGACCTGGGCATGGAGGCGCTGGTGGACCTGTTGGAAGGCCGCCGCAAGGCCCTGATGCACGCCCACCGCTCCGATGACCTGCTGACGGCCCTGCGCATCGCCCAGGAATTCAAGCTGGACGCCGTGCTGGCCGGCGCCGCCGAGGGCTGGCTGGTGGCCGACCGCATCGCTGCGGCGGGGGTGCCGGTGCTGGTGGGTCCGGTGATGGCCCGGTCCTGGCGGGCGGGGGAGCAGCGCAACTCAAGCTTCGAGAACGCAGCCCTGCTGGCCGATGCCGGCGTGAGGGTCGGCTTCATGTCGGGCTATGAGGGCTATGTGCCCAAGGTGCGGGTGGTGTTGTGGGAGGCCGCCATCGCCGGGGCCAATGGTCTGGGCGCTCAACGCGCGCTGCAGGCCCTCACCCTGGACGCGGCGCGCATCCTGGGCATCGACGGCCGCACCGGCGCCTTGCAGGTGGGCCTGGACGCGGACCTCGCGCTCTTCGACGGCGATCCCTTCGAGACCACCAGCCACGCCTGCCTGGTGGTGGGTGCCGGCGAGATCCTCAGCGAGACCTGCCACTGAGCCCGACCACCCCGGCGCGCGCACGGGCTACCGTCTGCAGGATGGACCCGGGTGCACCATGTTCGAGCTGAAGTCCGGCGACCGCTTGGGCGAGTGGGTGGTCGACGTGCGCATCGGCGCGGGCGGCCTGGCCGAGGTGTGGCGCTCTTGCCCCAACGCCCAGGGCCGCTGTGTGGCCCTCAAGGTGCTGCTGGATGCCGACCGCTCGCCGGCCCACCGCGGCCGCTTTCTGCGCGAAGGGCGACTGTTGCAACGCTACCCCCACGGCGGCCTGCCCCGCTGCATGGCGGTGTCGGAACAGCCGGTGCCCTTCTTGGCTTTGGAGCTGTTGGAAGGCGAGACCCTGGCCGATCGGCTGCAGCGGCTGGGCCCCCTGGACCCCGTCCAGGTGGAGGCGGTGGGTGCCAGCCTGCTGCAGGTGCTCGACCACCTGCACCAGCGCGGCATCGTGCACCGGGACGTGAAGCCCGCCAATATCTGGCTGGGCGAGGACCGCCGCACCCTGCTGATGGACCTGGGCCTGGCGGTCGATCCCAACGATCCCCTCACCACCACCTTGGGCGATGTATTGGGCACCTATGCCTATATGGCGCCCGAACAGATCTCTGGCGCCGGCCTGGACCAGCGCGCCGACCTCTACAGCCTCGGAATCACGCTTTATGAGGCCCTGTCGGGCACCCGGCCCTTCTATGCCAAGGGGGTGGCGGGCTATTTGCGGGCCCACCGAGAGGGCCGGTACACGCCCATTCGCCAGCTCTGCCCCGAGGCCCCCCCGCGCCTGACGGATCTGATCACCCGGCTGATGGCCCGGGATCCACCCGCGCGCCCGACCTCGGCGCCGGTGGCCCGCGCCTCGCTGACGGGGGAGGCCGCCGGGGTGGGGCGGCTGCGCCACGCGCCGCTGCGCGGGCAGCGGCCCTGGGCGCGGTCGAAGCGGCGCTGGATGCCGGCGGCCTGGTGGTGCTGGTGGGCGAGATCGGCTCGGGCCTCAGCCGGATCTGCGCCCATGTGCTACGAGGCCCGGGAGCGCGGCATCGAGAGCATCGCCTTGCGCTGTCGCAGCCGCGCGCCGGCCCTGGAGCCCATCGAACAGCTGGCCCGGGACCTGCGCGGCATCCAGGGGCCGGTCGAAGACAGCCCCGAGGCCCTGTCGAGGGCCCTGGAAGGCCTCGCCGGTGAGGGCGGCGTGCTGCTGCTGGTCGAAGATTGCGAGGAGTGCAGCCCCGAAGCGGCGGCGGTCCTGCAACACATCCTGGCGGCGGTGCCCCGGGTGGCCCTGGTCTGTGCGGGGCTGCAGGCCCCGGTGGGCATGAAGGGCCATTCCGTCCGATTGCGACCCTTGAACGCGGAAGAAGTCCATGCGGTGGTGTCCGGGATTCTGGGCACCCAGGCCCCGCCGGCGGGCCTGGCCGAGCGCCTGCACCGCATGAGCGGGGGGCTGCCCGCGGTGATCGTCCTGGCCGTGCGGGAATTGGTGGAGCGGGGCTCCTTGTGGTCCGAGGGGCTGGGCGACGATGGCGCGCCGCTCTGGCGCATGAACCGCCAGGCCCCCATCGAGCCCGCGACGGCCTGCGGCGGCTCTATGGGGCCGCGCTGGCGGCCCTGAGCCCCGACGCCCGGCTGCTGCTGGGCCGACTCGCAGTGGTGGGCGAGCCCTCTGCCGGTGGATCTGGCCCACCGCCTGGCCGGTATCCCCGAAGACGGCGCCGCCAGCTTCGAGCTGCGGCGGGCCGGCTCGCAGACCGAGGAGCACCTCGACGGCGCCTGGGTGGCCTACCGCCTCGCCGTGGGCGCCTTGATGCTGGACGAGGTGGATGCCGCCGGCCGCACGGCCATCCACCGGCGCCTGGCCCTGCTGCTGGAGGCGCTGCCCGCCGGGCCTTGGCGGATGGCCGGCGGGCCTGGCATGCCGCCCATGGCGCCGGACCCGAGGATGCGCCCCGGGCGCTGCTGGCCTTGGGCCTGGACTTTGCCAGCCGGGGCCGACGGGAGAGGCGCTGACGGTGCTGGACCGGGCCGCCCAGGCCAATGGGGCCGACCCGCGTCTGGCCGCCGAGCTGGCGGTGGCCAGGGGGGAGGTGCTGGAGGCGGTGGGGCGTCGGGATGAGGCGGTGGGCGCCCTCTCTGCAGGTGCACACCTCGCCCGTGACCTGGGGGATGAGGGCCTCGCGGTGCGGGCCCTGGTGGCGACCGCGGCGGCCTGGCGGGGGCTGGGGGATGAAGGGCAGGCGGCGCGGCTGGCCCAGGATGCCCTCGACCAGCTGGTTGACCGCCCCGAAGACCCCAGCTTGCCCGCGGCGCTGCTGCTCTGCGCCGAGAGCGAGCGCTTGCAAGGCCGACCCCTGCGCGCGGGTCAGCTCTTCGAGCGCTGCGTGCAGATCAGCCAGGCCCGAGGCGATGCCCGCAGCGGCGCCCTGGCCCGGGGGGGCCTTGGCCTGCTGGCCTTTGAAGAGGGCGGCCTGGAGCGGGCCCTGCGCTACCTCGAAGAGCAGGCCAGCTGGCTGCGGGTGCAGGGCCGCGCCAACGCCCTCATCCCCACCCTGGTGGACATCGCGGCGGTCTGGCGCTGCTTGGGTCGGGTGGACCGGGCCCTGGAGTCCATCGGCGAGGGACGATGTCGCCCGCTTCGCCAACCTCCCCTATCTGCGGGCCCTGGCCGGCATCGGTCGCGCTGCAGTCAGCCTTGCCGTGGGGGATCTCGAAGGCGCCTCGCGCATTCTGGGCCGGGCGCGGGTGGCCATCGATCCCGAGGGGCCCGCCGGGGCGCGCCTGGCTTCGAGAAGGCCAGCTTCGGGCTGGCACGCGGCGACCAGCAAGCCGCCCTGGCGGTCTACCAGCGGCCGAGGCCGAGGCCGAGCGGGCCGGCCACGAGACGCGTCGGGCCTTCTTTCTGGGCATGACCGGCGTGCTGACGGCCGATGGCGCCGCCCTCACCAGCGCCATGGAGGTGCTCGGCCTGGCCGGAGAGCGGCGCCTGGCCGCCCGCCTGCTGCTGCATGGGGCGCTCACCGGGGGAGACGCCGAGGTGCTCCGCTCCGCCGAATCCGAGGCCCGCGAGTCCGGAGACCGCTTCTTGCTGTTGGAGGTGCTGCACGCCTCGGGCAGCCAGGAGGCCCTGGCCGAGGCCAGCCACCTCGCCGACGCGCTGCTGCCCTTTCTGCCCGCCGATCTGCGCGCGGCCTTCCTGGCCAGCCCCAGCGTCTATTGGACCGGCATCGCCGGGCGGCAGCGCGCCCTCGACCCCGGGCCCGTCGGGCGCTAAAGGGCGCTTTTCCGCGGGAGCCCCATGAGCGGTCGAATCGAGCAGCTGGAGAGCGGGGAGGTCATCCGTTGCATCGACCCGCGCAGCGGGGCCGAGACGGTCACCCTGCCCTGCACCCCCATCGACCAGCTCCCCGCCATCGTGTCGCGGGCGCGGGTGGCCGGCCGGGCCTGGGCGGCCTTGCCCCTGCCTGAAAGGCGCGCGGCCCTGGGCCGGCTGCGGGCCGCCTTCCTGGGGCGCGCAGGCGACGTGGTGCAGCTGCTGGCCGAGGAGTGCGGCCGCCCCGCCGGAGAGGCCTGGACCTCCGAGGTCGCGGCGAATAACGGCCTCTTTGGCTGGTGGATCGACAATATCGACGATCTGCTCTGCCCGGACCGCCTCAGCCTCAGCCCGCAGGAATACCCCAAGAAGCGCGGGCTGGTGCGTCTGGAGCCCCTGGGCGTCATCGGGCTGATCATGCCGTGGAATTTCCCGGTGGCCCTGCCGCTGCGCTCCATGGTGCCGGCCTTGTTGGCGGGCAACGCCATCGTGCTCAAGCCCTCCGAACACAGCCCCCGCCTGGGCGCCTTGCTGGGTGAGCTGTGCGCCGCCACGCTGCCCGCAGACCTCGTGCAGATCGTGCAAGGCGGCGCGCCCCAAGGCGCCGCCCTCATCGACGCGGGCATCGACCGGATCATCTTCACCGGCAGCGTGCGCACGGGGCGCAAGGTGGGCCAGATGGCCGCCGAGCGCCTCATTCCCGCCTCCTTGGAGCTGGGCGGCAAAGACGCCGCCCTGGTGCTGCCCGACGCCGACCCCGACCGGGTCGCTGCGGGGGTGGCCTGGGCCGCCTTCGGCTTCGCCGGCCAGAACTGCGCCGCCATCGAGCGCTGCTATGTGCACGCGTCCATCTACCCGGCGGTGCTCGAGAAGCTGGTGGCCCGGGCCAAGGCCTTGCGGCCCCTGGTGGACCTCGGCCCGCTGGTGACGGAAGCCCAGCTGCAGATCGTGCGGCAGCACCTCGAAGACGCCGTGGCAAAGGGCGCCCGCGTCGAGTGCGGCGGGCAGGCCCCCGGCCCCGGCTGGTTCCACCAGGCCACGGTGCTCAGCCAGGTCACCGAAGACATGACCCTGATGCAAGAGGAGACCTTCGGCCCCTTGCTGCCGGTGCTGCCCTATACCGACCTGGACGCGGTCATCGACCGGGTGAACGGCACCGATTACGGGCTCACCACCTCCATCTGGACCCGGGACCTCGCAGCCGCCGAGGCCATGGCCGGCCGCTTCGAATGTGGCGTGGTCACCATCAACAACCACGCCTTCACCGGCGCCCTGCCCGCCGCCTCTTGGGGAGGCGTCAAGAATACCGGGCACGGCGTCACCAACTCGCGCTTCGCCCTCTATGAGATGGTGCGCCCCCGTACGGTCGTCACCGACGCCATGGGCGGGGACCGCGAGATGTGGTGGTACCCTTATAACGACGCCCTGGTCGATGCGGCCAGCGGCCTCGTCGAGCTCTCCCGCGCGGGGGGGAGCAAGTTGCAGGGGGTTCGCACCGCGCTATCTGGACTGCTCAACCGCTGGAAGGTTTCGACGTGACCACGAGCTCCAAGCCCCGCACTCCCCGCTACCTCGGCCTCGATCTGGCCTGGGCCCCACGCAACTCGTCGGGGGGGGCAGTCATCGAGCCCACCGAAGACGGCAACCTCAAGCTTGTCAGCACGGCGTCCTTGCGCGCCCACGAGGACATCCTGACCTGGATTGCGCGCAACCGGGGCCGCGGCGGCTGCGTGCTGGCCGTCAATGCGCCCATCATTGTGGAGAATACGGGCGGCCGCCGGCCCTGCGACAAGATGATCGACGACTACTTCGCCGCCCAGCATGTGGACGAGTACCAGGTCAATACGGTCAATGCCTCGCACCCGCGCACCATCGGCCGCGCCCTGATGCGCATGGGCTTCGACCCGAACCCCATGGGCGAAGGCGACCGTCTGATCGAGACCTACAACCAGGCCACCCAGATCATGCTCTTTGAGGCCGAACGCCCCGTCCGCCTCAAGGTGGGCCCGGTGGGCGCCCGCAAGGACGCGGTGGCCCGCTTCCGCGAGCTGCTCTTCGACAAGCTGGGCGATGCCACCCCGGTGCTGCACGACAGCGACGCCCTCGAAGAGCTGGTCGAGGCCGACCTCCCCAGCTCCAATGGCAGCCGGGTGGGCCAGCTCGAAGAGCGCCTCGAAGCCACGCTCTGCGCCTATACGGCGGCCTATCTGGACACCCGGGGCCCCGAGAGCTGCGCCTTCCTCGGCGATCTCAACAGCGGATACGTCCTGTTGCCCACCACCCGCCATCCCTGATTTTCGGTCCGTGGACCCCTCTGCCGGGTTGCGATAGGGGCCGCCTCCCGCGGGCGTCCGCATCGCCTGGGGGAGGTTGGAGTCGCCCATGAGCCTGTCCCGTGCCCTCGTCGACGCCTCGGGGACGGGGCGCCCCTTCCCCGAACCCGGCGTGGCCCCCCACTACGCCCCCGACCGCAGCTGCGTGCTGCTGGCCTTGGACATCGGGCTGAAGATCGACCCCGTCGCCCAGACCCTGGAGGGCGACACCGTGGTCACCCTGGGGCCGCTGCCGTCGGGGCGCTTCGTGGCCTCGGTAGAGGTGGGTGAGCTCACCGTAGACGCCGTCACGACGGTCGAAGGCGAGGCCCTGGCGTGGCGCCGAGAAGGCGACCAGCTCTTCATTCTCGGCTTGCCGGACAGCGGCGGACAGGCCCGCATCCTCACCCATGGGCGCCCCAGCCGCGGGCTCTATTTCACGGGCCCCACGGCCTATGCCCCCGACCGCAAGCCCATGGCCTGGACCCAGTGCCAGGACGAGGACGGGCACCACGTCTTCCCCTGCCACGACCACCCCGGGCTGCGCGCGCCGGTGACCCTGCGCATCCAAGCGCCCGAGACCTTGACGGTGGTGGCCAACGGCGCCTTGAAGGGGGTCAGCCGGGCCCAGGGGGGCTGGCGCACCTGGACCTGGATTCAGGCCGAGGCCATCCCCGCCTACCTGGTGGTGGTGGTGGTGGGCGATCTCGACGTGCACGAGACCACCGCCGACAATGGCGACCGCGGCCCGCTGCCCGTGCGCTACATCGTGCCCCAGGGCACGGATCCCGCCGTGGTGGAGCGGGTCTTTCACAAGACCCCCCGCATGATCTCGCATTTTGCCAAGGTCTTTGGCGTGCCCTACCCCTGGGCCCGCTACGACCAGGTGGTGGTGCACGAGTTCATCTTTGGCGGCATGGAGAATGTCTGCGCCACGGTGCTGACCGACCTCACCCTGACCGACGACCGCGCCGCCCTCGATCGCGACGCCGATGACCTCATCGCCCACGAGCTCGCCCACCAGTGGTTCGGCGACCTGGTGACCTGCCAGGACTGGAGCCAGGCCTGGCTGAACGAGGGCTGGGCCACCTGGTCGGAGTTCATCTGGGCCAGCGAGGATCTGGGCGCCGACGAGGCGGATCTGGCGCTGTGGGGCAAGCTCCAGGGCTACCTGGGCGAGGATGGCGGCCGCTACCAGCGCGCCATCACCCACTACCGCTTCCGCAATCCCATCGACCTCTTTGACCGCCACCTCTACGAGAAGGGCGGCCTGGTGCTGCAGACCCTGCACGCCACCCTGGGCGACGACGCCTTTTGGGCCGGCGTACACAGCTATCTGCGGCGCTTCGCCTGCGGGTCGGTGCACACCCGCGACTTCCAGCGCGAGCTGGAGCGCGCCAGCGGGCGCAACCTGGACGGCTTCTTCCAGCAATTCGTCCATGGCGCGGGCCACCCCGTGCTCAAGGTCAGCCTGGACAAGGGGGAGGAGCTGCTGACCGTCACCGTCAAGCAGACCCAATCCGGTCCAGATGTGGCCGAGGTCTTCCACTTCCCGCTGCAGCTGCGGCTGGTGGCGGAGGATGGCAGCGTGTCGGAGCTGCGCCTGCCGGTGGCCGAACGCGAGCGCACCTGGGCCATCCCCATCGCCGCAGCGCCGGCCCGCGTCGAGGTGGACCCCCGCCTGCGGGTGCTTGCCGCACTCAGCGTCAAGGCACCCAAGGACTGGCTGATCGCCTCATTGAAGGCGGATTCTGGCGTGGTGGGCCGCATTCGCGCGGCCCGGGCCCTGGGCAAGGATGGCAGCCGCGCGGCGGTCGCGGCCCTGGCCGAGGCCCTGCGCACCGAGCCCTTCTGGGGCGTGCGCGCCGAGATCGCCGAGCAGTTGGGCAGCCGGGGCGATGCGCCCGCGCGGGCCGCCCTGCTGGCGGGCCTCTCCGATCCCCACCCCAAGGCCCGCCGCGCGGTCGTGGCGGCCCTGGGCCACATCCACCACCCCGAGGCCGTCGCGGCCTTGGACGCGCTGGCTACCGACGCGGGCGACCCCTCCTTGTTGGTGGTCGCCGAGGCCGCCCGCGCCTTGGGGGCCCAGCGGGCCGACAGCCTGCTCCCCCGCTGCCGCGCGCTGCTGGACGCCCACAGCTGGGGCAGGACCCTCGAAAAGGCTGGCCTGGCCGGCCTGGGCGCCAGCCGCAGCCTCGCGGCCCTGCCCGATCTGCTGCAGCACAGCCAGGACAGGGTCGAGCCCGCCCAGCAGGCGGCTGCGGCTTCGGCCCTGGGTCAGCTGGCCGAGGAATTCGAGCCCGCCCGCCGCGATGCGGTGGACCGCCTGATGCAGCTGGCCGCGGTGGCCCCCTTCCGGGTGCGGCTGTCGGCCATCTCTGCCTTGGGCCAGGCTGGTGATCCCCGGGCCACCGCGGTCTTGAGCGCGGTGCACCAGGGCGACCCCGATGGCCGGGTGGCCCGGACCGCCTACGAGGCCCTGCGCCGGCTGCGGGCCGGCGACAAGGGCGGCCGCAGCGACCTCAGCCGCCTTCAGGACGCCCTGCAAGAGCTGCGCGAGGAGAACCGCAGCCTGCGCGCCCGCCTGGACAAGCTGGAGGCCCGGCTCGACCCCCCGGCCCCTGAACCCTCGCCCTCCGGTGCGTGAGTCCCGCGCCCCCTGTGGCATGATCCGCGGATGATCTGCGCGCACTGCGGGGGAGCGGCCCACGCCATCCCCTGCTCCCACTGCGGCCACTCCCCGCTGGTCCGCGGCCGCTACCGCCTCGAGCACACCCTCGACCGCAGCGGCTCCCTCTTTGCCGGCACCGACAGCACCCGTCGGGGGCGCCCCCTGTCCATGATGCTGCTGCCGGTTCCGGTGGACCAGGCCGAGGCGCGCTGTGCTGCGCTGGTGGAGGCCCTCGCCCCGCTGCGGGGTCATGTGCACCCCAACCTCATCGAGCCCATGGAGCCCTTCGTCTGGCATTTCGGGCTCCAGACGGCCCTGGTGCTGCCCCAGGAGCCCGTGCCGGGCCTGCCGCTGGCCCTGGCCTTCTCCGAGCGTCGGGCCAACACCCAGGAGCTGCTCAACCTGCTGCAGGGCGGGCTTCAGGCGCTGGTGGTGCTTCACTCCCTGTCCCCGCCGCTGGTGCACGGCCGACTGGGGCCCTGGTCGGTCTTTGTCCATGGGCCCGCCACCCCGGTGGTGGTGGGGGCCGGGCTCAACAGCCTGGACCTGATGCCGGGCTGGCATGTGGCCCTTCCCGCCCAGGGCGCCCGCCAGCCCTCGGGTGATCTCTTCATGCTCGGCATCACGGTCCTTGCGGCGGCCGTGGGCCAACGCCCCGACCGCCTGCTGGGGGCGGATGGCGCGGTCGCCTGGAATGACCGCTGGGCCGTGCACCCGCTGGTGGCGGGCCTGCTGCGCCGCATGACCCGGGTCAAGGCCGACGAGCGACCCGAAGACGCCCGGGTGGCCCTCACCCAGCTGGGGCGGGTGCGGTCGGCCCTGGAGAGCCACCCCGAGGCCACCCAGATGCTGGCCGAGGTGCTCAGCGGGCCCATTCCCCAGGTCGCAGAGCGCAACGCGGCCCTGGCGGCGGCCGAGGCCGAAGAGCCGCCGGAGCCCCCACTCCGGCCCTGGCCTCCCCGGCGCCAGCCTCTGCCTGGAGCCCACCGCCGCCGGCAAGGGCCCCGCAGCGGGCGGCCTGGCTGGTGGCCGCGGCCGGAATCGTGCTGCTCGCCGCGGTGGTGGGCTGGCTGATATAGGCCGGCGTGCGTATCCTCTACATCTGCGATCGGCTGAGCGGCCGCGGGGGCGCCGACCAGCACCTGCTCGACGTCGCCCAGGCCGCGGTCGCTGCGGGCCACCGCGTGGCCTTTGCCCTGGGCTCGGTGGCGGAGGGCCTCTCTCTGCCCGGCCCCGTGCACCGGGTGCGGGCCCTGGGCAGCGCCGTGGCCGATGCGCGGCAGCTGGATCGCCTTGGGGCCCCCGCGGCAGCGGCGGACCTGCTGCACATCCAGAATGTGGTCAACCCCCTGGCCCTGGACCGGCTGCGTGAACTCGGGCCTTGCCTGGTGACAATCCAGGATCATCGCGCATTCTGCCCCGGTCCGGGTCGCAGCCTGCCCGACGGATCGCCCTGCCGGCAGCCCATGGCCGCGGCCACCTGCGCCGCCTGCTTGCCGGATGCGGCCTACCGGCAGCGCCTGCTGGAGCTGACCGAGGCCCGGCGCGCCGCGCTGAAGGGCCTGCCCCTGATCGTGCTCAGCGCCTATATGGCCGAGGAGCTGGCCGCTGCGGGTCTGCCGGGCGCCCGGGTGCTGCCTCCCTGGCTGACCTGCCCCTTGCCCGAGCCGGTCGCGGGGGCGGGCTACCTGCTGGCGGGGCGGCTGGTGGCCCACAAGGGCCTGTCCCTGGTGGCGGAGGCCTGGGCGCAGCTGAGCCCCCCGCTGGCCTTGCGGCTGGCCGGGCTGGGTGCTGAGGCGGCGCGCCTGCCCCAGGCCGAGGCCCTGGGCTGGTTGGACCGCCCCGCGCTCTGGGCGGCCCAGCGGGCCAGCCGCGCGCTGCTCTTTCCCAGCCGCTGGCAGGAGCCCTTTGGCATCGTCGCGGTAGAGGCCCTGGCCCAAGGCACGCCCGTGCTGCGCACCGCCACCGGCGGCAGCGGCGATTGGGCCGAGGCGGGCGTCTGGACCCTGCCCCCCGACGCCGCGGCCTGGGCGGAGGCCCTGCGCGCCTTGGAGGCCGATCCGTCCCGGGCCCTCGCCCTGGGCCGCGCCGGGCAGGCCGCGGTGGCCGCCCGCTTCGACGGCGCGCGGCTGCGACCGTCTTTGTGGGCCCTCTACGAAGAAGTGTCCGCCGGGCGCCTGGGGGTCGGGTAGGGGAGGGCATGCGCGCCGTCCTGCTCGTCCTCGGCATCTGGCACCCCGGCTGTCGGGCCGTGCCCCCCTCCGACGCGGCCGAGCCGGCCGAGACGGCGCGGCCCCAACACACGGCCCGCCCATCCACCGGCGATCCCGACCCGGTCTGCCCCGACCTCGACCCGCGCGTGCAGGCCGAGCTGCGGGGGGAGGCCGGGGCCGAGGCTGGCAAGGCCGTCGCGCTGGTGGGCGGGTCCACGCCCCGCCTGGTGCTCGGAGCGCCGGAGGCCGCCGCGGGTGTGGGTGCCGTGTTGCTCTTTGACGCCGCAGGGGGGGGCGCCCAGGACGCCGCCGCCGCGGCTGCCACGCTCCGGGCCGACGGCCTGCGCACCTTTGGCCGCGCCGTGGTGGACCTGGGCGATGGGGACGGCGACGGCATCTTGGAGCTGGCCGCCGCGGGCTTGGACCCGGGCGGTCAGGCCGTGGTGCTCGCCGCGAGCGCGGGGCTCAGCGGCCCGCACAACCTCGGCCCGGAAGCCCTCTTTCACTGGGCCGAGGGCGATGGCAACGGCCTGATGCTGGCCCCGGGGTGGGGTCGGGGATCGGCGCCGGCCGAGCTGCTCCTGGGCTTGCCCCGGGGCCGCCCCGAAGGCGTGCTCTGGCTGCTGCCGCGGGATGGCGGGCCCGGCATCGCGGTCACCGGCGAAGGTCGCGAAGACTACGCGGGCAGCGCCGCCCGGGCCGTCGGCGACCTGGACGGCGACGGGCTGCCCGACCTCGCGGTGGGCGCCTGGGGCGCCGATGTCGCGGGCACGATGAGCGGCAGCCTCTACCTCGTCTCGGGGCCCGTCCGCGCCGATCTCAGCCTGGCCGACGCCAGCGCCCGCATTGATGGCGCCGACACCTGGGACCTGCTGGGCTGGGCGGTCGAGGCCGGCGGCGATCTCAACGGAGATGGGCTGGACGACCTCATTGTCGGGGCGCCGGGTGCAGACGGCATTGGCCTCAGCAGCGGGGCCATCTACGGCCTGGTGGGCCCTTGGACGGGGGTCAGCAGCGCCCGCGCGGCCTGGTCCACCCTCTTTGGACCCACCGGCGATCTGCGCCTGGGCTGGTCCCTGGCCCCCCTCGCCCAGGGCGCCCCCGGGGTTGCAGTGGGCGGCCCCGGGGCCGGCGGCGGGGCCGGGGCCCTGTGGATGGTGCGCGACCTGCAGCCCGGCGTCTTTGACCTGGGAGCGCCCGATCTCGCCGGTCCCGAGGGCGGGGCCATGGGCGGCAGCCTGAGCGCGGGCGACCTGGACCGCGACGGCTGCTTGGACCTGCTGGTGGGGGGCTCCACCGCCTCCGCCGCCTGGCTGCTGGGCGGCAGCGGCGGCTGAGGGCTCCGGGCGCCCTTGGCGCGACAATGCTGTCGCGATCTGGGCTGGGTCAGGTCTGCGCCATTCAAGCCGACTCGCCTGCAAAGCGGCATCTCGTCGCTGGCACAATCCGTGCATACCCTATGGGCGTCCCCTGTTGGAGTCCCCATGAACCGCACCCTGATCGCCCGCCTCGCCCTCTCCCCCCTGCTGGCGCTGTCCCTGGCCGCCTGCAACGAGGGCCGGGTCTCTCCCGACCCCGCGGGGTCCAGCGCATCGGCCAAGCTGTCCCGCTTCGCGGACTGCGACGACATGCGGCTCTACCTGACCCGCGCCTGGACCGAGACCCTGGTGGAGTCCCGCTACTCCTACTACCGCTGGGACATGCCCATGGCCGAGGGCGACCTGGAGGCCGGCGGGGACGATGGCAGCGGGGGAGACGAAGGGCCCGACTCCTACTCCGAGACCAACACCCAAGAGCAGGGCGTGGACGAGCCCGACATCGTCAAGACCGATGGCGAGCACATCTATGTGCTGCACGACGCCCAGCTCAGCGTGCTCGACAGCTGGCCGGCCGAAGAGACCCACAGCCTGGCCACCCTGGACCTGCCGGGCTGGCCCACCAATATGTTCCTGCAGGGCGACCAGCTGCTGGTCTTCTCCTATGACTGGGACGAGCGCGGCTGGGAGACCGACGGCGGCGGCTACAACGAGCGCACCCTGATGACCGTGGTGGACATCTCGGACCGCAGCGACCCCACCATCACCCGCGAGATCGCGGTGGAGGGCTGGCTGAATGGCGCCCGCATGGTGGACGGCCACGTCTACGCCGTCACCAACGCCTGGACCTGGATGCCCGAGTCCCTCTGGAACCTCGCCTGGGACGAGAACAGCGGCCTGCCCGAGGTGGACTACGACTCCAGCGACGCCGAGATCGAGATGGCCCGCATCCAGGCCCGGGCCATGCTGACGCCCCATGTGGCGGCTGTGGTCTCGACCCTTTCCGACGCGGACCTGCTGCCTTTGGCCAGCGACGGACTGCCCGGCGAAGACGCCGACCCCCAGCCCCTTATGGGCTGCGACGAGATCTACCGTCCCGCGGTGCTGGCCGACCCCAACATGACCAGCGTGGTGCACCTGGACCTGGGTGAGGTGGACGGAGAGCTGTCGGGCACGGGCCTGATGGCCGCGGGCTGGAACCTCTACGCCAGCACCGACCACCTGGTCATCGCCCAGACCTCCTGGGACTGGTGGTGGGGCGGCGACGACACCGCGCTGGAGACCCACCTGCACCGCTTCGCCCTGGAAGGCGACGGCGCCACCTATGAGGGATCGGGGTCCGTGGGCGGCTGGCTGCTCAACCAGTTCAGCATGAGCGAGTACGACGGCCACCTTCGCGTCGCCACCACCGACATGAACGCCTGGGGCTGGGGCTGGGATGGCGAGGATCGGGCCGAGCCCGCCAACAACGTCTTCGTGCTGGAGCAGACCGCCACCGGCTTCACCGAGGTGGGCCATGTCGGCGGCATCGCCCCCGGCGAGACCATCCAGGCCGTGCGCTTTCTGGGCGAGAAGGGCTTCGTGGTCACCTATGAGCAGATCGACCCGCTCTTCACCCTGGACCTGTCGGTGCCCAGCGACCCGCGCATCATCGGCGAACTCGAGCTGCCCGGCTTCTCCACCTATCTGCACCCCGTCAACGAAGACCTGCTGCTGTCCGTCGGTTTCGCCGGCACCTGGGAGGGCCAGATCACCGGCATGGCCATCTCGCTCTTTGACGTGAGCGACTTCGCCAACCCCCGCCTGGCCGACCAGATCCTGCTCGAGAGCGACGACTGGAGCTGGTCCGAGGCCCTCTATGACCACCACGCCTTCACCTACTTCAACGGCGTGCTCAGCCTGCCCATCTACACCTGGCAGTGGGATGAAGACACGCGCCAGGAGAGCTACTTCAGCGGCATGCTGGTGGTGGATGTGGACCCCGAAGGCGGCAGCCTGACCGAGATCGGGCGGGTCGATCACGCCGATATGGTCGAGGACTCCGTCTGCCGCTGGTATGGCGAGGGTGCCACCGAGCCCTGCAACGACGACTACTGGTACGCCTCCATGCGCCGCAGCGTCGTGGTCGAGGACAGCCTCTTCAGCATCTCGGACTATGGCGTCAAGGTCACGCCCCAGCGCCAGCCCGAAGACCTGCTGGCCCGGGTGCTCTTCTACCCCCTCGCGGACTGAAGAATCGGCCGGGGGCGGGCCCGATGGCGCCGCCCGCCCCCCCAGGCTGGTAGACTCCAGCGATGAAACAGCCCATTCGAGTCGCCCTGGATGCCATGGGCGGTGACCACGGGGTCGCCGTCACCGTCGAAGGAGCCGCCAGGCTCTCCACCGAAGACCGCCCCGTGCGGGTGCTGCTGGTGGGGGACGAGGCGCAGATCAGCGCCGAGCTGGCCAAGCACCGCTACGATCCCGCCTGGATCCAGGTCGTGCACGCCAGCGGGGGTGCCATCGCCATGGACGACAAGCCCCAGGTGGTGCTGGAGGGCCGCCCCGACTGCTCCATCAATGTGGCCGCCCGCCTGGTGCGGGATGGCGAGGCCGACGCCCTGGTCTCGGCCGGGCAGACCGGGGCCACCATCCTGGCGGCGGGCAAGACCTTTCAGCGCCTGCCCGGGGTGCGCCGGGCCGCCCTGGCCAGCGTCTACCCGACGGAGAACCGCCACGGCCCCCGGGGGGATCCCTTCGCCCTCATCCTGGATGTGGGGGCCACCCTGACCGCCACGGCCGAGGACCTGGTGGGCTTTGCGGTGATGGGCTCGGCCTATGCCAACGTGATCTCGGGCACGGTGTCCCCCAAGGTGGCCCTGCTGTCCAATGGCACCGAAGCCAACAAGGGCACGCCGGAGATCATCGAGGCCCACGCCCTGCTCAGCCGCCCCTCGGCCCTCAATTTCCACGGCAATGTCGAGGGCCTGGACATCCCCCGCGGCACGGTGGATGTGATCGTCTGCAGCGGCTTTCTGGGCAATGTCGTCCTCAAGATGCTCGAAGGCGTGAGCGAGGTGGTCAGCGACATCGCCAAAGACGCCTATGCCCGCAAATTCCTGTGGAAGCTCGGCCTCACCATGCTCAGCCAGGGCCTGCGCCAGCTCAAGACCATGACGGACTGGAAGCAGTACGGCGGCGCCCCGCTGCTGGGCCTGGACAAGGTCGTGATCAAGGCCCATGGCCGCAGCAACGCCCGGGCCATCCGCAACGCCGTCAAGGTGGCAGCCAAGGCGGTCGAAGGCGATCTGTCCGGCCGCATCGCCCGGGGCATGTTGGAGGTTCGGGGCGGCGCCCCGATCGACCCCGCCTCCGGTGGGCCCCCGCCCGCCGGGTGATGGCGCAGCCCCCCCCAAAGGGATAGCTGGGCCGCCTTCGGAGCGGGCTCCGGGGGATCCATCCCGTCGAGCACCCCGACCGGTCCGGCCCCAACCGGGGCCGGCGACCGCCGCCGGGGCCCCCCGGGCCCACCATTCTCAACCAGGGAAAGCGATGAAGCTTCACGAGTATCAGGCGAAGGAGCTGCTCCGCCGTCATGGCGTCGCCGTGCCTCCGGGCAAGGCCGCCACGACGGTAGAGGGCGCCGTGGCCGCGGCCCAAGAGCTGGGCGGCGACTTCTGGGTGGTCAAGGCCCAGGTGCACGCGGGTGGCCGCGGCAAGGGCCGCTTCGCCGAGGTGAGCGATGCCGCCACCCTCGACGCCGTCTTGGCGGGTGCCGCCAAGGTGCCGGGCAAGGGCGGCGTGCAGCTCTGCCGCAGCCTGGACGACGTCAAGGCCGCCTGCGCCATGATGCTGGGCAACACCCTGGTCACCAAGCAGACCGGCCGCGAAGGCGTCAAGGTCAAGACCGTGCTGGTCACCACCGGCGCCGACATCGAGCGCGAGCTCTATGTCGCCGTGCTGCTGGACCGCGCCACCCGCCGCCTGGTGCTCATGGCCAGCGCCGAGGGCGGCACCGAGATCGAAGAGGTCGCGGCCGAGAACCCCGACGCCATCCTCAAGGTCTGGGCCGATCCCATCACCGGTCTTGGCGACTGGCAGTGCCGAGAGCTGGCCTTCAAGCTGGGTTTGTCGGGCAAGGCCGTCAATGGCGCCGTCAAGCTCTTCCAGGGCTGCTACGCCACCTATATGGCCACCGACGCCAGCCAGGTCGAGATCAACCCCATGATCGTGACCAGCAAGGGCGAGGTCATCGCGCTCGACGCCAAGATGGCCATCGACGACAACGCCGTCTTCCGCCAGAAGGAGATCGCCTCCTGGTATGACGCCGGTGAAGACGACGCCGCCGAGGTCGAGGCCGCCCGCTACGGGCTCAGCTTCATCAAGCTCGACGGCACCATCGGCTGCATGGTGAATGGCGCGGGCCTGGCCATGGCCACCATGGACATCTGCAAATTCGCCGGCGGCGAGCCCGCCAACTTCCTGGATGTGGGCGGCGGCGCCAACAAGGACCAGGTGAAGGCCGCCCTGTCGATCATCACCAAAGACCCGAATGTGAAGGCCATCCTGGTCAACATCTTCGGCGGCATCATGCGCTGCGACGTCATCGCCGAGGGCGTCATCGCCGCTGTGGCCGAGACCGGTCTGCAGGTCCCCCTCGTCGTCCGCCTGGCCGGCACCAACGCTGAACTCGGCAAGAAGCTGCTCTCCGAGAGCGGTCTCGCCATCACCCCCGCCAACGACCTCGCCGACGCCGCCCGCAAGGCCGTCGCCGCAGCGTCGAGCAAGTAGGAGGACGACATGGCTGTTCTCGTCGACAAGAATTCCCGCGTCATCACTCAGGGCATCACCGGCAGCGCCGGCGCCTTCCACACCCGCATGAGCCACGCCTACAGCCCGATCTTCGTCGGCGGCGTGACCCCGGGCAAGGGCGGCACCTGGTTTGAGGATGCGCTCCCCATCTTCAACACGGTGAAGGAGGCGGTGCGCATCACCGCCGCCGACGTCTCCATGATCTTCGTGCCGCCGCCCTTTGCGGCCGACGCCATCATGGAGGCCGCCGACGCCGGCATCCAGCTGATCGTGGCCATCACCGAGGGCATCCCCGCCAACGATATGGTCAAGGCTTGGCGCTATGTCCAGGCCAAGGGCGCCCGCCTGATCGGCCCCAACTGCCCGGGCATCATCACCCCCGGACAGGCCAAGATCGGCATCATGCCCGGCCACATCCACCTGCCCGGCCGGGTGGGCGTGGTCAGCCGCTCGGGCACCCTCACCTATGAGGCGGTGGGCCAGCTCACCGCCGTGGGTCTGGGACAGAGCACCTGCATCGGCATCGGCGGCGACCCGGTCATCGGCACCACCCACATCGACGCCCTCAAGCTCTTCCAGAACGACCCCGACACCGACGCCGTCATCATGATCGGCGAGATTGGCGGCTCGGCTGAAGAAGAGGCCTGCGCCTGGGCCGCCAAGCACATGGACAAGCCCATCGTCGGCTTCATCGCGGGTGCCACGGCCCCCCCGGGACGCCGCATGGGCCACGCGGGCGCCATCATCTCCGGCGGCCAGGGCGGCGCCGAAGACAAGTACCGGGCCATGGAAGCCGCCGGCATCTCGGTGGTGCGCAGCCCCGCCGAGATGGGCGAGCGCATGAAGCAGCTGCTCGGCGCCTGAGGGCGACCGGGCGGGGCTCCTGCCCCCCACGCAGCAGCGGCCGACCCCTCTGACTCGTGTTTCGCACTCTCCAGCAAAGCCTTGGGATGAGAGCGCTGCGGTCAGCCGGCGGAAGGGTGGCGCCCTCAAGCCAGTGGAAAAGGTAGACAGCGACGGGCGGATCCGTGATGAGGGGATTGCAAAGTCAACCCACCCCGGAGGCGCCCGTGCGCTGTGCATCTGCGGTAGCCGGTCTGATCGCCCTGATCGAGGTGTTCCGCCCAGCTTTTACCCGTCCGTCCTTCGAGAAGTGCCGGCAGCTGGCTGGGCTGGCTCCCGACCCAGGGGCGGCGGACGGTCACGGGCGCCATCGTGGCTCTGGGCCAGGCTGGCGACGGCACCATGTGGCGTGGCACCGCTTCTTCTCGACGGCGCGGTGGTCTGCCGATGAACCGGACCTATCCGTGCTGCAGCAGATCCTGGCGCACTTCGTGGAGCGGAGGGCGGCTGGTGGTCGTCTCTCTCGACGACACGTTGGCGCCGAAGAAAGGGCCGCGGGGTGGGGCATCGGCAACCACATCGACGCGGTGCGTTCGTCCGTGGCACCAAGGTGTTCTGCTTCGCCACGTCTGGGTGGTCCTGTGCGTGGTCGTGCAGCCTTGTTCAGCCACCGCCGTGGGCACTCCTGGTGCCTTCCGGCTGTACCGGAGCAAGAAGACGGCCAAGGCCGACGGCGTGGCCCGCCTCAAGAAGACCGAACTGGCCCGCGAGTTGATCCGAACTGTCGCCTCCGGTCGGAGCGCGACGGATCAGGGTGCTCGGCGACAGCGCCTACTGCTGCGCCGAAGTCGGGCAGAACCGCCTACTGCAACTCGGTACTGGTCGGTGCAATGCGGCACGACGCAGCCCTTACGACGCTGCCGGATCCGGCGCCTGCGACGGCCGAGGTCGCCTCGTCTCCGGGGCCGCGCCTCCCCACGCCCGCCCAGATGGCTCAGGACGAGGGCATCCCGTGGAGGCCTGCGACGGTCCGCATCTACGGCCGCACCAATCGTAGAGTACAAGACGGTCGTCGCGCAATGGTACCGCGTCTGCCACGCCTTGCCGCTCCGGGTGGTCATTGTCCGCGTGACGACGGGCGAAATCGCGCCTGTCGAGTCACTTCTCCAGACGCCACCATGAGCCCTGAGGAGATCCTGCAGGCCTACGCCTCCGGTGGCCCATCGAGGTCACCTGCGACCTCAAGCAGCACCCCGGCTTCGCCGACCCCCCGAACCGGAAGAGGGCCGCAGTCAGGACGCAACGCCCTGGGTGGGCCTCCTTCTCCATCACCATCCTCTGGTACGACAGCGTTTGGCCACGGGTCCGCCTTCGACTGGGGCCCCGCTGCGCCCCTGGTACCGCCAGCGCCGAAGCCCCTCTTTCCAGGAGGTCCTCGCGACGGCGCGAGCGGCTGCGTCGGCATTGTTGATCCAATCGTGCTGGTGCACTTCGGCAACAAATCCGGAGGGTCACCGCTTGCGGAAGACAGAGCACCCCCGCCCACGGCATCCTCGTCACGATGCGCTGCGTGATGGAGAGTCGAAGACTCCGAAACACGAGTCTGATGGGGCCGGCCGCTCTTCTTTGACCGAAAGCTGGATTAGATGCTGGCGATCAGCGCGTTCAGCGTGGCGCTCGGGCGCATGGCGGCGGCGGCGCGGGCGGGGTCAGGGTGGTAGTAGCCGCCCACATCGCAGGGGGGGCCCTGCACGCCGTTCAGCTCGGCGAGGATGGTGGCCTCCTGCGCCTTCAGGGCCGCAGCGACGGGGCTGAAGCGCGCCTGGAGATCGGCGTCTTCCATTTGCTTGGCCAGGGCCTCGGCCCAATACATCGCCACATAGAAGTGGGTGCCGCGGTTGTCCAGCTCGCCGGCCTTGCGGGAGGGGGACTTGTCCTGGAGCAGGTACTGGGTGGTGGCCTCGTCCAAGGCATCGCCCAGAACGCGCGCCCGGGGCAGGTTGTAGCGGTCCGCCAGGTGGGCCAGGGACACGGCCAGGGCCAGGAACTCGCCCAGGCTGTCCCAGCGCAGGTGGTTCTCGGCCTCGAACTGCTGCACATGCTTGGGGGCCGACCCGCCCGCGCCCGTCTCGAAGAGGCCGCCGCCGGCCATCAGGGGCACGATGGACAGCATCTTGGCGCTGGTGCCCAGCTCCAGGATGGGGAAGAGGTCGGTGAGGTAGTCCCGCAGCACATTGCCGGTGACCGAGATGGTGTCCTGGCCATCCCGGGTGCGGCCGAGGGTGAAGCGGCAGGCGTCGGCGGGGGCCAGGATCTTCAGGTCCAGGCCCTGGGTGTCTTCGGTGGCCAGGCAGGCGCGGACCTTGGTGATGAGCTGGGCGTCATGGGCGCGCTTCTCATCCAGCCAGAAGACGGCCGGCGCGCCCGTGGCCCGGGCCCGCCGCAGGGCCAGCTGCACCCAGTCGCGCACCGGCGCGTCCTTGACCCGGCACATGCGCCAGATGTCGCCCGTGGAAACGCTGTGCTCCAGCAGGGTGGCGCCCGCGGCATCCACCACGCGAAGCACCCCGGGGCCGCTGATCTCGAAGGTGGTGCCGTGGCTGCCGTACTCTTCGGCGGCCTGGGCCATCAACCCCACATTGGGCACGCTGCCCATGGTGCGCGGGTCAAAGGCGCCGTGCTCGCGGCAGAAGTCGATGACGGCCTGGTAGACGCCGGCATAGCTGCTGTCGGGGATGACGGCCTTGGTGTCCTGCAGCTTGCCCTGGGCATTCCACATCCGGCCGCTGTCGCGGATCATGGCGGGCATGGACGCGTCCACGATGACGTCGCTGGGCACGTGCAGGTTGGTGATGCCCTTGTCCGAATCCACCATGGCCAAGGCGGGGCCTTCGGCCAGGATGGCCTGGATGTCGGCCTCGATCGCGGCCTTCTGGTCGGCCGGAAGGCGGTCCAGGCGGCCCACCAGGTCGCCAAAGCCGTTGTTGACATTGACGCCCAGGCCGCTGAGCACCGCGCCGTGCCTGTCAAAGAGCGCCTTGAAGAAGACCCGCACGGCGTGGCCGAAGATGATGGGGTCCGAGACCTTCATCATGGTGGCCTTCATGTGCAGGCTGAAGAGCACGCCGCTCTTGCGCGCGTCCTCGACCTGCTCGTTGAGGAAGCGCACCAGCGCGGCCTTCTCCATCACCGTCGCATCGACGATCTCGCCACTCTGCAGGCCGATCCCGCCCTTGAGTTGGGTGACGGTGCCGTCTGCGGCGACGTGCTCGATGCGGGCGGTGGTGGCCGCCGCCAGGGTGATGGAGCGCTCGTTGGAGAAGAAGTCGCCAGCGCCCATGGTGGCGACGTGGCTGGTGCTGTCGGGCGACCACTTGCCCATGCGGTGGGGGTTGTTGCGGGCATAGGCCTTGACCGCCTTGGGAGCCCGGCGGTCGGAGTTGCCCTGGCGCAGGACGGGGTTGACGGCGCTGCCCTTGAGCTTGTCGTAGCGGGCGCGGGCGTCCTTTTCGGCGTCGGTGGTCGGGCTGTCGGTCCAGTCGGGGATGGCATGGCCCTGGGCCTGAAGCTCGGCGATCGCGGCCTTCATCTGCGGGACCGACGCGCTGATGTTGGGCAGCTTGATGATGTTGGCCTCGGGCAGGTCGGCCAGCTTGCCCAGCTCGGCGAGGGCGTCGTCCACCCGCTGGTCGGGGCGCAAGAACTCGGGGAAGGCCGCCAGGATCCGCCCGGAAAGCGAGATGTCCCGCGTCTGCACCGTCACACCGGCGGGCGCGGTGAAGGCCTGGATGATGGGCAGGAAGGAGTAGGTCGCCAGCGCCGGGGCCTCGTCGGTGTGGGTGTAGAGGATGGTGGGCGGCGGGCTCTTTTGGGTGGTCATGGCGATCTCCGATTCGGGTGCGGCGGGGGCGATCAACGGAGCCGCCCTCGGGACGCAGGGTTCTAACCGCTTGGCGCCCTGGCTTCCGCCCGCTCGCCCGCAATCTGGGGCCCTCAAGCCCCTGGGCCCCAATCCGATCCATGGCACAGTTGTGACCGCCCCCACCTGGGTCCCGCTTGATCGCCCTCCTCCTCCTGCTCAACCTGCTCGCTTGCCGCACATACGCGCCGGTGGACCTGTCGGGGCCCCCGCAGCCCGATGGCGGCGACACGGGCCTGCCCATGGCCTGGATTCCGGCCGAGGCCTGCGGCCTGGAGCACGATCCGGTCTCGCCCTATTGGACCGAAGGCGACACCCTGAGCTTCTCGGTGCGCTGCCGCAACCCCGAGGCGGATCGGTCGCGGGTGCGGGTGGTGGGGGCGGGCGACCGCGCGGTCTGGGATGCCGAGACCGGGCGTTTTACCTGGGTCACCGATGGCCGGGACGGCGGCCGCATCGACCTGGTGCTCACGGCGCCGGCCGACACCGAAGGCGCCTTGCCCGAGACCCTCCCGCTCACGGTCTGGGTGGCCGACAACCCCGACGCCCCCAACCCCCGCGTCCCCGCGCCCCTGGTCTATACCGAAGAGTGGGGCCTGCCCGTGGTTCACATCGAGGTGGACGGCGGCGTGCGGCTGGAGGACCGCCCCGCCCGCTTCACCGTGCGCGATCAGCAGGTCACCGGCGAGATCAAGTACCGGGGGGCCACCAGCTCGGCCTATCCCAAACGAAGCTACACCCTTGACTTTGATAGCGACGAGCTGAGCGTGGAGGAGTGGGAGGGCCCCAGCCGCGGCCATATGGTGCTCATCTCCACCTTTGACGACAACAGCTATGTGCGCCAGAAGCTGAGCTATGACCTGTGGGCCGCCATGGGGGTGCACCTGGGCAAGCCGCGCCTGGCCCCGCGCACCTTCTTTGCGGTGGTCTACCTCAACGGCAGCTACCTCGGCCTTTATACCGGCTGCGACCGCATCGACAACGAGTTCCTTCGCCATATGGGCTTCGATGGGGAGGGCAGCCTATACAAGGCGGTGGATCCCGACGCCAACTTCAAGCTGACCGACGCCGACGGCAACCCCAAAGAAGACCTGGGCCAGGGCTATGAGAAGAAGCAGCCCGATGACGAAGACTGGACCGATATCGAGGCGTTGGTGGCCTTCACCGGCAGCGCCGACGCCGAGACCTTCCGCAGAGAGGGCGGGAGCTTGCTGGACCGCGAGGACTTCATCGACTGGCTGATCCTGTCCACCTACGCGCTGAGCGAAGACTCGGTGAGCAAGAACGCCTACCTCCATGCCGACGCGGCGGGGCTGCCCTTCAAGGTGATGCCCTGGGACTTCAACCACTCCTGGGGGCAGGCCTGGAATACCAAGCGCAGAGCGGTGGACCGCCTGCCCGACTATCGCGACGCCAACCAGATCTTCGCCCTTCTCTTGGCCGACGAGGAGGGGAGGGCAGAGGTGGCCGCGCGCTACGCAAGTCTGCGCGACGATGGCCCCTTGCAAGAGGGCTGGCTGGAGGCCCGATTGGACGCATATTACGCCCAGCTGGGCCCCTCGGTGGCCCGGGACTGGGCGCATTGGGGGGCGGACTACCGGGCCTTCGAGCGCTGGCTGGCCCTGCGCGATAGCGCCGACGACTGGACCGACGCCGAGGGCGAGGAGGCCTATCTCTACAATTGGGTGCGGGAGCGGCCGACCCATATGGACGGCTGGCTGCCCTGAGCCCGGGTCGGTGCAGGCAGACGACCCCCTGGTTGCTGCCCATGGCGCAGGCGGCGGTGCCGATGGCGCAGAAGGCGTCCCCGAGGGGGAAACTGCCCAGCCAAGCGCTGAGCACCGGACTCCAGTCGAAGTCCCCGAGTCCGGCCGCTCCCGGTTTGGGGGGGTCGGCGAAGCCCAGGTGCTGCTTGAGGTCGCGGAGGGTGACCTCGATGGGCCACCGGAGCGCGCAGGCCATCTGGGCGGGCCAGTTCGGTCACCTTGAGGCGGGCCACGCCGTCGGCCTTGGCCGGCTTCTTGCTCCGCAACCGCTCCGCCTGGCCCGCCCCCAGAGGAGACAGGGTGGGGTCGATGGCTTCGGTTACCCGCCCTGTGGGGGCAGCATTGTGGTTGAACAAAGCCGCTGACGCGGCACCCGGGGGCTCCGCCCCCAGACCCCCGCTGGGGCCGGCGGCCCCAGACCCCTGCGGGCTGCGCCCGGTGTCGTCGGCCGGCGCTGGAGCAGCCACCCTGGGAAGACCCGGTCCCGATGGACGGGGCCGGTGACACCCAGGAGCAGTCATGGGCGAGATCGCCGATCGCATGGCGCAGGACCTGCGCCTCCGCAACTACAGCCGCTGGACCGAGCGGGCCTACGTGCGCAGCGCGCGGGCCTTCGTGGCCTTCCACCGCAAGTCCCCCATCGAGCTGGGCGAGAAGGACATCCGCGCCTTCCTCACCTGGCTCGTCACCGAGAAGCGCATCTCTCCCAACGGCATGCGCAAGTTCGTGGGCGGCATCCGCTTTCTCTACAAGGTCACCCTGGACCGGCCCGAGGTCGTGGCGCGGCTGCCGTGGCCGCGCCACCCCAAGCACCTTCCGCCGGTCCCGAGCGCTGAGCAGGTGGTCACGCTCGTGGCGGCGACGGCCGACGACCCGCGGCTGCGCGCGCTCGTGATGCTCGGCTACGGGGCCGGGCTGCGCATCTCCGAGGCCTGTCGCATCCGGGTCGAGGACATCGACAGTGCCCGCGGGCTGCTGCATGTGCGCGGCGGCAAGGGCGACAAGGACCGCGTCACCGTGCTGCCGCCCCGGCTGCTCGCCGCGCTGCGGGACTGGTGGCGGGTCGGCCGCCCCGCGGGCCCGTGGGTGTTCCCCGGCGCCAAGGGCGACCGCCCCATCACCATCGGTGGCGTACACACGCCGCTGCTGAAGGCCCGCCAGCGCGCCGGCGTCCCGCCTTGGTTCACCTTCCACAGCCTGCGCCACGCCTTCGCGACGCACCTGCTGGAGGCGGGGGTCGACATCCTCACCATCCAGGCCCTGCTCGGCCACAGCCAACTCAAGACGACGCTGACCTACCTGCGGGTGCGCACCACGCACATCCAGCAGGTCAAGAGCCCCCTGGAGGACCTCGACCTGTCCGACGAGTAGCCGGCGGTGACGGCGCACCTCCACCCCGCGCCCGGCGGGGTGGGGGCGGTCGTGGCCTCGCGCAGGCCCGCGCTGAAGGTGGCGGACGTCTTCCGTCGCCACGGCGAGGCCTACGCCGCCGCGCGTCACCCCGCCCAGGGCCGCGTCCTCGGCGCCCTGCGCGCCTGTCGCACCGCTGTGCTCGGCGGCCACCTCGAGGTCTGCGACACCTGCGGCTTCGAGCGCCCCGCCTACAACTCCTGCCGCAACCGGCACTGCCCCGGCTGCCAGGCCCTCGCCCAACGCGAGTGGCTCGAGAGAAGCGCCTGGAGCGCGTGCTCCCCACCCACCATTTCCACGTCGTCTTCACCCTGCCCGCCGAGTTGCGCCCGGTCGCCCTGCGCAACGGCAAGGTCGTCTACGGCCTGATCATGCGGGCCGCACACGAGGTCCTCTCCACCCTGGGACGCCAGCGCCTCGGCGCGACGCTGGGCGTCACCGAGGTCCTGCACACCTGGACCCGCGAGATGCTCTTCCACCCCCACGTCCACTGCGTCGTCACCGGCGGTGGGCTCGCGATGGACGGCTCGCGCTGGGTCGCCTCTTCACCGCGCTTCCTCTTCCCCGTCGCCGTCATGCGCAAGCTCTTCCGCGGCGTCGTCCGTCGCGGACTGCTCCGCGCCCATGAGCGCGGGGAGCTCGACCTCGGCGGAGCCTGCGCCGAGATCGCCGACCCGCGGGCCTTCAAGCGAATGCTCCGAGGGCTGCACCGAAAGAAGTGGGTCGTCTACTGCAAGCCCCCGTTCGCGGGCGCGAAGGCCGTCTTCGCCTACCTCGGTCGCTACACCCATCGCGTCGCCATCTCTGATCACCGCCTGGTCGCCCTCACCGACGACGCCGCGACCTTCCGCACCCGGGGCGACGCCCGCCTCACCGTCGCCCGACGGTTCATCCGCAACGCGCGCGTCCGCCGACGGCTTCACCGAGATCCGCCACTTCGGCCTGTACAGCAGCACCGCGGTGCGCCAGCGCCTCCCCGCCGCGGCGGCCGCCCTTGGCCAGCCACGCCCTGCTCCCGAGCCGGACCGCGCCACCGAGGCGGTCGCGGTGGAGGACGTCGTGCAAGACCTCACTGGCGTGGACCTGCGGCGCTGTCCCTGCTGCGAGACCGGGCGCATGCTGCGATTCGCTGTGCAGCCCCAGCCGCGCGGGGTCCAGCCCACCCCCTTGGACACCTCGTGAGCGTCACGATCCTCGTCACTCCTCGGGTGGCCCGCCAGGCACACCCCCGGCGACGTGCGCCCGCGCCCCGCCAAGGCGCACCGGGAGGTCAGCTGGGGCGCATGCAGGACCCCGACGCCGAGCCGATCGACGCCTCCCGTGGCCGCCTGAGCCTCGCACGACTGACGGCCGCAACCCTGACAGCGACCCGGGGCTCGTCGCTTTCCCCATAGGCCGGCGGCGGGTACCCGCGGCATTGTTCAACCGGCGGTTCGCAGCCCGGCCACGCGGCCGCGGTGGAGGGGCGTGAGGTTGCCGAGGGGCCGAGCTTCGAACCGCTCCTGGTTCTTCCACACCACCGACGAACGCGATGACGCGCTCCGAAGGACCTTCGGCACCTTCCGCGACAGCCCCTCCCTCATCGCGGGGCAGGTCGCTCGATTCCTGCCGGATGATCGACCGTCCCCGTGAACCTGTTTAGTTCAACAATGCGCAAATAGCGCACCGTTGAACCAGCCCAATTCAGGCGGGGGCCCTGCCCCCGCACCGCGCCCAAAGGGCGCTCCCCCCCGGCGTCCTCTTGCGAGGCCGCCGGCGTGAAGCTCAGCCCGCGGGGGCACCGCCCTGGCCTCCAACGCGAGGTGGGCTCGCGGTGACCGGCTGCCTGTCGCGGGTGAAGCGCACCTCGCCGTCGTCCGAGAGCGCCAGCCGGCCGTCGACCACCACCGGCTCGCCGTCCAGGGCGCGCGCGGCCTCGCCACCTCGTCCACCAGCCGCAGCTCCAGCGGCGTTTCGTCCTGCAGCTCCAGCAGGAAGCTGGGGTGGCCCTCGGCGTTCTGGGTCACGCGCGGGGTGCCGTGGGCCTGGACGTCCACCGACCGCAGGACCTGCGATAGGGCGTCGGCCTCCGTGGCGTCGGGGACGCCGAAGTTCGGCCCGTCGGCCGCGGCCATGAGCTGGCTGGGCCGGACGGTGACCGCCCCAGTGACCATGGGGTCTTGGATGGTGCCGCCCTCGCGGTCGGGCACGCTGCTGAGCCAGAACTCGCCGCCCACGGGCTCGTGCAGATCACCCACAGCGGCCACGCGCTGTCCCACCAGGGCGTCCGCGGAGGCGCGCAGGGCGGCCTCGGCCTCGGTGAGCAGCTCGGGGCGAGCACCCATGCGCGGCAGGCGCAGCGCCACCACGCGGCCGTCGTCCAGGGTGAGCTCTTCCGTGCAGCGCGCCCCAGGCCAGCGTGGTGCGCCGGTCCAGCGTGCCCAGCATCGAGACCTGGTGACGGGAGAGGAGCTGCTCGACGTGGCTCTGGCCGCGCAGCTCGTCAGGGGCGGGCGCGGGGTCCGCAGCCGGCGCGGGGGCCGCGGCCGGGTGGTCCGGACGACGAGAAGCAGCCTGCGAGCATGGCAACCGTGAAGAGCGCGCATGCGGGGGGCCTCCGGGGGTAGCCTGCGTCTAACGGCCCGGACGCCGCGCACCTTCCGGGACCCCGCCCCAGCGGACCGTCGGCGCAGGCCCCACCGGATGCAGGCGACCGGCCAGCCTGAGCGCGCCGCCCCTCCGAACCGGACCTCTCCCAGCCCCGGACGGGCAGGGCTGTGCGCGTCGGTGGCCGAGGGACGGATCTGGGACTTCGGCGGCGGGGGAGAGGCGCATCTCCGGGGCTTCCGGCGCGGCCGGAGGGGCCGCCAGGGCGCCTCGCGCCTGGCCTCGCCCCTCGGCCGGGGTTCCGATCAAGGGCCTTGTGTCACCCATCCCGCCCAGCGGCCGGTGCGGGCATCGTCCTTGATCAACAGCATGGTCCAGCCCGCCCGACACCGCCGCTCGCCGTCGTGGGGTGTGAGGTCTTCGCAGGTGACGGAACCGAAGGCGTCCAGGCCGGGTCCCCGGCCGCGGGGGCAAGCGGGTCCTGGAGCAGGCCCTCTTCGTCGAGCAGGTCCTGTCTTCCGCCGTCAACAGGGAGGTGAATCGGGCCCGCGCTGGATTGCGAAACGCTGCCCTGAGCCCGCGTCGGGGCCCCGCTCAGCGATCGGGCCGCGATCGCTGCTCCATCCAGTCGGCCAGCATCGGCCAGACATGGCGCGGCGCCAGGGTTCCCAGGATGAGGTCGAGGTGGCCCCAGTGGGACTGGTGGTGCCAGTCGTCAAAGACCTGCAGGGTCTTGTCTTGGCTGCCCGACCGGTCATAGGCCACCCGGCCGTCCTTGGGCGGCATCAGGTGGTCGCGGTCGCCCAGCATCACCAGCAGGGGCAGATCGGTCTGCTGCCAGGCGGCGTCGTATTCGAAGCTGCCCGTGGCCGCCCAGCGGCTCATCTCCTGCCAGACCCGGATGCTGGTCCAATCGAAGCCGCGCTCCAGGCGCTCCTGCAGCAGCTCGGGCTCGATGCTGCCCGGCCACCATCCCGAGATGGGGAAGGCATAGCCGGCGACATCGCTGATTCCGTAGAGACGGCCGATGAGTTGGCCCGCGATGCGCGACCGTATCTGCAGTTTGCCGGCCTGCTGGGCGCCCGCATTGGACTGCCCGGCGAGGTGGGTGAGGGTGCCCAACATCTTCAAGAAGGGGTTGGCCTGGGCGAAGCTGTAGAGGGCGCCGATGCCCACCACCCCCAAGGGGCGGCTGGGATCCGCCACCTGGGTGGCCGCGCCGTAGATGGCCGCGCCTCCCAGGCTGTGGCCCACCCAGAAGGCTGGCCCGGGCAAGGCGGCCGCGGCCCGCTGCACATCGCCCACATAGTCGGCGAAGGCGTCGGCCCCGGTGGGGTCTTTGGCGCCCGCCAGCTCGCGGCTGCGACCATGGCCCCGCAGCTCCAGATTCCAAACGTCAAAGCCCCGCTCGGCCAGCCAGGCGCTCATCGACCGTCGACTGCTATGCCAGGAGTAGCGGTTCTGGGCGAAGCCGTGCACCAGCAGCACCGGCGGCAGCAGCGGACCTTCGGGCAGGTGCTTGCGCACCAGGGACAGGGGCGCGTCGCCGGGCACCCGCCAGCGCTCCTTGTGCAGCCGGGCCTGGCGCCCGGTGTCGATGACCTGCGTCTCTTCACCCGACCACAGGCGCTCGGGCCGCTCGGGCGGCTCGGGCGGGGCGATGGGTTCGAGGGGGGCGGACAGCGCGTCCACGGGGCTCATTCCCGGGTGGAGAGGACCTCGACGATCTCCTCCACCAGCGCCTTCTCCCCAATGTAGAGCGGGGTGCGGGCGTGCAGCTCGGAGGGGGTCAGGTCGAGGATGCGGCGCTGGCCATCCGAGGCGGCGCCGCCGGCCTGTTCGACCAGGTAGGCCAGGGGGAAGGCCTCATAGAGCAGGCGCAGCTTGCCTTCGGGGCGCTTCTTGCTGCCCGGGTACAGAAAGATGCCGCCCTTGAGCAGGTTGCGGTGGAAGTCGGCCACCAGCGACCCGATGTAGCGGGACTTCCAGCCCATGCCCTCGCCCTTGCGGGCGTCCACCCAGGCCCGCAGGCCGTCGGGCCAGGTGCCGGCATAGCCCTCGTTGCAGCTATAGGTGCGGCCCTCGCCATCCAGGCGGATGTCGGGGTGGCTGAGGAAGAACTCGCCCACATAGGGGTCGAGGGTGAAGCCGTGCACGCCGCGGCCGCTGCTGAGCACCATCATGGTGCCCGATCCGTAGACGACGTAGCCGGCGGCCACGATGTCGGTGCCGGGCCGCAAGATGTCGGACATCTGCGCGGGGCTGCCCTCTTCGGACTTCCTGCGGAAGACGCAGAAGATGGTGCCGATGGTGGCGTTCACGTCGATATTGCTGGAGCCGTCCAGCGGGTCCATGCAGAAGATGTAGCGGCCGCTGTAGAAGCGCTCGGGCACCCGGTAGGGGCCCTCGTCCTCTTCGCTGGCGATGGCGCCCACGCAGCCGGCGTGCTCCAGCGCCCGCTTGAAGGCCTCATTGGCGTATTCATCGAGCTTCTGGACGAACTCCCCCTGCACGTTGACGTCGCCGGTGGCCCCCAACATGCCCGCGAGGCCCGCGCGGTTGACCCGCGCGCTCACCAGGCGGCTGGCCAGCGAGACCTGGTGCAGCAAGGCGCTGAAACGTCCGCTGGCGTCGGGGTGGAGGTGCTCGCTCTCGGCGATGAAGCGGTCGAGGGTGGTGCCCTCTTCGAACTGGCGCAACATCGGTGCTTCCTGGGGCGGTGGGGTGCCTCCCCCTATCGTTTGTGCCCGAGGGGCTCCAGCTTCGGGGCCGGGCTTCCGTTCCCCGGCGCGCCAGAAACGGAGGCCCCCATGAACCGCAGCTTGCCCCTCTTGTGTTCCCTGCTGATCGCCGTCGCCTGTGGCGCTTCCCCACCACTCGACGAGAATGAAGGCAGCGAAACCGTTTTCACGCAGGAGCAGCTGGATGCGGCCGGGCGGCTGGCGGTGGATCCCGCGGTGCTGCCCACCGACGCCTACCGGTCGGGGGCCTTGATCGTCGGCTTCAAGGGGGCCGTGCCGGCCGATCTGGCGCTGGGCAGCGCGCGCCTCAAGAAGGACCGCGTCTTTGGCCGGCTGCCGGTGGCCCGCTTCGCTCTGCCCGAGGGGCAGGACCTGGTCGCCGCCGCCGCTGCCTTGCGCCAGCGCCCCGACGTGGCCTTCGTCGAGGCCGACCTGGTGCGCAGCATCACCGCCCTGGACCCCTACCAGTCCTACCAGTGGAATCTGGGTGCGGCGCAGATCCCGAGCGCCTGGGAGCTGGGCGCCACCGGCGAAGGCGTGGTGGTGGCGGTCATCGACACCGGCGTGGCCACCGGGGGCCGCGAGACCCCCGCCCTGGTGCCCGGCCACGACTTCATCGACGGTGACGACGATCCCCAGGATCTGCACGGTCATGGCACCCATGTGGCGGGCACCATCGCCCAGCCCACCGGGGATGGCATCGGCGTGGCCGGGGTGGCCCCCGGCGCCCGGGTGATGCCGGTGCGGGTGCTGGGTGCGGATGGCAGCGGATCCACCGCCAACGTGGTGTCGGGCATCCTGTGGGCCGTCGAACATGGCGCCCAGGTGCTCAACCTGTCCCTGGGCAGCGCCACGCCCTCCTCCACCGAACAGCTGGCCGTGGACTGGGCCCGCGACCAGGGCGTGCTGGTGGTGGCCGCCGCCGGAAATAGCGGCCTGGGCTCGGTCTTCTACCCCGCTGGCTACAGCTCCACCCTGGCCGTGGGGGCCACCGACGCCGTCAGCCAGCTCACCAGCTATAGCAACCATGGCAGCGCCCTGGACATCGTGGCGCCCGGCGGAGACCTGATCGCCGATCGCGATGGGAATGGGTATGGCGACGGCATTCTGCAGGAGACCTTCGGCAGCTCTGGCTGGGGCTGGTACTTCTACCAGGGCACCAGCATGGCCTCGCCCCATGTCGCAGGCGCCGCCGCCCTGCTGGTGGGTCTGGGCGCCACCCCGGCCGAGGCCGGCGAGCTGCTGGTCTCCACCGCCCAGGACCTCGGCAGCGCAGGCTGGGACAACCGCACCGGTCATGGCCTGCTGGACGCCAGCGCCGCCGTGCTGGCCTGGCAGGCCCTGGCAGGCGAGCCCGACCCCGACCCCGATCCCGATGTCGGCCCCGATCCGGGCCTGGACACCGGCGCGGGAGACAGCGGCGAGGCCGATGTCACCCCGCCCCAGGTCACCCGCCTGCGCCTGCGCCAGGTGGGACTCCGGCTGGCTGTGGGCTTTGCCACCAACGAGCCCGCCCAGGCCGAGATCTGCGATGGCGAGCGGGCGGTCTGCGTGACCACGGACTGGGGGCTGGAGCACCGCGCCCGGCTGGACACCGACAGCGCCACCCTGCGCATCCGCGTGGTGGACGAGGCCGGAAATCTGCGCAGCTTGCGCCCCATCCCCACCGATCGCGCCGGCGGCCCGGGTCGCACCCGCTGACCGGCCTCAGCCGGCCGAGGGCTCTCGCAGGTAGGGGGCCATGGCCGCCCGGAAGGCGTCGGTCCAGGGCACGGGCCGGCGGTCTTCGGGGGAGACCCGCACCAGGACGCGGCTGCCGCTGGCATAGGGCCGATCCTCGTCCAGGGGCAGCAAGGAGAAGCCCAGGGTGAGGCTGGACCGGCCGATGCGCTCCACCCAGATGCGGCAGCGCAGGCGCCCGACCCCGCGCACCGGGCGCTCGTAGTCGATGTGGTTGGTGCGCACGAGGTGGTACTGGTCGGGGTTGCTGGCCGGATCGATGATGGCGTCGATGGGCGAACCCCAGCCCAGGTGCTGCCAGAACTCTCCCACCGTGCGCTCGAAGATGAGCAGGTAGCGCACATTGTGGAGGATCTGAAAGGCGTCGAGGTCGTCAAACCAGACGCCGTGGACGGACTCGTGGAAACGCATCCGGTTGCCGCGGTGGGGGGACCCGAGGGTCTAACGCCGGCTTTGTGACGAAGGGGCGACAACCGCCCCCCCCCGACTGTCGGCCCTTGACGAGACGGGCGAGGTGAAAAAGTGAATGGCGATTCAGCCCGCCAGCCTCGCTGGGCCCTCTCGGCCTTCAAGGCCCATCCTCATCGGAGCGACCCCATGAACCTCGACCTCAAGACCTCGATCGACCGCCTCAAGGCCACCGACCTGCGCCAGGCCCCCCAGCGCCTGCTGGGCGATGCCCGCGCGCGCGCCCAGGCCGTCCGCCACGACCTGCACACCCGCCGCGAGAGCAGCCGCGTCGCCCTGTGGACCCTCTCCGCCGACACCCTCGAGAAGGCCGAAGACGCCTTGGAGAAGGCGCCGGCCCCCCTCGCGCCGGTGACCGGTCGGCTGCGCAAGGCCGTGCACGAGGGCCTGAACCAGGTCACGAAGCTGCCCGTGGAGGGCTATGACGACCTCAACGTCAAGGCCGTCACCGACCTGCTGCCCGGCCTGGACCGGGTCAACCTGGAGCGGATCGCCCGCTACGAGGCGGCCCACAAGGACCGGGTGACCGTGCTGCGCGCGGTGGACAAAGAGCGCGAGCGCCGCCTCGCCGCGCCCCAGCCCACCGCCTGATCAGCTTGCCGCGTCGGCCTCTTTCGCAAGTTTGAAGCCGCCTTTGCGAATGACGGCCCGCAGGCGCAACAGCAGCAGGCCCGCCACCACCAGCAGGCCCAGGGCCAGGCCCCCCCAGACCCACTGCGGGCTGGGGCCCTGGACCACGCCCATCCAGGCCGCCAGCGGCAGGCCCAGCATCCAGTAGCCGAAGAGGTTGACCAGGGCGGGCATGCGGGTGTCTCCGGCCCCCCGCAACACCCCGAAGGTCACGGCCTGCACGCCATCAAAGAGCTGGAATGCCGCTGCGATGGGCAGCAGCAGCGCCGCGGTGGCCACCACCGGGGCCTCTTGGGTGTAGAGGCTCGCCAGGGTGGTGGGGGCGCTGGCAAAGAGCACCGCCGTCAGCGACATCCAGGCGGTGCCCAGGCCCACGGCCATCCAGGCCGACCGCCCCCAGGGCAGGCCGGCGCCGATGAGGTTGCCCACCCGGGTGGCCGCCGCCGCACCCAGGCCAAAAGGGATCATGAAGGCCAGGCTGGAGAGGTTGATGGCCACCGCGTGGGCGGCGACCTCGGTGCTGCCCAGCAGGCCCATCAGCAGGCCCGCCGCGCAGAAGGCCCAGACCTCGAGTCCATGCTGAAAGCCCACGGGCCCGCCCACCGCAAAGAGGCGCCACAGCGCCCGCGGGTCGAGCACCTCGGCCCAGGAAGGCCGGGGCAGCTTGCGCAGCATCGGCAGGGTGGCGACCAGCAGCAGGGCGAACATCGAGAAGCGCACCAGGCTGGTCGCGACCCCGCAGCCCACCGCGCCCATCGCGGGAACAACCAGGTCGCCCAGGCTGAAACCCCTCACCAGAAGCCAGTTCCCGGCGATATTGACCAGGTTGCCCAGCAGCACGGCAAACATGGGCAGCTTCATCTCGCCCCGGCCCTGCAGGTAGCGGGCGAGGGCCTGCTGCAGCATGACCGGGGCCACGCTGGGGGCGATGGCGGCGCAATAGGCCGCCGCGACCGGTACGATCTCGGGGGGTTGGCCCAGGGCCAGCAGGGCCGGCCCCGCCGCCAGGTGCAGCAGGACCAGGGGCACGCTCAGCAGCAGGGCGAGCACCCCCGCCCGGGCCAGGGTGCGGCTGCCCACCGCGGTGTCACCGGCCCCCCAGGCCTGGCTGAAGATGGGGTCCAGGCCGCCCAACACGCCGAATCCAACCACCAGGACGCCAAAGGTCCACAGGTGGCCGATGCCCACCGCAGCCAAGGCGTCGCCGCCGACCGACCCCACCATGGCCACATCCACGGTGCCCATGGTCACCAGACCCAGTTGTCCGATGATCACCGGCCAGGCCAGGGTGAACAGGCGGCGAAGCTCTGCCTTGGGTGGCAGCTCTTTGAGCACCGGGGGCTGGTTCACCGCTCATCGCTCCAGGGGCACGATGCGCAAGGGCGCGCGCTTGGCCGCCTCGGCCGTGGGGTGGTCCAGCGCCGCCCCGGCGACCATATTGTCGAGGATGGTGGCCATGCGAGCCGCCGGCGGTCGATCGGCCACTGCGCGGTGGTAGCCCCGCCGCGGAGAAGGCAGGATGGCGGCCAGAAAGACCGCCTCGCCGGGGGTCAGGCGGTCGGGGGTCTTGATGAAATAGGCGTCGGCAGCCGGCCCCACGCCGATGATCTCGGGGCCCAGCTCGACGATGTTGATGTAGAGCTCGAGGATGCGCTCTTTGGGCAGCACCTGCTCCATCTCCAGGGCGAAGAGCAGCTCGCGCAGCTTTCGCGCCAGGCTGCGGTCCAGCGGGTCACAGAACAGGTTCTTGGCCAGCTGTTGGGTGATGGTGGAGCCCCCGCGCAGGTCGCCTGTGGGGTCGGCGATGTGCTCGTCCACCGCGGCTTGGATGGCCGGCAGGTGGAAGCCCTGGTGCCGCAAGAAGGCGCTGTCTTCGGCCGCGATCATGGCGGCGGGCACCAGGCCGGCCTGGCGCAGGCCCACCCAGCCGGGCCGCCCTGGGCCCACGGTGTGGGGCACCCACTCGCCGCCTTCGAGGGGGGCGCGGAAGGTCAGCTCGCCGCCCTTGAGGCCGTCGGGATCGGCGAGCACCCCCGAGGCCGCCAGCCCCGAGGCCTGGGGGCTGAAGGCCAGCAGCCGCCAGTCCGGACCGCCAAAGCGGGCCGAGAAGCCGAGGGTTCCATCCAGGCTGGCCCGCCGGGCCTCGGGCACCTGGTCGCCAAAGAGGGCGGCCACCGCGCCAAGCGGCAGGTCCTGGGCCTCCAGGGTCGCCAGGCCTTCGCCGCTGCCATCTACCGTGAAGCGGCCCCTCAGATCGCCCAGGCGCAGGCTGCCCGAGGCCTGGGCGGCGGCGCGGTCCAGCGTGGCGGTCCCATGCAGGTCCAGGCCGGTCAATGGGGCAGGGGCCAGCAGGGGGTGCTGCAGGGTGGCCTCTGCCATGCGCAGATCGGCCGTGCAGCCCTGGCCGGCCGGGTCACAGCGCAGGCTCAGGCGGGCCATGCCCGACAGCGGGCCCAGGCGGAGCGTGTGGTCCAGGCGCCCCTCCCACGACCCATCGGCCTCCTGGCGCAGGCTGGCGTCGGGCCCGGTGAGGGCGACCTGGGGCCGCAAGCTGCCCGACAGGCCCGTGGCCAGCACATCGGCGCCCCAGCGCAGGCGGAGGCCGTCCACCCGCACCGGCAGGCTGGCGGCCGAGAGGCTGCCTTCGGGGCCTTCACCCGGCGCGCTGCCGCGGACCTGGGCTTCGAGGCGCGGCAGCAGCCGCTCGATGTCCAGGTCCAGGCCGCTCAGCTGCATCCCGGGTTGGAGCAGGTTGAGGTCCAGGGCCTCTGCCGACAGCCCCTCCCCCTGCAGGCCCCACCAGCGCAGCCGACCGACGCCCTGGCGCTGCCCGTCAAAGTCCAGGCCCTCTGCCTGCAGCCGGCGTTCAACGCGAATCTTTGCCTGCTGCTGCACGCCGGCCGCCGCCAGGCCCACCGCGGCGACGGCGGCCAGGGCGAGCAGGGGCTTCCAGGGCAGGCGGGACATGGCGTGCGGTCCTCGGCGGGTGGCGGGGCCTCTATCGCCCCTCGGCCGCGGGGGTTCAGGCGGTTAGCGGCGGGAATGACCGCTCCTGACGCAGCTCCGGCCCTGACCCACATCGACGCCCAGGGCAACGCCCGCATGGTGGATGTGGGGCAGAAGCCCGACACCGACCGCCTCGCCATCGCCGTGGGCGCCATCTCCCTCAGCCCGGCCGCCCTGACTGCCATCACCACCGGGCGGGTCAAGAAGGGCGATGTGCTTCAAATCGCGCAGATCGCGGGGATCCAGGCTGCAAAACGGGCCAGCGACCTCATCCCGCTCTGCCACCCCTTGCCGCTGGACCGGGTGGAGCTGCGGCTGTGGCCCGAAGGCGGCGAGATCCGGGTGGAAGCGACGGTGGGCACCCGCTGGCGCACCGGCGTCGAAATGGAGGCGCTGACGGCGGTCTCGGCGGCCTGCCTCACGGTCTACGATATGGTCAAGGCCATCGATCGCGGCATGTGCATCCACGGCATCCGGCTGATCGAAAAGCGCGGGGGCCGGTCGGGCACCTGGACCGCCCCGGGCTGATCAGGGCTCGGCGCGCACCCCGGCCAGGGGCAGGGCCCGGGCCGGGTCATCCGGGCCTTCAAAGGCGCCCAGGCCGCCGTCCCGGTAGCGGTCCCAGGTGCGGAAGAGAGCGTCTGCAAGCTCGTTCTCGTTGAGCATACGGTCCTCGTCGCGATCCCAGCTGGCCAGCAGGCCGCCTTCGACGATGCCCCGGGCCAGCTCGGCGTGATCCAGCCGCTGGTCGTCGTCCAGGTCCAGCTCAGAGAAGGTGCCGAAGCGGTCGGTCTGGCCCAGCCAGCCCCGCGCGCCCACCCGCTGCTCGGCCGGAGAGACCGCCTGGTCTCCGTCGAGATCCAGCTCGGCCAGCAAGCTGAGGCTGAGCTCTACCGCCTCGATCACGCCGTCGCCATTCATGTCCCATCGGTCGAAGACGCGCATGCGGCGCAGGCCCTGGCGCCACTCGCCCAGGTCCACCTCGCCGCTGTCGTCCAGGTCCCAGGATGCGACCCGCACAGCGGCCCAGGTGGGGCGGCGACCGGCCGGCCGGAGCTGGCCCTTGGCTTGGGGGCCCGAATACAGGGCGCTATGGGCCGGCGCCTGGGTGAGGGGGGGCAGGCTGTCGGCCGCCGCGGGGCCGGCGGCGAGCAGGCCCAGGGGCAGCAGCCAGCGGGGGAACCAGCGGCAGCCATCCCTCTTTCGTCGGTCGTGCTCCATGGTGTCCTCCAGCGGTCGCCTGCCCTCTTCCAAGGTGACGCCGGTGGAGGCCGATCGACGCGTCTCTTTTCGTCAACCCCCAGAAGGGGCCACCCGCTCCGCGATGGCATCCAGCACGGGGGCGCAGAAGTCGACGCCGGCAAAGGACTGGGCGTCCAGCATGCCGCCGGGCGAGAAGACATTGACCTCGACGATGCGGTCGCCGATGAGGTCCAAGCCCACGAAGAAGAGCCCGTTGTCCATCAGCATGGGACGGATGGCATCGACGATGGGCTGCCAGTGGTCCACGCGGTCGGTGGGCTGGGGGCTGCCCCCGCGGTGCACATTGCTGCGGAACTCGCCGCTGGCAGGCACCCGGCGCACGGCGGCGGCCTTGCCGCCCACCTCCATCATGGCGCCATTGAGCACCAGCAGGCGCACGTCGCCGTCGGTGGCTTCGGGCACCCAGGCCTGGGCCATCGCATAGCCCTGGCGCGCCAGCACATCGACGATCTGGCGCAGGTTGAAGGGCTCGTCGGGCTGCACCCGAAAGACGTCGGTGCCCTGGGTGCCGCTGAGGGGCTTGAGCACCGTGGCCTCGGGCCGCGAGCGCACGAAGTCCATCAGCTCGTCGGCATTCCGGCTGACCAGGGTCGCAGGCCGGACCTCGACGGGCAGGCGGCTGATGAAGAGCTTGCTGGAGGCCCGGGCCAGGCCGTCGGGGTCGTTCATCACCGCCAGGCCGCGGTCGCGGGCGATGCGGCAGATGCCCATGGCGGCGTCGTGCAAGGGGACGCGAGCGGCGTCCCGGGCGGGGTTGGTGCGAATGAAGACGGCGTCGCTGTCCAACAAGGACACCCGCGACTGCGGGAGCAGGCGCAGGCGGGTGATCCAGTCGGCCCGGTTATTCAATCGGGCGCCCCCGTCGGCATGGACCAGGGCGTGCGGCGTGCCATCCGGGGCCACGCTCAGGTCGCCCACGCCGGTCACCTGGACCTCCCAGCCCCGCAGGGCGGCGGCGTGCATCAGGAGGGCGGTGGACTGGTCGGGTTGCACCCGGTTTGCCTGGTTCACCAGGAAAGTCAGCTTCACAGCAGCCTCGCCTCGCTCAGCGCGAGCTCCCGGGTCAAGAAGCCCTGGGTTCCGACCTCGGCAATGCGCCCCAGGTGTAGCACCCGCGCGCCGGTGTGGGCGACGGGGTCCACGCTGCGGCCGATGACCACGCCCGATGTGGGTGCGGTGATCTCCTCGACCAGATCGCCGAAGATATTGGTCATTCGGGCGATGACATCGCCCTTCTCGACCTGCGTGGTGAGGGCGGGCAGCACCTCGAGCAGCCCGCCGCGGGCCGTGTAGATCCACCGCGAGTCGCGGCAGAGTTGGGGGGGCTCGCCTTCGGCCACCTTGCGTTTGGGCAGCATGCCCAGCTCACCCATCAGGCTGCGCAGGCCAACCACGCTGGACTTCACGAATTCCGGGTGGAAGCGCTGCGGGTTGCCGATCTCCAGGGTCACGGCGGGGATGCCGAGCCCCATGGCGTGGCCCCGCAGCGTCTTGTCATTTGCGGGGTTGTGCAGCGCGATCTGGGGCCGCAACAGGTAGGCCATGGCGGCCGTATTGGGCTGCTTCAGGTCGGCCCGCACATAGAGCGAGTTCACCCGACCCACGCTCGCGGTGTGCAGGTCCACCAGGTACTGAAAGGACCGCACGATGCGATCGATGATGCGGTAGGCATAGACCTGGGCGCCGTCGCCATTGGCCACGCCGGGCATGATGTGGTTGAGGTCCTTGGAATCGACGCTTGAGCGGCTGCGCTGTTCAAAGCCGGGGACGTTGACCACCGGCACGCCAACCAGGGTGCCGCGCAGCTGCGCGACGTCGATGCGGCTGAACAGGCGCTGGATGACGGGGATGCCGTTGAGCTCGTTGCCGTGTATGGCCGCCGTAATGCCCAGCACGGGGCCGGGCCGCTCGCCCCGGGCGACGAGCACCGGCACGCAGACCGGCATGCCCAGGGCATCTTCGACGATTTCGACAAAGAGGCGGCTGATCTGACCCTCGGGGAGGCTGTCGATGTCGAGGGCGCTGACCGTGGGAATCGGGGAGCTGTGCATGGGTCAGGTCGGGGTCTTCAGGATCTCGGCCAGCAGGGCCGAATCCGGGTTCACATTCTGGAAGAAACGGGTTCGGAAGCGTCCTTTCTGGGTGACGAGCTGGTCGGCCATGCGGTCGATGGCCGTCATCGCCAGCACCGACTGCAGGTAGCCTTCGATCAGGTCATCGATGCCCAGCCCCAGGCGGTTGAAGTCGCGGTGGTCCATCAGCAGCAGGCGCTCGGTCTCGGTGGTCCACCCGCCGGTCTGGCGCACCGACAGGTTGGTGCCCAGCATGTCCCAGCTCGAGACGCCCTCCGCCAGGTCGCGGGTGAGGGGATTGCGCGCCCGGCGGGCGTAGATGGCCACCGGGTAGAAGCCCTCCTCGCCGCTGCCCACCATGAAGCGCAGATCCGAAACATAGATCTCGCGGCGGCGGTCGGGGATGGTGCCCACATGGTAAAGCCGGCCGTCGCGGCCTTGGCTGCTCCAGCCGACATTGCCCACCAGGGCCTGCACGATGAAGCGGTCATAGCTGTGCTCCATCGCCATCAACGCGTCCAGCTCGGCTTCGCTGGTGAGGGTCCAGACGCCTTGTCCGGCGTTGCTATAGGGGTTCTTGACCACGGCCTTGCCGCCCATGCGGCGCACCCACAGCGGCACCTCGGTCAGGGCCACATCCCAGATGGTCTCGGGAACGCGGATCTGAAGCCCCGTCTCGCGAATTTCGGCGTTGTAGAGATCATAGGCCTTGGAGGCCAGCAGCTTGTTGCGCCCGCCCGCCAGGCAGACCACCACCGGGTTGAGCAGGGGGGTCTTGCAGACCGTGGGGATGCGGTTCCAGGGGCGCTGGGTGACGTAGCGGAGTCCCCCGCGAATGGGCAACCAGTCGCCTTCGGGGCTGCGGATCTCGAGCACCTTGTCCGGCGTGAAGCGGGCCGAGGGGTCGGGGTCGCCATCAAAAAAGGGCACCAGAAAGACCGGCTCGCCAGTGAGATCGGCCAGGGCGGCGGCATAGCCCGAGACCTCCATCTCGTTCTTGTCATAGAGCACCGCCAGGGCGCCTTCGGGCACGCCCCGGCGCTCCAGCATGGGCAGGAAGGTCTTCTCCAGCAGCAGCCGGTAGCCGCCTTGTTCGGACACCTCGTCGTTGCGCGGGAAGGACTTCTGCCCCGACGGGCAGGAGTTGGTCTCGATGACGACGATGCGCCGGTCGCCCTTGTCCGTGGTGGCATGAAAGAGGTCGGCGCCGCCCCACAGAAACCAGCGGGGGCGCGACGCGAGGGCCGCCTCGACCGCATCCAGCCGGGCCCCGGGGTGCAGGTGGCAGTAGCGCTCGGCGATGCGGGCGTTGCCCAGGGCCAGGAAGGCGCGCACCAGGGGGTGCAGCTGGGCGTTGAGCACCCGCGGGTAGAAGTGCTTCGCGTCCTCGAAGCTGCCGGGCGAAAAGCGCCGTGTCTGGGGACGCTTTCCGGAGGGGGAGGTCATCGCCTGCCTGGTCTTGGGGTCTGGGTTTCCGGCGCGGGGTCGATGCCGTAGCGATCGAGCTTCCGGTACAGGGTCTTGCGGTCAAAGCCGAGGATGCGGGCGGCACGGGCCTTGTTGGCGCCCACCGCCGCCATCACCCGACGAATGTAGCGCTCTTCTACCACCTCCATCGTCACCAGCTCCCCCGGGTCCTCTTCGGGGCTGGAGAGCGAGTCGGGCCGCGACCCCTGGATGCGCAGGGGCAGGTCTCCCGGCCCGATCTCGGTGGCGCGGGTCAGGGCCACCGCGCGCTCGATCACATTCTCCAGCTCGCGCACATTGCCCGGCCACCGGTAGCTCAACAGCTGTCGGGCGGCCGCGTGGCTGATGCCCTTGACCCGCTTGCCGGTGCGCGCCGTCACGCGCAGCAGGATGTGGTGAGCCAGCAGCAGCACGTCGCTGCCGCGCTCCCGCAGGGGCGGCAGCTCGAAATGGATGACGGCGAGCCGATAGTAGAGGTCCTCGCGAAAGGTGCCGGCGGACACCATGCTCTCGACGTGGCGGTTGGTCGCGGCGATGATCCGGGCGTCAAGGGCTGCTCCCGGTCGCTGCCCACCGGCCGCACCCGCCGCTCCTGCAAGGCGCGCAGCAGCTTGGGTTGCATGGTGAGGGACAGCTCGCCAATCTCGTCGAGAAAGAGGGTGCCGCCGTCGGCCTGGGCAAAGAGGCCCCGGCGGGTTGCCCGGGCGTCGGTGAAGGCGCCCTTCTCGTGGCCAAAGAGCTCGCTCTCGAGCAGGCCATCGGGCACCGCGGCGACGTTGACCGCCACGAAGGGCTGGGCCGACCGGGCACCGCGCCGGTGCAAGGCGCGGGCAGCGACCTCCTTGCCGGTGCCGCTCTCGCCCGTGATCAGGACGGGCACCTCAGAGTCGGCCGCACGGTCCAGCAGGTCGTAGAGGGCGCGCATCGCGGTGCTCTCGCCCAGCAGCTCGCCGAAGCGTTCGCTGCGGCGCACCGCCATCTCCAGGCGCTGCACCTCTCGGTAGAGGGCCCGATGCTCCAGGGCCCGGTCCAAGGCGAAGACCACCGACTGCTCGTCGATGGGCCCCAGCAGGACGCTGAAGGCCCCCGCCCGGGTGGCGGTGTCCAGCAGCTCTGTGGATTCGCCAGGAGAAACCAGCACAACTGGAAGGTCTGGGCGATCTGTGCAGATGCGGCGGGTGAGGTCGAGGGCGGCGGCCGGACCCAGGCTGGGCCCTGCCAGCACCACGTCGGGCCGCTGGCTGTCGACGAGCGCGACGGCCTCTGCGCCGCTGCTCGCCCGAAAGACCGCGAAGCCCCGCTGCTGCAGGGTGTGGGGCAGGTTGGGCCCGGGGCTATCCGAGCCGCCCACCAGCAGGACTCGGCCGCGATCGGACACCGGCGCTCCGCCTCAGAGGGACGGGCAGCAGCGTAGCGCGGCGCAGCCCGGCGGCGCAGCCCGCTCCCCCCGGGCAGGGGGCGGGCCGATCCGATCGGGCCCGCAGATCAGTCCTCGTCCTCTTCGCCCCAGTCCTTTTCGCCATCGCCGTCGTCGTCCATGTCGTCGTCGTCGTCGTCATCCCAATCGTCGTCGTCGTCGCCGTCGCCGTCTTCGTCAAAGCCGGCTTCGTCGTCCTCTTCGGCTTCGTCGTCCTCGTCCTTCTCCCAGTCACCCTCGTCCTCGCTCTCTTCGTCCTCTTCCTTGGTGTCGTCGAAGGGGTCGCTGGTGCTGGCGCCATCCCAGCCTTCGGTCAGGGCGATGTCGGACTTCAGCTCCCAGTAGTTGATGGCCTCTTCGCGGCAGAGCTCTTCGAGCGTCATGCCCAGGCTGCGGTCATCCAGGGAGATGCCGTAGGTGTCGAGGACATCTTCGGCGTCGGGGTGCTGCTCGAGCAGCTCGGACACCTTCATGCGGGCGTTGATGGACATTTGGGGGGTCTCCTCTGGGGTGGCCTGCGGTGGAGCCCGGCACAGCCGGTTGTCGCCTCCCCGTGCACAGCATGTGCCAACCCCTGCATCCCTGGCCCGGCTGCCGGGGATCCTTCCTTTGCCACCCGAGCTTTCCGGCGCGCTCGATCGCGCCGCTGTCGCTGGCGGGCGCCCTCGGATATGTGGTGAAAGGGGGCACTGTGGCGAAACGGTGTAGCGAAAGGACCCATGGCTGCTTGGGCGCGGCCGCTTCCTTTCGTGGGCCAACGGGCTAGCCCCCAGCGATGATCGCCGCCCGCGCCTCCACACCAGACAGCCCCAGCCAGCCCTCCGCGGCGGGGGTCGCCATCGAGGTCCTGGACCTGCGCCACGCCGGGGACCGGCGCCGCTTCGTGGCCACGGGCGAGGCCCTGGGGGCGGCGGATCCCTGCCATGTCTCGGGGCCGCGCCGCGAGCGCCGTTATCGCCTGGATCCCGGCGGCAACCTGCTCTTTTCGGGCTTGCGCTTCCAGGCCTTCATCGCCCGTCGCGGGGGCAGGCCCCGGGCGCGGCTGCTGGCCTACCAGCGCCAGCCGGGCAGCGGCGAAGCCCCCGACGACACCGGCTGGTTCGGCTTCTTCGACGCGGCGGACGATGGGGCTGCGGTCCGCGCCCTGCTGCGCCAGGCGGGCCGCTGGCTGGAGCAGGGCGGGGCGCGTTTCCTGGTGGGGCCGGTGGATCTCGTCCTGGACGAAGGCGCCGGCCTGCAGATCGATGGCTTCGAGCGTCCGCCCTCGGTGGGCCTGCACGGAAACCCGCCGCATGTCGTCGCCCTGCTTGAAGCGGCAGGCTTTCGCACGCGGCTGGAGCGACCCACCTGGTCCTGGTGCCTGCAGGGGCTGCAAGCCGACCCCCGCGCCCAGCGGGCCCTGGCCCAAGCCCAGCTGCTGCGGCAGCGGCCCGACCTGAAGCTGCGCGCGGTGGACCTCACCCGCATCTCCGATGAGGTGCCGCGCTGGTACGCACTCTGGCGGGCCCAGACCGATGCAGCGTCGGGGCCCGGGCCCCGGGACGAGGCCGCCTTTGCCGCCTGGGTGCACGAGCACACCCGCCATGTGCTGCCGGGCCTGCTGCTGGCCTGCGAAGAACTGGGGCAGCTGGTGGGCATCAGCGCCACCCTGGCAGATGTCAACCGGTTGATGCCCCGGAGCGGGCGGCTCTCTCCCCTGGCAAATCTCCGGCTGGGGCGGGCGGGGCGGCACCTCAGCCACGCGGGGGTGCGCAGCCTGCTGGTGGCCCCCTCGCACCGGGGCCAGGGCATCGAGGGGCTGCTTCTGGCCGAGAGCGGGCATCGGGCGGGGGCCCTGGGCATCCGCGGCCTGGATGTGCCCGGGGCTTGGCAGGATGATCGGGATCGGGCCCACGCCCTGCGCCAGCTGGGCGCGAAGATCCGGCTTCGTCACCGGATCTTTCGGGTGGAGCTGGACCAGATCCTGCGCTGGGGCCGGGATGCCGGCGAAACCTTCAAGTAGTTTCGAAGATGCCGGTTGACAGGCCCATGGTTGGGATGTGAACTTGCTTGCGCCGACGGCGGATGCTGCGTCCGTCGCACCGCTGCGCGCCCTGCCCCTCCCCCGCCTGCCCCTGCCGGCCCCGCCGCCCCGTCCCCGGGGAAGGTCCGGGCCATCGAGGTTCCCCCATGCTCCAGCCTCCTTTTGGCAAGCCCTGGCTCCTCTACGGACTGCTCGGCTGCTCCCTCGCCCTCAACCTGGTCATGGTCATCGAGCGCGCCAGCGCGGACGGCCCCGCCGTCGAGGCCGCCCCCGCCCTGGTGGCGGCAGAGGCCCTCAGCGCGGACGGTGCCGCCGTCGCTGCGCTGCCCGCCGATGCGGCCGCTGCTGCCGCCCCGGTCGCCGTCGCGCGCCGCCCCGGCCCCCATCCCGCCCGGCTGGGAGATCACCAGCGCCGAGGTCACGCACTCGCTGGCCCGCACCTTCCAGAATGCGGCCGGAGATGACGGCGACGCCCTCGCGGCCGTCTATGCCCGCCTCTTCGTCTGGGATCTGGACCTGCGCCGCGACCTGCAGCGCGGTGACAAGGTGGACGTGGCCTGGCGCAAGGACGGCCGGGGCGACATCGAGGTCATCGCCGCCCGTCTGCACTCGGGCAAGCTGGGCCGCACCGTGGCCGCCTACCGCTGGCAGGCCCCCGGCGACGCCTTCACCTCCTATTGGCAAGAGGACGGCACCGAGGTGCCCTTCCGCCTGAAAGAGGCGCCACTCCAGGACTATGAGCAGATCACCAGCCTGCTCAAGGACCGCCCCAGCCACGCCGGCATGGACTTCAAGACCCCCGTGGGCACCCCCGTCTTGTCGCCCCGGCCCGGCAAGATCACCCGGGTGAACTGGAACTGGGCCGCCAATGGCAACTGCGTCGAGGTCCAGTACGCCGATGGCGGTCTGGCCAAGTTCCTGCACCTCTCGGAGAACCGGGTGGAGGAGGGCACCGCGGTCAACGCAGGCGATGTCATCGCCCTGAGCGGCAACACCGGCCGGTCCACCGCCCCGCACCTGCACTACCAGGTGGAGAAGGGCGGCAAGGTGGTCGATCCCCTCGACTACCACGGCACGGTGCGCCGCCGGGTCGAAGGCGCGTCCTTGCAGGCCCTGATGCAGGAGACCTCCCGCATGGACGCCATCCTGGGCCAGGCCCTGGCCAGTCGGTAGTTCAGCGAATCGGAAGTCCCGATTCGTTGGACGCCGACCGGCACGATGCCGGCCGCCCGGCGGCCTCGCAAAGAGGACGCCGTGGGGAAGCGCCCCTTGGGCGCGGTGCGAGGCAGGGCCCCCGCCTGAATTGGGCTGGTTCAACGGTGCGCTATTTGCGCATTGTTGAACTGGTTCAACGGCGCGCTCAGGGCCGGCGGACGCGGTAGAGCACCGCCCGGTCCTCGCCCAGGCGCTGCACCGCTTCGGCCACCAGCCCCTGTGCTGTCGCGCCCGCCTCGATCTCTTCGGGGCGGGCGCGCAGGTTACGTAGACCATGGGCGCGCTGGCCTGGACCACCAGCAGGTGGGCGCCTTCGGCCCGCCGCAGCAAGGCCGGCAGGGCTGCCCGCCGGGTCAGGGCGACCGCGGGCCAGGCGTGCTCCACCGCCACCTGGGGCACCCGCAGCTCCAGCATGCCATAGCTCTCGTAGTCGGCGACAACAAGCCGCTCGACGCCATTGTCGATGATCATTGCAGCCAGGGCGGCCTGCCCTGCCTCGGTGAAGGTGGGCACGGTGATGCTGCGCACCACGGCGTCGGTCCGAAGCAGATCCCGGGCTCCGGTCAGCACCAGCGGCAGCACCAGCACGGCCGCCAGCGGCCGCCGACGCAGGCTGTGGGGTGGGGCGCGCTGGGCCGCAAGCTGGTCCGCTCCCAGGCCCGCGGCCATGGCCAGCACCAGGGAGGCCAGGCCCAGGTGGTGCAGGTCCCGGGCGACCCCGCCGATCACCAGCAGCATCAGCGGCAGGAGCACCGATACGAAGCGGGTGAGGGCCTCTCGTGGGGCCGGCTGGCGCCGCAGCCAGGCCATGGCCAGGCCCAGGCCCACCACCGCCAGCCCGGCGGCCCGCAGGCCCGACGGACCGGGCGCGGCTGCACCATAGGCGCGCTGAAAGAAGGCGAGGGGTTGCACCGCCCACAGCCCCAGGTTGCCCAGGCCCTCTCGGGCCGGGCCCGCCTGCATGCGCAAGGCGCCCAGCACGCGCTGCCACTGGGTGCCCACGAAGTCGTGGCTGGGCAGCGCCAGGGCCGGCGGGTGCACCGCAAAATGCAGGGCTGTCAGCAGCAGGGGGCTGACCAGCAGCAGGGTGCCCAGCAGGGCCAGGGCCGGCCGGCGGGGCAGGGGAGGGCGCATCGCCTGGCGGTCCCAGCGCATCAGCAGCGCCGTGGCCAGAAGCGCCCCAAAACTAAGCACAAAGGTCAGCTTTCCCAGCAACCCCAGGCCCAGGCCCAGGCCCAGGGCGGCGAGGCCATAGCGCCCGCCGGTCCACCGACGGGTCCACAGGCCCCACAGGCAGGCCATCAGCCCGAAGAGCAGGGCCAGCTCGGTGCCTCCCAGCACCTTTCGGTAGAAGACGAAGGACCAGTCGGTGGCCAGGACCAGCACGGCCGCGCGGCGGCGCCGGCCCCGCAAGACCCGCAAGAAGCGGTGGGTGAGCACCAGCAGCAGGCCGCCCAGCAGCAGGTTCAGGGCGATGACCGCCCGTGTGGACCCGGTGATTCGGTAGAGCAGCAGCGCGGGCCAGTCGGGCGGGCCGCCGGTGTAGCGGTTGATGGCCAGGGGCAGGTCCACCGGGCCCAGGTGCAGGCGCTCCACCGGCCGCACCAGGCTGCTCACCAGGGGTCCATCCACCTGCCCGGCCGATGGCGCCTGCAGCCCGTCCGCCCACAGCGGCGGCTCCAGCTGGACCAGCGCCGCGGGTGGCCGACCGGTGGTCCAGCCGATCGCGACCTCACCCACCAGGCCCACCTCCCGCACACAGAGGCTGCCCAAGATGCCATAGGCACCGAGGGCGACGATCAGCGCGAGGGGGGGAGGCCGCTTCGGGGTCTGCACAGGGATCCCGTGTCTCCCGGTCTTTCCAGCCCATTCCACCCAGTGGGGTAGACATCGGGAAGGATGGACCTAACTATACTGTTGAAGCAGGTGAGGAGGCGCCCATGCCTGAAAACCGGCCAACCCTGAAGGACCGCATCCGAGACGCCTCCGAGCGCTTCGGCGAATGGCTGGAAGAGGCCTTCCCCCAGCCGCCCCCCGAGCTTGTGCCCGTGCCCGTCCCGGTGCGCAACCGGCCGGCCCCGCCCCGGCGGCGCCAGCGGCGCTGAGCCCGCCCCCGCGCAGCCCATCAACAAGACACCCCCGGCGCCTCGCGGCCCGGGGGTTCGTTGTGCGGGACGCGAGGTCCGGCCCTGGACTTACTCGGACTCTTCGGCGGCGGTGTCCTCGCCGTCGTCTTCCTTGTCGCCACAGGCGACAGAGGTGAGGCCGACGACTGCAAAGAGGGTCAGGAGAAGCTTGCGGCTCATTTGGTGTCTCCATCAAAGCGCGGGCCGGCGGGGACCGCGCAAGCAGCGTTGTGGGGCAGGGCCGACCCCTCGCGGGCCGACCGTGGGATAATCTCTTGAGGAGATCACTGTGTCAAGGCGCGACGCGCCCGTTTTCGTCCACCCGATCCCCCTTGCGCGCGATTGGAGCCCTCGGCCCTCGCGCAACCCGGAGCCGCCCCGTGAGCGCGCAAAGCCTGGTTGAAGTCGCCGCCGCCGGGCTGGCCCTCTGGGCGGCCTGGAAGAGCTTGCCCCGCGCCCCCAAGCGCGACTGGGAGCGGCTCTTCAAGGTGGCCCTGGCCACTGTCGTGCGGGGAGAGGTCGAAGCGGAGGGGGGCGATGTGGCCGCCTGGCAGGAGCGCCTGCAGGCCCTGCCCTACCACCCCGCCGGTCGGCAGCCCGAGCTGCGGCTGGAGCGCCCCGACCCCGCCACCCTGCCCTCGCCGGCCTTGGAGGGGGAGCGCGCCCTGGTGGAGCGGCTGCGCGGGCTGCCCGACGCGCAGTCCCGGTGGCACCACATGTTCATGGAGGACCACCGCGGCCTGGACGCGCTGATGTCCGATCCCGCCTTGTTGGGCCCGGACTACGACCCCGTCTCGCGCTTCGGGCCCGAGGCCACCTGGGACGCCATCGCCGCCTGGTCCGAACCCTGGCTCGCGGGTCTGCGGCGGCGCCTGGACCACGTCGTGCTGGTGGACTTCGGCAGCCCCCTGGCCCATGCGCTCATCGAGGCCGGGCCGGGCCTCGCCATCGCGCAGCTTGACCCGCCCGCAGACGATCCAGAGCCCTGCCTTGGCGCCCTGGCGGCGCTGCTCGAGGACCCCGCGCGCCGCCTCGTGCTGATCTGCCCGGCCCCGCATGTGCTCGCGCTCTTGCAGCTGCTGCACGCCAACCCCGGGCTGCGGGACCGCCTGCTCGCCCTGCTCTGTCCGGGCGGGGTGCTGGCGCCGCCTGCCGCACAAGACTGGTTGCACGCCCACTTCAGTCATACCGAGCTGGAGCCCGAGCTGCAGCGCGCCATCCCCTACCTGTCCTGGGTGGAGGTGGACCCCGCGCGGCCACTCGACGCCAACTGGGGCGGGCAGCGCTTCCCCAACCCGCCAGTGCCCGATAGCGGCCGCCGCAGCATCGAGGCCATCGACCTGGGCCCCCTGGTTCAGGGCGGCCTCTCCGCCCCGGTGTTGGCCCGCGCAACCTGCGTGCTTATCGGCTTCTTGATCGCCGGATGAAAGGGCGCTGTTGTGGCGATGGCTCGGTGGGGGTGTCATGCTGTCGGACACCCGAGGGCGCCCACCCGGCGCCCATCCAGCCCAGGCGAACCGTGACCCACCTTCGATCCCTCGCCCGGATTCCTTGCGCCTTGGCCCTCCTTTGGGGCCCCACCGCCGCCATGGCGGCGGGCACCGCCACCGTTCGTTCATCGGTCGAAGGCGAAGCGATCTTCGTGGATGGCCGGGACATGGGCGTCCAGACGCCGGGGACCGTGCGAAACCTCGCCCCTGGGCGCCACCTCTTTGAGGTGCGGGGCCCCTGCCGGGCGGGCCAGGCCGATGTCATCATCCCCGATGGCGACAAGGTCGTGGTCAATATCGACAGCGGCACCACCACCGGCAGCCTGCAGGTGCAGCCCACCCCGGCCGACGCCGAGGTGCGGCTGAATGGCCAGCCCTTCCCCTCGGGCTCGTCGGCCACCCCGGTGCCCTGTGGCGACCACAGCCTCTCCCTCACCTTGCCGGGCTACATGCCCGCCTTTCTCAATGTGCACGTCGATGGGGGGCAGCGGCTGGTCTTGCCGGTCGAGCTGGAGCGCATGGGCCTGGGCCAGCTCTTCTTGATCGTGTCGCCGCCGGATGCGCGGGTCACCCTGGACGGCGTCCAGATCCCCGCGGGCCCCCGCGAACTCCCCAGCGGCCCCCATGTCGTGCAGGTCAGCGCGCCTGGCTACATCGGCGCCGAGCAGCAGTTCCTGGTGGAGGACCGCGCCCGCATCGACCTCCGCTTTGACCTGGTGCCGGACCCCCTGGCCGCCGCTGGGGTCCTCCCGCCGCCCGAGCCCCGGCCCGAGCGGCCACCCCGCCAGGGTCCGGGCTGGTGGACGGCCCCCCACATCGGCGGCGTGGCCAGCGGCGCCCTGGGCCTGGGCCTGGGTGTGGTCTCCATCCTCGAACTCAAGCAGATGGGCGACATGGGCGACGAATATACCCGCCGCGCCGAAACAGTGAACAGTGTTCGCGACTACTCGCTGGTGCCGCCTTCCTATGCCAACAACTACCGGGAAGACGAGCTGCTGCCCCAGCGCAACAAGGCCGTCGCCCTCACCACCCTCAGCTCCCTGCTGCTCGCCACGGGCATCACGCTGAGCTTCGCCTTCTGATGGCACCTCCTGGAGCCCCCATGCGCCCCACCGCCTCCCTGCTCTTCGGCGTTCTGCTCAGCACCGGCTGCTATCCGGCCATCGACCTGCTCCCCGACCTGGGCGGGAAGGCGGACGGCGTGACCGGTGACTGCGAGGTCTGGGCCGATGGGGATGGCGACGGATTCGGGGCCGGCGAGGCCCTGGTCGTGGACTGCGACGCCCTGCCCGCGGGCACCGTAGACAACGCCGACGACTGCGACGACGGTGACGCGACCGTCTACCCGGAAGCCGCCGAACGCTGCGACGGCGTGGACAACGACTGCAACGGCGACATCGACGATAATATCGTTACAAGCTGGTATATCGACGGCGACGGCGACGGCTTTGGCGACCCCGACAGCCAGGTGGACAGCTGCGACCCGCCCGATGGATATATCAGCGAGGGTGGCGACTGCGACGACAGCACCGCGGCCCGCTCTCCCGATGGGGTCGAGATCTGCGACGAGCTGGACAACGACTGCGACGAGGAGGTGGACGAGGACGCCGAAGACGCAGCGACCTGGTACCTCGACGGCGACGGCGACGGCTATGGGGTGATTGACGGCGCGGTGTCCGCCTGCGTCGCCCCCGAGGGCTACTCCGCTGAGAATGGCGACTGCGACGACAATTACCCGCAGATCAACCCCGGTGCCGCCGAGGTCTGCAACAGTCTGGATGATGACTGTGACGGGCAGGTGGACGATGCCGACCCGGGCCTGGACCCGGCTTCGGCGAGCGTCTTCTACACCGACGCCGACGGCGACGGATTCGGGGACCCCGACGCCACGGTCTACGCCTGCATCCAGCCCACCGGCGCCGTGCTGGACGCCACCGACTGCGACGACAACGCGGCCGAGATCCGGCCCGGCGCCAGCGAGATATGCGACAGCCTGGACAACGACTGCGATGGCGCTGTGGACGACGCCGACAGCGACCTGGATCTGAGCACCGCCACCGTCTTCTACAGCGACGCCGACGGGGACGGCTATGGCAGCGCGACGGCCACGGTGCGCGCCTGCCTGCAGCCCTCCACTGCGGTCACCGACAGCACGGATTGCAACGACGCTTCCGCCGCCATCAACCCCGCCGCCAGCGAGGTCTGCGACAGCCTGGACAACGACTGCGATGGCGATGTGGACGACGCCGACAGCTCTTTGGACCTGAGCACCCTGAGCACCTGGTACCGGGACGCGGACAACGACGGCCTGGGCGACCCCGCCACCACCGCGACCAGCTGCGCCCAGCCCACCGGCTATGTCTCCAACAGCGGCGACTGTGACGACGATGACGCCACCGACACCGACAGCGACGGGGTCCAGGACTGCGCCGACAGCGACATCGACGGCGACGGGCTGCGCAATGTCTGGGATGCTGCGGTCTATGACGCCACCATCCGTCGGGGGCCCACCGGCGGCCTGGGCGGCGACGGCGCCTACAGCCTGAGCACCGCGGTCGAACAGGGCGACTGGGCCCTGGCCAGCGGCGCCCTGGCCGCCAATGCGACCAGCATCTCGGTGGATGACGCGACCCCCTTCTCGGTGGGCGACGAGGTGCTCATCCTGTCCCAGCAGGGCACGGACGCGGGCCGCTACCAGTTTGTCTTTGTCAGCGCGAATTCCGGCAGCACCAATGTGCTCACCATCGAACCGGCCCTGACCCAGTCCTATGCCGCGGCCAGCACGGTGCTGGTCCAGCGGGTGCCGCACTACACCACGGCCACCATCTCCGGCACCCTCTCGGCCTCCCCCTGGCTGGGGTCCGGCGGCGGCGTGGTGGTCTTCCGGGCCACGGGCGCGGTGGTCATCAGCGGCAACATCGACGTGGACGGGCTGGGCTTTCAGGGCGGCCCATCGGTGCGCGGCAACAGCAGCAATACCACCCAGGGCGAGTCCTGGAACGGGTCCGGCACCACCAGCAGCGCCGCCAACCAGGGCGGCGGCGGCGTCTACTACTCGGGGCGGGACTACTGCTCCAGCGGCGGCGGCGGTGGCCATGGCGCCGCGGGCTCGGCCGGCAGCACCCGCTACTGGTATGTCTCGGGGCCCAACGGCGGCGGCACCTATGGCAGCAGCAGCCTGGGCTCCTGGTACCTGGGCTCAGGCGGCGGCGGCGGCTCTCCCGACAGCGAATCCGATGGCAACAGCACCAGCAACATCACCGGCGCCGGCGGCGCTGGGGGCGGGCTCGTGGCGCTCTACTCCGCCACCTCCATCACCGTCAGCGGCGAGGTGGGGGCCGAGGGTGAAGACGGCGAAGACGCGTCGAGCGCCGGTGGGGAGATCGGCGGCGGCGGCGGCGGATCGGGCGGCCAGGTGCTGCTGGCCGCGCCCCTGCTCACCCTGGGCACCGAGCGCGTGCGGGCCGAAGGCGGCGGGGGCGGCGACGCCGAGGGCATCGGGCTGAGCTGCGGGAATGCCGGCGGCGACGGCGGAGACGGCCGCATCCAGCTGCTCTACACCACCCGCACGGGCACCACCTCACCCACCGCCGCCACGGGCAGCTATGTCGACTGATCGAGGTCTGCCCTTGACGTGACAAGTCCGCCGGTCCACCATGCATCCGCGCTGGGTCCCTCGCCCGCGCTGTCGGGTGGGCCATGAACGCAGTCTTCTACGCCATCGTCGTGCTGGCTTTTGCCGGCGCGCTGGCCTTTCAGACCCCCGCTGAGGTGGGCGCCGCCGCCTTGGCCAGCGCCAAGACCGCGGTGGAGCTGGCCATCGGGCTGGTGGGCTATATGGCCCTCTTTCTCGGCCTGATGAAGGTGGTCGAAGAGGCCGGGGGGCTGGCCTGGATGGCGCGGGCGATCCGCCCGGTGCTGGTGCGCCTCTTCCCGGATGTGCCCGCGGACCACCCGGCCATGGGCGCCATGGTGATGAATATCTCCGCCAACGCGCTCGGCCTGGGCAATGCCGCGACCCCCTTCGGGCTCAAGGCCATGAAAGAGCTGGAGACGCTGAACCAGGTGCCCGGCACGGCCACCAACGCCATGGTGCGCTTTCTGGCCATCAATACCAGCGGCCTCGCCTTGCTGCCCACGGGCATCATCGGCCTGCGGGCCCTCAAGGGCTCCGCCGACCCGGCGGCCATCTTCCCCACCACCCTCTTTGCCACCGGCGCCTCCACCCTGGTTGGCGTCCTGGCGGCCTGGGCGCTCAGCAATTTCGGCTCCTTTCGGCCCCCAGAGGCCCAGAAGAAGCACGACGATGCGGTGCGGGTCGCCAACCAGCACCCGGCCAGCCTGGCGGAGTTCCTGCCGGTCACGGTCCTGGGTGGCTGCCTGTTGGGGCTGGTGGCCCTGGTCTACCGCTTCGGAGACGCCGCCAGCGCCTGGATCATCCCCGCCTTGATCCTGGCCATGTTGACCTTGGGCGTCCTGCGCAAGGTCAAGGTCTACGAGGTCTTTGTGGCCGGGGCGAAAGAGGGCTTCAGCCTCGCGATCCTCATCATCCCCTACCTCGTGGCCATCTTGTCGGCGGTGGGCATGTTCCGGGCTTCGGGGCTGATGGGCTGGGTGGCCGGTGGCATCGGCTGGATCACCGAGCCCCTGGGCCTGCCGGCCGAGGCCCTGCCCCTGGCCTTGCTGCGGCCCCTGTCGGGTTCGGGCGCCTTCGGCATCACCGCCGAACTCATCGAGACCCACGGTCCAGACAGCTATATCGGCAACCTGGTCTCCACCATGAACGGGTCCACCGAGACCACCTTCTATGTGCTGGCCGTCTACTTCGGCAGCGTGGGCATCACCCGCACCCGCCACGGGGTGGCGGCGGGGCTGGCGGCCGACGTGATGGGCGTTGTGGCCAGCATTGTGGCCGTGACCTTGCTGCTGGGCTGAACCGGAGGCGGTGAGCGGGCTATGCAGCCGCCCATGATTGGAGTCCTCCTCGTCAACCTGGGTACCCCCGACGCGCCCGAGACCGGGCCCGTGCGGCGCTATCTGGCGGAATTCCTGGCGGATGCCCGGGTGCTGGACATTCCGGCCTTGCCGCGCATGCTGCTGCTCTATGGCGCCATCCTGCCCACCCGGCCCCAGAAGAGCGCGCGGGCCTACCGGCAGATCTGGGATGGGGCGCGGGGCTCGCCGCTGCTCTTTCACTCCCTCGACCTCGCCGATGGGCTGCGACAGGCGCTGGGCCCCGGCTTTCATGTGGAGCTGGCCATGCGCTACGGCCAGCCCCCCTTGGACGGCGCGGTGCTCGATCGCTTCGACGCGGCGGGCTGTGACCGCGTGATCGTGGTGCCCCTCTACCCGCACTACGCCAGCTCTTCGACGGGATCGACGCTGGAGCGGCTCTTCGCCATTGCCGGCGCCCGCATGGTTCCCCCCGCGCTGACGGTGGTGCGCGACTTCTATGTCCACCCCGGCTTCATCTCCGCCCAGGCCGCCATCGCCCTGCGGGCCCTGCAGGACTTTCGGGCCGACCACGTCCTGATGAGCTTCCACGGCCTGCCCGAACGCCAGGTCGTCGCCACGGATCTGTCCGGCGGCCAACACTGCCTGAAGGCCGCCGACTGCTGCGCGGCCATCGTGCCGGCCAACCGCGCCTGCTACCGGGCGCAATGCCACGCGACCGCCCGGGCCCTCGCTGCGGCCATGGACCTGCCCGACGGCGGCTGGTCCGTCTCCTTCCAGAGCCGGCTGGGCCGGGTGCCCTGGATCAAGCCCTATACCGACGAGGTGCTGGTGGAGCGCGCCCAGGCCGGCACCCGGCGCCTCGCCGTGCTGACCCCCAGCTTCGTCTCGGACTGCCTCGAGACCCTCGAAGAGATCGCGATTCGGGCCAAGGAGGACTTCGTGGCCGCCGGCGGCGAGGACCTGCGCGCGGTGCCCTGCGTCAACGCCGATCCCGCCTGGGTCAGCGGGCTCGCCGATCTGGTGAGAGCGCACCTTCCATCTGCTTGATCGCCCGGCGCAATGCCGGATGGACCCTCAGCCCGGCAGCGGGCGAAAGCTGGGCAGGTCCAGGGGCCGGCCGGCTGGGCAAAGCTCTGCGTAGAGCGCCTCGGCATCTTCCAGTCGCAGCGCGGGCAGCTCGATCTCGCTGCCGGCCACCCGCAGGTCCAGCTGGGCCAGCCCGTGCCACTGCAACATCGGCCCCTGGCTGAGGTGCAGGCTCTGGATCTTGTCGCGGGCGATGACCCAGGTGCGCCGGTTGAAGAAGCCCCGCCGCGCCACCACCGCGTGCGGGGTCACCAGCCAGCCCTGCCAGCGCCAGTCCAGGTAACCCGCCGGAAGGGCCAGCAGGACGAGGCCATAGGCCAGCGCACCCCAGGGCGACGGCGACAGCATCGCCGTCAGCAGGGTGGCCAGGAAGGCGTAGCGCAGGGCCCGCCCCACGATGGCCCGATAGAGCGCCCGGGGTGCCGGGGGCCGCAGCACCCAGGTGTTGGGATCGGCGGCGGCCCGGGGCAGGATCTCGGCCAGGATGGCGCCCAGCTCGTCCTGGTCCACCATGGGCAGCACGCCTTCGGCCTGCCGCAGCTGCCCATCGGCAAAACCCAGGGCGGCCGTCTCGATCAGCACCGTGCCATAGCCCATGCGCCGGCGCAGCAGGGGCTCGTGGATCTGCACCACCTGCACCTTTCGCAGGGGGATCTCCACCCGCCGGGTGGTGGTCAGGCCCTCGGTGCTCACCAGGCGGTCGCCCACCCGCACCAAGCGGTAGCCCCAATGCCGAAACAGGGCGTTGGCCGCGGACCACAGCCAAGACCCGGCAAAGGCCAGCAGCACCGCTGCCACCAGCACCAGGGGCCGGCTCTGCATCCAGGCGATCTGTTCGGCGCCTTCTGGGCCCATGCGGGTGAGCAGCTCGAAGCCCACGGCGCTGAGCACCGCCACCGTGCCCAGGGTGCGCTTGCTGAGCCCATAGCCGATGAGTTCGGCCGGGTTGTTGCCCACCAGGGTGGGGCCGGCCTCAGGGGTCGAAGCCGCGTCGGCGCGAGGTTGGGGCAGGCCCGGATCCGTGGGCGCGCCTTCGATCTCGCCCGCCCGGCTGTGGTCCACCAGCGCCTTGAGCTGCTGCTGAAGCTGCTGGGCGGCCTCCACCGACAGGGCCGACAGCAGGCCGTGGATGCCCGCGTCGCCGGCGGTCTCGACCCGGACCTCGACCAGCCCCGCCGCCCGGTGAAAGAGATTTCGTTCCAGGCTGATATTCTGGATGCGGGCGGGGTCCAGCTCCCGCGCCTGCCGGTTGAGCAGGCCGAAGCGCACCTCGAAGCGCCCGGCGTGCACCCGGTAGCGCAGGGTGGCGAAGTGCACGAAGGTCCGGCCGAAGGCCAGGGCGAAGAAGAGCAGCAGCAGCGACAGGTCGAAGAACTGCATGCCCGCGCCCGCACCCACCACCACGGCCAGCAGGATGGGCCAGGACCCCCGCAGGGTGCGCCAGGCCTGGGGGATGAGGTTGACCACCACGGACAGGGGGTGCAGGCCCTGCCAGGGGCTCTCCACCGCCTCCGATCCCGGCGAGGGCAGCTCAGACACCGTCATCGCCGCCGCGCCGCCCCAGCTCGTCGCGGAGCAGGCGGGTCGTGTCGTCGTCCAGGCCGGGGATGCTGCCGTCGGCGCTCATGCCCGCCGCGGTGAAGACCAGCAGGCGAGACAGGCCCAACATGCGCTCCAAGGGCCCCTGGCGCACATCCACATGCTGGATGCGGTTGAGAGGCACGCTGGACCAGCGCTTGAACAGCACGCCGCTGCAGACCAGCAGATCGTGCTCGCGGACGGCGAAGCGATAGTGCTTCCAGGCCAGCGCCGGCCAGACCACGGCGAGCATCAGCCGCCAGGCGAGCAGCAGGCCGGCCACGGCCACAGCCAGGGCGGGCCGCTCGAACCAGGTCGCCCCCGCAAAGCCGATTCCGGCCGCCACCGGGCCGTCCACGGTGAGCAGGCGCACGAGGCGCTGCACCCGCCACAAGGTCACCGTGCGGGGGTCCAGCTGTCGATCGGGTTCCGAGGGGCGCATCCCTGCATCTAACCACCCGCTGCCCGACGGGGAGAGGGGTGGGGCAGGCCGCAGAGGCGGGCGTGGCCGGGTCTGCTGCAATAGGCGCCTGCCCGGCCCCTTGTAGGAGCGTCAGGCCATGGATCTGCTTCGACTGTTGCATGCGGTGGCGGCCGGCCCGGTCTCGGGAGAGAGGCTGGCCCAGGACCAGGCCGTGGGCAGGGCCATGGTCTGGAAGGCCATCAACAGCCTGCGGGCCGAGGGCCTGGACATCGCCGGCGGGCGGGCGGGCTACCAGCTCGCCGACCCGGCAGGATTCGGCCCGACCACCCTGGCCTGGCGCTGCGGCCGGCCGGTGGACTTCCACCCCAGCTGCGAGAGCACCAACCGCCTGGCCAAGGCCGCCGCCCGGGCCTGGCCGGGTCCGCCCGCAGCTGCACCCCTGGTGGTGGCCGACCACCAGACCGAGGGCCGGGGCCGGCGGGGCCGCAGCTGGTTGAGCGCGCCCGGCCAGAACCTGCTCTTCAGCCTCGTCCTGCGGCCGCCGGTGGCCCCCGCCGACGCCGCCCGCTGCGTGCTGCAGTGGGCGGCCGCCATGGCCGAGGCCCTCGACCTGCAGGTCAAGTGGCCCAACGATCTCGTGACCCCGGAGGGCCAGAAGGTGGCCGGCTTGCTGGCCGAGCTGGAGCTGTCCAGCGAGCCCTTCGGCGAAGGCGGCCAGATCCGGTGGATCGTGCTGGGGGTCGGGGTCAACGTCAACCAGCTGGACTTCTCCGCCGACCTGCCCGACGCGACCTCCCTGGCCCGCCTGCGGGGCGCCCCCCAGGACCGGGCCGCGCTGCTGGCCCGCCTGGTCGCCGCCATCGAAGGCGTGGACTGCACCGCAGCCGATCCCCTCGCGGGATGGCGGTCGCGCAGCCACACCCTGGGTCGGCGGGTCCAGGTGGGCGAGGTGCAGGGCCTGGCCAGCGCCATCCGCGCCGACGGCGCCCTGATCGTGGGCGGCCAGCCCGTGCTCACCGGCGACGTCGCCTTGCTGGTGGATTAGGCGGCCCCATGTCCACGACCTTTCACCTGCGCGTCTGGACGCGCTTCTCGGATCCGGTGCAGCGCGTCTGGCAGGTCAAGACCAGCCCCCAGGCCTTCGCGCTGGAGTTCCCCCCCTGGGCGCCCTTTCGCCCCAGCGATCCCGACGCCTTGCACCGCGCCCTGCAGACCGGCGAGGGCCTGGACACCCAGGCACGCTTTGGCCCGGGGATCGCCTGGCCGCTGCGCTTGGATCCCCCCGAGATCGGCCGGCGATTCGTGGACCACTCCAGCAATGCCCTCTTTCAAGATTGGCGCCACGAGCACATTTTCGAGGAGACAGCCGAGGGCTGCCGCTATATCGACGCCCTGACCTTCACCCCTGCGGTGCCGGCCGCCAAGCTGTCTGCGGTGCTCACCCGGCACTTCTTCGTTCACCGGCACAAGGCGGTGGCCCACCTGCTGAATGCCGACAGCCGCACCATCGGCGTGAGCGTCCTGCGGGTGGCCGATCTCGAGGAGCTGGGCTGATGCTGCTGGTCATCGACGTGGGCAATACCAACACCGTCATGGGCGCCCTGGACGGCGACCGGGTCACCGAGCGCTGGCGGGTCTCCACCACCAACCGCACCACCGATGAGGTCGGGCTGCTGCTGCTCCAGCTGCTGCAGCACCGGGGCCTGGGCAAGGAGCAGCTCACCGGCATCGTCGTCAGCTGCGTGGTGCCCAGCGTGCTCTATGCCATCGAGAAGGCCGCCCGGCGCTACCTCGACCTGGAGGCCCTGGTGGTGGACCGGGGCATCAAGACCGGCATGAAGGTGCGCACCGACAACCCCCGCGAGGTGGGGGCAGACCGCATCGTCAACGCCGTGGCCGCGGTGGCCCGCTACGCGGCGCCGCTGGTGGTGGTGGACTTCGGCACCGCCACCACCTTCGACTGCGTGAACCACCTGGGCGAGTATGTGGGCGGCGCCATCGCGCCCGGCTTTGGCATCTCGGCGGACGCCCTCTTCCAACGCACCGCCAAGCTGCCCCGGGTCGAGCTGGACCGCACCGCGTCGGTGATCGGCACCAACACCGTACAGAGCATGCAGGCCGGCTTGTTCTGGGGCTATGTCGGCCTGGTGGACGAGCTGGCCCGCCGCTGCCGTGCCGAGCTGGCCGACCTGGCCCAGGCCGCCACCGGGCAGCGGCCCGAGGTGCGCTGCCTGGCCACCGGGGGCCTGGCCAACATCATCGGGGGCGCCTGCGGGCAGATCGAGGAGATCGACGACGATCTGACGCTGCAAGGCATGCGCCGCCTGTGGGAGCTGAACCGGGGCCGCGCACGCCCACGCTGAGCGGCCCGGTCGCCCCCAAGTTGACCCGCCCTGTGCGCGCCGGTACCCTCAAGGCGCCCCGGACCGGGCGCCCCTTGCCCGGCAGCAACCCGGGACCGCAGCGGGAGAATTCATGGTCATGAAGTCCTTCAGCTCCACCCAGATCCGCAATGTCGCCCTGGTGGGCCACGGCGGGGCCGGCAAGACCTCTCTGGGCGAGGCCATGCTCTTTCTGAGCGGCGCCACCGGCCGCCTGGGCAAGGTGGACGACCAGACCAGCACCCTGGACTTCGAACCCGAAGAGCACAAGCGCCGGGCGTCCATCGCCACGGCATTCGCCTGGATGGAGCAGGAGGGCCACAAGATCAACCTCCTGGACACCCCCGGAGACCAGAACTTCATCTTCGATTCGCTCAACGCCTTGCATGGGGCCGACGCCGCGGTGGTGGTGGTCAGCGCGCCGGACGGGGTCGAGGTGCAGACCGAGCGCATGTGGCACGAGGCCGCCCGCCTGGGCCTGCCCCGGGCGGTCTTCATCAACAAGATGGACCGCGACCGGGCCGACGCCGCCACCTGCATCCAGGATCTCAAGGACAGCTTCGGGATCCGCCCCGTGCCCGTCCAGGTGCCCTTTGGCGCCGAGCATGGCTTCAGGGGCGTGATCAGCCTCTTTCAGCGCAAGGCCCTGATCTACGACATGGACGGCTCCGGCCGCTACACCAAGACCGACATCCCCAAGGAGCTGGTGGACGCCACCGACGCCGCCTGGGAGAACCTGGTCGAAGCCGTCGCAGAGACAGATGAGGACCTGCTCGAAAAATACCTGGACACCTTCCAACTCAGCCTGGAAGAGACCCGCGCCGCCTTTCAGAAGGCCCTCAAGAAGGGCGAGATCGTGCCCGTGCTCTTTGGTGCGGCTCCCAATGGGGTCGGCGCCCTGGCCCTGCTGGAGCTGATCACCTGGGCCTTTCCCAACCCGCTGGAGCGTCAGGCGGTGCAAGGCAGCGTGAAGGACGCGCGGGTGCAATGCAAGGCCGACGGGCCCTTCCTGGCCCGGGTGATCCACACCCATGTGGACGAGTTTTCGGGCAAGACCTCGATTCTGCGTGTCTTCGCCGGCGAGGTCCCCGAAGACAACCTGGTGGACAACGCCAGCACAGGGACGCCCGAACGCCTGGGCACCCTCTTTGCCATCCGCGGCAAGGATCGGCAGGCCCTGCGCCAGCCCGCCACCGGCGACATCTTTGGGGTGCCCAAGCTCAAGAACACCCACACCGGCGACAGCTTGAACGCGCCGGGGCAGGCGGTGGTGCTGGACCGGCTGAGCTACCCGCCCCCGATGATGGCCTATGCCATCACCCCCGACTCCAAGGGCGACGCCGACAAGGTCAAGTCGGCCCTGGAGCGCCTGCTCGAAGAGGACCCGACGCTCACCGTCACCACCGACGCCCTGACCCACCACCTGGTGCTCAACGGCATGGGGCAGGCCCACCTGGACATGGCCCTGGAGCGCATGCAGCGCAAATACAAGGTCAACCTCAGCCACGACCTGCCGCCGGTGGCCTACCGCGAGACCCTGGCCGCCCCGGTCCGCCAGATCGAAGGCAAGCACAAGAAGCAGACCGGCGGGGCGGGCCAGTTCGGCCAGTGCCTGATCCATATGAGCCCCCAAGCCCGCGGCGCCGGCTTCCTCTTCGAGGACCACATCAAGGGCGGGTCCATCCCCAACGCCTACATCCCGTCGGTCGAAAAGGGCATCCTCAACCGGATGAAGAGCGGCTTTCTGGCCGGCTATCCCATCGTGGACATCAAGGTGGAGCTGGTGGACGGCAAGTACCACCCCGTCGACAGCAAGGACGTCGCCTTCCAGATGGCCGGATCCAAGGCGTTGAAGGCGGCCTTTGCTGAGGGCGGCACCACGCTGCTCGAACCCATCATGGACATCGAGGTGTCGGTGCCCACCGATGTCATGGGCGACATCCTGGGCGACCTCACGTCTCGGCGCGGCCGCATCACCGGCATGGATCCGCGGGGCCGCACCACGGTGATCAAGGGGCAGGTGCCCCTGGTCGAGGTCCAGCGCTATGCGCCCGACCTCAAGAGCATGAGCGCGGGCAAGGGCTCCTTCACCTTGCATCTGGCGGGCTATGAGGAGCTGCCCCGGCACCTTGTAGACAAGGTCGTCGCGGCCTCTCCCTTCAAGCGGGCCCACGAGGACGACGAGTAGCGCCGCTCCCCGCTGGTCCGACCCCAACCGGTGCTGCCATGTCGGTCGAGATCCCCTTTGGCAAGCTGGCCATCTCCGCCCAGCTCGAGGCCCAGCTGGGCCCGGACGCCCCCCACAAGGTCAAGCTGGCCCTGGCCCGGGGCCTGGTGCCCGTGCCGCCGGCCGAGCTGCTGTCGGCCCTCTATGTGCTGGCCTGCGACCCGGACCCCGAGATCCGCAACGCCGCCTTGCAGGCCTCCGAAGATCTGCCCGAAAAGGTGCTCCTGCAGAGCATCTCCATTCGGACCCACCCCAAGGTGCTCGAGTTCTTCGCCGAGTTCCGCACGCCCACCGACGCCCTGGATGAGCGCATCGGCATGCTGCGCACCGCCAACGACCGCACCGTGCTGCGCATCGCGGCCCGAGCCGGGCCCGGCGTCTGCGAGCTGCTGTCGCGCAACCACGAGCGGCTGCTGATGACCCCCGAGGTCTTCGTCAAGCTGCACGCCAACGCCCACTGTGGCGACGCACTGCTGGAGTCCGCGGGCAGCTTTCTGCGCATGCACCGGTCCATGCCCGCCGTACCCGAGGTCCGGCCCTTCTTGCGGGAGGTCGGCCAGCCCGAGGCCAGCCAGCCAGCCGCCGCCCCCGCCGCGGCAGCCGCCCCCGCCGCCGAAGACCCCCGGTCGGGCCCCCTGAAGATGGACCTGATGGCCGAGATCGAGGCCGCCTTGCGCGGCGACCAGAGCCCCGCCTTTGTCGCGGCCCAGAAGAGCGACCTGGATATGTTCGATCTCGACCAGCTGGCCAGCGGCCCCAAGACCCCGGGCCTGGCGGACTTCAGCTTCGACTTCACGGACGACAACGAGGCCTTCTCTTGGGATCTGACGGCCGATCACGATGGAACGGCGGCCGAGGACCGCGGCGCCATCCAACAGAACCTCGAACAGAAGATCAAAGATATGTCCGTCGGCCACAAGATCAAGCTGGCCTACCTGGGCAACAAGGAGACGCGGGGCATCCTGCTGCGGGACACCAACAAGATGGTGGCCGCCGCCGTGGTCAAGTCGGGCCGCATGACCGAGCAGGAGGTGGCCGCCTGTGCGGGCAACAAGAACCTCGACAGCGAGGTCCTGCGCGAGATCTCCAGCAATAGCGAATTCACCCGGAAGTACCCGGTGAAGGTGGCCCTGGTGAACAACCCCAAGACCCCGGTGAGCGTGGCGGTGGGCATGGTGAGCAGCATGCAGAAGAAGGACCTGCTGATGCTCACCCGCAACCGCAACATCCCCAGCGTGGTCAGCGAGTCGGCGCTGCGGCTCTACCGCAAGAAGTACCGGGGCTGATCCTCAGCGCAGGGCCGGATTCAGGGTGTAGGTGCCGGTCAAGGTGGCCTGGGCCAATACATGGCCCGCGATCGCGGCCAATACATCGGCCCGGGTGAAGGGCGTGGGCAGATCGAGGCTGGACCGGTCCACCGCATAGAGGGTGAAGATGTAGTGGTGCAGGCGGGCGTCGTTCCAGGGGGGGGCAGGGCCGTCATAGCCGGCGTAATCGCCGGCCATATCGGGATGGCCGGCAAACCAGCCCGTGTAGTCGTTCAAGCCCTGGCGGCCCTGGGGGGCGGGACCCGGCGGCTTGCCCCGGGCCACCACGCCGCGGCCGTGGCTGCCCTCCTCCAGGGAGGTCAGCCCGGCGGGCAGGTCCACCAGCACCCAGTGGCTGAAGTCCACCCGGGGCAGGTCGGCGGGCACCGTGCGCCCGGCCTGGTTCACGTCATCCCCCACCGAGGGCACGTCGGGGTCGTGGCAGATCAGCACGAAGCTGCGGGTGCCCGCGGGGGCCCCCGTCCACGCCAGCGGCGGGCTGATGTTGTCGGAGAAGGCGAAGGGGCCGTCGTCGCCGATGCGTCCAAAGGCGTAGCGGGCGGGAATGGGCGCGCCATCGACCAGGACGTCGCTGCGCAGCTTGAGGGGGTGGGACATCTCAGGCCTCTTCATAGGGCAGGTTGTGGGCCGCTGCGACCGCGGCATAGGTGACGCGGCCCAGGCGCACATTCAGGCCGGAACGCAGGGCGGAATCCGAAGCGATCGCGTCCTTCCAGCCCAGGTTGGCCAGCTTGATCCCATAAGGCAGCGTGGCGTTGGTGAGGGCAAAGGTGCTGGTGCGGGCGACGGCCCCGGGCATGTTGGCCACCGCATAATGCACGATGCCATCCACGATATAGGTGGGATTGGCGTGGGTGGTGGCATGGGTGGTCTCGACGCAGCCGCCCTGGTCCACCGCCACATCCACAATCGCCGCCCCGGGCTTCATGAGCGAGAGGTGCGCGCGCTTGACCAGGCTGGGGGCCCGGGCGCCGGGAACCAGCACCGCGCCGATCACCAGGTCGGCCCGAGACAAGGCGAGCTCGAGGTTGTGGGCCGAGCTGTAGAGGGTCTTGATGCGGCCCCGGTACAGATCGTCGAAACGACGCAACACATCGGTGTTGATGTCCATGACGGTGACATCAGCGCCCAAGCCCACCGCCATGGCTGCGGCGTTGCGGCCCACGATCCCGCCGCCGATCACCACCACCTCGCCCGGCAGCACGCCCGGCACGCCCCCCAGCAGCACGCCGCGCCCGCCCTGGTGCTTCTCCAGGCAGTGGGCGCCGGCCTGCACGCTCAGGCGGCCGGCCACCTCGGACATGGGGGCCAGCAGGGGCAGGGTGCCGCCCACGTCGATGGTCTCGTAGGCAAAGGCCACGCAGCCCGAGGCCACCAGGGCGTCGGTCTGGGGGCGGTCCGGGGCGAGGTGCAGGTAGGTGTAGAGGATCTGGCCCGCCCGCAGCCGGGGATATTCCGCGGCGATGGGCTCCTTGACCTTCCAGACCATGTCGGCCTGGGCCCACAGATCATCGGCGCTGTCCACCAGGATGGCGCCGGCGGCCGCATACTCGTCGTTGGACAGCCCCGAGCCCTCTCCGGCATGGGTCTCGACCAGCACCCGGTGGCCGTGGCCCACCAGCTGTCGCACGCCGGCGGGGGTGAGCCCCACGCGGTTCTCTTGGGGCTTGATCTCCTTGGGGATACCGACCAGCATGGCGACTCCAACGGCGGCCCGTGGCCGCCCGGACAGGGGGGAACTCCCTAACCCTTCCCCGGGGGCCACGACGAAGCGGTGCGGTCGAAAGCGCGCACCGGATCCCCATAAACAGCCAGTAGCAGCCCCGTCCCGATGGCCGCGGGCGCGACGTGATAGCGTGAAGGGTCAACCGGGTCGCAGCGGGCCCTGACTTCGCCGCGCCCGACGGCCCAGAGGTGCCCCATCGACTCCGACCCCAAGCCCGCGCATCCCCTCGTCGAGCGCGGCGCGCTGAGCCCCTCCGAAGACAGCAGCCACCCCTTTCGCCTGAGCCTGGAGGTCCACGATCCCGGCGCCTTGCGCGAGGTCGTCGGCGAGCTGGGCCAGCACCTCAAGATCATCGCCAAGGCCCATGGCACCCGCCTGGGCCAGCGGGGATCCACCGTCACCATCTCGGGGGCGGCCGAGGCCGTCGAGCTGTCCGCCCAGGTCGTCGAGCAGCTCAGCCGCGTGGCCCGCACCGGCTACCACCTGCACGGCTCGGATGTGGACCAGGCCTGTCGCATGGTCCAGAGCGACCCCGGCGTGGACCTCAGCGCCCTCTATGCCGACTCGGTGTCTGTGGGGGTGGGCAAGCGCCGGGTCCACCCGCGATCGCCGCGGCAGCGCGCCTATCTGCACGCCATACGCAACCACGACCTGGTCTTTGGGGTGGGGCCCGCCGGCACCGGCAAGACCTACCTGGCCATGGCCATGGCGCTGGGCGCCTTGTTCCGGGACGAGGTGCGCCGCATCATCCTCTGCCGTCCGGCGGTCGAGGCCGGCGAAAAGCTGGGCTTTCTGCCCGGTGACCTCAACGAGAAGGTCAACCCCTACCTGCGGCCCCTCTACGACGCCCTCAACGATCTCGCGGGCTTTGATCGCAGCGAGCGCATGATGGCCAAGGGCGTGATCGAGGTCGCCCCGCTGGCCTTCATGCGCGGCCGCACCTTGTCCGATGCCTTCGTGATCCTGGACGAGGCGCAGAACACCACCCCCGAACAGATGAAGATGTTTCTGACCCGCATCGGGCTGGGCAGCCGGGCGGTGGTCACCGGCGATGTCACCCAGATCGACCTGCCCGGTGGCAAGCGCAGCGGCCTGGTGGACGCCCTCAAGATCGTCGGGGTGCTGGAGCAGGTGCGGGTGGTGCACTTCAACGACGCCGACGTGGTGCGCCATCCCCTGGTATCCGCCATCGTGCGGGCCTATGAGTCCGCCGCTCCCAGCCGCCCGGACCTCGCGTGAGCGAGGCCAGCCCGCCGGCGCCCGAGGGGGCCGCTGCCCCGGGGCGGCTCGCCCAGCTGTTGAAGAACGAGATCGCACTCAGGGTGCTCATTCTCGTCGTTCTTTCGGCGCTGTCGGGCATGCTGGTGGTGGACTATGTGCGGGTGCCCTCGCGCAGCTTTGAAGTGGGCGATGTGGCCGACCGGGACATCCGGGCCACCACCAGCTTCGAGTTCATCGACTGGGACGAGACCCTCACCCGGGAGCGCCTGGCCGAGGACGCCGTGCTGCCGGTCTTTGACTTTGACGCCACCCTGTCCACCCGGCTGAACAACCGGCTGGGGGAGGCCTTCGACCACAGCCGCCGGGCCCACGCCGAGGCCCTGATGGCCGCCAAGGCTGCCGGCCGCAGCGATCTGACCGAGGCGGAACTCTCCGCCATCGCCGGCGACTTCCTGCGCCTGGTCGAGCTGTCCTTGGACGCCGAAGACCTGCAGCGCATCATCGACGCGCGGTGGAGCCGCGACGTCGAGAACCTCGCCCGGCAGCTGATCTCCTCCACAATGCGCTCCTATGTGGTGGCCGACCGGTCGGTCTTGCCGGGCAGCGACCGCACCGTGAACATCGTTCGCATCCTGTCGGATAGCCGCCGGGACGAGGTGCAGCTCGAGAGCTTCGACCAGGTGCTGACCCCCGCGGAGGCCCGACAGCAGGTCAGCCTGACGGCCCTGGAGAACGGCAACTCCGACTCGGACGAGGTGCGGGCCTCGGTGGCCCTGGCCCGCGCCGCGGTTCGGCCCAACTTCTCCTACAACCAGCTGATCACCGAAGATCGCCGGCAGGCGGCCCGCGAGGGCGTGTCCCAGGTGGTCATCCGCATCAGCCGCGGCACCGCCCTGGCCCGCGAAGGCGACGTGCTCAACAGCGAGCAGGTCGAACGCATCGACGCCTTGCAGCGCGGGCGCTCGGATGTGGGCTTTGTGGGCAGCTTGTTGGCCATGATGGCCTTCTGTGCGCTGGTGTGGGTCAGCCTCTACCAATTCGCCGCGAGCTGGATTCGAAAATTCACCAAGAAGCCCGGGGATCTTGCGGCCATCGGCGCCTTGGCCCTCATCGCCCTGGGCCTCGCTCGGCTGATCGTCGAGCTGTCACAGCCCCTGACCGCGGCCCTGGGGCTGGGCCTGTCGCCCTCTTGCTTGTGGTACCTGGCACCCTTCGCCGGCAGCGCCATGCTGGTGCGCATCCTGGTCAATAGCGAGACCGCGCTGGTGTGGGTGCTGGGCACGGCCTGCCTGCTGGGCGTGATGATGGAGCAGTCGGTGCTCTTCACGCTCTTCTTCGCCATCTCGGGGCTGACCGCGGCGGGGTCGCTGGCCCATATGCGCGAGCGGGTGGGCGTGCTGCGGGCGGGGCTGTTGGCCGGGCTGGTCAATGCGGCGGCGGCCCTGCTGCTGGGCCTGGTGCAGATTCAGCTGGGCGAGGCCGCCTCCATGTCCGAGCCCGCCACCCAGCCGCTGTGGGATGTGGGCTTCGCATTCGCCGGCGGCGTGCTGTCGGGCGTCTTCGTGCTCGGCGTGGTGCCCATCTTCGAAGGCTTCGGCTTTGTCACCGACTACCGCCTGCTGGAGCTGGCCAACCTCAACCACCCCCTGCTGCGCCAGCTGATGTTGCGGGCGCCGGGCACCTACCACCACTCGGTGACGGTGGCCCAGCTCTGCGAGGCCGCCGCCGAGGCCATCTCCGCCAACGCCTTGCAGACGCGGGTGGCCTGCTATTTCCACGACATCGGCAAGGCCGTAAACCCGCGATACTTCATCGAGAACCAGCGCAGTGGGCCCAATCCCCACGACAGGCTGCCGCCGCGCACCTCGGCCCGCCTGATCGTGAACCATGTTCGCGACGGCGAGGCCATCGCCCGCCAATACAAGCTGCCTCCGGCCATCATCGATGGCATCACCATGCACCACGGGTCCGGGCTCATCCAGTACTTCTACGCCAAGGCGGTGGAGCAGGCCGGGCCGGGCGAGGTGGTGGACGAGGCCGACTTCCGCTACCCCGGGCAGCCGCCGAATAGCCGCGAGACGGGCATCATGATGCTCGCCGACAAGGTCGAGGCCGCCTGCCGCACCCTCAAGGACAAGTCACCCGAGAATATCCGGGCCCTCATCCAGCGGCTGGTGAATGGGGCCATCCTGGACGGGCAGCTCGAGCACTGCCCGCTCACCGTAAAAGAGCTCTACACCATCGTCGACGCCTTCACGAACACGCTGATGGGCATCTACCACCACCGCATCGAATACCCCGGAGTGCCCAAGCGGCGCCCCGAATCCATGGTGGACGAGGCCCCCACCGGGCCCATCATCACGCTGGAGATGGCGTCCAACCCGCTGAAGTCGGGGCATACCGACCCCTCGGTGTCCTCCGACAACCCCGGCAGCTACACCGACCCCAACCTCGGCCGCAGCGGGGTCACCGATCCCGGTGCCGCTGCATTCGACAGCCGCTCCGACCCGGCAGCGGCGGAGTTCCGGCCCGAAGACGACTACGAGAGCGCCGTCCACCTGCAGATTCCCAGCTGGCGACGAGAGGATGACCATTGAGCGCCGTCGATATTTCGGTGGAAGATTGCGACCACCCAACGCAAGCCCTGCAAGCCCTGGCCGAACAGGCCCTGGCCGCCATTGATCTGGCCGAGGCGGAGCTGAGCATCGTCCTGTGCAGCGACGCCTTCATCCGGCCCCTGAACCGCGACTGGCGCGGCAAGGATGCGCCCACGGACGTGTTGAGCTTCGCCCAGCAGGAGGGTGAGGCCATCCTGGAGGACGACCCGGTGCTGGGCGACCTGGTCATCAGCGTCGAGACGGCGGCGCGCCAGGCGGCCGAACTCGGCCACAGCTTGGATGAAGAGCTGGGCGTGCTGCTGGTTCACGGCCTGCTGCACCTGCTGGGCTACGATCACGAGCAGGACCCCGAGGAGGCGGCCGAGATGCGCGCCGCCGAGGCCAAGGTGCTGGGCCTGCTGGGCCGCCGCCCCCTGGGCCTGGTCGAGCGTGCCGAAAAGGAAGCCGACGCCGAGGCTTAAGCAGCCCCAAGCCTCCGCAGCTCCGGCGCCTCCACGATGCGCCGGCCAGGTCGGGCCTGCTGGGCGATGGAGAGCAGGGCCCGCGCCAGGGTGGGGCCGGTCATCGGGCCCAGGCGGGCCTGGGGTGTCTCCCAGCCCAGCGCCGCCAGCGCCCCCAAGGCGCCACCGACCAGCCGGCCCGCCAGCAGCTCGGCCGGTCGCGCCTCGGGGCGGTCATCACCGGTGAGGATGCTGGGCCGGGCGATGCTGTGGTGCAGGCCGCTCTGGGCCAGGGCGGCCTCGACCGCGTGGCGGGCCGCGAGGTAGGCGCCGCTGGGTCGGTCGGCCCCCAGGCTGGACAAGTAGACCACATGGGGCTGGGGGGAGGATCCCCGGCAGGCGTCGATGAGCATCCGGCTGAGCCCCTCGTCCACCTGGGCGTAGCTGTCGGCCCGACCCATGCCCCGCAGCTCCTTGCGGCTGCCCGCGGAGCTGCCGAACAGGATGAAGACATGGGTGGGGCGCGCATCCTTCAGGGCCTGGGCCAGGGCCTCGGGGGTCCAGGGGCAGGCCAGGACCTGGGCGCCCTGGGCCTCAAAGGCGGCGCGCTGCCCCGCCAGCCGCGGCGAGTCGGGGCGAATATGGGCAAAGACCACCGCGCCGGACCCGGTGGCCTGCTGGACCAGGGCGCGGCCGGTGTAGCCGGTGGCGCCCGCGACAAAGATGCGGAGGGGAGGGGACATGGCCCCCCCCTATCGGGCAGGAGCGCGGTTGGCGGGGCGTGCGACCCGTCGCTGTGTCCGTTAGCAGCGCGCTGCCGGCGACCCGGTCGCCCCTGGAGCACCCCATGGCCAACGACATCCTCGATCTCCGCAAGTCCCTGCGAGCACGCATCGAAGCGCTCCGGGGGCATCTTTGACGTCGCTGCAAAACAGCGCCGCATCCAAGAGCTGAACGAGTTCAGCAACGATCCCGCCTTCTGGTCCGACCAGGAGCGCTCCCAGGCCTACCTCAAGGAGCGGGCCAACCTCGAAAGGGCGGTCAAGCTCTTTCAGCGCCTCGAAGTCGGGTTTTCGGACGCCGACACCCTCCTTGAGCTGGGGGATGAGGCCGGCGACGAGGACACCCTGGCCGAGGCCGAGGCCGCATTCCTGGCCCTGGCGCCGGTCGTGCGCGAGGCCGAGGTGCAGCAGATGCTGTCCGAGGAGGCCGACGACGCCGATGCCATCCTCGATATCAACTCCGGAGCGGGTGGCACCGACGCCGCCGACTTCGCCGAGATGCTCAAGCGCATGTACCTGCAGTGGGCGGCGCGCATGGGCTTCAAGGCCAAGGTGGTGGATGAACACCCCCACGAAGAGGCGGGCATCAAGAGCTGCCGCATCGAGGTCACCGGCCCCTATGCCTATGGCTACCTGAAGTCCGAGATCGGTGTTCACCGCCTGGTGCGCATCAGCCCCTTCGACAGCAACGCCCGGCGCCACACCGCCTTCGCCAGCGTGGACGCCGCCCCCGACCTGCCCGATGACATCGAGGTGGACCTCAAAGAGGTCGATTGCCGCATCGACACCTACCGCTCCAGCGGGGCGGGCGGGCAGCACGTCAATACCACCGACTCCGCCGTGCGCATCACCCACAACCCGACGGGGCTGGTGGTGACCTGCCAGGACGAGCGCAGCCAGCACAAGAACAAGGCCAAGGCCTGGAAGCTGATGCGGGCCAAGCTCTTCCAGTACGAGATGGAGAAGCGGCAAGAGGAGATCGACGCGGTCAACGCCGACAAGAAGCGCATCGAGTGGGGCAGCCAGATCCGCAACTATGTCCTTCAGCCTTACCGCCTGGTCAAGGACCTGCGCACGGGCGTCGAGCAGGCCAATACCGACCGGGTGCTGGACGGCGACCTGCTGCCCTTCATGGAGGCCTGGCTGGTCCGCCGCCGCGGCAGCGAGGCCGACGACAAGGCCTGAACGCCATTCTCCCCCGCGCAAGGCCCGCCGTTGCTACCCTGTCGAATCACGATGGAGGATTGATGCGCTCCCTGCTGCTGGTGCTCGCACCCCTGGCCACCCTGGCCTGCAACGACAAGTCCGCGGACTCGGGCCCCGGTGGGACGCTGACTCCCCAGGTCTCGGGCACCATCACGGTCACCGGCGAAGACGCCGAGGGGCGGGTGGAGCTCTTTCATGGCTTCGGATTCGACCAGGGGGGCGTGGTGCTGTTGTACCTCTCCAGCAACCCCGAGGCCGACTGCGCCCTGGTCACCGACCTTCTGGGCTCCCACGACGGGCCCTTCGACATGACCGGCTATGTGGTGGGCGGCACCTGCGACTTCTTCGTGCGCAAGGACGGCTACACCGGCGAGATGACCTTTGTGGACGACGCCTTCGGGCGGGCGGGCTGGGCCATCAACTGCTTCACCGGGCAGGGCGCCTTTGAATTCGAGAACCGCACCAATGGCGGCGACGACGGCTTCTATTGGACCGGCCGCAAGTGGCTGGGCTACCCGACGGTCTACTCCTACACCATCAGGGGTGGCGACGGGTCGGACTACACCATCGACCTGGACCTCGTCGAATATAACGGCGGCTTCCCCGAAGAGGGCCTGGAGGCCTACCCCGCGACCGGCGCGGTGCAGGGCTCGGTTTCGGTGGAGTGGTGCTCGACCCTCGGGCGCACCCCGGCCTTCTCGGGCGGCTGAGGCCCCCGGGGCGGCTTCCAGGCGCGGGGCCCGGCCTTGACGCCGGCTGGGGGCGGGGCGATGGTGGCATCGGCACCCGTCGGGGGAGCAGCCGATGATTTCCAGCCTCCTCGCACTGATCACCCTGGGTGGTCCGGTCGCGCGCCCCTGCGCGAACCTTGTTCACGAGAGCGGCGCCTTGGCCGAGAGCGACGCCCAGGAGGCCATCCTGTGGCGGGACGGCGCCGGCTCGGTCGTCGAATACCGGGTGAGCTATGCCGGCGATGCCGCCAGCTTCGGATGGATCATCGCCATCCCCAAGGGCTTCCAGTCGCTGGAAGAGGGCGATGAAGCCCGCTTTGACAGCCTGCGCGCCCGCAGCCAGCCCATCGTGGACACCTTCATCGTGTGGGGCGAGGGGGACGAGGACGAGGGATGCGGGTCCGGCTGCCGCGCCACCCGCCTGAAGGGGGGCGGCGATTTCGCCAACGGCCTGGACACCGGCGGCGGGCTGGGCGTGGACGTGGTCGCCGAGGGCTTCGCCGGCGACTATGCCTTCACCGTGGTGGCCAGCGACGACGCAGCCGCCCTGGGCGCCTGGCTGGACGAGAACGGCTGGTCGGCGGGGGGCACCCAGGCCACCCTGGACGCCTATGTGGCCGCGGGCGACACCGAATTCGTGCTGGTGTCCCTGGCGCCGACGGTGGCCGACACCCCCGAGCAGGGCCGCAGCCTCCCCCCGGTGGTGATCCGCAGCAGCAGCCCCAGCTTGCGCTTTCCATCGGCGATGGCCCGCCATGCCGGTCCGGCGGATTTTCGCACCACGGTCTATGTGATCGGGGATGCGCGGGCCCGGCTGATCAGCGGCTTCCGGTCTGAGGATCTGGACACGCTCTACGGGTCGGGCGGAGAGGAGGCCGAGGCGGTCTATGACGCCGCCTTGTGGGAGCTGGCCGGCGACGAGCCGGTCTTTGCCCGCATCTACGCCGATTCCTGGCAAGGGGAGGAAGGGGCCTGGCTCACCCGCTTCGACACCTGGGCGGCGGCCTCGGCCCACCAGGCCGACAGCCTGTTTCAAGACGACGACGGGGCCACCGCCCAACACCTCGTCATCGAGATCACCGAAGACGCCCCGAGCGGGGCTGGCGTCCTGCCCCTGCTGCTGGCCTTTGGCGGGCTGGGGTGGCTGTTGCGCCGCAGAGGCTGAGGGATCCGGGCGGAGATCCGGGCGGGACCTGACCGGCAGCCCCGCAAGGGGACCGGATAGGGGCGCGCTATGACCCAGATCCCCCGCATCGGCCCCTTTCGACTTCACCAGATCCTGGGACAGGGGGGCATGGGCACCGTCTGGGCCGGCCAACACGAGGCCCAGGGCCTGCCCGTCGCCGTCAAGATCCTGAGCGAGCGCTTCTCGGATCACAGCTGGTTCCTCTCCTCCTTTGCGACCGAGGTGCGGGCGGTTGCCCGCCTCTCCCATCCCAACATCGTCCGGGTCCTCGATCACGGCGTGGTGGGAGAGGACGCGCGGCAGCTGCAGGGCCGCGGCGTGGGCAGCCGCAGCCCCTGGCTGGCCATGGAGCAGGTGGCGGGAGCGCCCCTCTCCCAATTGCGCGGCCAGCTGGACTGGCCCACCCTTGCCCGGATCTTCTCCCAGCTGCTCGCGGCCCTGGCCCACGCCCACGCGCGGGGGGTGCTGCACCGCGACATCAAGCCTGGCAACATCATTGTCGGCGACGAACGGGTGGTGCTGCTGGACTTTGGCATCGCCCGGGTGGGCGACACCCCCGGCGCCGGCCCCGACGGGGACGAGGACGAAGAGGTCGTGGGCACCGCGGCCTATATGGCCCCCGAGCAGTTCTCGGGGCGCGCCGCAGAGCTGGGCCCCTGGACCGACCTCTATGCCCTGGGCTGCACCGCCTGGGCGGCGATCACCGGCGATGCGCCCTTTGGCCGGAATCGGCCCCTGGCCCATATTCGGGACGATCATTTTGCACCGGCCGCTGCCGTGCTGGACGCCCCGATGGCCCTGCCGCCGGGCTGCGCGCCTGGCTGGGCCGCCTGGAGAAGGACCCCGCCCGCCGCCTATCCAGCGCGCCGCCGACGCGGCTTTCGGCCTGAGGCGCTGCCGGCCCTGTCCGAGGCCCCGACCTTTTTGGGCCCGGGATCGGTCGAGGCCCTCCACCCTGGGGACCGCCCTGGCCGAGGACGGCACCCCGCCGCCCGCGCCCCGTCCGCCGCTGCCCGCCACCTGGCGCGAGGCCGAAACCAGCGCCCCTACGATGAAGCTGGTGGGGCGGGCCTGCGCCTCTTTTGGCCTGCGGGCGGTGCCCTGGTGGGCCGCGAAGAGCAGCGCGACGCACTGTGGCAGGCCGCGGCGGTGGAAGGCGGCCAGCCGGCGGCCCCGCCTGCCGGGCTGCGGGTTCGGGCAAGAGCGCCCTGGCTGCCTGGCTGTGCGAGCGGGCCCATGCCTTGGGCGCCGCCGATGTGCTGCAGGCCACGTGGAGCGAGGGGGGGATCGGCTGGCTAGCTGGGCCCGCCCCTCGCCCGCTGGTTGCGCTGCTCGGGATCCAGCCGCGAACACCGGCTGCACCAGGGCAATGCCGCCGCCTTGCGCTGGGGGCTCAACGCCGGAGACAGCCGCGACCTGCTGGCCCTGCTGGGAGTGGGCGACACCGGGCGCTTCTCGGGGGCCACCGAGCGCTATGCGGCGCTGGCCCGCATTCTCGGCCAGGCATCCAAAGAACGCCCCTTGATCCTACGTTTGGAGGATGTGCACTGGGGCAGCGAGGCCCTGGCCTTTGCCCTGCAAGCCCAGCGCCGCTGGGCCGACCAGCCCGTCGCCATCCTGCTGCTGCTGACCGCCCGAGAGTGCGGTGGCCAGCCTGGAGGGCCAGCTGGTGCAGCGCCTGCTGCAGTGGCCGGGCGCCCAGCGCCTGGAGGTCGGTCCCTGGCCCGGGCTGGCGCAGCCGCCTGATCGAGGAGCTGCTGCACCTCAACGGCGATCTCGCCCGACGTGTCGAAGGCCGCACCGCCGGCAACCCCCTCTTCATCACCCAGTTGGTGGGGGACTGGGTGGCGCGGGGCGTGCTGGTGGCGGGCGCCCAGGGTTTCGAGCTGCGGCCGGGCATCCAGCCCGACCTGCCCGATGACCTGCACGCCGTCTGGCAGGCCCGGGTCCGGCAGGCGCTGGCGGGCCGGGATCCGCTTGAGGCCCGCGCCCTGGAGCTGGCTGCCATCCCTCGGCATGACGGTGGACCGGGGCGAGTGGCGCCGCGCCTGTCGCCACGCCGGGGCCTGGCCCTCTCCCGAGCTGGTCGAGACCTTGCTGGCCGCTGGCCTGATCGAGGCCGGACCCGATGGCGCCGACCAGGGCTTCTCGCTGGTCCATGGCATGTTGCGCGAGAGCCTGGAGCGCGCCGCCGATGCCAGCGGCTGGGGACCTCGGGCCCGGCTGGGCTGCGTGGCCATGCTGCAGGAGTCGGCCGAAATGAGCGGGGCCGACGCCTTGCGCCTGGGCCGCCACCTGCTCGCCCTGGGCCGCCCGGACGACGCCATCCTGCCCCTCACCCAGGGGGCCTGGGCCTGCGTGGCGGACAGCGAGTACCTGCGCGCCGCCGAGGTTCTGCGCTTGCGGGACAGCCCTGTCGGCCCTCGATCCGGCCCCGCGACGACCGCCGTCCCGCCGAGGGCTGGCTGATGGCGGCTCGGGTGGCCCGCCGTCGCGGAGAGCTGGCCGAGGCCGCGGATTTCAGCGCCCGCTGCGAGGCCGCCGCCCGCCGCGAGGGCTTTGGCGACCTGCTCTGCCAGGCTCTGCGTGAACGGGCTCGTATGGCTGATTTTCGTGGAGATCGTGCCGCGGCCATCGCCGCCCTGACCGAGGCCGTGGCCGTGGCCGAGACCGGTCCTGACCCCCTCGCGCTGGCCTGGTGCCGCCGCGACCTCGCCTTGCACCAGGTGGACGCCGGGCTGCGGGATCGCGACGTGGATGGGCCCCTGGCCGCCGCCCAGGCCGTCTTCAGGTCCGGGGCGGTCTTTGGCGAGGCCACCTGCTTGTTGGCCCGGGGCGCGCCAGCCCAGCGGGCCAGCCGCGGCGAGCGCGCCGTCCGCCTGCTCCAGGCCGCAGCCGACGCCTTCCACCGCGCCGCCGACCTGCAGGAGCCCGCCCACGCGTGGGTGGGTCTGGCCGAGGTCGCTGCGCTGCTGGGCGAGGTGCAGGAGGCCGAGCGGTGGAGCCGGGCCGCCATCAGCCGCTTCCGCGAGATCGGGCACCCCGGCCGCGGTGCACCCGCTGGCCAGCGCCCTGATCGAAGGCGGACGGCCCGAAGAGGCGATGGCCCTGCTCCAGGCCCACGTCGCCGAGCTTCATGCCGCCGACCGGCCCGGCTGGATCTCCGGCCGCCGCCTTGTTGGCCTGGGCGCCGCCGCCGGCCAGCCCGCTCCCCACGCGAGGCCCGGCCTTGGTGCGCAGACTTCCGGGCCACCGGCGGCCCGACGCCCCGCGGCCAGCGGCCTGCGCTGCGCCTCCCGAGCCGCCACGTGCGCGGCACACAACGCTGGAGGCCGAGGCCTTGGCCCTGGCCCGGGCCAGCGCAAGCGGCTGAGGGGCGGGCGGCACGGGGCCCGGCACCGGGCCCGGCTCAGTGACCGGCTTCGGCCCCCAGAGCTCCTTCAGGCGGCGATCGCGCCCACAGCCCGTGCGGTAGCTCTGGTAGTGGGCGGGCTCCTTGACATAAAAGTCCTGGTGGTATTCCTCGGCCTCCCAGAAGGTGGCGGCCGGGCGGATCTCGGTCACGATGTCGGCCTCCAGCTTGCTGGCCACCGCCCCCTTGCTGGCCTGGGCCAGGGCCCGCTCGGCCTCCGTCGCCGGGAAGAGGGCCGATCGGTATTGCGGCCCCTTGTCGCAGAATTGGCCGGAATCCTGGGTGGGGTCGATGTTGTGCCAGAAGACCGACAGCAACTCTTCATAGCTGACCACGCTGGGATCGTAGACCACCCGGATGGCCTCGACGTGGGTGGTGAGCTTGTTGCTGACCTGGGTGTAGGTCGGGTGATCCGGCGCGCCGCCCGTATAGCCGGAGGTGGTGGAGATCACGCCGGGCAGCAGGTCGAAGGGCTTCTCCATGCACCAGAAGCAGCCGCCGGCAAAGACCGCAGCGGCCTGCCCTTCGGCGGGGGGGGCGGCCGCTTGGGTCCCCGCAGGCACCGAGGCCTCGGCGGGGGCTGGGGCGACTCGGCGGGGGCTGGGCGACCTCGGCGGGTGCGCTGCCGCCGGGCACCCCGGGCGCAGCCCAGGCTCAGGGCACAGAGGGAGGACGGCGAGCATCGGCCTATGGGGGCTCCAGGAGCATGCGGCAGCAGGGTCCTGTAGCCTCCCGGTCTCAGATCCAGAGTTCCAGGGGCGCCTCGTGCACCAGCGTGCATGACATCGCCGCGGGTGACGATGCCGTCAGCCCTGGGCCCTGGTCGAAGATGGGCACAGCGCCGATATTCTCAGCGATCATCAGGCGAGCGAGATCGCGGATGGGGCCTCGGGCCGGGCAGTGAAGACCCGTGCGCATGATCCTCGGAGACGGGTCTACCCGCCACCGGCTGCAAGGGGTGGTGATCGGGGTGCCGGCCTCGGCAGGTGCGCTCGCTGAGAATGCCCACCAGGAAGCCGCCTTCGTTTCACCACCGGCAGGTGGCGGAAGCGGGCGGCCTGAAGGATCTGCGCCAGGCCTGCAGCAGGGTGGTGTCCTGGCGAATCAGGCGCACCGGCGTGGTCGCGATCACCTGGGAGGCGATCAAGGCGCGCTCGCGCCCGGGGCTGGGCCGGGGTCGGCCGCCGCCTCCAGGTGCGGGCCGCGCGCTCCCCCGATTGCCTCCGCTGTGGCAGGTGTCCCGCCTCCAGGACCGTCAAAGGCCTGGGGCTCTTTGGCGGGCAAGACGGAGTTGACCTTTCGCCAGTCGTGGTGGGCGGGGGTGCCCATGACATCCCAGACGCTGAACATGGGGGCTCCGGTGTGGGGGTTGCCTCAGGGGGAGGGGTTGTTGGTTGGTGGGGCTTCGGGGCGCAAGGCGGCGAAGGTGCGCGCCACCAGCAGGCGGCTGCGGGCCAGCCAGGGCCGCTGCAGCAAGAAGGCGAAGAGCCCGAGCAGGCAGAGGATGATCAGGACGAAGAGCCCGAGGCCCGTCGCCGCCGACTCCAACAGGGGCCATCCTGTGAGCCGCTGGACCCCCAGGATGAGGATGAAGGCCGAGGTGAGCAGGGAGGCTGCCGCGAAGCCGGCGCTGGCACCCAGCAGGGCCGCCATCAGCAGCAGCCGGCGGAAGGCCTGTTCGGCCTCCTCCTGAAAGAGCTCCGTGTGCAAGGAGAGCAGCGCCTTGACCGTGCGCCCCAGGCGCCGGGCGGCGTCGGGGCTGCGGTAGGGGCTGTCGTCTGCGGGCGGGGGCGGCGCGCCCGGAGGCGGCGTCCAGCCGGGCCCGTCGGCTTCAGGTGTCGGCGTCACGCTTGACCCCGCCACCGATGAAGAGCCCGACCAGGAAGCCGATGGCGGCCGAGATGGACAGGCTCACGCCCAGGTGGCGCCGGGCACCCCGGGCCGAGGCTGAGGCGATGTCATAGGGCACCGCACGCGCCAGCTCCCACAGATAGGCCTCGACCTGTCCCAGGAGCAGGTCGACATCGCCCAAGGGCGGGGGCGGACGGGCACCTTCGCGGGCGTCGGCAGAGGGGGCCGAGGCCCCGGGACCGGGGCGCGGACGGGCGCCGACGCCGGGCCGAGCCGGCTGACCGGCCATCTCCGCCATGCGCTCGGCCACCAGCACCAGCTCGGCCAGCTGCAGGCGCAGCAGGGCGCGGGTGTGGTCGGTGTGCTCCGCCAGGACCTCCACCAGGCGGTCCAGGTCGCCCCCCGCGCGGGCCACGGCGTCGGCGGGCACCTGCGGCCACTCCTCCAGGATCAGGCGGGCGAGGCCTGCGGGGTCGGGTGCGATGGTCATGGGGCTCCTCGGGGCAAGTCCAGACTATCGCGCCGGCCCCGATCCGGTCCCCCCGCCGCGCCTCAGGCGGCCTGGATCCAGTCATCTCCGGCGCTGGCCAGCACGGGCCCCAGGCTGCGTGCCGTGTCCAGGGACCGGGCCAGCACCCGCGGGTCCACCGCGTCGATGCGGTAGACCCGGTCATCGGCGAGGTCCAGCAGCTCGAGGCTGGAGGGGGCCACCCGCTGCCGGCCCAGCTCCAGCAAGGTGCAGGCCAGCATCAGCGTGGTCCGGGCTTGGGCGGACTTGATGGGATCGGGCCCCCAGTGCACGATCAGGCGGCGGAGGCTGTCGGCCTCTCTCACCTCGAGATCGACCCGCACCCGCAGGCAGAGGCCCGCGATCTCGACGGCCTGGGGCTGCACCCAGCCGTCGGTGGGGCGCAAGGCGCGCAGGGTGGCCGAGCAGGCCCCAAAGCCCTCGATGGCGTCGGCATTGGCCTGCAGCAGGGCCCGCCGGGCGGGATCCGTCGCCTGGGCGCTGGCGCGGCGCAAGGCCGCGAGGCGCGGGGGCAGGGTGGCGGGGTCGTTGTGGCTCTCGAAGTAGGCGCGCAGGGCCTCGCGGGCGGGGTCCCAGCCATCGCCGCCGGGGCCGGCATCCCCCGCCGCCGCCGCCCGGGCCAACAGGGCGCGGTGGGTGTACCGGGGGCTCTCCACCAGCCGGGCGAAGGTCATCACATCCAAGGAGGGGGGGCGGTTCATGGGCGCTCCGAAGGCTGGGGTGGCGACACCGGAAGGGCACCCAGCGCCCCCCGCGACCACCCGGGTAGTGCCCGCAGCTGGCGCGGCGGGACCTGAACACCCTAACAGTGCCTTGCCAGCGTTTCGCCGATCATGTGGACGTTATCTGTCCGAATCGTCCAGCGAGGGGGGCTCGCGGCGCCGCCGCAGCAGACCCAGGATCAGCACGGGCAGGGTCAGGGCGCCGGCCGGACCGCCGCTGCTGCATGCGCAGGCCGCGGGCGCCTCTGCGTCGATGGGCGGGGTCAGGCCCGGGTCGCCCGTGCCGTCGGGGCCGCTGTCGCCGCTGTCGTCGGGGTTGCCCCCCGGGCAGGGCAGCAGGGTCCAGGCTGCGGCGTCTTGCAGCAGGCCATCCGGGTCGCTGCGCACCCAGGCGGTGGGGTCCTGCAGGCGCAGCTCCAGCAGGCTGCCGCGGCAGCCCTCCAAGACCAGCTCGGGCTCGCTGGAGATGCGCTCGCCGTCCAGCAGCCAGGCCCACGCAAAGCGCGCGCTGCTCTCGCCCAGGACCTCGGCCGAAAAGCGGAGGGCCTCGCCCGGAACGCGGGCCACCTCCCCGGCTTCGGGGCTCAGGCTGCCGATCAGGCGGGGCAAGGCCCCATAGATGGCCAGCACCGCCTGCTCTCGACAGACCACGCAGTAGTCGTCCCGCAGGCTGCGCATCATGCAGCTGCTGTCGGTGGGCCGGTGCTGGTTGGTATAGCCACAGACCGGAAAGGCCGAGACCCCGGGCTCGTCCAGCCAGGCGGACCATGGCGGATCATCGGCATTCAACGTGCAGTTGTTGCGGGGCGTCGCCGAGCTGGGTGCCCCATAGCTATACTCGTCGCCCAGGCCGACCAGGCTGTGGCCCAGCTCGTGGGCGGCCACCTGCTCGCCGGTGCGGCCTTCGGTGAGCGCTGGTGGCGTACTGGTAGCCGCCGGCCCCGCCATAGGTGGGGTCGTTGATCAGCACCAGCACGCCGTCCGCGCCGGGCACGGCCTCGGCCACCTCGGTCATCACCTTGGCGTCGTCGCAGCAGACCAGGCGATCGATGCCCGCGCAGCCGTAGCAGCAGCCATAGGCGGTGTCGCGGTCCTCGTCCCGGCCGGCATCGTAGTGGCTGACGCCGCTCTCGGCCGAGGCGCGGTCGATGCGCCAGATGTTGAAGAGGTCGCGGTAGGCGCCATAGGGCTCGATGCCCAGCAGGTAGGCGCTCATCCGGTCCACATCTTCGGCGAAGCGGTCCAGCTCGGCCGCGCCATAGCCATCGCCCAGGATCACCAGGTCCAGGCGCTCGGTGCTGGGGCCGCTGTCCTGCACGGCGATGGGGTCGAGGGGCGGGGGCAGGCGCGGGGACAGGCGCTGCGCCCCCAGACGCAGGGCTACCGCGCCATCGGGCCAATTCAGGGGCACTCGCAGCACGGTGCGGTCCAGCACCACCTCCTGACCGGGCATCTCGGCCCCGAGGGGCAGCACCGAGCGGCCCCGGGCATCGGGCAGGGGCAGCCGGGCCAACACCGCGCCCTCGGCGTCCAGCAGCTCCAGCAAGGGCGCCCCTTTCAGCGGGGGCAGGCTGCGCCCCGACAAGGGCCCCGGGCTGGCGACAAGGTCGATCAGGCGCGCACCTTCGGGGCGCAGCTCCACCAGCGCCTGGGCGGTGGCGGCCTGGGCAGGGGCGGACAGGGCGAGCGAGAGCAGCGGGATCATCGGCACTCCGAAGCCACCATAGACGGCTCGGCGAGGGGGCGCGACCGCTCGGGCGGCCCTGCCGACGCTGGAGAGGCGGCGGCGGCCCGAGTCGGCCCGCCAGCAGCCTAATCCAGGAGGGACCCCGCCACTGGAGCCCCGATGAATGCCCGCCTGCCCGCCCCGTCGCCCGCTCAGCCCGATTGGGCCGCCTGGCGCCAGCACTTCGCCAGCCGGGCCCACCGCCCCCTGCCCGCGGTGGACGGGGACTTGCCCCTGGCCGAGGCCGACCGCGCGGCCCTGGCCGACAGCCTCGCCGTCTTTCAGCTGGGCGAGTCCGGCGAGGGCCGCATCGCCCACCAGATCGACCGGGCGCAGCTCGCGGGCATCGACGGGGACTACCGGGCGGCCCTCAAGCTGTTTGTGGCTGAAGAAGGCCGTCACGCGCGCATTCTCGGCCAGATGGTCCGCGCGGCGGGCGGCCGGCTGCTCAGCCACAGCTGGACCGAGGGGCTCTTTCGCCACGGGCGACGGCTGATGGGCGTGCGGCTCAAGCTGCTGGTGCTGCTGACGGCCGAGGTCATCGCGGTGGTCTTCTATGGGGCCATCGCGCGGGCCACCGCCGGGTCCAACCTGGGCGCCGCCCTCTGCCAGATCATCGAGGACGAAGACCATCACCTGGCCTTTCACCTGGACTTCTTCCGCACCCAGACCCGCAGCCGGCCCCGCCAGGCCCTCTTTCTGGCCGCCTGGTGGGCGGTGGGCGCGGCCGCCTGCGCGGTGGTGGCCTGGGACCACCGCCGCTGCCTGAAGGCCCTGGGCCTGGCCCCCAAGGCGCTGCTGCAAGACTGCGTCGCGCAGCTGTCGCGGGTCAGCCGGGGCATCACGGCCCACCCCTGCGCGGCTCAGCGCGCCCTGCCGCTCACCGCTTCGAAGTGGATGACGGTGTCGCCTTGAGGGCTGCTGCGGCGGAGCAGCAGGTGCAGCGGGCCCACATCCACGGGCTCGGACCACAAGAACTCGCCGGTGGCGCCGCTCTGCAGGGTGAAGGACCAGAACCGAAGGGCGCCGGTCTCGGGGTGCAGCATCAGGGTGTAGCGATCGCCGGGCGTGAGGCCCACACCGTCGAAAGACAGCACCAGCTGACCGTTTTCGATGGTTGGCTTCACGCCGGGGTCCGTCGCTTTGCAGGGGGCGAGCAGCCAGTATTGATCGTTGACGAAGGCCGACCAGGCCCTGAGCGCCTCAGCCGGGGGCACGCCGGGGGCGAGGCTGGCCCAGCGTGGATCGGCCTCGCCATCGGGCATGCGGGCCTCGATGCGCAGCGGGACCGGGGGGCCCGAACCCAGAGAGACCTCCACGGTGCCCGCCTCGGGATTCCAGTGGTGGGTGCGCCGGGCCACCTCCTCGCCCCCCTTCTCCACCACAAAGGTGAAGGACAGCTCGGCCAGGGCGCCCAGGTCGCCACAGGCGGCGGCGGCCTCTCGCGCAAGCAGGTGGGCGCTGGGCGGAGGCGCGGGGATGAGGTCGGCGTGGACAGGACGGACCAGGGCGGCCAACAGCAGGATCATCGGGGCTCCAAGGCGAAGGCCGAGGGGGGCAGGCGTCAGCGCAAGCCGAAGCGCCGCCGAAGCTCGCGGCTCACCGCGCGGCTCACCGCCACCTTGGGCCCGCCGCGGATGCAGGCCAGGTAGCCGCCGGCGTCGGTGGGCTCCAGCAGGGCCACGGCGTCCAGGTTGATGAGGGCGCGCCGGTGGCTGCGCAAGAAGGGCGGGCAAGGCAGGCGCCCCTCCAGATCCCCCAAGCTCAGATCAACGAAGATGCGCTCTACGCCTTCACCTTCAGCCAGGTGAACCGTCAGCGCCGATCCGTCGAAGATGGCGCAGAGCAGGACGTCGGGCCCCACCAGGCGCACGCCCTTGCGGGTGGGCAAGGCGATGCGGCCATCGGCGCTGGCCGGGGCGGCCTCTGCCCCGCCAAAGCGGCGCTCCCGTGCGCGGTCCAGGGCCCGCTGCAGGCGCGGGGCGTCCACCGGCTTGAGCAGGTAGTCCGCCGCCCCCAGGTCGAAGGCCCGCAGCGCGTGTTCGGGGTGGGCGGTGGTGAAGATCACCAGGGGCCCGCCTGCCGGCAGCAGCTGGCTGGTGTCGAGCCCGTCCAGGCCCGGCATCTGGATGTCGAGCAGCAGCACGTCCACCGGCTCTTCGGCCACCGCGGACAGCACCTGCTCGCCATCTTCGCAGACGCCCACCAGCTCGACCCCGTCAATCGCGGCCGCCAGCCGGCTCATGCGCTTGCGGGCGAGCAGCTCGTCATCGGCCACGAGGACGCGGAGGGGGCGGAGGCCGGACATGGCCACCCCATAACCTGACGGCCCGCTGACGGGATGAAGCACCGACGGGGCTCCCGGTCGGCTAGGCTGCGCGCCCCGGACGAAGCATGGACCTCTCCACTGCACTGATTTCAATGGTCAGCGTGGCGCTGCCCCTGGTCCTGCTCGCCGGGCTGGCTGCGCGAATCGGCGCCGGGGAGGCGCGGCCCTGGAGCCTGGCTCCCGAGCTGGGGCTGGCGCTCGGGGCCGGCCTGGTGGGCACGGTGATGTGCCAGGGCCTGCTCGGGGCCCTCGCGCAAGGCGGCAATGGCGTGGCGTCCAGCGACTTCCTCCAGATCTGCGAGGCCATCGAGCTGTCCCGCCGGGGGGATCTGGGGCACTGGACGGTGCAGCGCTCCATGGTCGTCGCGGCCCCGGCCATCCTATTTGCGGAGGCCTTCGGCCTGGTCGATGCCCTGGTCGCCTCGGCCACCTTGGGACAGCTCGCCCTGCTGTCTGGCCTCTACCTCTGGGCCAGCGCCCTGGGCGGGCGGCTGGCGGGCGGGGCGGCCGCATTGCTCGGCTGCGCGATCGGTCCCCTGGCCGCGCTCGGACACTTCGCGACCTTCTACCCGCCGATGCTCGCGGCCTTCGTCTGGGCGGCCGCCGGATCGGTGGTCGCATTGAAGGACCCCAAGCCCCCGTCCTTTCTGTTGGGAGGCCTGAGCCTGGGCCTGACCCTCGCGGCGGCGCCCCGAGGGCTCATCTTCGGGCTTCCGGCCGCGCTGATGCTGGGGATCGCGGTCGGCTGCGTCCCGCGCTGGCGGGACCGGGCGGCGGCGCTGGTGCTGGTCCTCGGCTGCCTGGTCGGCTCCTGGTGCCTCGCCCGGGCGACCGGCAGCCCCGCCGGCATGGGCCTGGACGAGCACCTCGCCAACTATGTGCGGGACGCCTTGCGCTTCGCCGGCAGGAGCCCCGACGCCGCGTTGACGGCCCTGTTCCACGACATCAACGCCAACAAGCTGGGCTTTGTCTGGGGCTGGCGCGGGCCGTCCAGCATCCCCCTCACCTTGGAGCGCATGGTCGCCCTGCAGATGGGCAGCGCGCGGGTGCTGGGCGCGATGGCGCCGCCCACGGCGGACTGGGTGGGCCTGATCGGGCCCTGGTTGGGGGTGGCTGCCGCCGGAGCGGGCCTGTCGTTGGCGAGCCTGGCCCGAAGCCGGCTCTGGGTCGGCCTGGCCCTCAGCGCCGCGCCCTTCTTGCTCAGCCTGTGGGGAAGCCTGGGCCTGGTGTCCCACACCCGCTACCTGGCCAATGGCGCGCCGGTCCTCGCCCTGCTCGGGGGCCTGGGCCTGGCGCTGGCGGCCCAGGGCCTGGGCCCCGCACTGCGCCCCGTCGGACGCAAAGACCGGCAACGCCAGGGCAGCCCGGGGCGGGCCGACCTGTTGGTGCTGCTGCTGCTGGCCCTGGCGGTGGTGGGCCTGCTGCCTACAGGTCTGAGCCCCCGCGCGTCCTGGCGGACGGGCATGGTGGTCGACAGCGAACCGGCCGCATCCCTGCTCTACGCTGCGTCCGATGCTCCGTTGGAGGGGGTCGGGGACGCCCGCGCCCGCATCTGCATGGAGGGTCTGCGCGCCGACCTCACCCGGGGCCTGCCGGTGGGCAGCCGGCTGCTGGGGTGGACCGCGAGCGTGCGGGACCTCGGCGAGCAGCCCGCTCCCTGGCCCGGGCACTGAATCAGGTGGGGTGGTCGAGGGGTGGGCCGGGCAGCCACAGGTGGGCCCGGGTGCGTTGGGAATCCACCGGGCTCGGACCCAACTCGAAACGCGCTTCGCTTGGGTAGCCCAGGGCGAGCCTGCGCTTCACCATCTCTACGCCCTGGCCGCCGTCTCGGGGGCCCCGGAAGGGCCCGGGGTTCTCCACTTCGATGTGCACGCCGGCGCCTTCGGGCCAGATGCGCACAGATACGGGGCCCCGGTGCCCGGCGGCCGGCCCGTGCTTCATCGCGTTCTCGATGACCGGCAGCAGGAGCAGGGGCGGCACCGGCAAGGCGTCGCATTGGCCCCAGCCCTCTCGTTGCACCGAGAAGCGTTCGGGGTCGCGGATCTCGTGAATGGCCACCAGGTGGTCGATCAGCTCCAGCTCCCGGGCCAGGGGCCAGGTGGGCGTCTGCACCCCCCCCAAGACCGTGCGCAGCATCGTGGCCAGGCGCAGCAAGGCCCGCTCGGCCACCGCGGGGTCCTCCTGGCACCACTCGGCGATGGCGTTGAGCGCGTTGAACAAGAAGTGGGGGTCGAGGTGGCTGCGCACGGCCAGCAGCTCGGCCCGCTCGCGCTCCCGGAGGAGCAGCGCAGCCCGCTCCCGCTCCAGGGCCAGGGAGCGCTCCAGGTCGATGTCCCGGCCCAGCCCCCAGCCGCCCACCCAGAACAGCCCCAGCAGAATGGCCAGGCTGGGGATGTCGGTGAAAAAGGTCGGGCTCATGCCCAGAAACCAGGGCAGGGCCATGCCCCCCAGGCCGATGACCCCCACGCCCAGGGCCACAAAGGCGAGGAGCCCGGGCAAGCTCGGGCTGCGGCGCCCGCCTTGGGTGACCAGCAGGCGGTAGCCGGTGGGGCCGGTCAGCAGAAAGGAGCCGATCAGCACGATGCCGATGGCCAGGGCCTCCTTGCTGCCGCCATAGAGGTATTGGGCGGTGACCAGGGGCAGGGCCACCACCGCGATGGGCAGGCTGCGGCGCGGGGTGGCCAGCGCCCGCCCCGTCTCTGCAACAACTTCAGCCGCGCCCAAGACGGGCCTCGGCCGCAGCGGGGGACCAGCGCCCCCGCGCCTTGCCCACCAGGTTGATCCAGACCGTGCGCAGCAGGATCTCGACAACCAACAGGGGGCTCCAGGCCTGCGCGTAGATGGAGTCCAGGCGCGCGTTCTCGGCGGGCCCTCGGGCCTGGCAGGCCTGGGCCAGCCCCGTCAGCCCCGGCGGCTGCTTCACCCGATCGGCGATGGCGGGCTCCACCGCGCTCAGACGCTGAAAGTCATCCGGGCTGAGGGGGCGGGGCCCCACCAGGCTCATCTCGCCCACCAGCACGTTGATCAGCTGGGGCAGCTCATCCACCCCCCGCGCCCGCGCCCAGCGCCCGAAGGCGGTCACGCGGCGGTCGGCGGGGTCGGGCTCGGTGGTCATGGTGCGGATCTTCAGGACCTGAAAGGGCAGCCCCCCGTATCCCACCCGCTCCTGGCGGAAGAAGATCGGCCCGCCCTGGCTGAGCCTGGCGGCCAGGGCCAGGCCCAGCCCCAGGGGCAGGAATACGGGCAGGGTGGGCAGCAGCAGGGCGAGGTCGAGGGCGCGCTTGCGGGGGTCCATCTTGGGGCGCATGGGGGCTCCGGGGCGGGGGACACCCGCAGCCTATGGGCGGCGCGCCTGGAGTCGGCGGAAAGCCGGGCCGAGCGGTCGCCAGCGGCGCTCGAGCCGTCGCCCTCAGCGCCCGGGTGGCGGCGGCAAAGGCCCCCGGGGAGCGGGCCGTCCGGCCTCGCGCAAGGCCTGCTCGACCGCCTCTTTTGAGGGCAGGGGGCCGGGCCCCGAACGCCGCACGCTGCCGGGGGGCTGCCGAATCGCCACCACATTGCGGTTGCGGAAGTAGGTCTCGCCGTCGGGACCGTCGATGAAGGCAAAGTCCAGGTAGGTGCCCTGGACCTGCAGATACCAGACCCGCGTGGTGATGGGGATCAGCTCGGGCTGGTAGGGGATGCCCAGCTCATCGAGCAGGGGCATGGACACCACCAGGCCGTCGCCCACCCGCGTTACGACGATATCGCCCGCGTTGAAGGCGTCGGTGTAGAGCCCCTCCAGCGCGTCCAGGCCGTCGGGGTCCACCCCATAGGTTGGGCCGGCTTCGATGGGGGGCAGCGCCACCAGGCTGGTGAAGGCGGCCTCGACGCTGCGGTGGAAGTCATCGCCATAGCCATTGCTCAGAATGCTGATGCCCACCCGCTGATCGGGCAGCATCGAGAAGGTGCTGGTGTGGGTGAGGGTGTTGCCCCCATGGGACCAGGACCGCACCGGGTAGCTGCCATCGGTGGTGACCCAATCCTCGGCCATCATCAGGCCATAGCCATAGTCCCCCGGCAGGTCGGGATACATGGGGGCCTGCGACGCGAAGACGCTCTGCAGCAGCGCGTTGTCGATGAGGTCGGGCTGCCCGTCGATGAGCAGGCCGATGATCTTGGCCTGGTCGGATGCGGTGGACCAGACCAGGCCCGCTGGCCGGGTGAAGGCGGACTCCCAGGTGTCGGCAAAGGACACCGGGCCAATCGTTGTATCGCGCTGGCTGGACAGCCCGACCCCGGTGGCGCGGTTGCCGTCCACGGCCTCTTTGCGGGCGACCGTGCGGGCCATGCCCAGGGGGGCGAAGAGGGCGCCTTCCAGGCGATCCGCCCAGGGCTCACCGGCCAGCTCCTCGTCGATGAGGCCGGCGATGCTGAAGTTGGGGTTGGAGTAGTTCCAGAAGCGGTGGGGCGGGGCCAGCGGATAGTAGTTGTCGGCAAAGAAGCCATAGGCATAGGTGGCCAGGGCCGCGTCGGTGGTGCTGCCGCCGTCTTCGGCCCCGTCCACGATGCCACCCTGGTGGCTGAGCAGGTCGTGCACGCTGGCTTGGGGGAAGTCCGTGGCCAGCGCCATATCCAGCGCGGGCAGGCGCTCCGCCACCGTCTCGTCCAAATCCAGGTCCCCATTCTGCACATGCAGCAGCAGGCTGAGGGCGGCGAGCTTCTTGGTATCCGAGCCGATCATGAAGAAGGTGTCTTCGTCTACGGCCACATCGCCTTCGGGGTCGGCGCTGCCAAAGCCCCCCACAAACCAGGTGCGCCCGTCCAGCCAGACGGCGACCTGTGCGCCGGTCGCGTTGGCTTGTGCGAGATCGGCCTCGATCGCCGCACTCAACGCGCTGAAGTCGGGACCTTCCGGGTTGCCGGTCTCGCCGTCCGTCCCGTCGGAACCGTCCAAGCCACGCCCGGAATCGCCGGTCTTGCCGGTGCAGCCGATCAAGAGGAGGAGGAGGGGCAAGGGCTTCATGGGCGCTCCATCGGGATCCTGGCGGCCCTCTATCCTGGCTGGGTCGGGCGCTCCCAGAGCCGACCCCGCCAGGGGGCGAAGAGCAGCGGGTAGAGGGCCAACATGCCCCAAGAGAACATACCCAGCTTCATCGTGAAGGCGATGCCCAGGTGCAGGGCCAGGCCCCCCAGGGCCCAGATGGGGGCCAGCCGGGTGAAGATCAGCGGCGAGAGCAGCTCGAAGAGCACGGTGCCCATGCCCGCCACCCGAAAGAGCGGCCACAGGTGGCGACCGGGCCCGTCGGGGTCCAGGGTGCCCGCTCCAGGGTCGGCCAGGATGGTCCACAGCACTGGGGGGCCACTCAGCGTAGACCAGCCGGCGCCCAGCTTGTTGATTCCTGCAGAGAGGTAGACGATGACCAGCAACAGGCGGATGATCTGGGGCAGCCAGCGCGGCGCCTGGTAGAGAGAGGCCCGGCCCCACAGCCGCTGCCCCAGCGACCAGCAGCGGTGGGACTGGCTGAAGATCAGCAGCAGCAGCACGGTGCGCACCAGGCGGTCCACCGCGCGATCCCCCGGCGGATAGAGGTTGCCCAGCTGGGCATAGGCCAACACCCCCAGCAGCGCAGCGGGCCGCGTCGCAAGGCCCAGGCTGACCAGCACCATGCACACGGCCAGCAACCCCACCAGGATCAGCCCCGCATCCGGCCCCAAGAAGCCGGCCCGCCAGTTTTCTCCCACAAAGGCCGACAGGCCACCGTCCTGGGGCAGGACAAAGAGCGCTCCCAGCAGGTCGGCCCGGGCGAGGCCCAGCAGGTCCGCCAATACGCAGAGAGGGAGCAGGATGCGAAGCAATGCAAGCGGGCGCAGGTCCTCGGGGGCCGCACAGGCATCGACCCAACGTCGCCAGAGCACCTTCATGGCTCCGCCTCGTCGGCGTCGGGTGTCTCGGCCTCGGCCTGCTCAGGATGCTCCACGCCGTCGGCACCCACAAAGATCGGCCGCCAGTCCGGGGCCCGGGCCACGCGCCCATGGTGGATGCGGTCCAGGGGGTCGGTCCAGCCCCGGTGCAGCGCCAGGATGCCCACCTGCCGCACCCCCGGGTGGTCCTGGCGCACCCGGTCCACCACAAAGGGCGCAAAGCCACGCCAGTTGAAGGCCTTGGACTTCTTCATCATCGTCTTGACCATGGGACGCACGCGGCGGTGCCCCAGCTGGTCGGCCCGCCAGGCGTGCCGCGGATCCTCGGACCGGTAGAGCAGCTGGTCGTCGGCGTGGATCTCCAGGCGCATCACCTTGTCTTCGCCAGCGCCATAGAGGTGCCAGCTCTGGCGCACCCGAAAGAGCTGCTGGGGCGGCAGCAGGCGACGGGACAGGGGCAGGCGCACCCGGGCATTGAAGGTCGCCAGGGCCTGCACGGCCGGGGCCAGCAGCGGGCCGACATCTCGGGCCAGCGCCGCCCGGGCTTTGGGGTCGCTGTGCATCTTCTCGCTGAGCAGGCCCAGGCCGGGTGCCCCCGCGCACAGCAGGCTGCTGCCCAGCAGCAGCGCGAGCAGCGCAGATAGCTGCCCGGAGAGCTGCCCGGAGAGCTGCGCGGACGGCGGCGCAGTAGGCGGGCGTGGCTCTTGCTGCGTCACGCCGCCTTCCGGCCTGGGGGGATGCTACCTTCGACCTGCAGAGTCTATCACCCCCGCCCGGAGCCAGAGATGTGGTGCCTGCTGCAGCTTCTTGCCGGAACGGCCGCGGCGGATCCGGGCTACCCGCCCCAGAGCACCGATCGCGTGCTGGTCGAGATCGCCGTGGACGGGGCCGGCTGGGTGGAGGGCGAGTGGGTGGCCGTGGCCTTGCCCGGCGCGGTGCCGTGCCCCACGGCAGAGGGCGCGGCCTGCCCAGGCGTCGCCTTGCCCCTGGGGCAGCCGCTGATCGTGGCCGCGCGGGTGGCCGAAGAGCTGGGCGATGGCCGGCAACGCCGCCGCTACGCCCTGCGTGCGGCCGGCCCGCTGCCCCCCGATGGGGGCCCGGCACAGCCGCTGGGCCCCGTCCTGGGCTTTCTGCCCCCCGAGGCCCTCACCCGGGCGGCCTGGCAGGTGGATCTCGACCAGGACGGCGACGACGAGTGGGTCACCGGCCATATGGACTCCGCCCACCACCTTTGGGTCTTTGTGCGGGATGGCAAGAGGGGGGCCCCCCTCGCCCTGGATCTGGGCACCCACAGCGACATCGACGGCGTGATGACCCGCGCCACCGTGGGCCTGGTCACGGCCGCAGAGGCCGGCCTGCCCCTGGTCAAGGTCAATTGGCCGGCCAACGAGATGTGCGGTTCGGGCGACCACAGCCGCTATGCGTCCTATCGTCGCCCCCAGGGTGGCGGCCCGGGCCGGCTGCAGCTGGCCCTGGAACACGGTGGCTCGGGCGGAGACGCCCCGATCTGGTGGGATACCGAGGTGGTCTTCCAGCCCGAGCGCGGCACCGTGGCGGTGCGCGCCACCGCCGGCGAATACTCAGACAATGGGGCCGCTGACTCCATTCACAGCGACGAGACCACCCGCTACCTGCTGGTGGATGGCCGCTTCGTGGTGTTGCCCCCCTCGCCCTGAGCCGGCGCGGCCCCGTCCCCCATCCACCGAAGTGCCTCCGGGCCGCCGGGACCGGTGTTACCAGCCCTCGGAAGCTCCGTTCTGGAGGGCGATGTGCGCAGCACCCTGGTGATGATCATGGCCGGTGGCAAGGGCTCCCGGCTGGTGCCCCTGACCTGTCACCGCGCCAAGCCCGCGGTGCCCTTCGGGGGGCGCTACCGCATCATCGACTTCGTGCTCAGCAACTTCCTGAATTCTGGCTATCGGCGGGTCTATGTGCTCACCCAGTACATGTCCTCCAGCCTGATCAAGCACATCAACCGCAACTGGCACCTGTCCGGCATCAACGAGTTCATCGAGATCGTGCCTGCGCAGATGCGAACGGGTGAGCACTGGTACCGCGGCACGGCCGACGCCATCTTCCAGAATATCAACCTCATCCGGGACAGCCGGGCCGAGAATGTCGCGGTCTTCGGGGGAGACCACATCTACAAGATCTCCGTGGACCAGATGGAGGAGGAGCACCTCGACAACGACGCCGACCTCACCATCGCCGCCTGGCCGGTGCCGCGCGCAGAGGCCTCGGAATTCGGCATCATCCAGATCGATGCCACCGGCCGGGTCATCGGCTTCCAAGAGAAGCCCGCCAACCCGGCCCCCATGCCCGGCCACCCCGACCTCTGCCTGGTCAGCATGGGCAACTACATCTTCAAGAGCGACCCCCTGGTGCGCGCCCTGGTGGACGACGCCAATGATGCAGAATCGGCCCATGACTTTGGCAAGAACGTCATTCCGCGCTTCTTGTCCGAGGGGCGCCGTGTCTTCGTATATGACTTCGGGCGCAACCTGATTCCGGGAGAACCCGAGGGGGCACGCCCCTACTGGCGCGATGTGGGCACGCTGGACAGCTACTTCAAGGCCAATATGGAGATGCGAAGCCCGCTGCCCACCATCAACCTCTACAACCGCCGCTGGCGCATTCGCACGGCGCAGCGCGACTACCCGCCGGCCCGCTTCGTGCGCCATGGCGGCCACGCGACGGTGGATGTGGTGGACAGCCTGGTCTGTGAAGGCAGCATCATCCAGAGCGCCCGGCTCTTCGAAGCGGTCATCGGCTATGACTGCTTTGTGCACGCGGGGGCCGATGTGCGCAATGCGGTGCTGATGTCGGGCTGCGACATCGGTGAGAACGCCCAGGTGCGCCATGCCGTGCTGGACAAGAACTGTCGCATTGCGCCGGGCGCGCGCCTGGGCCTCGACGCCGAAGAGGACGCCCGCCGCTTCCCCTTCCGCACCGAAGAGGGCCTGATCGTGCTGCCCAAAGGCACCATCGTGCCCGAATCCGGCCCGGTTCAGTTTGCAAATGACGTGGGCGAGCTCATGTTGAGCGACCCCCACACCCGCGATCGCATGGAGGAGACCCGCGGCAGCTGGATCATCTCCGAGATGGATCGCCACAGCTATGTCTCGGCCGGCCCCCGCTACCGCAAGGAGCAGGAGGGCACGGTGCCGACCCACGACGAGGATTGAAGCCCATGTCCAAGCTCCCGGTCGCCTTTGTCAGCTCCGAGGTGGCGCCCTGGTCCCAGACCGGCGGCCTCGGCGATGTCGGCGGCGCCTTGCCCCAGGCCCTCAACGCCCAACCCGACCTCGACGTCATCGTGTTCACGCCGCTCTACCGGTCGGCCCGCGCCGTGGTGGAACTGCGGGGCCTGGCCCTCGAAGCGATCGGCGACGACTTCGTTCTGGGCGAGGGGACCGCGCGGCTGCTGCGGCTGGTGGGCGGCCCGACCCCCACCGTCTTCGTCGATGCCCCGCACCTCTTTCACCGCCCCGGCCTCTATGGTCCCGGGTCGGGCTCGGCCTATACGGACACGGGCAAGGGCGCCTTCGACGACAACCTGGAGCGCTTCAGCCGCTTCTGCGAGGCGGTGGTCACCCACGGTCACCGGGCCTTTGGCGCCCCCATCGCGCTCTACCACTGCCACGACTGGCAGGCGGCCCTGGTGCCCGGCCTGCTCCCGGATGGCCCCGAGCGCCCCGGCTGCGTACTGACCATCCACAACCTCGCCTACCAGGGCGTCTTTGCGGGTGACCAGGTGCTGGGCCGCGCCGCACCTCCCGCCTACCAGCGGCAGGGCCACCTCAACCTGCTGGCCGGCGCCATCGCCATGGCCGACCAGGTGACCACGGTGAGCCCCCACTACGCCGAAGAGATCACCACGGTGGCCTTTGGCTGCGGCCTCGAAGCCAACCTGCGCTGGCGCGGCGTGACCGGCATCGTCAACGGCATCGACGCCAGCGACTGGAACCCCCGCCAGGACCCCGCCTTGCCCGCGCCCTTTGACGCCGCCGACCTGCGCGGACGGGCCGAGGCCCGTCGGGGCCTGCTGGCGGAACTCGGCCTGCCCGACGAGCCCGGAACCCTGCTGCTGGGCGTCGTGTCGCGCCTGGCGGGGCAGAAGGGCCCCGACCTGGTGGCCGAGCTGGTGCCGCGGCTGGGCAGCCTGCGGGCCCGGCTCATCGTCCTGGGCAGCGGCGAGCCCGCCCACGAGGCCCACCTGCAGGCCCTGTCGGTGCGCCACCGCCACCGCTTCGGCCTGCGCCTGGACTTCGACCGCGAGCTGGCCCGGCGCATCTATGCCGGCGTGGACGCCATCCTCGTGCCCAGTCGCTTCGAGCCCTGCGGCCTCGTGCAGATGTATGCCATGGCCTATGGGGCCTTGCCCATCGTCAGCCCCGTGGGCGGCCTGGTGGACACCGTGACCGACGCGTCGGTGCCGGGTGAGGGCACCGGCTTCGCGATGGACGCGGTCCACGCTGCCGCCCTGGCCCGGGCGGTGCAGCGTGCGGGCGACCTGCTGCGGGATGAGCCCGAGGCCTGGGCCGCCTTGCAGCAGCGGGCCATGGCCACCGACTGGAGCTGGCAGGCCTCGGCGTCGGCCTGGGCGCGGCTATTTCGCGGGGTGATGGCCCCGCTGGCCCACGCGCAGCCCGCGGCCTGATCCTGCGCGCGGCAACCGGGGTAGGCTGGACCATGGCTTTGCTGCTTCCCCTGCTTGGGCTGGCCCTCTTGGCTTGTGCCCCCGATGCTTCGGCCCCAACCGCTGGCGGCGGCCCGACCCTGTCGGCGCTGGAGCAGGTGGTGCCTGCCGACGGCCTGCCGGTGCAGACCCAGGCCGCCAACAACAACCTCGACGTCATCCAGCACGATGGCTCGGTCTTCCTGGCCTTTCGCACGGCGCCCAGCCACTTTGCCAGCGCTGATGCCACCCTGCATGTGCTGCGCTCCACCGACGAGCAGGTCTGGACCCACGAGTGGAGCCTCAACCTGGGTCGGGATCTGCGCGAGCCGCGCTTTCTCAGCATCGATGGGCAGCTCTTCCTCTATTTTGCCGTGCTGGGCACCAGCAGCCTGGACTTCGAGCCCGGTGGCGCCCGGGTGGTGGTGCGCGATGCGGCCGGCAGCTGGTCGGAACCCGCCGACATCTTCGATGGCAACTTCATTCCCTGGCGGGCGCGGGTGCTGGACGGCCAGCCCATGGTGGTGGGCTATACCGGCGGCGAAGGCGTCTATGACCAAGAGGTGGACAGTGGCGGCGCCGAGCGCCTGCCCCAAATCGAGGTGCGTTGGCTGAAGACGGACGATGGGCGCAGCTTCTCGCCCTTTGTCCCCGGCGCCGAGGTGGTCCATGTGGGCGGGGGATCGGAGACCGACATCGCCACCCGGCCCGGCGGCGGCATCGTCGCCGTCATGCGCAACGAGGCGGGCGACGCCGACGGCTGGGGCAGCAAGATCTGCACCGCGCCGGCCGAGGACCCGGGCGACTGGTCCTGCGAGCCGGACCCTCGAAAATATGATTCCCCCCTGGTCTTTCGGCATGGCGACCGCATCTGGCTGATCGGCCGGCGCAACCTGAATGAAGACGGCGCCTACGATCTGGGCATGCGTGCGCTCAGCCACGCCGAACAGAGCCTGCACTACCAGGCTGCCTATTGGAATGAGCGCAAGCGCTGCAGCCTGTGGGAGGTGCTACCCGACCGCCAGGAGGTGGTCTGGGTGCTGGATCTCGCCAGTCGGGGCGACACCTGCTTCGCGTCGGTGCTGGCCCTGGATCAGCACCGCTATGCCGTCTACAACTATAGCTCTCCGGTGGACGGCCCCGACGTGGTCTGGCTAGAGGGGCAGCTGGGCGAGACCCGGATCTACCGCCAGGTGCTCGACTTCGCCCCTTGAACCCCCGAGCCCGCCCCGTGCCCGAAGCCGCCCCGCCCCTGCCCACCGCGCCCGCTGACCCCGCCACGGGTGAGATGGGCGAGGTCGGCCGCGAAGTGGGCAACTTCTTCAATGGGGTGCTCAGCCGCTCCATCTTTCACCTGGGCGACACCCCGGTCAGCCTGACCTCCCTGCTGACCGTCGCCTTCATCCTGGTCGTCGGCTACCAGGTCAGCCGAGGTCTGCAGGGGGCCACCGAAGGCGTCTTCAAGCGCAGGGGCATCGAAGACGAGGGCACGCTGCGCATGGTGCAGCGGCTGGTCAACTACGCCGTGCTCTGCCTGGCCTTTCTGGTGGGCCTGCAAACCGTGGGCATCGATCTGTCCAGCCTGCTGGCGGCCGGGGCGGTCTTTGCGGTGGGCATCGGCCTGGCCATGCAGAGCATCGCCGAGAACTTCGTCTCCGGCGTCATCCTGCTGGTGGAGCGCACCATCCGCCCCGGCGACATCATCGAGATCGACGACCGCACGGTGCGGGTGGTCGAGATGAGCGTTCGCAACACCCTGGTGCGCACCCTGGACGGCGAGGACATCATCGTCCCCAACTCCAACCTCGCCCAGGGCAAAGTCAAGAACTTCACCAGCCGCGACCGCTTGTTGCGGGTCCGGGTGAAGGTGGGGGTGCACTATGACAGCGACCTGGTCGCCGTGCGGCAGGTGCTGTGCGACGCGGGCTCGAAGATGCCATGGCGGGTTGAAGATCGCCCATCAGAGGCGTTTTTGCGCGACTTCGGGACCAGCTCCGTGGACTGGGAGCTGTGCGTCTGGTGCGAGGACCCCTGGCAGGTGCAGCGCTACCAGGACCAGCTTCGGCAAGCCATCTGGGACGGCCTGAAGGAGGGCGGCATCGTCATCTCCTACCCGCAGCTGGACCTGCACCTGGACCCGGAGCTGCTGGAGAGCCTGCGCGAGCGGAGCCCCCGATGACCGACGGCGAGCCCGTGGCGAAGACGGAGCGCTGGGGCGAGTTCTCGGTGCCCCTGGGCCGGGCCCTGAAGTGGCAGCTGGGGCCACTGAACCTGCTGGTGGAGCGGCGGCCCTGGGAGTGGCGCCTGTGGGCCCGCCGAGGCAGCGATCCCCTCGCCACCGACGAGGCCGTCGAGATGGTGCCCCAGGGCGAGCCTCCCCCCGAGGGCGCCGAAGAGCAGCGCTTCGCCTTTGGCGAGACCGCCGATCCCTTGCGCATCCAGCCCGCTCTGGCCGATCGCCCGGTCATCGCCAATCCGGACTCGCCCTTCTCGGTGCTGCCCGGTGAAGAGGCGCTGGCCTATGTAACAACGCCGCTTTGGTGCGTGCTCTCGGTGGGCCGCAGCCGCATGCCGGTGGCCGAGGTGCCCCTCTGGCGACCCCGGGACACCTGGTTCGGGGCCAGCACCCGCGAAGGAGAGCTCTGCTATGCAGCCCGCACGCGCCTGGTTCTGGACTTCGAAAGGCTGGAGTACCGTTCGGTGCGGGCGGTCACACCGGTGCGCCTGGTCAACGGGGGGCCCGACGTGCTGGCGGTGCAGCGGCTGCGCCTGCCCGTGAACCAGCTCCCGCTCTATGAAGACGCGCAGGGCATCCTGTGGACCCCCGAGGTCACCCTGCGCCGCCAGGAGCAGGAGCAGGGCCGCTACGATGTGGCGGGGGCCCCGCCCGCCTTGGCCCACGGGGCGCGCAAGGTGGCCGAAGCCCGGCAGCCTCTCAGCGACAACCGGCTGCTGCACGTCTTCAACGCCATCGCGCGCACCTGGATGGTCTGATGGCCGAGCCCGCACCGGATCTGATCTCCAGCCTGCGCACCTATGTCGAGAGCATCGACCCCAAGCAGCTTGTCGTCGCAGCCGCCCTGCTGGCTGGGTCCTTGGTGGTGGGCAACCTGCTGGGCGGGGCGGCGCGCCGGACGGTGCAGCGCAGCGGCAATACCGGCATGGCGGATCTCGCGCGGCGGGGCATCGTGGGCCTGTCGGTGGGGCTGGGCCTGGCGATGGCCATGCAGCAGCTGGGCTTCGATCTGGGCGTGGTGCTGGGGGCCGCCGGTGTCTTCAGCGTGGCCCTGGGCTTTGCCGCCCAGACCTCGGCCAGCAACCTCATCAGCGGGCTCTTCTTGCTGGCCGAGGGCGCGGTGAGCGTGGGCAGCATCATCCGAGTGGACGCCCTCACGGGCGAGGTGCTGTCGGTGGACCTGCTCAGCATCAAGCTGCGCACCTTCGACAACCTGCTGGTGCGGGTTCCCAACGAGACGGTGGTGAAGTCCCAGGTCACCAACCTGAGCGCCTACCCGATTCGGCGCATCGACCTGCAGCTGGCCGTGTCTCCAGCAGAGGACCTGGCCGCCGTCGAGAAGCTGCTGCTCGTCGTGGCAGAGAGCCACACCGAGGTGTTGCAGGAGCCCCCCCCGCTGATCCAACTGGGGCCCTTCTCCGAGCGCGGCCTGGAATTGCAGCTCTCCTGTTGGGCGCGACGCGAGTCCTTCCTTCCGGTGCGCAACGCCCTCTACCGCGGGTGCTTCGCGGCGATGAAGGAGGCCGGCGTGGTGCTGCCGGTGCCCCACCGCATGCTGGCGGCGGCCCAGGGTCAGCTCCCGGTGAGCCTGCGCCCGCCCCCCAGCGACGCCCCCATCCCGGACGTCGATCCCTGCCCGCCCGAGAGCGGCGAATAGCCGGTGGTGCGGCTCCGGCCCTGGCTGCCAGGCTTGATCGGTAGACCTGAATATCCATTGATCCTACCCCAGCTCTGCGGTGTGTTTCGACCGTTCCCCGGCTCGTAGACACACGATGAGGACGCGGCCATGCTTGCCGGGACCTGTCGCTGCGATGTGTTGCCGAGAGAGGGAGGGGAAGAGCCTGGGCGAGCGGGTCGTTATGTTCTGCCCGGGATCGGAAGGATCCCGGGCATCACCAGTGCGTCGCGGAGGAGCTCCATGACTTCGCGGAAGGGCCTTGCCTTCCAGCGCTTGAGGTTGTGGTTGAGCGGTCCGCCCGTCTGGGCATGGACGGGGCCTCGCCGTCTCGCAGCACCCGGTGCCGCACGATGCGAACGGAGGTTGTAGGCAATGAGCCGGAGGACGGCGAGCGACTCGACCCAGGCCGTGCTTGACCCAGGCCCGGGTGTCCTCGTTCCATTGCGTGTCGAGGGTCCAGAAACAGTCGTTCTCGATCCCCAGTGGGCGCGGATGGCGGCCATGCACTGCGCTGGCGTGAGCCTGTTTATGGGCAGACTGGTGATGAAGAGCCGGTCATCGATCACGGGCGGCTTTCCGGCCTTGACGATCGTCGTTCGCTGACGCCAGACCTGCCGGTAGTCGCCTTCCATGCAGTCGCCCGTCGTCGATCTGGCCGAACTGTCGGTGCACCCGGGCCTTGTTGCGGACCTCCTGGGTCTCGGCGATCCACCCGCCCGGCGGGAGCGCATCGGTGCCCTGACCCATGACCGTGGACAGTCGCCGATGACAGCGCGCCCGCATTTGCCTTGAGCGCGGCGATGTAGGGATCCCCGACACCGCCAGCATCATGAGGTTCTGGATGGTGACGAAGCCAGCATCCACCGAGACTCCACTGGACCATGGCACGTCCATAGCTCGAATCAGCTCCCGGACGAAGCCCTCGAACATCGGCGCTTCGCCGCGATGCGCCGGATGACCACTCTGATGCATGGCCACCTTGGCGGCGGAGGCGACGTGCACGGCTCGGAGGGCCTTGACCAGGTAGACCTTCCGTCCGGGCCCGGGTCCATGTCCGGCAGCTGAAGGTTTCCCGCTTGGCATCGGTGACCTTCGTCGCGTTGCGCTTCGAGCGCCGCTTCGAGGCGGTCCGACGCGGGGACGGCAATGCCGGTGGACTCGGGTGCTTGAGCTCGCGGTCCGCGCCCAGGCACTTGCCGTCGATGGCCACCAACGATGCCGATCCGTAGTCCACCTGCATGCGCTTGCTCAGCCACAGCTCCTTGACTTGGTCCACGAGGACCGGAGTCAGGGCCGCGGGGCTCACCGCCGGACCAAGGTGTACAGCGTCGTGTCCGTGGGCGAGCCGCGCAGCCCGAAGCCCGGCCGACCGCCAGCTTCATGCCCAGGCGCTCGACATCGCGCAGCGTGCGGAGCCAACGGTCAGGCCCAACACAAGCAGGCTTGAGCAAGCCCACCAGCTTGTAGCGAACCCCGCGAGGCTTGCGAGGGTCCTCGACGGTTGCCCACCGCTCGGGCGTCAGGTTATCCCGCAGGAAGCGGGCGAGGGGATTCAGGGTTCTTCGTTTCACTCAACGTCCTCCTGCTCGTAGGTCTTCGGGCCGGTTTGGGTGAGGGTTTGCTCACCCGCTCTTCCTTCTCTCGCGGCAGGTCCGAGATCTCCTCGCCGGATGAGCACGCGCAACCCCTGCCGCGCGATCAACCGCAAGAAAGTACGCACCCAGCCCGGGGCGGCGGGGACCTCGACGGCTACGAGCTTCGGTTGGCGGTGGGCCGGAGGGACTACTGAGCAAGCCTGCCTGGCTGCCCCTGGCCCTGCTGTTGCTGGTGCTGCCCCTGCTCTTTCCCGGGGCGCTGCCCGGCCCGCGGGTGGTGAGCGCCGACGACCACCTGTCGGTGCACGCGCTCTTCCAGGATGCCAGCGGCGGGGGCCAGGTGGCCCACCCCCAGCTCAGCGACCCGGCGCTGCAGTTCAAGGCCCTGCAACGCCGCACGGTGGCGGCGCTCTCTGCCGGACGGGCGCCGCTGTGGAACCCCGACCTCTTCTTGGGGGCGCCGCTGCTGGCCGATGGGCAGAGCATGCCCGGGTCGCCGGTCACCTGGCTGCGGCTGCTCCTACCCGAAGACCTGGCCCAGGATGCAGGCGTTGCCTTCATTCTCATCTGGACGGGCCTGGGGGCCGCCCTGCTCTGCGCGACCCTGGGGGCCGGTCCCTGGGGGGCGGCCACCGCCGGGGTCGCCGCCATGCTGGCCCCCTACCCGGTGTGTGGCTGGCTTCACCCGCACGCGGCCACCGCCTGCTGGCTGCCCTGGGTGCTGCTGGCCTTGGAGCGCCGCATGCCGGCGGCCCTGGCCCTGGCGGTCGCGGGCATGGCGGGGGCGGACACCCCGGCACGCTGGTGCACGGGCTGGCCCTGGCCACGGTCTGGGCGGGTCTTCGGGCGCGCCAGCCCGGATCGCTGCTGGGCATCCTGATCGGGCTGCTCCTTGCGGCCCCGCTGCTGCTGCCCCTGGCCGAGCTGGCTGCGGGGTCGAGCACGGCCCAAGCGCGGGTCACCCTGCCGCTGGATCCGCGCCAGCTGCTTGATCTGCTGTGGCCGGGCTGGCTGGGTCACCCGGCGCGCGCTGGCTATGAAGGCCCGGGGGCCTGGGCGGATGGCCAACTGCACCCTGGGCTGGTCTGCCTGGCCCTGGCAGGGCTGGCGCTGGGGTCCCGGCGGGATCGCTGGCTGCCCCTGCTGTGGCTGGGGGCGCTGATCCTCAGCCTGCTGCCCCTGCCCGGCCCCTTCAACCACGGACGCCTGGGCAGCGAGGCGGGGCTGCTGCTGGCCCTGGCTGCCGGCCTGCAAGCCAGCCGCCTGGCGACGGACCGCGGCCGGGCATGGGGCCCCCTGTTGGCCTGCGGGGTGTTGCTCAGCGGCCAACACGCCCGACGCTCGGACCAGCACAGCCTGCCCGCCCAGGCCCATGATCCGCCCCTGGCGCCTTGGGTGGCGGATCTGCGGCAGGCGGCCGGCTGCGACGATGCCGCGGGCTGCGACCGGGTGCTCGGCCTGTCCTGGGCGCTGCAGCCCAATACGGGGGCCCTGGCCGGCCTGCGGGATCTGCGGGGCTACGATCTGCCCGTGTCCCAGCAGACCCGGCTGCTGCTGCGGGCCTTGGAGCCGCGGCCCCAGGGCCCCTGGTACCCGGTGACCGACCCGCCGCCCCTGGGCCTGCTGCGCCTGACCGGGGTGGGCCTGCTGTTGACCTTGCCCGACCGGGCGCTGAATCTGGACGAGATCCCGCTCCAGGACGCCCCCCTGCGCGCCTGGCGGGTGCCGGATCCCGCCCCCCGGGCCTGGCTGGCCCCAAGCGCGCGCCCTGCGAAGGACGCCCAGGAGGCCCTGGCCCAGGTGCGGGCGGACCCGGAGGCCTGGCAGCGCCCCCCGGTGGAGGACCTGGCGCCACCCGTCGCGCCCTCGCGGCTGCCGGCACAAGCGTTGCACGCCGAGATGGACGGCCCTGGGCTCGTCCTCATTGATATTCCAGAGAATGCGCGCGGGGTGGCCGTCTTCAACGAGTCCTGGAGCCTGGGTTGGCGGGCGGATGTGGCGGGAGAGCCCCGACCCTTGCTGCGGGTGGGGGGCTTGCTGATGGGGGTCGCGGTCCAGCCCGGAGACCGGCGGCTGCGCCTGCGTTATCGCCCCGATGGCTGGATCTGGGGGCAGCGCCTCGGCGTGGTGGGCCTGCTGGGCCTGCTGGGCCTCCGACTGTGGCGGCGGCGCCCCGCTTCATCCCCCCGGGGCTGAGCCCGCGATGGGTCGCGCCAGGGCGTCGTCGACCCCCAGGCCCCAGGCCGCCTCCACCTCGGACCGAAGCCGCGCAGCGGACCGCCCCAGGGGCTCCATGGACCAGCTGCGCACCGCGCCATCCCAGCTGCCGGTGTAGAGCCAGTCGCTGGTGGCATCGAAGGCCACCGCGGCCACCCGCGCGGCGTGCCCGTCCAGGATCGCGACGGGACCGCTGAGATCACCGCGGTAGACCGCCGTGCGGCCATCCAGGAAGCCCGCCGCCACCCAGCGCCCATCGGGGGAGGCCGTGAGGTCGGTGACCACGGCGCCGGCCAAGGAGACGCTGCGCTTGCCCCCCGTGGGATCGAAGCGGTGCAGGCCGCTGCCGTCGGCCACCAGGGTGTCCCGGCCAATGGGGGCGACAGCCTGGGTGGACAGGTCGCTGTGCACCCGGGTGATGCGCGGAGGGCGCCCGGGCTGCACCCGGTAGACCCCGCCATCGGTGGCGCGCACCGCCATGGCGGACCCGTCGCCGTTCACTTCGAGATCGAGCATCACGCCTTCATTCAGGAAGGACTCCCGCCCGCCTTCGGCGCTGGGATCCATGCGCCAGAGCCCGTCGCCATAGGGGATGGCCCACAGCTCTCCCGAGGCGACCGCCACCACCCGCCGGAAGCCATCGGGGGTCCAGCTGGGCAGCGCCTGCCAGGTCCGGGTGTCGAAGCGGGCCAGGCCGGTCTTGCCCGCCGTGGCCGCAGCCAGCAGGGCGCCGTCGGGGGTCCAGGCCAGGTCCTTGGTCACCTGCTCCTGCCAGGCCAGCTCCTGCAGGAGCTTCCCGCTCCGCAGATCCCAGATCAGCACGGCCCCGCTGCCATGGCCCGACGCGACCCGGCCGCCATCGGGGGAGACCGCCACCGACGCGATGCCGGACTCGCCGGGCAGGCGATGGGGGCGCTCGGCTGGGGGCAGGGCCCAGTCGTCCACCCGGTCCAGGCTGGCCACCCGAAGGCGGCGGCCCTGATCCAGCCAGGACACCGCGGCCCGCAAGTCCCGCAGGTAGAGGCTGTGCTGACCGGTGCTCCACTCCGCAGCGATGACCTCGCCGCCGTGGGTGGCCACCGCGAGGCGGTCGCCCCAGGCGCTGAGCCGCTCGATCCCCTCCGAGGAGAGCTGGAGCTGGGACTGGAGCCCCGAACCATCCAAGGCCACCAGGCTCACCCGTCCGGCCGCGCTGCCCACCACCACCGATCGGCTCTCGGGTTGCACGAAGGCGATGTGCATGGGCGTGTGGTCGGTGGGATCGAGCCGAGCGACGACCTTGAGCCCAGAGGGATCGCGCACATCACCCACCTCGATGCGCCCATCCGTGCAGGCCGCAACCAGGCGCCCCTGGCCGTCGGCTGCGACCGCCGCGGCCAGGGCCCCGGCGCAGGCGGGCCAGAGTCCCTGGCGGCCGCCGACGGCGTCATAGAGGGCAGCGCGCGCCCCAGCGGATTGCACGCTGACGCGTAGGGGGTCGGCGCTGGCAGAGAGGGCCTTCGTCGGGTCCTGGAGGTCGAGGGCCCGCACCTCCCCACCCGGAGTCCAGGCTGCGGCGCCGCCCGCGCTCAGGTGAAGGACCAAGCCCACCCCCTCGCCTTGCAGCTGGGCCCACTGGTGCGCCAGGGTGACGCTGCCCAGGACCACCCTGGGATCCCCGGCGTCCAGCAGGACGCTGCGATCGTCGCGGTCGCAGAGCAGGTGGCCGCCCTGCGCGCTGAGGCTCACCCGCTGACAGCCGGCGGGCAGGGGTCGGCGGGACAGGAGCTGGGGCCGGGGCCGGCCGGCGAAACGCGCCAGAACCCCCCGTGCGAGTGGATTCTCACGCAGGCCCAAGGCGTGGCTGGCCAGCACCTCTGCCTCGGCCCGATCGTTGGAGTTGGCCGCCTGCAGGGCCTGGGCCACCAGGGCGGTGGCCAGGCTGGACTCCGCCAGCTTCTGGGCCTCAATCGCCCGGTCCTGGGCCTCCAGGGCGACGTAACGCTCCTCTGAGATACGCAGCACCCCGACCGCGACCGTCAGCAGCAGGGCCAGGGCGCCCGCCATGCCCACCAGCAGCGGAGAACGCCAGCTCTGCCAGAGCCGGCGCAGCAGGTCTCGCGAGGTGTAGTGGTAGGCGGCCACCCGGCGACCTTCGAACCAGGCCTCCACCTCGGTGCCCAGGCTGTGGGCGTCGGGGTAGCGGTCCGAGGGGCGGTCCGCGCGCGCCTTGCGGCCGACGGCGACCAATTCTGGAGGCGGCGCATCGTCGGGCGGCGCGTCTCCCGGGCAGAGCAGCTCCATCAAGATGGCGCCCAGGCTCCAGACATCGGAGCGGGGGTCCACCGGCCCGCCCGCTTGCTGTTCGGGGCTGCTGTAGCCCGGGGTGCCCAAGCGGGCGCCGCCCTGCGCCCCCTCGTCCAGGTTGCAGGCCAGACCCCAGTCCACCACCAGCGTCTCGCCGAAGCTGCCGATGAGGATGTTGTCGGGCTTCAGATCGCGGTGCAGGACCCCCTTGCTGTGGGCGAAGGCCACCGCCCCGCAGGCGTCGATGAAGTGACGCATCAGGCGCAGCCGGTCCGCCAGATCCCGCGCCCGGCCCAGGGCCTCGCCCAGCGTCTGCCCGGTCACCACCGGCATGGTGTAGCCGGGCCGGCCGTCGGGCAGGCGCGTGGCGTCGTAGATGGGCACGATATTGGGGTGGATGAGGCCGGCGGTCAGGCGGGCCTCCCGCGCCAGGCGTGCCTCGGCGATGGGGTCGCTGCGCCGGCTGCACTTGAGGGCCAGCTCGCGGTCCAGCCGCAGATCCCGGGCCACCCGGATCTCGCCCATGCCGCCCCGGCCCAGGGTGCCCCCCTGGTGGTAGCGCAGGCCCTCGGGCAGATCGAAGGTGGGCGCGCCCCCCGGCGCGGGTGGCGCGGCGGGGCCCAGGTCCAGCGGCGCCCCGCTGAGCGGCCGGATGATCGGCCCCTCGCCCGCTCTCGTCATTCAGGTCCGGTCCTCGACCCGATCGTGGGGGTAGAGCAGCAGCTCGACCACCCCCGAACCGTCCAGGCTCACCAGATCCGTCCGGATGCGCGCGGCCCGCAGCTTCCGGCGCAGCCGGCTGAGGTTCACGTCAAAGCGGGCCCGCAAGGCGGCGGCATCGCCCTGGCGGGGCCAGAGCTGCTCCACCAGCAGGGTCCAGGCCACCGGTCCGCCCAGGGCGACCAGCTCGGACACCAGCCGCGCCTGCACCCCCGACAGGGTGAGCACGGGACGCCCCTCTTGCAGCAGGTGCACGCTGTCGAAATTGGCGACCAGGGTGAGGGGGGCGTCCACCCCGCCGAATTGCCGCGTGGGGGCCTGGCCGGCCGCGTCCAAGGGGATGCCCACGGCACGGATCTCCACCCCGTCCAGGGTCCAGGCCATGCCCGCCGACAGGGGCAAGGGGCTGGGGCTGCTCTCCAGCCGGTAGGACCAACCCTCGCCATTGCACCAGGCATGCCAGCGCGCGCCTTCGTGCCAGCCACGGCGCAGGTGGGGCTGGGGGTCGAGGATCAACGAGCAGACCCCCGGCAGGGCCTGGCGGGGCAGACCGGGGCCCTCGATGCCCAGGATCTCGTCGGGTAGCACCACCTCCACCACCCGCAGCACCAGGCCCCGGGTGAGCTGGATCTCCAGGCCGGCCTCGAGGGCCACCTCGGTCTCGGGACGCCCATCGATGGCAAAGGCGCCCCGCAGCGAGATCAACCGAAGCTCGCCTTCGCGCAGGCTGATCATCGCGTGGGCCTCGCTGACGCGCCCATCGTCCAGCGCGAGGGCGGCGCTGTGCAGGCGCCCGATGATGTCGCCGTGCACCAGCTCGTGCAGGCGCCCGTCGGGCGTAGCGATGCGCGCACAAGCCAGCATGGTCGCCTCTTCGGGCCAGAAGGTGACCCCGCTGAGGCTAACGCGGTGGGGGCAGGGGTTAGACTTCGACCCGCCCGCGCCGCGGCGGCCAGGTGGGTCGCTGCACCCCACCCGCACCGGAAGACGCCATGCCCGCCCTCGATGCCGACCTGCTGCGGCGGGATCTCACTGCCCTCTTACAGCAGCAGGACCCTGGGACCTACCCCTACGCGCCGGGCGAGGACGACGCGGCCTTCCAGGCGGCCAGCCTCAACGCCCTCTCCCGGCTCCTCCCCCGCTTTGACGAGCCCGCGGGCTGGGATCACAGCCTGGGCAGCGCCTTGCGCCACGCCTTGGATTGCCCCATGCCGGCGGGCCTGGCCCGGCAGCCCGGCCGCCGTCGGCTGGTGGGTGCAATGCTGCGCAACGCCGCGGACCCCGGCCGCATCAACCAGGGCCACAAGGGCACCTGCGCCGTCACCTGCGTCGAGATCTACCTCGCCGAACGAAAGACCGCCGAGTACCTGCGTATTGTGGCAGAGCTGATGGACCTGGACGGCGAGGCCCGGCTGCTCAATGGGGACCTGCTCAAGCGCGACGAGGAGCACCTGCGGTGGAGCCGCACCGAGGCCGGCCGCAGCCCCGCCAGCCGCCTCTTCCAGGTGGCCGCCATGGACTACGCCTATCCCGATCTGGACTACCAGAACGACCAGGACTCCCACGTCGACACAGGCGGCGAATCCACCGGTTCGGGCATGGGGCTGGACGAGTTCGACCGCCTGCTGGAGGGCGTGACCGGAGAGCGCTGGGAGCGCCTGAGCACCGATGACGCGCGGGTGGCCGAGCGCCTCGTGGCCCTGGGCATCGATCCCGACTTCTTGCCCAACCTGCGCCGGGATGGCGCGGGCATCATCCGCAGGAGCCTCGCGGCGGGCGATCCGGTCTTTGTGACCCTGGAAGCCAAGAGCGACGACACGCCCATCTCGCGGCGGGTAGGCATCCACCCCTTGCTGGCCCTGCCCCACAAGGTGCGGGTGCTGCAGGTGGACGACGCGGCCGGACGGGTGCACTACGACGACCCGCTGGACCCCAGCCTGCCCTGGATGCCCGATGTGGCCACCAAGGTGGAGTCCAAGGACGGCCGCTGCAGCATGGCCAGCGACGACTTCTTCGGGCTGGTGGTCGAGCTGTCCTGCCACCCCGAGCACCTGGGCATCGCCTGAGCGGCCTGCCGCATCACCACAGGGGTCGGGCGAGTTTGCCCACATCCACCGCCCCGGTCCACCAGGGGGCGCCTGCCAGGGCCACCAGCCCCGCATAGAGCAGCAGCAGCCAGGGCAGGCGGCGGCGCGGCCCCGCCCGCAAGGCGTCTGCGGGCAGCGGCCTCCACCGAAAGGCCAGGGCGTCCGCACCGATTGCGATGATCAGCCCCGCCAGGCCATCCACGAACCAGTGCTGCCCCAGCGCCATGGTGCTCCACCAGATGAAGGCGGCCATCACCAGCCCCAGGCGGCCCACCGCCTTGTCGCAGCGGTAGACGATGAAGGCGGCAAAGAAGCCTTCGGCCACGTGCATGGACGGAAAGCAATTGGTGGGGGGGTCGATCCAGCGGGTGACCGCCACCCCCCAGGTGAAGAGGTCCACCACCGGCGTGGGTTGGCGCGGCACGGTGACGGGAAAGAGCAGCCAGAAGGGCAGCCCCGCCAGCACCAGCATGAGGTAGGCCAGGGCGCCCCGCAGCAAGGTGCGGCGGTCGTCCACCACGGCGAGGGGGGCCAGCACCTGCGGGAAGAGCCACAGATAGGCCAGCACCGCCGGCGGAGAGAAGGGCACCCAGGCGTCCACCCCGGTGCGCAGCTGGTGCAGGGGCCGGCCGCTCTCGGCGGTGGAGATGCCCACCGCCCCATAGATGCCATAGAGCAGGACGATCCCCGCCAAGGCGAGGCCGATGCGGTGGCGGGCTAGGACCGGGCCCTGCAGCAGGGCAGGGGTCGGGGTCGGGTCGGGCATCCCACCATGATCTCATAGGGAGCAGCGCCCTGTCGCCGGCCCGGACCACCGGCCCCGGCCTCCAGCGGTCCACCCCCTTGGCCGGCAACTGGTTATGCCCGCGGTTCGTGCGCCGACAGCCCCGTCTGCGCTGCGCTGGAACTGCGGTCGCACGCGGATCTCCAGACCCTGGCCCCGCTGCTGGTCGGGGAATGCCCACCCGACCTCCCGTGCTTGCTGCCCTCCATGCGCTTCGCCTTCCTGGTCGCCCTCAGCCACCTGCGCTCCCGCAAGAAAGCGGCGGGGGTGAGCGCCATCACGTTGGTCTCCATGATCGGCGTAATGGTGGGCGTGACGGCGCTGTTGATGGTGCTGGCGGTGATGGAGGGCTTCGAAGAGGACCTGCGGGACAAGATCCTCGGCAGCAACGCCCACCTCGTGGTGCTGCAATATGGCGGCCACTTCGAGGGCCATGACGACGCGGTGAAGAAGGTCGAGGCCGCCCCGGGCATCGAGGCCGCCACCCCCTTCGTCTACACCGAGGTCATGATCCGGTCGGAGTGGGGCACGGCCGGGGTCGTGCTCAAGGGCATCGATCCGGTGCGCACCCCACGGGTGACCGACATCGCCGCCAACCTCAAGGTGGGCATGGACGGGCTGCTGCCCGACCTCGACAGCCGCCGGGCCGCCCTGGCCCAGCTGCACCGCCCGCCCGCCGGCGTCGCCCAAGACCACGGCGACAATGAAGAGCTGGCGGGCATCATCGTGGGCGAAGAGCTGGCCGAACAGATCAAGGTCTACCCCGGCGACAAGGTCCATGTCATCAACCCGGTGGGCGGCGGCATCGGCCCCATGGGCGTGCCCGTGCCGCGCGTGCAGGCCTTCCGGGTGGCCGGGGTCTTCTACTCGGGCATGTACGAGTACGACACCAAGTGGACCTATGTCACCTTGGCCGACGCCCAGGACTTCTTGCAGATCGCCGACGCCGCCACCGGTATCGAAGCCCGGGCCGTCGATCCCGACGATGTGGCCGATGTCTCCATCGCGGTGGAAGCCGCCCTGGGCCACCCCTTCTATGTGCGCAATTGGCAGAACCTCAACCGCAGCCTCTTCTCGGCACTCAAGCTCGAAAAGATCGTCATGGGGCTTATTCTCGGCCTGATCGTATTGGTGGCCAGCCTCAATATCGTGGGCTCGCTGATCCTGGTGGTGGTGACCCGCGCCCGCGAGATCGCCATCATGCGGGCCATGGGCGCCAGCGCGGGCCAGGTGCGGGCGGTCTTCATGATGGAGGGCCTCATCATCGGCCTGGTGGGCACGGCGGTGGGCACGGTGCTGGGCTTGATCGGCTGCGAGGGCCTGGACCGCTACCGCTTTCCGCTGGACACCGACGTCTACTACCTGGACACCCTGCCTGTGGTGGTCGTGCCCGAGACCGTCGTGGTGGTCGCCGTCTCGGCCATCGCCATCTCCTTTCTGGCGACGGTCTACCCGGCGTCCATGGCCGCCCGCATCGATCCGGTCGAAGGGCTGAGGTACGAATGACCGCCGCCGAGACCTTCCGGATCGAGGTGCGTGGCCTCGAGAAGCGATTCACCAAGGGCGGGCAGGTCCTCGACGTGCTCCAGGGCATCGATCTGGACCTGGAAGCCGGCGAACGGGTGGCCATTCGGGGACAGTCGGGCTCGGGCAAGAGCACCTTCCTGCAGATACTCGGCACCCTCGATCGCCCCACGCGGGGTACGGTGCGCTTCGCCGGAGACGAGGTCTTCGCTCGGCCCGCCCGGGCCATCGACGCCCTCCGCAACCGAAGCATCGGCTTCATCTTCCAGTTCCACCACCTGCTCCCCGACCACTCGGCGCTCTCCAACGTGACCCTGCCCGCCCTCATCGCCGGACAGGACGCGACCCGCGCCAGGCGGGACGCGGCGGCCTTGCTCGACCGGGTGGGTCTGGGGGCGCGTTTGGAGCACAAGCCCGGCGAGCTTTCGGGCGGAGAACAGCAGCGGGTGGCCATCGCGCGGGCCCTGATTCGCCGGCCGGCCCTGGTGCTGGCCGACGAGCCCACGGGCAATCTCGACCCGAAAACGGCGGACGACGTCTTCGACATGCTGCTTGAACTCAACGCCGAGGCGGGCAGCACGCTCGTCGTGGTCACCCACTCCGACAGCCTCGCCGAGCGCTTCCCCCGTCGCCTGCTGTTGAAGGAGGGCCGCTTCGCGGACCTCTCCCGCGCCGGAGGCCCGGCGTGAACGACGGGTCTCTCCTCCGTCACCGGCTGCTGCCGGCCCTGGCGCTGCTGCTCTGGGCCGCCGGAACCGATCGGGTCGCCATGGCCCAGGATCCGGTCCCCGCGCCCGTTCCCGAGCCTGCACCCCTCCCCGAGCCGGAAGCTGCGCCGGAGCCCGCGCCGAGCCCGCGCCGGAGGCCTGCGCCGGGAGCCCGCGCTGGAGCCCGTGCGCCGGAGCCTACCCCACTGCAGCCGGGGCCGGCCGTTCTGGCGCCGGGCCCAGGCGGCTGCACTCCGGCGCCGCCGCCCCCATCGCCGAGGCCCCGGCCCGGATCACCGGCAAGATCAGCGAGGTCCGGGTGACCGGCCTCAAGCGGGTCGAAGAGGCGGCCATCCTCGCCGCCATCGGCCTGCGGGCCGGCGAAGACCTGGCCGACTGGAAGGTTCGCCGCGACGTGAAGGCCGTCTGGGGCACGGGCTTTGTCGATGATGTGCGCGTGGACGCCAGCCCCGAGGCCGGCGGACAAGACCTCGTCATCACCTTTCAGGTGGTGGAGAAGCCGGCCATCCGCGAGGTCAAGCTGTCGGGCAACAAGAAGCTCGACGACGACGCCTTGATGGAGGTGGTGGACATCAGCGCCTTCGCGGTCCTCAACGAGGCCGAGCTGAAGCGCAACATCCAGCGCATCCGCGACAAATACGTCGAGAAGGGCTTCTACCTGGTCCGCATCGAGCCCGTCCTCAAAGAGGTGGGCGATGGTCTGGTCGAGCTGACCTTCGACATCACGGAGAACCGCAAGGTCCTGGTGCAGCGGCTGGACATCAGCGGCAATGCCGAGGCCGCCGAATGCGAGCGCCGCGGCCTGGCCCGCAAGCGCGCTGGCGACTCCGCCTGCGTGACGGACCGCAAGATCCGCCGCTTCTTGCAGACCAAGCAGGCCGGCATCCTGCCCTGGCTGGGCACCTCGGGCAGCTTCAACGAGCAGGCCCTGCAAGACGACCTGCAGATCATCAAGTCGGTCTTCCTGGAGGAGGGCTACGTCGACGTGCAGGTGGACCCGCCCCAGGTCTACCTCTCGCCCGACAAGCGCTTCATCTATGTCACCATCAACGTGACAGAAGGCACCCGGTACAAGCTGGGCAAGATCAAGGTTCAAGGCGATTTTGTGGACGAGGAGGGCCTCACCCAGGAGGCCACGCGCGCCATCATCGAGGGCCAGACGGCCAAGGTGATGAACGAGCGCTGGCGCCGCAGCAAGGCCCGGGCCGAGCGCAGCGCCGGAGAGGGCAGCCTGCCCTTGCCGGGCTGGGAGCGCCAGGACGCCGCCCCCCTGAGCTTCGACCCCCAGCACCCGGCGCTGGAGACCGGCGACTGGTTCAAGCTCACCACCCTGCAAGGCACCCTCGCCGAGATCGGCGACCTCTATGGCGACCAGGGCTATGCCTTCGCCAATGTCGTGCCCCTGACCGAGACGGATACCGAGTCCGGCGTGGTGGACATCACCTTCGACATCCAGCGCGGCGAGAAGGTGTCGATCCACCGCATCGACATCACCGGCAACGACCCCACCTGGGACAAGGTCATCCGTCGGGAGATCCCCATCAACGAGGGGGAGATCTACAACGGCAGCAAGATCAAAGAAGGCCGCCTGCGCCTGGAGCGGTTGGGCTTCTTCGAGGAGGTGCGCATCAGCACCCCCCGGGCCGCCGAGCCCGACACCCTGGACATGAAGGTCGAGGTCACCGAGCAGCCCACGGGCTCCTTCAGCGTGGGCGCGGGGTTCTCGAATATCGAGAACTTCATGTTGAACGTCAACATCTCCAAGAACAACTTCCTCGGCCTTGGCTATGTGATGTCGGCCTCGGCCAATGTCTCCAGCCAACGCCAGCAGTGGCAGCTCCAGCTCTTCGACCCCTACCTCTTCGACAGCCGCTGGACCCTGCGCCTGGACGGCTACAGCAACAGCCAGCAATTCATCGAAGACCAGTACCAGCGCGGATTCTCGGTGTCGGTGGGCCGCTACCTGGACCCCCGCGACGACGTGCGGATGACCTTCGACTACTCCTTTGAAGACTCGGGTCTGAATACGGTCGACGCCTACAAGAAGAAGATCCTGGGCGGGCAGCTCTACCGCAACGGCCTCACCAGCACTGGCGGCCTGGGCCTCATCGTAGACAAGCGCAACAACCGCATCCAGGCCACCCGGGGCATCTACGCCACCGGCTCCCTGGCCCTGTCCGGCGGCTTCTTGACCGACGAAGATACGCTGCTCAACGTCTTTGGCGGCGACTTCAGCTTTGTCGAAGGCAAGGTCAACCTGCGCGCCTACCGGCCGGTGGTGCCCCGCAAGAGCGGCTATCTCGCGTGGTCAGCAACTCTGGGCAGCATCTGGAGCACCGACGGCACCGTCCTGCCCTTCATCCACCGCTACCGGGCCGGCGGCATCAACTCGGTGCGGGGCTACAACTGGTTCAGCCTGGGGCCCTCCATCCGGGCCGCCGGCTACAACCAGGGCTCGTCGGGACAGTCCACCAGCACCATCTTTGTGGGCAGCGACGACCCCACCGCCGCCGAGGACCGCCTGGTGGTGGGTGGCACCCAGACCTGGATCAACAACCTCGAGCTGGAGGCCGCCATCATCCCCCAGGCCGGCATCAGCCTGGTGACCTTCTTCGACGCGGGCAACGCCTTTGGCGATCCCTGGGGAGAAGGCGGCATCAACCCGCTGGGCCTGCGCCTGGCCTATGGCGCCGGCATCCGCTGGTTCAGCCCCATGGGCCCCCTCCGCTTCGAGTGGGGCTTCCCGGTCAACCCCCGCGAAGGCGAGCGCAAGGCCGTCTTCGACTTCAGCATCGCAGCTCTTCTGTGACCTGCCGGTGCGCGGGCGTCCCCCCGGGAACGCGCCACCCCACCGAAGGGTTCCCCGACCGCGCCCGCGTTGGCGCCCCGCGACAAGGGCGGGATAAGCCCGACGCCTTCGTTTCACAGGAGTCCCCATGCGCATCCTTCGCACGCTCGGTGCTGCCGTGGCCCTCGCGGCCCTGCCGGCGCTGGTGCCCGACCTCTCCCCCGTCGCCCACGCCGCAGAGCTGAAGGTGGCCACCGTGGACTTCCAGCGGGCCCTCAACGAGGTGACCGAGGGAGAGGCCGTTCGCAACAAGCTCGAGGGCATGTACGCCCAGAAGAAGAAGGCCATCCAGCAGATGGAGAACGAGCTGACCAAGCGCCAGCAAGAGCTCCAGAGCCAGGCCATGGTCCTGTCCAAGGAGGCCCTGGCCACCAAGCAGCAAGAGCTGCAGCAGATGGCCATGACCTACCAGCAGACCTTCCAGGAGTCCGACCAGGAGATGCAGATGGCCTATGGTCAGGCCATGGAGGGGCTCATCACCAAGATGCGCACCATCTCTGAGGAGATCTCCAAAGAGCGCGGCTACCAGCTTGTTCTTGAGGTCACCGAGGGCGGCCCCGCGCCTCTGAGCTGACATCACCGCCGGCTCGGACAAGCGCTGCCACACCTGGCCGCCAAGGTAGGGGCCGTGGCACCCGCCCTCTCGTCTGGGCCCTGGTCGGCCGCCGCGCTGGCCGAGGCCCTGGACGGGCGCTTGGTGGGCCCCGATCCGGGGCCGCTGACGGGCCTGTGCGCCCCAGCCGAGGCCGGCCCCCAGCAGCTCTCCTTTCTGGCCAACCCCCGCTACCGGCGTCAGCTGGAGGGCAGCGCCGCGGGCCTGGTGCTGGTCCGACCTGGAACGGATAGAAAGTCGGGTTCTACCTTGGAAGTGGCGGACCCATATGCGGCCTTCGCCCGGGCCCTGGCCCTCTTTCACCCGCCGGCCCCCGTGCAGCCCGGCCTCGACCCCCGGGCCTTCATCGGCGCCGGCGCACAGGTGGTCGGTTGCCGCGTCGAGGCCTTCGCCTGGATCGGGCCCGAGGCGGTGCTGGGGCCCGGCTGCTGGGTGGAGGCCGGGGCCGTGGTGGGCGCTGGCGCGCGCCTGGGCGCGGATTGCCGATTGATGGCCAATAGCGTGGTGGCCGAGGGCTGCGTGCTCGGCGACCGTGTCTGGCTCAACCCGGGCGCCGTCATCGGCAGCGAGGGCTTCGGCTTTGCGCCCACCGCCCGGGGCCACCTCAAGATCCCCCAGACCGGCACCGTCGTCATCGAAGACGATGTCGAGGTGGGCGCGAACGCCTGCGTGGACCGCCCGGCCATGGGCCAGACCCGGGTGGGCCGGGGCAGCAAGCTCGACAACCTCGTGCAGGTGGGCCATGCCGCCGAGATCGGCCCGGATAGCCTGCTGGTGGCCTTTTCGGGCGTGGCGGGCAGCAGCCGCCTGGGCCGGGGGGTCGTGCTGGCCGCCCGCGCCGCGGTGCTGGGCCATGTCCGCCTGGGCGACGGGGTGCAGGTGGGCGTGGGCAGCGCGGTGGCCGCAGATCAGCCCGCCGGCGCCCGGGTGACCGGCGTGCCCGCGATCGACCACGATCGCTGGCTGCGGGCCACCGACGCCTTGTCCCGCCTGCCCGAGACCCAGGCCGAGCTTCGGGCCCTGCGCCGACAGCTGGCCGCGCTGGAGGCGCGCGTGGCCACCCTCCTCCCGGCGGCCCCCGAGATAGACCCGCCCCCCGAGCCGGCCCCCCGGAGCCCCGATGAGCCCTGACACCGACAATGCAGGCCCTGCACCCATTCTGGAGATGACCGCCGGCGACCCCGACGCGCCGGCCATCTCCTTGGACCAGCGCGAGATCCAGGCCCTGCTGCCCCACCGCCACCCCTTCGTGATGGTGGACCGGGTGGAGAGGGTGGTGCCGGGCTGCAGCGCCACGGGCATCAAGGCGGTAACGGCGTCTGAACCCTGGTTTGCCGGTCATTTTCCCGGGAATCCCATCCTCCCGGGCGTGCTGATCACCGAGGCCTTCGCCCAGCTCTGCGCGCTGACCGCCCTCACCGCAAACCGCCACCTGGTGGGCCGTCCGGTGCTGCTGCTGGGCCTGGACAAGGTGCGCTTTCGCCAGCCCGTGGTGCCCGGGGACCGCCTCGTCCTGCACTGCGAGCGGCTGTGGCTGCGCCGGGGCCTGTGGCGCTTTTCGGTGCAGGCCGAGGTGGACGGGACCAAGGTGGCCAGCGCCGAGCTCTCGGCCACCGTCTTCACGGAAGGCGACGAGGCCATCGCGGGGGGCGAGTGATTCCTTCCGGCTCCGCCGCTCCGCGCGCCCTTTCCTGCCGCCTTGGGGGCCCCGGCCCTCAGCCCCATGGTAGACTGGGCCGATATGGCTGAACGCGAGCAAATTCAGGGGCGGGAAGACGCCCGCATCTGGCACCCTCCCGGCAGCGAGCTGACCGTTGAGGTCGAGCGCCTGATCGCCGGGCGCTACCGCATCCGCAAGCGGCTGGCCCGCGGCGGGCAGGCAGCGGTCTACCTCGCCCACCAGGAGCCCCTGGACCGGCCGGTGGCCCTCAAGGTGCTGGTGCCGGCCCCCGACGCCGACGACGCCGATGTGCAGCGCTTCCAGGACCGCTTCCTGCTGGAGGCCCGCACCCTGGCCACCCTGGTGCACCCCAACATCGTGGTCGTGCATGACTATGGCGAGATCGGGCCCGGCTGCTTCTATATCGCCATGGAATACGTCGCCGGCAAGCGCTTCTCGGATGTGCTGCGCGAGCGCCCGGTAGACCGCCAGCGCCTGCTGGGCCTGATCCACCAGACCTGCGCCGCCCTGCACTATGCGCACCGGCGCGGGGTGGTGCACCGCGACGTCAAGAACGGCAACATCCTGGTCAAGCGGGACGAGTCCGGGCAAGAGGTGGTCAAGGTCGTCGACTTCGGCATCGCCAAGCTGATCGAGCAGGACCCCGAGCTGACGCAGGTGGGCGTGATCCTGGGGTCGCCGCACTTCATGGCGCCCGAACAGGCCCAGGGCTCGCCCCTGGACCACCGCACCGATCTCTACGCGGTGGGCGTGCTGCTCTACCGCGCGCTGATCAACCGCTACCCCTTCGATGGGGCCAACTCCACAGCCATCCTGACCTCGCACATCATCGACGAGGTGCCCCCCTTCGCCGAGGCCAACCCGCGCATCCGCATCCACCCGCAGCTCGAGGCCCTGGTCATGCGCTGCCTGGCCAAGCGGGCGGACGACCGCTACCAGGACATGGGCGCGCTGATGGAGGCCCTGCGGCCCTGGGTGGATGGCAGCCTGCCGGTGCGGGTGCCCCTCGATGGTTCGGGCGACCAGACCCTGGAGCCCACCGAGAGCGGCTTGACCACGCGGTCCGTCTCGACCGGCATGCGCAGCAATACGGGGCCGACGGGTCCCACCGCCGCGACGGCCCCGGCGCCAACCCAGCCAGCCGGGACGCCCTGGCACCTGGTGGCCGTGGGGGCCGCGCTGGCCATCTTGCTGCTGGTGGTGGGCGTCTTCATCGGGGCCAAGATGGGCGCCCGCATGGCCACCGAGGCTCCGCCCCTCGCCGCCCCCAGCCCCTGACCCCAGGGTCAGCGAAGCAGCCCCTCCACGAAGGGCACCTCCATCACCTTGTCGTGGAGGATGGGGCCATGGCCGAAGTAGCCCTCCTCGCCGAAGAGCTCGCCGTGGTCAGAGGTCACGGTGATCCAGGTGCCGGGGGGCACCAGGTCGAAGAGCTTCTCGAGCACCCCATCGACATGGGCGGCGGCGCGGATCTGCCGTCGGCGCAGCAGGTCCATGCGTCCCTCGTCAAAGAAGCGGGGACTGTCGGCCGCTGACAGGGGCTGCCCGGCGGCCACCTGCCGAAAGACCCCGTTGACCCCGTGCACCCGCGGCCAGCGCTCCTCGGGCTCCTCGGGGGTGGCATAGGGGTAGTGGGTCTCGCCCGTATTGAGCAGCCACCAGGTGGGGCGGTCGGGCCGCCAGTCCACATTATCCAGCAAGGCGCTGAGATCGTTGTGCTTTTCGGCGAGATCGTAGCGATCGAAGCCCACCGCCAGCGGCGTGCGGGGGTTGAGCACCGGCATGCTGACCTGGGCGCAGGTGCGGTAGCCCAGGTTGTCCCGCAGGTGGTGGGGCAGCCAGAGCTGGGGGACCATGCCGGTCCAGGACAGCTCGGGGATGCCCAGGCGCTCGCGAAAGCGCAGGAAGTCCTCCTTGTAGTGCTCGCTGGCAAAGACCTGTCGGGGCGAGGGGTGGGGCAGCAGGCCCATCAGCAGGTTGTAGTGCGAGGGCGCCGTCCAGGTGGCGTAGCTGTAGCGACGCTCGATGGGCCCCAGGCGCAGCAGGTTCTTGGGCCTGGCGGCCATCAGGGCGTCGTAGCGGAGAGAGTCGAGGATGAGCAGGACGTGGTTGCGCGCGCCGTCGGGGGGATCGGGACGTGGCGACAGGGCCGGCGCTGGCGAAGAGGCCGGGGCCGGGGCGGGCGCATCGGGGGCCGCCGGTCGATCTCCCAGCAGGGAGCCCGCGGCCTGCCGGGTGCGGCGCTTCAGGCGGTCGATCAGGGCCACGGGGACTCCAAGGCAGGCCCGCACTTCTAGCCCTTCCCGCCGGACGGCGCCTGGAAGCAGGTTAGCGCCAGCCGTGTGCAGGCCGTTGGCCGGCAAGGAGCGAGAGATGGGGCTGCGCAGCCGAATCAAGAAGCGGATCCAGGGCCTGGTGGGCGGCGTGCCCGCACCGGCGCCCTCCCCGCGCCCTCCCCCGCGCCTGCACCGGCGCCCGCGCCGCCGCTCAGACCCGCCCCCGGCACCGGCCCCTGCGCCGCCCCCTCCACCCACCGAGTCCGCCCCCGGGTCCCCGCCCGAGGCCGCCCCCGGGCTGCCGACGCCGCCGCCCAGAAGGCCGCCGAGCACTTCGAGAAGACCCGCCGCGCCGTGTTGCGCCTGGTGGACGAGGCCGGCGGCAAGGCCGGGCTGGGCGAGATGCACGACTATAGCGAGCGCCGCTGGTTCATCGCCCACCGCAAGTTCTCCGACCTGATGGAGGGCCTCGTGGAGCAGCGCCTGATTGAATACGATGGGGCCGAGGGGCAGGCCACGCTGACCGATGCCGGCCGGCGGTATCTCGTCGAAAATCCCCCGCCAAAGCGGCGTTAGGCGCGAAGCGCCGCCCAGAGCAGCAGCGCCGCCACCAGCACCAGGGCCACCAGGCCCAGCAGCAGCAGGCCCCGGGTTGCGCCGCCGCCGCACCGCCCAGCTCCGCCACCCAAGCCCAGTCCCCATGGGGGTTGCGCCGCAGCCCCGGCAGGTTGGGGTCGAGCACCGGCAGCCCCGCGCTGCGCAGCAGGACCTCCAGGTGTTGCCGGGCCTCGCGCAGGGTGGCGGGCAGCAGCAGCTCGGCGGGCAGGCCGTGGATCCTGCGCCTGGCCCAGGAAGGTGCGCAGGATGGCCAGGCTGCGGCGCTCCTCGCCCTCGGGGGGGGGCAGGGCCCGCAAGCCCTCGGCCAGCTGCAGGGCCGCCTGCTGGACCAGGGCCGCGGCCGCCTCTTGGGGCGGCAGGGCCGCAAGGGAGGGGACCTGACCGGGCGTGGGGCGCACCGGGGGCTGGAGCACCTGCTTCTCGGCCAGCCCCAGGGTGAGGTGGGCCTGCTGAAGCGGGGCCGGACGCGCGCCCCCAACCGGCCCCGGCAGCGCAGGCGCGGTCGGGGCCGGCAGCGGAGCGGCGCTCGGCGGGGGCCGGTCGCGGGCTTCCCGACAGGCCCAGCACCACCGCCGGCTGGCGGGCGCCGCCGGCACCGGGGCCGGTCGGCTGCTGGCTGCGGAGCCGGGGCCCTGCGCGATGGGCGGCAAGGGCAGGGGCTTGGGCCAGATTCGACGGTCATGCCCCGCCTCCCGGATCTAGCGATAACGCCCCGACTTGACGCTGCGGGCGATGGCGACGGATCCGTCAAAGCCGGCCCGCAAGCCGCTCTTGATGACCGGGGGCATCTTGCTGCCCACCTGGGCAAAGAAGCCGGTGCCGTCTCCAAAGCCGATCTTGGCGATCAACGTGATGCGGGTCGTGTGCTGCTTGCCCGGCTCGGTGATGAAGACCCCATAGGTGTCGGTGACCTCGATGATATTGTTGAATATGCTGCGCAGCTCGCCCTTGTCGGTCTCGCGGGCAATCGCGGCCCCCCGCAGCGCCTGGTAGCGCTGCCAGGCCTCGGCACCGGCCATTTCGGGGGTCAGCTTCTCGAAGGCCAGCAAGGTGCGCCCATCCTGCAGCTCGTATTTGTACATGCGCTGGAAGAAGGCGCCGTAGAAGACGCTGAGGTCGGCCAGCATGAAGAGGTCCACATACTCGTTGCCCAGCACCGGGTCCGTGCCGCGGGCCATGGGCTCGGCGATGACGCAGCCGGCCATGTGGTTGTCCAGCTTGTCCTGATGCTTCCAGACGGTGGTCACCACCTGTTCGGGGGTGAAGTCCTCTTTGCCTTCGCCCGTGATGAAGGTGAGGTAGCCGCCGTCGTTCTGGGGCCGCAGGCGAATCTCGTCGTAGTTCTGGTCCGAGAAGCGCCAGACCGAGGCCCCGCCCCACCAGTCACCGCCGGCGACGGCGTCATTGAGCACGCGCTCGCTCTCGGGGTCACGCAGGCGCAGCAGGCGCTGGCTGGGCGCCAGGGCCCACAGGCGGGTGGGCAACAGCAGGCCTGCCCCCAGGGCGAGGCCGCCGGTCAACAAGCCGCGCCGGCTGAGGGCGACGGGAGCGTCGGGCTTCATGGTCGGGTCTCCGCGGGGAGGCTCAGGAAGGGGGCACGCCGCGGCCAAAGAGTTCGACGACGACGACGTCTTGGACGGGGTCGTTGGACTCGATGCGCAAGGCGTCCTCGTGGGGGCCGATGGTGAGGGGATTGAAGGTGACCTGGACCTCGATGTCGCCGTCTACGGCGATGGAGGGGCTGCTGACGGCGCCCAGCGTGAACGAGCCCTCATCGTCTTCCAGGTCCATGTCTTTGAGCAGCAGCGTCGCGGTGCCCACATTTCGGATGAGCAGGATGGCGCTGACCGCAAGCTCGTCATCGGGGCTGCCCACCGCCACCGCCGCGCCAAGGTCCAGGCTCTCGGGCTCCACCGCGATCACCGGCTCGCCGCGGGCCTCGCCCTCGTCCTCGCTGTGGTCCACCAGCAGCGACTCGTTGCAGGCCAGCAGCAGCAAGGCGGTGGAGGCGGACAGGCGGCGCATAAGGCAGACTCTTGCATGGGAGGGAAGGGGTCGCTGCAAGGGCATGAGAGGGAGGCGGGGACCCGCCGGGCCCAGGTCGCCCCTCAACCGGTGAATAGCCCTCGGCCATCCACCGCGGCCCCTACATCCACGCTCCATTGTTCATATCCAGGCCCTGCCCGGTAACCCCGCGGCCATCGGCCGAGACCAGCCAGGCCACCAGGCCGGCGATCTCGGCCGGCTGGCTCATGCGGCCCAGGGGCACCGCCTTCATGGCCTCGGCGAAGGCCTGGGCGCGGGTGCTGCCCATCGCCTGGGCCATGCCATCCAGACCTTGCCAGGCCATCTCGGTTTCGACCCAACCGGGCGCCACCGCATTCACCTGTACGCCCGTCGCGGCCAGCTCCTGGGCGAGGGCCCGAACCAGCCCGAAGAGGCCCGACTTGGAGGCGCAATAGCCGGTGTAGCCCGCCACCCCGATCCGGCCGAGAATGGACGCCACCACCACCATGTGGCGGGGGTCTGGCCCCTCGGCGAGCTGGTCCTGGCAGGCCCGCAACGTGTGGTAGGTGCCCACGAGGTTGGTCTGGACGAGATCGGTGAAGCGGTCGTCGGCGCCCGGCGCGTTGGGACCGCCCACGCCCGCGTTGGCCACCACCCCACGCAGCAGGCCCTGGGCCTGGACCGCGGCCTGTACCGCGGCCTGAATGGCGGCCGCATCCCGAATATCGGCCGAGGCCACAAAGACCGGCGCGCCCAGCGCGCGCAAGGCGGCCGCGGTGTCTTGCAGCGCGGCGTCGCGCCGCCCCACCAGCGACAAGGCCGCGCCCTCTTCGGCGAGACGGGTGGCGATGGCCCGGCCGATGCCGGTGCCCGCGCCGGTGACCAGGAAGTGCTGGCCCTGCTGTCGGGGGGGCTGGTTCATGGAGGCTCCATTGATCGGGGAGGGCTATCGCGTCGGCTCAGGCCTGGCGGCGGTCGTCCTCCAGCTCGCAGTCAATCTCGGCCCCCACCAGCACCGCAAAAGCAGACAGGTAGAGCCAGAGCATGACCACGATGACGGCACCCACCGACCCATAGACCTCATTGTAGTTGCCAAAGCTCGAGACATACCAGGAGAAGCCCGAGCTGGCGACCAGCTGCATCAGGGCGGCCGCCCCGGCCCCCACCGTAAAGAAGTAGCGGTGGTTGGGCTTCCGGTTGGGGCCCCAGCGGTAGAGCATCGACGAGAAGGCGCAGATGACCAGCATCAGCACGGGCCAGCGCAAGATGGGCAGCAGGCGGTCGCTGGCCTCCGATGCGCCCAGAAAGGCCATCACGCCCGGCACCCCCGCCACCAGGGCCACCGCCGCTGCCAGCCCCAGGATGCTGCACAGGGTGAGGGCGAGGGACAAGACGGTCTTGCGCACCACGTTGCGGGTCTCGCGCACCTGAAAGGCGATGTTGAGGGCCTGGATGAAGGCCGTGGCCGCGCGGTTGGCGCTCCACAGGGTGAAGGCCAGCGACAGCAGCGCGCCCAGGGTGAGGGCCTCGCCCGTACCGCCGGCCACCCGCGCCAGCTGGCCTTCGATCAGCCGCAGGACCTCGCTGGGAAATACGGCCTGAAGCCCCCGCACCTGGGCCGCCACATCTTCGGGGTCGGCCACCAGGCCATAGATGCTGAGCAGGGCCGTCAGGCTGGGAAAGAGCGCCAGCAGCGCATAGAAGGCCACGCCGGCCGAGGCGAGGCTGAGGCCATCGGGGCCCAGGCGGTGGGCCACCCGACGCAGCACGGCCAGGGTCCGCGAGGCGAAGGTGCGCAGAGATCGGGCTTTCACGGGCGGTCCATCGCGGTCCAGCTAATCGGGCGCGCCCTGATCGAACCACTCAGCCCCCTGGGCCACCTGGCTTCTGCAGGAGGGTTAGACCGGCTGCGATGTCCACCTCGCCTCCTGCTTCGAGTCCGACGGCTGCCGCGCCGCCCTCTGGCCACGACCCCGCCCGCATCGCCGTGGTGGTCATCGCCACCGTGGTGGGCATCGCGGGTCTGCAGGCGGCGGCCACCATCCTGCTGCCGGTGCTCATCGCGAGCTTCATCGTGATCGTGGTGCAGCCGGTGGTCGCGGCCATCATCTCGCTGGGCGTTCCCCGCGGTCTGGCCACCCTGGTCACCATCCTGCTGCTGGCGGTCATCCTGTCGGGGCTGGGCACCTACCTGGGGGACGCGCTGACCCGCTTTGCGGTGCTGCTGCCGGAATACCAGGCCCCCTTGTCCCAGCGGCTGGACGACTTGATGGGCTGGTTGGGCGCCCGGGGCGTACCGGTCGAGCGCCTGCGCCTGGAGGGCGTCTTGAGCGCCTCGGCGGTGGCAGATTCGGTGCGGGGCCTGCTGGGAGCGGTGGTCACCCTGGTGTCCAACCTGCTGATGGTCATCATCGTCACTGCCTTCGCCCTGCTCGAATCCACCGCAATGGCCCAGAAGGTGCGCGCCGCCTTTGGCGAGGGCACCAGCGACCGCCTGCGGGTCTCGGTCAGCACCGTTCAGCGATATATCGGCCTCAAAACCGTCATTTCAATGGCGACCGGCCTGCTGGCGGGGCTGCTGTGCTGGGCGCTGGGCGTGGACTTCCCAGTGGTCTGGGGCTTTCTGGCCTTTGTGCTCAACTTCATCCCCAATGTGGGATCGATTGTGGCCGCCTTGCCGCCCGCCCTGCTCAGCCTCGTCCAGGTGGATGTGGCCCAGACCCTGCTGCTGGTGCTGGGCTATGTGGCGATCAACGTCGGCATCGGCTCGATCCTCGAACCCCGCATCATGGGGCGTCGCCTGGGCCTCAGCCCGCTGGTGGTCTTCCTGTCGCTGGTCTTCTGGGGATGGATCTGGGGGCCGGTGGGCATGTTGATCAGCGTGCCCCTGACGGTGGTGGCCAAGCTCTTCTTGGAGCAGGATGCGGGCACCCGGTGGCTGGCGGTGCTCCTGGGCCCGGGCAACGAGATCCCGGTGGATCCTGAGGCCCCCACCCGGGTCATCCAGCCCACCTCAGCCCTGACCCAGCCCGGCGATTAGGGCCGGCAGCAGCAGGCGGTCCACCAGGTCCAGGGCCCGCGCCTGAAAGCGGGCCAGGGTGAGGGGATCGGGGCGCTCCGGGTCGGCCATGGGGTCGGCGGCTTGGGCCCCGGCCTGGTCCGAGACCACCTTCAGGGCCTGCACCGGCAGCCCGGGCTGGTGCTGCTGGCTGGCCCGCCAGACGGCTGCGGCCTCCATCTCCACCACCCAGGCGCCGGTGGCCGCCAGGGCCATGCGGCGGTCCCGGGTCCAGCAGGCGCGGGCCTCGGTGGTGAGCGGCACCGTCGCCACGCCGGGCCAGGGCTCCAGCCGGGCCAGCGGCCGGCCGCCCTCCAGCAGCTCCTGCACCCCTCGCACTGCGCCGGTGTCCAGCCCATCCACCAGGGCACCACAGGTGCCAAAGGACAGCACCCGGTCCGGCTGCACCCGCGCCAGGGCGTCCAGGCAGCGCCGATGCGCCTTTTCGGGGCCCACACCCGCCGTCAGCACCACGACGGGCTGGCCCCCCAGCTGGCCGGAAAGCAGCCGGGCACCCAGCGGGCGAGGATGGGCCAGGCGCCGCAGCAGGGGCAGGGTCTCGGCACCCATCGCCCCCACCAGCAGCCACCGAGGGCTCATCGCTGGCCGTGTCGGCGGTTGATCCAGCCCAGGGTGAAGGCGGGCAGCGGATCCCAGCGGTCATAGCCGGACAGCCGCGCCCAGCTGGCCTGGGAGAGCAGGGAAAGGCCCGCCCCCAGGCGCACGGGGCCGAGGTCGGCGGTCAGCTCGGCAAAGGCGCCCCGGGGCAGCAGCCAGAGGGTCTGCACGCCGCCGGCCCAACCCAGGGGCAGGTCGCCAAAGGGCCGCTCGTAGCTGACCGACTGGCTGGACCAGGACAGGCCCACATAGAGGCCGTCCACCGGCATCGACAGCACCGGCTGCACCTGCTCGACAAAGCGCACGGCGGCGGTGGTGAAGCGCGGCCCGGCCCCGGGCAGATCGTAGTTGACCCAGACGCCGGGATCGGTGGACAGCAGCTCGACCCGGTCCAGGTGCAAGCCGGCAGCCTGGGCGACGCCCAGGGTAGAACCCAAGGCAAAGGCCATGATCGGGGCGATCACTTGGGGCCCCCGGGGTAGTCGCTGATGAGCACGTCAACAGGCCACTTCTTCAGGGTCTTCGCCAGCTTTGGGTCGTTTACCGTCCACACGGCCACGCCCATGCCGCGGTCGGCCGCGGCCTCCACCATGCGCCGGTCCATCAGCTGCCAGGCCACGTCAAAGCCCGTGGCCTCGGCGTCTTCGCCGGCGGCCAGCATATCCGAGAAGCCACCGGTGGCCGCGAATTCCCGGCCGATGGCCTGCAACACCTCGTTGCCTTCGGGGGGAAAGTAGGGCCAGGTCAGCCAGGTCTCGACCTCTCGGCCCTCGCGCCGGGCGCGGGCCTGGAAGGCGCGGGATTGTTCACGCGAGAAGCCACTCAGGAACATGAAGTTGGGCAGGTCGGCCGCCCACCAGCGCTCCAGGATCTCTGCGGCAAAGACCTCGGGATCGTGGCTGACATTCTCGGTGTACTTGACGTCGAGCTGCACCGACACGTCGGGATGGTCCGCCAGGGCCTCAATCAGCTCGTCAAAGGTCATCAAGGTGTCGGGCACGACCGCGGCGTCGGGGAAGTCCGGATCCGGCGCGGTCCCACAGCGCCACAGGGCGTCCAGCTCGTCCAGGGTGTGCTCCATCAACCACACCGTATCGGTGATCTCCTGGTCGTCGGCCGTGCGGCAGGTGGTGGGGTTGAGGTAGGGGTCGTGGGCCAGCACGGGCGCCCGATCCCCCGTGAGGAAGAGATCCACCTCGATGCCGGCCACGCCCGCGGCCAGGGCGCCCGCCACCGAGGTGCGGGAGTTTTCGGGCCAGAGGGCGGCGCCCCCGCGGTGGGCGTACCAGGCGGGGTCGCCCGGTGCGTCCAAGAAGCCGCAGCCAACCAGCAGCAGGGGCGCGAGGGAGCGGAGGAGGGGCACGGGCTCCTTGGTCGCGGGGGGAGGGCCCGCTCTGCACAGGCTAACCGCCGGCTCTGCCCTTCGGATCCCAGGCTGCCGGGGATGCAGTAGGATGGCGCGCCTCCAGGCCCCTGCGGCCCCTCCGCCCTGCCTCCCGCGAGCGTCGACATGCCCCTCTTTCAGCCCCCCGCCCGCACCCCCGAAGAGGTCGAGCGCAGCAAGCCCCTGGCCATCCCGCCGGATCAGGTCGCCAAGATGACCGAGAAGGAGTGGTATGAGCGCGCCTACCAGGGCGATGACGTGGCCCAGCTCACCGTTCGCGCGGTGCTCATGGGCTCGGTCCTGGGCTTCTTCCTGGCCTTCACCAACCTCTACATCGGGCTGAAGACCGGCTGGCACCTGGGCGTGGCGATCACCGCCTGCATCCTGTCTTATGCGCTGTGGCAGGGGCTGCTCAAGACGGGCGTGGCCAAGACGCCCATGTCCATCCTGGAGAACAACTGCATGCAGTCCACGGCCTCGGCCGCGGGCTACTCCACCGGCGGCACCATGGTGTCGGCGATCGCCGCCTTGTTGATCCTGTCGGCCACCCCGGAAAATCCCCAGGGTGAGCACCTGGCCTGGCCGGTCTTGGCGGCCTGGACGGTCTTTCTGGCCATCCTGGGCACCGTGCTGGCCATCCCCATGAAGCGCAACATGATCAACCAGGAGCGGTTGAAGTTCCCCAGCGGGCTGGCTGCGGCGGTCACCTTGCAGTCGCTCTATGCCTCGGGGGCCGAGGCCACCCGCAAGGCCAAGGCCCTGGCCATCTCGGCCTTTGTGGGCGCCCTCTTCCCGCCCCTCCTGGAGCTGCCCCTGGTGCAGGGGGCCGATGGCAAAGAGCCCCTGATGCCCGCCAGCTTCCACATCTTCGACTGGCTGCCGGCCCTGGGGACCAAGACCGGCCCCGATGGCAGCCCGGTGCCGATGAAGCCCAGCGACTGGACCATCACCTGGGACAACAACCCCGTCATGGTGGCTGCCGGGGCCCTGGTGGGCCTGCGGGTCGCCATCTGGATGACCGTGGGCGGCATCATCCTCGCCTATGGCGCCGGTCCCCTGGGCCTGGAGGCCGCCTGGGTCAACCCCAGCGGGGACACCATCACCGCCGTCACCAAGGGCGCCAAGGCCTGGAAGGAGGTCGGCCTGTGGCTGGGTGCGCCCATGATGGTGGCGGGCGGCATCCTGGGCTTCGCCTTCCAGTGGCGCACCATCCTGCGCGCCTTCACGGGCTTCTTGAAAAAGGGCGAGGCCCAGAGCGGCGAGGACGTGGTGGCCCGCACCGAGGTGCCCAACAGCTGGTTCGTCGGCGGCATGCTCGTGGCCGGCAGCGGCGTCATCGTCATCGCCTGGATCTTCTTCGAAGTTCCGCTCCTGCTGGGCGTTCTTGCGGTGGTGCTCACCTTCGCCCTGGCCCTGGTGGCCGCCCGCGCCACCGGCGAATCCGACATCACGCCCACCGGCGCCATGGGCAAGATCATGCAGCTCACCTATGGGGTGCTGATCCCGCAATCGGCCACCGCCAACTTGATGACCGCCGGCATCACCGCCGGGGCGGCCTCGTCCAGCGCCGACCTGCTCAACGACTTGAAGAGCGGCTATCTGTTGGGCGCCAACCCGCGCCGGCAGTTCATCGCCCAGGCCATGGGCATCGCCAGCGGCACGGTGGCCACCGTCACCGGCTTCTACCTGCTGGTGCCCGACGCCACGGCGCTGACCGGCGTGGGCGACAAGCCGCCCGCCTTTCCTGCCCCCGCGGCCCAGGCCTGGAAGGCCGTGGCCGAGGTCTTTCGCGACGGCATCGGCAGCATGCACCCCATGCACCAGCAGGCCATCGCCGTCGGCCTGGCCGTGGGCGCGGTGCTGGTGGTCTTGGAGCAGGTGATGCCCAAGGCCAAGAAGTGGCTGCCCAGCGCCACGGGCCTGGGCCTGGGCTTCATCCTGCCCTTCCAGTACCCGCTGTCCATGCTGGCGGGGGCGATCATCGCCCATGTCTGGACGCAGCGCGACAAGCAGTCGGCCGAGGACTACCTCGTGCCGGTCAGCGCCGGCATCATCGCCGGTGTCAGCATCATCGGCGTCATCGTGGCCGCCATCAACAACCTGGTGTTGAGCGGCGGTCATTGAGGCCCGCGGGGCTCAGCCCCGCTTCAGCGCCACCGCCAGCCCGTCGCAGCTGGGCAGGATGCTGGTCAGCAGCCGGGGATCGTCGTGCAGCAGCCGGTTGAAGACCCGAAGCTGGTGGGTGGCGCGGTCCTCGGGCGGCGGCTCCTGCACCACCCGCCCGCCCCACAGCGCGTTGTCGGCCAGCAGCAGGCCGCCGGGCCGGATCCGGGGCACCGCCCGCGCCAGGGCGGCGGGGTAGTCCTCCTTGTCCAGGTCGAGAAAGATCACGTCAAAGAGCCCGTCTTCGGCATCCAGCAGGTCCAGGGCGTCCCCGGCGCGGATCTGAATGCGCCCGGCATAGGGGTGACCCGCAAAGAGTGCGGTGTGGGTCTCGATCTCCACCGGATCCCGCTCTGTGCCCAGCACCAGGCCGTCTTCGCCCACCGCGCGGGCGAACCACCAAGCCGAGTAGCCCCAGCCGCTGCCCAGCTCGAAGACGCGCCGCGCGCCCACCATGCAGGACAGCAGCTCCAGCCAGCGCCCCGAGGCCCGGCCCACCAGGGGGAAGCCGCGGCTGGCGGCGTGGTCCTCGAGGCGCCGGATCAGGGGATCGGGCAGCCCACCGAGATCCTCAAGGTAAAGGCGCACATCTTCGTTGAGGATGTCGGGGTCGCTGCCAGCGGGGTGGCTCATGGATGCTCCTCGGGGGTGGGAGGCCGACCTATCACCCAAGCACCCTCGGAAGGGCCGCAGACCGGATACACTGCACCGGCCCACCGCCCTCCGCCGGGGTCCCATGCGTTCGTTGCTCGCCCTCCTCGCCGTCGCCTGCGTCCCCGAGCCGCCCACCGGGCCGGCGGTGGACGCCGATGGCGATCACTGGGTCAATGACGCCCGCTGGCCCGGCGCAGACTGCGATGACAATGACCCCGACGTGCACCCCTTCGCGGGGGAGCTCTGCGATGGCATCGACAACGACTGCGACGGGCTGATCGACGAAGACGACGATGTGCTGGACGCGCCCACCTGGTTTGCCGACGCGGACGGCGACGGATTCGGCAGCCCCCTCCACACCTGGGTGACCTGCAACCAGCCCCCCGGCTACACCGCCGACAGCAGCGACTGCGACGACAGCAAGGCCGAGATCAGCCCTATCGGCACCGAGCTATGCGACGGCATCGACAATGACTGCGACGGCGAGGTGGACGAGCCCGGCGCCCTGGGTCCCTCGACCTGGTACCGCGACGCCGATCGCGACGGCTATGGCGACCCCGGCTACCGGGAAGAGGCCTGCAGCCCCTCCGACGGCTTCGTCGAAGACAACACCGACTGCGACGACACGCGCGCCACCATCAACCCCGGCGCCGCTGAGGTCTGCGACCCCTTTGACCGGGACGAGGACTGCGACGGCCTGTCAGACGATGAAGACGCCGATGTCACCGGACGGCTGACCTGGTACCGGGATGTCGATCTGGACACCCATGGCGCGGCCACCGGCGTCTTCTCGGCCTGCGAACAGCCCCTGGGCTACAGCGCCACCAACGACGACTGCAACGACAACGACCGCACCATCAACCCGTCGGCCCGCGAGATCTGCGGCGACGGGGTGGACAATGACTGCGACGGCTTGATCGACGGGGCCGACGACGCCCGGGACGTCGCCTGGTGGGCGGACACCGATGGCGATGGCTTTGGCGACCCCGACGTCTACCTGACCGATGCCTGCGACAACCCCGGCGGCGGCAGCACCCTGGACACGGACTGCGACGACGCGAACGCGGCGGTCTACCCCGGCGCCACCGAGGTCTGGTACGACGGCATCGACAGCGACTGTGACGGCCTGAGCGACTACGATCAGGACCTGGACGGCTATGACGACGCCACCTATGGCGGCGACGACTGCGACGACCTCGACCCCTCGGTGCACCCCGACCGCACCGAGATCTGCGGCGACGGCATCGACAACGACTGCGACGGCATCATCGACGCCTGTGATCTGGACTACCGCATCTGGGGTGAGGTCAGCGGGGACACGGCGGGCGCGGCGGTCGCGGCGGCCGGCGACGTCAACGGCGACGGCTTCGCGGACCTGCTCATTGGCGCAGACCGCGAAGACCGCGGCGGTGCGGCGGCCGGATCGGCCTACCTGGTGCTGGGGCCTCTTGCGGCCGACCTCTCCCTGGGCGACGCCCAGGCCAAGCTGGTGGGCGAAGAAACAGGGGACCACGCCGGCATCTCCGTCTCGGCCGGCGATGTCAACGGCGATGGCTACTCCGACCTCTTCGTCGGCGCCTACGATGTCGATGCGGGCGGCGCCTCCTCGGGGGCGGCCTACCTGGTCGAAGGCCCTGTCAGCGGCGAGATCGACCTTGCCGCCGCGACTGCACGCCTGATTGGCGAACAGGCCGGCGACTTCGCGGGCTTCTCGGTGTCCTCGGGCGGCGACGCCAACGGCGATGGCATCGCCGACCTGCTGATTGGCGCCTACCAGAACGACGACGCGGGCAATGCGTCGGGCGCGACCTACCTGGTCGAAGGCCCCGTCAGCGGCAACCTGCGGCTGTGGTCGGCCGACGCCAAGATCATGGGCCAACAATCCGGCGATCAATCGGGTTGGAGCACGGCTTTTGCCGGCGACACGGATGGCGATGGCCGCGACGACCTGCTCATCGGCGCACCCTACGCCCACCCCAACGGGTCCTATACCGGCGCGGTATACTTGGTGCTGGGCGGCGTGCGGGGCAGCACCAACCTGGACGAGGCCGACGCCCGGCGCACCGGCCTGAACTCGGGCGACCTGGCGGGCTTTGCGGTGTCTTCGGCCGGCGATGTCAACAACGACGGCTATGCCGATGTCATCGTGGGCAGCCCCGAAGACGATGTGGGCGGCAACGACGCCGGCGCGGCCTGGCTCATCCTCGGGCCCTTCAGCGGCCGGGCGTCCCTGTCCACGGCAGACGCGGTCTTCATCGGCGAAAACAACGATGACTACGTTGGCTCTGCGGTGGATGGCGCGGGCGACATGGACGGCGACGGCTTCGGCGAGCTCATCATCGGCGCCCGATTGGACGACAACACCTATAGCAATGGCGGAGCGGCCTACCTGGTGCGCGGCCCGGTGGCCGGCACCATCGATCTCAGCCGCGTGGACGGCAAGATGCTGGGTGAGGCCGCCGCAGACTGGGCCGGCGCGGCGGTGGCCGGCGTGGGCGACACCGATGGCGACGGCTTCAACGACGTGCTGGTGGGCGTGCCCTTCTCCGATGACTTCGCCTCCGACGCCGGCGCGGCTTGGCTGATCCTGGGCGGCGGCTGGTAGGGGCCCGGTCCCGATTCAGCGGGCGACGCCCACGCCGACCGCCTCCAGCAGCAGCTCGACCACCCGTCGGTGCATGGCCACCCGCCGGGCCTCGGGAAAGCCCATCCAGGTCTCGACGCAGGTGCCCAAGGCGCCCGTGGCTTCGACGATGACCTCGGTGGAGGAGGTGGCCACCGGGTAGAAGTGGGTGGCCCAACGCTCGTTGGCTTCGGCAAGCTCCTCGTTGAGGCGCCCCACCACCGCCTGCAAGGCGGGCGGGCAGGGCTTGACGCCATAGACCAGGGTCTGGCCAAAGCTGGGGTTCACCGCCGGGTCATAGCGCTTGTGGCTCTCGTGCAGGGTGGCCACCAGGGCGGGGGCCTCGTCCAGCACCAGGGCCATGAAGCGCGCCGCCAGCCGGCGCTCCACCTCGGGGGCCGCCGCGTCGCCGGGAAAGCAGCGGTTGAGGTCCAGGCCCCCCGGCGCCGCCCGCTGCCGTGCCCGGTAGGCTGCCGGGTTCATCACCGGCACCACCAGCAGCCGACCGCGGGCCGGGCGCAGCCCCGCCTCCAGCAGCTCTTGCAGCGCGTGCACGCCGGCCACCTCGTCGCCGTGGATGCCGGCCTGGATGAGGGCGGTGGGCCCCGCTTGGGCGGCCTCGAAGACGTGAATGGCCACGGTGGGGGCCAGCAGGTGGACGCCGGGGGACAGGGGCATGGGGGCTCCAGGAGGCGGCGGCCTTATCGCGGCGGCTTCCACCGGTCGTGCAGCCACCACCAGCCGTCGGGGTGGGCGCGCACGCGGGCCTCCACCCAGGCCTGGCTGGCGGCGGTCATGGCGAGGGGATCGGCCCAGCATGCCTCATCGAAAACAAGCACCTGCACTTCAATCCCGTGGCTACCATCCCTCCGGCGATGGGGCCACAGGCCGATGCAGGGCAGGGATCGCTCGGCCGCCAGGCGGCCAAAGGCCAGGCTGGTCCAGGCCGGTCGCCCGAAGAAGGGCGCCGGCTGCCCGCCATTCAGCCGCTGATCCTGAACCAGGATGAGGATGCGGCCGGCATCCAGCGCCCGGCGCCCCGCCTCCAGCCCTTGGGCGGGATCCAGGAGCTGGAGGGGAGAGCGGCGCCGCAGCCGCGCGAGGGCCCAGGCAGCCAGGGGGTTGCTGGGCTGCTTGACGTAGAGGCTGACCGGGTGGCGCCGCCCAAAAGACATCAGCGCCAGGTCCCAGGCGCCCCCATGCCCCGACAGCGCCAGCGCGGGCCCCCGTGGAAGCGAGCCCTCCTCCTCGGCCTCCACGCCCAGCAGGGCCTCGACATAGCCCCAGGCCACGCTGCCCACCGCCCGCCGCAGGGTGGACGGGGGCAGGCCGGGCAGGGCCGCGTGCAAGTTCTGCCGGGCCAGGTTGCGGCGAACCGGCAGCAGCAGCCACCAGAGCCCACCCAGGGCCCAGATGGCCAGGGGCGACAGGGCGCGGGCAAGGCGGGGCAGCATCGTTTAGAGGTAGCCCGGCGGGGCGGCCACGCGCCCCTCCCTTGGCCGATGACACCGACCCGCCATTGACCCCAGGAGGGGGCCATGCTCGGATAGACTGCTCTCCTCTGCCCCACCCGAGGCCCCCATGTCCCGCCTGCTGCCGCTGCTGCTCCTCGCTGCCTGCAGCAGGCCCTTCGCGGGCCAGGCCCAAGACGGGGACCGGGCCCAGGCGCATCCCCAGGGCGAGATCGGCCACGCCCCCGCCGCTTTCGCCCGGCTCACCACCCGCCAGTACCGCAACGTCCTCGACGACCTCTTTGGCGCGGTCGTGCCGGTCGCCCTGCAAGAGGACACCTACCCCTACCTCTTCGCCACGGTGGGCGCGTCCACCGAGCCCCTGAGCGAACAGGGCGTGCAGCTGCTCGAAGAGGCCGCCACCGCCATCACCGACGCGGTCTTTGCCGACCCGGTGCAGCGCCGAGAGCTGGTGGGATGCAGCCCGGCGTCCATGCAGGATGCCTGTGTGGCCGACTACCTCGCCCGCTTCGGACGCCAGGCCTACCGCCGCCCCCTCACCGACACCGAGCGCGCCCGCTGGTTGGCCGTGGGCAGCACCCTGGCAGAGGGCGACCCCTGGCTGGGGCTCCAGGCCGCAACCGCCGGCATCTTGCAGTCGCCTTATGTGCTCTACCGGGTGGAGCTGGGCAGCCCCTTGCCCGACGACCCGAGTCTGCGCCAACTCAACGACTTCGAGCTGGCCAGCCGCCTGTCCTTCTTGCTCTGGAACACCGGCCCTGACGCCATTCTACTGGACGCGGCCGAGGCCGGACGCCTCTCCACCACCGAGGGCCTGGCCGAGCAGGCCCGCCGCCTGCTGGACGATGAGCGCAGCCGCGACGCCATCGAGGCCTTCTTCGCCCAATACCTGGACCTGTCCCGCCTGGACCGGGCCGCCCCCGACGCCGCCACCTATCCGCGCTTCACCGAGACCCTGCGCGGGGCCATGCGCGACGAGGTGCTGCTGCTGGTGGACGAGAAGGTCAACCGCCAGGACTCCGATGTGCGCGCCATCTTCAGCGAGCGCCGCGCATTTGTGAACAGCGAGCTGGCCTTGCACTATGGCCTGCGGGTCGACGGCGTGTCCCCCATCACCTTCGTGCCGGTGGACCTGCCTCCCGACAGCGAGCGCGCCGGCATCCTGGGCCTGGGCGCCTTCCTCACCATGAACGCCCACGCCATCGACACCTCGCCCACCTTGCGGGGCAAATATATCCTCGAACGGGTGCTCTGCGCCGTGGTTCCGCCCCCGCCCGACAGCGTGAACCTCGACCTCAGCTCGGAATCCGGCGAGGCCACCACCCTGCGCGAACGCCTGGATCAGCACCGCGAAGACCCCGCCTGCGCGGGCTGCCACGCCCTGATGGACCCGCCGGGCTTTCTCTTTGAGCACTTCGATCCGACGGGTGCCTGGCGAGACCTCGAGAATGGGCAGCCCGTCGACAGCAGCGGCGATCTCAGTGGCGTGCCCCTCAGCGGATCGGGCGCGCTGGGGGATCTGCTGGCCACCGACCCCCGGGTGGGCCCCTGCATGGTCAAGCAGCTCTTTCGCCATGGCCATGGCCGCCTGGATCAGGCCGAGGACCGGGCCAGCCTGGAGCAGCTGAGCGCGGCATTCGAAGACTCGGGCTACCGATTCCGCGCCTTGCTGCTTGCTTTGGTCACCCACGAGAGCTTCCGGGTGGTCGCCGCCCCCGAGGATGCCCCATGAAGCGCCCCCTGCTGTCTCGCCGCGCCGTGCTGCGTGGCATGGCCCGAGGGGTGCCCGTCGCCCTGGCCCTTCCCACCCTCGAGTGCATGCTCACCGGGGACGCCCGCGCCGATGAATCGGGTCTGGGGCCCATCTTCGGCCTGTTCTTCTGGGCCAACGGGCTGCCTTGGCACGCCGGCCACGGCAGCACCCAAGCCGGCGGGGCCGACCACTGGACCCCGGGCACCACCGGCCAGGGCTTTGTGCCCACCCCCCTGCTGGCCCCCCTGCTGGACCACCCCTACAGCGTGATCACCGGCCTGGAGCCCAAGACCACCGTGCCCGACAGCCCCGCCGGCCAGAGCGATGGCCATATGCGCGGCTTCATGGTGGGGCTGACCTCGGACCGCCCCCGCAGCGAGGGTTTTGACCACCCCAGCCACACCTTGACCGCCCTGCGCCCGACCCTGGACCAGGTCGTCGCAAGGGACAGCCGATTCTACGAAAGCTATCCCAGCCGATACCGCAGCTTGGAGCTGGGCGTCAGCACGGCGCGCTTCCACGACTATGGGCACTGGAACGCCATCTCCTACAATGGGCCCGACGCCATCAACCCGCCCATCCAAGACCCGGGGCGGCTCTACGACGTGCTCTTTGGGCAGATCACGGGTGGAGACGGCGCACTGGACCGGCGGTCGGCGCTGCTGGACGCCGTGCTGGATGACGCCAGCGACCTGAAGCGGCGACTGGGCGCGGCAGATGCCCTGCGCATCGACGCCCATATGGAGCATATCTACGAGGTGCGCCGCCGACTGGACCTGGGCGACATCGCTTGCACGGCCCCCGGTGCCCCCAGCAGCAGCGGCGACCTGCTCACCCAGACCGCCACCCTGTCCGAGCTGCTCGCCCTGGGCCTGGCCTGCAATATCACCCGTGTCTTCAGCTTGATGCTGACCTCGCCGGCCACCACCCACATCTTCTCAGAGGTGGGCGTGAACTCCGATATGCACACGGTCTGCCACAGCGGCGCCTGGCAGTCGGTCTACAACATCACCCAGCGCCAGATGGAGTGCCTGGGCGTCTTCTTGGACAGCCTGGCCGGCCACGTGGACCCCACTGGCGCCAGCCTGCTGGACCGGGCGCTGGTGCTGGCCACCTCGGAGTATGGCGAGGGCTGGCAGCACAGCAACCGCGAGACGCCCGTGCTGCTGGCCGGTCGCGCCAATGGCGCGTTGAACCCCGGCTTTCATGTTCGCGAGCCCGAAGGCAACCTGAGCAAGGTGCACGTGACCCTGCTGCGGGCTCTCGGCTTGCATGTGGACAGCTATGGCTTCAATGGGGCCGAGACCTCGGACGACTTTGGCGAATTGCTGGTATGACCCGCCTGCTGCCCGCTCTGCCCCTCGTCCTGCTGTCTTGCGGATCCCGGCTGCTGCCCCAATCCACCGACAGCGCCGACGCCGACGGGCCCTTTGCCGGCGAGGCCGAAGATACCAGCCTGGATTGCCCCCGGGACCAATGCGACGGGGCCTGCGTAGACCTGCGCACCGACCCCAACAACTGCGGCGGCTGCGGCCGCACCTGCGTCGTGCCCAACGCGGGCGCGGCCTGTGAAGACAGCTTCTGTGTCCTGGATATCTGTGAGGAGGGTTGGGGGGATTGTGATGGCGCCCTGGCCAATGGCTGTGAGCAGGCCTCCACCTGCGTGACGGGCGGCGCCTGCACCACCAGCTGCGGCAGCACCGGGTCGGCGGTCTGTACCGATATCTGCGCACCCACCTGCGTGACCCCGGTGGAGTCCTGCAACGCCATCGACGACAACTGCGACGGCGCCTGCGACGAGGGGGCGCTGGCCGGCTGCCGCCGCAACATCTACCGCAGCTATGGCGCCTTGGGCCACGTCTATGGCACCGATAGCGGCGAGGCCGCAGGCTTGGGCCAATCCGTCGAGAACGGCGACTACTTCTTCGTCTACAGCGAGGAGACCGCCGGCCTGGCCCCCCTCTACCGCTGCGACAAGGGAGGCGGCCGGCGCTTCCTGACCCTCTCCGCCAGCTGCGAGCTGGGCGTGGCCCCCGAGCTGGTCTTGGGTTGGGTGGCCACCAGCGAGCGCTGCGGCGCGGTCCCCCTCTACCGGCTCTTCAGCAGCGCCGCGTCCAACCACTTCTACACCACCAGCGCCGCCGAACGCGACAGCGTGGTGGCCGCCCACGGCTATGTCAGCGAGGGTGTGGCGGCCTGGGTGTGGGCGGGGCGCTAACAAAAGTGAAAAGGAAAAGGTGCCAGGTGTCGCATGTTGACGGTTCCGTAAAAGGTGCCAGGTGTCGCATGTTGACGCTTCCGAGCGGCACTGCGCGGGCTTCATCCTTCGCCTCAACGCGCCGCGCCATGGGCCGTCTGCCCCGATGGGGGTCCGACCAAGGAAGCAGAGCGGCCCCCATCGGCGCCGCCCGGCCCTGCGACCGCGGGTCCACGGCCCCAGTGGGACCGCAACGGCCAGCATGCCGATCATAGGCCTCTTCTGCGCCGAAGCACCGCCCACCCGGCCAGGCACGGGCATGACCTGCAACATGCGACACCTGGCACCTTTTTTGAGAGTCAGGCTTGCTCAGTAGTCCCTCCGGCCCACCGCCAACCAGCTCGTAGCCGTCGAGGTCCCGCCGCTCGGGCTGGGCGTGCTTTTTGCGGCTGATCGCGGCAGGGGTTGCCTCATCCGAGAGATTCACCGCCGGAGAGAAGGAAGAGCTTGGGTGAGCAAACACCACCCGCCGGCCCGAAGACCACGAGCAGGAGGACGTTGAGAGAAGAACCCTGAATCCCTCGCCCGCTTCCTGCGGGATAACACGCCCGAGCGGTGGGCAACCGTCAGGACCCCGCAAGCCCGCGGGGTTCACAAGCTGGTGGGCTCCAACCTTTGTGTTGGGCCGACCGTTGGCTCCGCACGCGCGCGATGTCGAGCGCCTGGGCATGAAGCTGGCGGTCGGCCGGGCTTCGGGCGCGGCTCGCCCACGGACACGACGTTGTACACGGTCCGGCGGCTGAGCCCCGCGGCTGACTCGGTCCTCGTGGACCAAGTCAGGAGCGGCTGAGCAAGCGCATGCAGGTGGACCCTGCGATCGGCATCTCAGGTATCGACAAGTGCCTGGGCGCGGACCGCGAGCTCAAGCACCCGGAGTCCACCGGCATTGCCGTCCCGCGTCGGACCGCCTCGAGGCGCTCGGCGCCGCGACGAAGGTCACCGATGCCAAGCGGAAACCTCAGCTGCCGGACATGGACCCGGGCCGACGGGGAAGGTCACCTGGTCAAGGCCCTCCGAGCCGTGCACGTCGCCTGCCGCCAAGGTGGCCGCATCAGTGGTCATCCCGGCGCATCGCGGCGAAGCGCCGATGTTCGAGGGCTTCGTCCGGGAGCTGATTCGAGCCTATGGACGTGCCATGGTCCAGTGCGTCTCGGTGGATGCTGGCTTCGTCACCATCCAGAACCTCATGATGCTGGCGGTGTCGGGGATCCCCCATCGCCGCCAAGGCAATGCGGGCGCGCTGCATCGGCGACTGTCATGGTCATGGGTCAGGGCACCGATGCGCCCCGCCGGGCGGGGGACGCCGGACAGGAGGTCCGCAACAAGGCCCGGGTGCACCGACAGTTCGGCCGGATCGACGAGCTGGGCGACTGCATGGAAGGCGACTACCGGCAGGTCTGGCGTCAGCGAACGCGATCGTCAAGGCCGGAAAGCCGCCCGTGATCGATGCCGGCTTCATCACCAGTCTGCCATGAACAGACTCACGCCAGCGTGCAGGCCGCCATCCGCCCCACTGGGGATCGAGAACGACTGTTTCTGACCCTCGACGCAATGGAACGAGGACACCCGGCCTGGGTCAAGCACGGCCTGGGTCGAGACTCGCCGTCCTCCGGCTCATTGCCTACAACCTCGTTCGCATCGTGGCACCGGGTGCTGCGAGACGGCGAGGCCCTGTCCAACGCCCAGACGGGCGGACCGCTCACCCACAACCTCAAGCGCAGGAAGGCAAGGCCCTTCCGCGAAGTCATGGAGCTCCTCCGCGACGCATGATGCCGATCTCCGATCCCGGGCAGAACTAACGACCCGCTCGCCAGGCTCCCCCCCTCTCGGCAACCCATCGCAGCGACAGGTCCCGGCAAGCATGGCCGCGCTTCATCGTGTGTCTACGAGCCGGGGAACGGTCGAAACACACCGCAGAGCTGGGGTAGGATCAATGGATATTCAGGTCTACCGATCAAGCCTGTTTGAGAGTAGGAACAGTGGACCTTCAGGTCCACGGATCAGAGCGGATGCCTACAGGAGCAAGGCGCCCACACGCCGGGCGGCGGCCACCGAGGCATGCAGAGCGCCCCAATCGTCGCGCGCCGCGATCGCGGCCCACACGGCCTTGGTGTGGTCGTCGACGAAGCTCACGGGCGCGTCTTCGGCCCAGTGGGGATCCGCCGCCGCGGCCGGCTTCAGGGGAGCCCGTTCCGACAGCAGGGCGGCGGCGGGGGCAAACCACCCGGCGCCATAGAGCCTGCCAAAACGTCCGCCCGGGTCTGCGGCCGCCCCGCCGCCATACCAGTCGTGGAAGAAGCGGTCCAGGGGGAAGCGGGCGCGGGCCAGGGCCTCAAAGACCGTGTCCAACAGCGCCTGATCGGCGGTCTCGCCGGCCGAGACCAGCCCAGCCGGTGCAGGGTGCGGGCCCGCAAGCGGCGGTGGTAGTGGGCCTCAAAGCCGTCCAAGGCGCGGGCGAGGCTGTTGGGCTCACCCAACAGGCCGAGGGCCTCGGCCAGCTGGTGAAGATTCCAGAAGACGGCCCGGGGCTGGCGCCCATAGGCGTAGAGGCCGCCATGGTCGAAGTAGGCGGCCACAAATGAGGGGTCATAGGTGGGCAAGAAGCGAAAGGGCCCGTAGTCGAAGCTCTCGCCGGTGATGTCCATATTGTCGGTATTGAGCACCCCATGCACAAAGCCCGCCGACATCCAGCCGGCCAGCGTATCTGCGGCCCGCAGGCTGACCGCAGCCAGCAGGGCGGCGGGCCGATCCAGTGCATCGGCCAGCTCGGGGTAGAGCTCTTCGACGCACCAATCCAAGAGACGCTGCATGGTGGCGCGGTCCCGCTCCCAGGCCAGGCGTTGAAAGCTCCCATAGCGCACACTCGACCACTGCACACGAACCATCACGCCGGCCCGGGTGGGCGAGGGCTCGTCGTGGCGCTCCAGGTGCTCGCCCGTCTCGATGACGCTGAGGATGCGGCAGGTGGGCACGCCGCGGGCCTCCAGCAGCGCGGCGGCCAGGATCTCCCGCACCGCGCCTTGCAGCGTGAGCCGGCCGTCCCCGCCGCGAGACCACGGGGTGCTGCCCGATCCCTTGGTGGTGAGGTCCAACAGGCGGCCGCTGCCGGCCTCGCGCAGCTGGGCGAAGAGGAAACCTCGCCCATCGCCAAGATTGGGGTTGTAGCTTTGGAACTGATGGCCGTGGTAACGCAGGGCCAGGGGCTGCGGCGGCTGGCCCGGCAGGGGGGCGAAGCGCGCGAAGGCGTCGATCCACTCGCCGCTGTCCAGGGACTCCAGCCCCAGGCTGGCGGCAACCGGATCGTTGCGAAAGCGCAACAGCGCCTTGGGAAAGGCGGCCGGGCGCACCTTGTCCCAAAGGGCGGCCCCCACGGCGTCGGGGTAGCGGGGGTCGGGCTGATAGGCGGGTCCAACAGGCATGGGCCGGCCTATCCCCCTGGGCTTGCGGGGCGAGCGGTCAGAGTCTCGCAGCGATGGCCGCGAGCAGGGCCTCGCCCCCCTCCACCACCAGCGCGGTCTCAATCACCCGGACGTCGGCCCCCACAGGCAGCCGCGCGGCGTCCTTCTCCGTGAGGATGCAGCCGGAGGGCAAGGATCCCAAGGCGCGGTGGTCGCCCACCAGGCGCAGGGGGCTGGGGTGAAGGCCCCGCCGCAGCAGACCACACAAGACGGCCTCGGGGCGGGCGATGCCCAGGGCCACGGGCTGGGGCCCCGACAGGTCCGAGAAGGGTTGCAGCCCATCGGGACCGCGCAGCCCCGTCCAATGCAAGCGAGCGTGCACCCGAGGTTGGGACGGCGCCGTCCGGGCCATCGAAGCGCCCAAGTCAATCTGCGATTCTGCATGGTGCAACCAGAGCCCATCTGCCCGGGCCAAGGCCGAGATCGGCTCGCGTGCGCTGCCCACCGGAATGGGTCCACCGCCCCCCGGCCACCGGGCATCCAGGCAGACCAGGTCGAAGTCCCGGGCCAGCCGGCGGTGCTGGAAGCCGTCGTCCAGCAGCACCAGGCGGGCCCCCAGGCGGGCGGCCTCCACCGCGCCGGCGACGCGGTCCGGGCAAGAGAGGACGGGAATGCCCCGCCGTCGCAGCAGCTCCAGCTCATCACCCAGGTCGTGGGCGGGCGCCTCACCGGGCATGCCCACCCGCAGGGTCGGCCCGGCCGGATCCCGTCGGTAGCCCCGGCCCAGCACCCACGCCCCCGGCAGCCGGGCGGCCAGCCAGCCCACCGCCGGCGTCTTGCCGCTGCCCCCCGCGCTCAGACCGCCGACGCTGATCACCGGCAGGGGCGCCCGCAAGGGTGGACCGCGCCAGGCCCGGCGCTGTTGGCCCGCCCACCGCACCGGGAGCACCAGGGGAGCCAGCGCGGGACGCTGCGGCACCTCGGCGATGGCCACGGGCGCAGGCAAGGCCGCGACCACCCGCGCAGCGCTATCCGTGACGGGACAAGGCCGCCGACCCGCAGCCAGGGCCCCCTTGAGCACCTCCGCGAAGATGAAGTCACTGGCTTCATCTTCAACGAGGAAGGACCGGCCGGCACCCCAGGCCGCGGGGTTGCTGCCGCGGTGGGGACCGGCCACCACAGGCAAGCCCGCGGCGAAGGCCTCGGCCGGGCTGTGGCCCCCCACCGCGGGGTCGAAGCTGCCGCCCACAAAGGCCGCATCGGCACACTCCAGCGCCGCCGCCAGCTCCCCCAGCCCATCCAGCAGCAGGATCTCGGCCTCGGCCCCAGCACCGGCGCTTCTTCGCGAAAAGGCCAGCCCCCGCCCCGCCAGCCAGGCGGCGACCGCGTCGAAACGCGCGGGCTGGCGCGGCGCCAGCACCAGTCGGGGCCGGGGCGCCGCCAGCTTCAACCAGGCCCCCACCAGGCGCGCCTCGTCGCCCTGTTGGGTGCTCGCACCCACCACGGTGGGCCGGTCCCGGGGCCACAAGGGCGGGGGCCGAGGGGCCGCGATCTTGAGATCGCCCAGCGTTGCCTGGGGCAAGAAGCGCAGCCCCGCGCTCAACCAGCGCCACAAGGGCGGCAGGGCCTTCCAGCGTGCCGTGCCCCGGCTGTCGCGGGCCTGCACCACCACCACCGGCACACCCAGGCGCCGACAGGCCACCAGCCAGCCCGGCCACAGCTCGGCCTCCACCAGAATCAGCCGCCCTGGCCGGTGATGGCGGATCCAGGCCTCGGCCACAAAGGGCAGGTCGAGGGGGGCCGGAAAGCTCCCGGCCACGGGGGTGCGCCAGGAGCTCGCCGTCACCCAGGCCGGTGTGTCCAGGGCCCCCAGCAGGGCGCGCGCCGCCTGGTGCTCTCCCGCGCTGGCCCCATGCACCCAGGTCCAGCCGGGCTCGGGCCCGGGCAGCCGCAAGATGTGGCGCCGGGCAGCCGGAAGCAGCAGCAGCAGCGGCCAGGCCAGGCAGCCCGCCAGCCGCCAGAGGGCGAAGAAGAGGCTACCCAGCAGGCGATCGGCGGGGCTCAGCCCGGGCGCCACTGGTGGGTCGCCATGGGCACCTTGTCCTGAATGAAGGGCACGCCTTCATCCTGCAGCAGGGCCCGTTGCAACAGGGGGCGGCCCGGGTCACCCGCGTGGGCCAGGCTGCCGTCAGAGCGGATCACCCGCCACCAGGGTATGGGCCCCGGCCCCTCGGGATCGGCCTGTTCCGGACGCAAGGCGGCCAGGGCATAGCCCACCTGCCGGGCGGCCCGCGGGCTGCCGATCAAGGCCGCCACCTGGCCATAGCCCAGCACCCTTCCAACAGGAATGCGCGCGACGACGGCCATCACGGCAGCCCGCAAGGGCAGGCGGCCACCCATGCGGTCTGCGGCGATCCGGGCGAGGTCTGGATCCATCGTCTCAGCTCTTGCCAAAGACCCACTGAAGGACCTTCATCATCAGGGGGCTGGCACCCGGCTTGTCCAGGATGAAGGGGCGGAACTCCAAGCTGCCCCCCGGCGCGGGTGCGCGGGCGGGCTGGTGCAGGGACAGGGGCACCTGCTGGGTCATCAAGGCCAAGGACACCGACATGGGCGTGGCCGCCAGCCGGGGGTCCTGGGATTCGACTCCGCCAGCCAGATCGTAGACATAGGGCCGAAGATCGTCGTGGCTGCCATGCAGCACGCTCTCTCCCCCCTGGACCCCGCAGGGCTTCAGCCAGTAGCCGCCAGGACCATCCACCACGATCAGAAGCCTTTCGGGCACGGCCTCTTCGCCGTTGAGGCCCAGCAGCCACAAGGCCAGGTTGTGGAAGTGGTAGAGCGGCAGATCCGCCGGAACATCCACCTGCAGCCAGCCCTCGGGCGTGGGCCCCCGAACGGTCAGGGTGAAGCTGCGTTCGCCCGGGTCATCCAGGGCTTCGTAAGCGGTCAATTTGGCTGCAAGATACTCGAAGCTGCCGCCTTGCAGCAGGATGCGGCGAGACGAGATCAGCGGCGTTGCTACCGGTTCGATATTGCTCATGGCGGCATGATAAGCTCTTCTGGAGTGCAGGGCCGCGTCGGATCGATGGTGGCCGAACCACCGTGGGTGGAGACGACGATGAAGGCGACGGCGAAGCAGGCAGCACCGGTGGTCCAGCAGGCGGCGCCCACGCAGGCCCGCCCCACGCCCGCACCCAACCTGCAGCGCCGGGGCAATGCCGCCGCCCTCGAGGTCCTCGCCGGAGGCGCCTCCAACGCGCAGGAAGAGGTCCCCGAGCAGAAGCAGGAGCAGGTCCAGGGCGGCGAGATCGGCCTCAGCCCCACCCAGGATCCCGCCCTGCAGGCCATCGAGCTGGCCAAGAGCCCAGACCGCGACCAGGACCCCACCCAAGAAGGCCCGCAGTCCCAGGAACAAGCGGCGCTGCCCGAGGTAGACGTCGTGCAGGACGCCGGCCAGTCCGAGGATGTGGCCGGGCTGGAAACCGAGACCGCAAAGCAGGAAGAAGAGCAGGCGCTGGGCCTGGACGGCCAGGACCTGGTCGCCGAAGAGGCCGAAGAAGAGGCCGAGATCGGCCCCGAGCTGCAGGAGGAGGAGGTCAAGGCCGACGAGGGCGAGGAGCCTCCCGCCGACCCCGACGCCGCGGAGCCGGCCGCCGACCCTGCCGCCGATGCTGCCGCCGATCCTGTGGCCGATGCCCCGCCGATCCCGCTGCCAGTGGCGCGGCCCCGCCGGCGGCGGCCCCATCGCCCCCCGCCCGGCGGCGCCCAGCAGGCCGGCGGGCCCATCGCGACCCCGGCCATCGGCACCCCCGTCGCGGCCCACGATCCCTTCGTCAACGACGTCTGGCAGCTCTGCATGGGCTCCAGCCCCGAACAGCAGGCCAGCTTCGCGCGCCAGTCCTTTGGCGGCCTGGCCAGCTATGCCACCGCCAGCCAGGAGCGTGTGCTCAGCCACGCCCAGGGCCTGCAGGGCCAGGTGGACGCCGCCGTCCAGGCCCGGGTGGCCACCCTCAACGCCTCCTTCGACCAGGCCGCCGGCCAGGTGCGGGCCCGCTTTGGCGAGCTTCGCGGGCAGATCCAGGCCAGCGTGGACGAGGCCATCGCCCAGGTAGATGGCGGGCTTCAGGCGGCCATCGGCAGCATCGATGGCGCCCTGGGCACCCGCACCGCCGAGGTCAACGCCGGCTTCCAGGCGGCCCAGGCCCAGGTGCAGCAGATCCAGGCCGCGGGCGCGGCCGCCTTCCAGGGCGAGTGGAGCGGCCGGGTGGCCGCCATCCGGCAAGACGGCGAGACCCGCGCCCAGCAGGCCCTCAGCGCCGCCAATGGCCTGGCCGCCGGCTGGCGGGGTGGCGACGGCATCGAGGCCAAGCGCAACGAGGCCCGCCGCCAGGCCGCCGCCGAGGTCGGACAGAAATCGCCGAAGACATCCGGGCCAAGGCCCGCGCAGCCGCCGACCAGCTGGCCGGGGGCAGCGGCTCCATCGCCGGACTGGTCAGCCAGGCCGTGCAGCCCATCACCCAGGGCCTGACCGACGCCAGGATGCAGGCGGAACAAGGGCTGCGCGCCGCCGCCGACCGCGCCCGCGGCGACGCCCAGGCCAACGCCGAGACGGCCCGCGCCCACCTCCGCAGCGCCGGCTCTGAAGCCCAGGCCAGCCTCGGCACCCAGGAGTCCAGCTCCCTGGCCGAGATCGAAGCCGGCCGCGCCCGCGCCATCGCCCAGGTGCAGCAGTCCGGCGTGGCCCTGGGCCAGCAGCTGGTGACCTCGGCCAGCCAGCTTGCCGCCAACCACGCTGTGGCCTTGCAGGGCCTTCAGTCCGAGCTGCAGATCGACAACCCGCCCATCGAGGCCGACGCCCAGCTCGTGCTGGACACCGCCACGGCCGAACTCGATGAGATGGAGGCCCAGGCCACCGCCTCCTTGAACCAGGCCATGGCCGATGGCATCGCCCAGATGGACATCGCGGTCGGCAGCGCCCAGTCTGGCCTGCAGCAGAGCGTCGCCAGCCTGCTCGCCTCCGCCAGCCAGGCCGCCGGCCAGGCCGCAGCCTCCATCCGCGACCAGGGCGCGGCCCAGCGCGACGGGCTCAACCAGCTGGCCACCGCGGCCGGCGAGGGCATGGGTCAGCTGGCCCAGGGTGCCATCAGCAGCGCCCAGCAGGCCGCCAGCGGCGCCCAGGGCACGGTGGACGAGGTCAAGCGCCAGGCCATGGCCGATGTGGACGCCTCGCGGCAGGCCACCGTGGCCGAGATGGACAGCGCCGTGGGCAAGGTCCAGGGCGAGGTCCGCTCGGCCGCCGAAAAGGCCGCCGCCGAGATCAAGGAGCAGGGCCTGCTGGGCAAGGTCTGGAATGCCATCGCCAGCGTGGCCAGCGTGCTCGCCGCCGTGGTCGTGGGCATCGTCGTCTTTGTCGTCGTGGCGGCCCTGGTCATCGCCACCGTGGGCAGCGGCGGCATCCTGGTCCTGCTGCTCGCGGGCGCGGTGGCCGGCTTCGCGGCCGGCGTCATGGGCAAGCTCGCCGGTGACGCCACCAAGTCCCTGCTCACCTGGTCCAACCAGTTCAGCGAGAAGGGGCTGGGCGACTACCTCCTCCAGCTCACCCAGGCGGGCCTGGTGGGGGCCGCGGCGGGCGCTGCGTCCCTGGGCATCGGGGGCCTGCTGGGCGGCGTCGTGGGCGCCTGGAGCGGCAGCCTGGTGGACCAGCTCACCGACATCGGCTTCTTCAACGAGGGCTGGAGCTGGGGCGAGTTCCTCATCTCGGGCGCCTTGGGCTCGGCCTTTGCCTTCATCGGCTCGCGGGCCATGGTCAAGAACGCGGGCAACCGCTTCACCGCCCTGCTCTTCCCGCCCAATGGCCGCGCGGGCTCCTGGAATAGCTTCCAGAGCTTCTGTCGGACCATGCCCGGCCTCAACCGCCTGAGCACCGCCCAGCGCGGCATGCTCTGGACCGAGGTGGTGAAGCGCAAGGTGTCGGGCGCCCCCTTCGACACCCTCAAGAAGCTCTTCACCGGCAACGTGTCCTTCGACGACGATCCGGACAAGAAGAAGGCCGAGGCCCCCGCCACCACGCCCTGACCCGCCCCCTCGATGCCGCCCCCTCCCCGGGCGGCATCGTCGCTTGACTCAGCCCCCCTGTCGCCCCACCAAGGCGGCATAGACGCCGCCGCGGGCCATCAGGTCGGCGTGTTGGCCCCGCTCCACCACCCGGCCCTGGTCCAGGACCAGGATCTCGTCGGCCCCGCGAATGGTGGACAGGCGGTGGGCGATGGCCAGCACCGCGCGGTCCCGGCCCAGGCGGTCCAGGGCCTCTTGCACCAGGTGCTCGCTCTCGGCGTCCAAGGCGCTGGTGGCCTCGTCCAAGACCAGCACCGGGGCGTCGCGCAGCACCGCCCGGGCGATGCAGATGCGCTGGCGCTGGCCCCCGGAAAGCCGCAGCCCCTGCCCATTCACCGGGGTGTCATAGCCCTGGGGCAGGGCCGCGATGAAGGCGTGGGCGTTGGCCACCTTGGCGGCGGCCTCGATGTCGACCCGGCTCACCTCGGGGCGCCCCAGGCTGATGTTGGCGGCCACCGTGTCGTCGAAGAGGAAGGGCTCCTGCGCCACCACGGCGATGTGCCGGCGCACGGACGAGAGCGTGCAGTCCCGCAGATCGAAGCCCCCCAGGCGCACCGATCCAGCCGTGGGGTCGAGGAGCCGGCAGGCCAGGTTGGCGGCCGTGCTCTTGCCGGCCCCCGAGGCGCCCACCAGGGCCACCACCCGGCCCGGCTCTACCGTGAGATCGAGCCCGCAGAGCACATCTTCATCGCCATAGGAGAAGTGCACACCCCGAAATTCGAGGGCGGCGTGGGGGACATCCAGCACCCGGCTGCCGGTGTCGGGCAAGGCCGAAGGCCGGTCCAGCACGGCATAGACGGCCTCGGCCCCTGCGATGGCGCGCTGGCTGAGGCTTTGGATCTCGCTGAGGCCCTTGAGGGGGGCGTTGAGCAGCCCCAGGGCCACCAGAAAGGCGATCAAGGCGCCGGGCTCCAACTCTCCGGCAAAGACCTGCTGCCCGCCCACATAGATGACCGCGGCCACGCCCAGGGCTGCGATCAGCTCCACCACGGGGCTGGGCAGCAGCCGGGCCAGGATCGCCTGCAAACGCAGCTGCTCCTGGCGCTGGTTTTCGGCGTCAAAGGCCCGCTGCCGCCAGGTCTCGGCCCCGTCCCGCTGCAGGCTGCGGATGCCGCCCAGGCTCTCGGTGGCCAGACCGCTCAGCGCGGCAAGACTGTCCAGGCCCTCGGCCGTGCGGGCCCGCAAGCGCCGGCCAAAGGCGCGGATGGGCCAGGCCACCAGGGGCAATGCCAGCACCGCCACCAGGGTCAGGCGCGGGTTCATCGACGCCGCCGCCACCACCAGGCCCACCAGGGTCAGCGGCTTCTGAATGGCCGTCACCACGGCGCTCACGCCATACTGCACATTCTCGACATCCTGGGTGAGCCGGGACACCAGGGCGCCTGGGCTCGCCCGCTGGTGAAAGCCCACATCCTGCCGCAACAAGGACGCAAAGAGCCGGCTGCGCAGGCTGCTGATCACCTGCCAGGACACCCGCCGGGTGAGCAGGCCCCGGGCCAGTCCCAGGGCGCCATTGGCCCCATAGAGCAGGACGACTGCCGGCCCGACAATTCGCAACAGCGCTTCATTCCGGGCGATCAACACATCGTCGAGGATGCGCTCGATCAACAGCACCAGGGCGGCCGGCACCGCCGAATGCAAGGCCAGGAGCAGCAGGGCCAGGGCCAGGGCGGGGGCGTGGGGCCGAAACTCCCCCAGCAGGCGGCGGGCGGTGGCATTCACCGGGGTGTCCAGAACTCGTAGACCTGCCAGCGGGCCACCGGGCGGTGGCCGGTGGGTCGGTGGTGGAGACGGCCGCCGATACGATATTGGGCGCCCCGCGCTCATAGCCGAGGTCGTCCAGGGCCAACCGGGCATTGGCCCGCCACACCCGCACAAAGAGCCCCCGCTCGGGCAAGGGGCTCTCCCAGAGGTCATATTGGTCGGGCCGCCCCAGCCCCGGCCAGGCCCGGGCCTCCACCCCACCGTAGAAGTGGATGAGGGCGGCCTCTTGGTAGCGCGCGGTCCACACCGAGGCCTCACCCCAGGCCGCCACGCTCTGACCCAGGGTGCGCCCGCCCGACAGCCGGTCGCGGGGGTCGATGGGCAGGTCGGCGATGGGGTGCAGCAGCTGCAGCAGCAAGGCCCCCGACAGCAGCAGGTTCACGCCGGCCCCCGCCGCCATCACGCGCGCGAATCTGGGGCGGGTCGCTGCGGAGCGCGCCAGACCCACCGTCGCCGAAAACAAGGCGGGGGCGGCCCAGTTCGCCTCTCCTCCCGACAGCACCGCCAAGAGCAGCAAGGGCAGGCTGGTGGTCCAACACAGCCGCGCGACCCGGTCGCCCTTCAGCCCCACCGTCCAGCCCAGGACCAGCCCGACAAAGAGCAGCGGCCCCGCCAGCCCGACCTGGGCCAGCAGCAGCTCCAGGCCCGAGCCGCCTTCGGCCACATGGTCGAGCTGAAAGCGCCAGGACAGCCCGTCGTGGGCGAGGTTCCACAGCGCGTTGGGCAGGTAGAGCAGCAAGGCCAGGGCAGCCGCCAGCCAGGGGCCCCGGGTCTTCAGATCCGCCGGTCGGGCCGCCAGCACCAGGGGCAGCAGCAGCAGGCCCGTGTATTTGCTGAGCATGGCCAGACCCGCTGCGAGGCCCAGCAGCCACCAGCGCTCCGTTGCCGCCGCCCACAGCCCCAGGGCCCAACAGGCCACCAGGGGCACATCCGGGGTGGCCAACAAGCCGCCCAGGGACAGCAGCGGCATGGACAGCAGGGCCAGGGCCAGGGTGCTGCGGTGGCGGTCCACCAGGCTGAGGCCCAGGCCCACGGTGACGGTTCCCAGCAGCACCGAGAGCAGGCGCACACCGACCTCGGTATCGCCGAAAACAAGCGTTCCAAGCCAAATCAGAGCGGCAATACCCGGCGGGTGGTCCAGGTAGCCCAGGGCCGGATGCAGGCTCCACACCCAGTAGTAGGCCTCGTCCTCGGACAGCTCCACCTGCCCCGACAGCCAGAGCCGGCCGGCCGTCACGACCAGCAGGACCAGGAGCAGCAGCAGGGTGTTGCGGCGCATCCGGGCGCCATAGCCCGGCAGGCCCCGAGACCGGCAGGCCTACTGAAAGCCGTCGAAGTCGTCCAGGTCGATGTCCAGGTCGGGCCGCTTCCTGGCTGCCGGCGCGCGGTCGGCCGGGGTGGCCAGCTCGTCGAGGCGCTCATCGCTCAGATCGTCCATGGCATCGCCGGGGTCGCCCTTCTGGGAGAAGGTGCGGGTGTCCACCCCCATGGGCCGGGCCTGCACCCGCGGCGCGTCCAGGCTGCCCCCCACCGTCCAGGCCACCAGGCGGGCGGCGAGGTCGGCCACCCCCTTGTGGTCGCGCCGGGCGTCAAAGTCCAGGTCCAGGCCACCGCTGTAGCGGATCTCGCCCACCCCATGGTAGCGCACCGGCCCCAGATCGAGGTCCAGGGCGGCGATCTGCAGGGCCCGGGGCGAGAGGGCAAAGCGCAGCTCCAAGGCGTCGTCCCCGGCACCCCGGTCACCGCCCGCCTTCTCGCTGAGGGCAGAGAAGAGGGGCAGGGGCAGCAGGCGGCCTTGGGACACCTGCACCCGACCCGCGCCCTCTCGCACCAGCAGCCCGTCTTCGTCCATGCCCAGGTCCACGGTGCCTTGGCCCTGCAGCAGCCCGCCGATGGCCCGGGCCGATCCACCCGCGGGCTGAAGCTGGTCCAGGCGCAGATCCGCGGCCTCCCACTCCAGGGCGCCCCGGTCCTGCACCAGCGACCAGCGCGCCGACGGCAGGCTGATCGATGACCCAAGAACATCCACCCGGCCTTCATTCACGCGGATCTCGCCCCCAGACAGCTTCCACGGCAGGGTGGCGCCCACCGCCCCGATCCGCCAGTCGCCCCAGGTCATGGCGCCGTCCTCCAGCTCGACCACCCCCGACAAGGTGGAGGCGCCCACCGGGTCGGACAGGTGCAGGCCCCCGCTGGCCCGGGCTCGCAAGGCCCCCGCCGACAGGGCGCCCAGGGTGGACCGCAGTCCCAGGGGCAGGATGGCGGCGCCTTCTCCCGCCGCAGCCGCCCTCAAGCTCAAGCTGTCCACCCGCAACAGCGCGCGCTCTGGGGGCAGCGACCCCGACAGGTCGAGCTGGCCGCCGCCGGGTCCGGCCACCCGCAGGTCCAGGCGCTGGCCGCCCGGCGCCGCCGCCAGGTTGAGGTTGATCGCGGTCCAGCGCATCTGCCCCCGCGGACCCCCCTCCACCGTCAGGCTGGCGTCCACCACCGACAGGCCCTGCAGATCCCCACCGGAGACCGTGCCCGCCAGCTTTCCGCTGGAGGACAGGCGTCCTTCACCCAGGGCCGTGCCGCCGTCGCTGCGCAGCTGCTTGAGGTCGAGGCCCGAAGCCACCCAGGCACCAGTCAGCCGACCACCGGCGTCCAGCGCCAGGGCGGGTAGATCCAGGCTGCCTTGGGCGCCTTCGAGGTGCACCCCCGCAAAGGCGAGGTCGCCGCCTGCCAGGTCGAAGCGCGCCTTGCCCGAATCCACCGGCAGGTTCAAGCCCACCAGCCGCGCCCGTCCCCCCCGGATGCGGGCGTCCAGGCCCAGCGCCAGGCCGCCGCCATTCAGGCCCACCGCCCCGCTGCCTTCGACGGACAGGTCTCCGGCCGGCAGCAGGCTGGCCACCAGCTCGCGGGTGCCCGGCGGAAAGAGGCCCGAGAGGCCAGCGCTGCCCAGGGGCCCCGCCACCCCGATGCGGTCCAGGTGCAGGCGCAGGCGCGTCGGATCCAGGCGCCCGCTGGCGCTGCCCCGGGTGCCGCCTCCTGGGTTCAAGCTGGCCGAAAATGTGGGTTGCTCCTCGACTCCAAAGCCCGTCAGCTCCACCCCCAGGCCCACCAGGCCAAAGCTGCCTCCCCCGACAGGCAGGCGCAGGGTGCTGCCCTCCACCAGGACGCGCTGCACCTGCAGCAGGCGCATCCAGGCGGGGGCAGAGGCGGCTGTGGGGTCTGGCACCGACACGCGGGGATCTGGCCGGGGGCTGGGTATGCCCCGCAGCCCGCCATGGCTGGGAACCAGGTCGAGAATGAGCCCCTGAAGAGCAACCTCGCCGATCTTCAGGGGGTGGGGCGACAGACCCAGGCGGGCGTTGGAGACCTGCCCGCGCGCCAGCTGCAGCGCCGGCGCCTCGCCGGGGGGGCCCACCGCCAGGCCCTGGACCGTCAGCCCCACCGCGGCATCCTGGCTGGAGACGAAGACGCGCCCGCTGCCCGTGGCCACGCTGGTATTCAAGCTGCCCCCGGCGATCAGCTCGTGCAGCGGGAGCTGGTCCAGCGCCCAATCGGCCGCCAGCGCGAACTCTCGCCCCTCGATGGCCACCTCCCCCTGGCTCAGCCGCGCGCTGCCGCCGGGCAGCTGCAGCCGGGCTTCGGACAGGGTGACCCGGCCCTCGTGCAGGCGGGCCTTCAAGGCGCCCGCGTCGATGGGCAGCCGCAGATCGCCCAGCTCCACCCGCAGCCCCGTGACCAGGGCGTCCAGCTGAAGGCTGCTGCGCTCAAAGGCCTTCAGCTCCAGGTGGCCGGTCAGCTGGCTCTGGAGCTGCCCCCGCAGGCCCAGGCGCTCGGCCGCCTCACGGGCCCCCGGGGTGAGCCGGGCCACGGCGGCCGCATCGGAGAGGTCCAGGGTGATGCTCGCCTCGTCCAGGCTGAGCACCTGCTCGTCCAGATCGAACCAGCCGCCGGCCTTCAGGCTGAGACCGGGGGGCTGGCCCAGGCTGAAGGCGGCCCGGTGTCCTTCCTGGCCTTCCGGCCCGATGGCGGGGCTGGCCGCGAGGTCCATCGAGATGCCGTCCAGCCGCAGGGGAGGGGAGGCCCCATCGTCGAAGACAAGCACACCATCGCGAATCTGGAGCAGCCGCAGGTCCAGCACCTCGCTGGGGCGCAGCTCGGGCGCGAGGCTGTCGGGGGCCTGCAGCAAGCGGGCTTCAAGCAGGGGGTCGAAGCCGATGGGCCGCCAGCCTGCCATGCCCGGCCGGCGTTTCAGGGTGAGCACGGGCCGGTCCAGCTCGATTCTGGCGATGCGCAGGGGCTTGCCCCTCTCGGGCAGCTGGCCAAAGGCCACGACGACGCCCTCGCAGTGCAGCACCTCAACCCCGTCCGCGTGCAGGCGCAGGCCCTCCAGCCGCACGGTGCTGGCGTCCACGAGGGTGATGCCGTCGATGTCGACATCGGGCACCAGCCAGGCATCCGCGATGGCCACCAGGGCCACCCGGATCCAGCCGGCCGGCGTGCCCATTCCCGCCCTGATCGCCTTCCGCCCGCCATAGCCCAAGGCCAGGAACAGCAGCAGCAGCAGCAGGGCGAGGAGGGCGCGGCGCATGGGTCTGCAACACCGGTGGGGGGCGGGTCTGCCCCTAATCCGGCCTCAGAACCAGACGTGGGTCGGGACGAAGATGTCGCCCCCGCGGCCGCCGGGCACGAAGGGCAACCGACCGGAGGCCGAGAAGCCGACGCCGGCCACCGGGCTGATCTCGACCCCCAGGCTGCTGCGCTGCGGCACCTCGCGCCGGGCGCCCAGGTCCATCCGGCCCACACCGGCGCGCCCTCGCAGGCAGCGAGGGGCCATTCCAAAGGATCAACCGATCCTCTAACGCGGCGGCCGCAAGAGGTCTCTGGTCGGTGCCCAGGCTGCGCCGGCCAAAGGACCGCTCTCCCAGCAGGCTGAGGGGCAGGCCCTCCAGGTGGAGAGCGGGCCTGAATCCCGCGACCAGGCCTCCGGCCCGCACCCGACCCAGGCCGCAGATCCGCTCGCTGTGGATGGGCGTGTGGGGCGGGTCTTCAGGTGGGTCGAGCTGGACTTCGGGAGCGCGGCCACAGCGGGCAAGGCAGGGCGGGCAAGGCAGGGCGGGCTCATTGGGACAGACAGGGTCCCCCGTGGCTGAGAGGTTGGGGCGCGGCCCGTCGCCGCGCTCCAACCCCGAGCCTTCAGTCCTCGTCGGCGGTGTCGTCTTCCTCTTCGTCCTCGCTCTCGTCCTCGTCCTCGTCCTCGTCCTCGTCCTCGTCGCCATCCTCGCTGTCGCTGTCGCTGTCGCTGTCGCTGTCGCTGTCGCTGTCGCTGTCGCTGTCCTCATCGGAGCCCGAGGCGGCGGCCCGCATGGCGGAGTTGCCGGGAACGCGGGCGCCGGCGCTATTGTCGGCGCCCGAGAAGCAGGCGGGGGTGGCGGTCAGCAGGACGAGGCCGCCGAGCAGCCTGATCTTGTGGAACATGGTTTCACCTGGGCAGTGCGTCCCGAGCTGGGCCGCAGGAGGATCATGCCCCCCACGGACGGCAGCAGTGTATCCCGACGCCACTTGGACCTCGGGAAGCGTTCTCAGCGAGAGATACGCGAAGTCGCTTCAGGAATGGGCTCTTGGGTGCACAGCCTCCGTATCCAACGGCGGCCTTCGGATACAGTGCGACGAGAGCCCGAGGTCCCCATGACACCCCAGCCCGACCGCCCCGACCTCTTCAGCTACCTGGACCACCGCAAGTGGCTCTCGGACTGGTTTGATTGGAAGAAGGCATGCAATCCGCGCTTCAGCCATCGCATGTTCGCGCGGCTCGCCGGGCAGCGCAGCCCGAGCCTGCTGCTGCTGGTCTGCCAGGGCAAGCGGAACCTGACGGCGGCGTCGATGGAGGGCTTCATCAAGGCCACCGGCCTCAACGACGAAGAAGCTCGCTTCTTCCGGCTGCTGGTCGAGCTGGATGGTGCCGACGCCACCGAGGACCGCAACCTGGTCTTCGAGCGCATCGCGGGCACGCAGCGCTTCCAAGCCGCGCGCAAGCTGGAGGGCGAGTCCTTTCGCTACCTGTCCTCCTGGTACCTGCCCGCCATCCGGGAGCTGGCCACCCTGAACAGTTTTCGCGCAGACCCCGACTGGATCGCCCGCACCCTGCACCCCCCCATCAGCCGCAAGGACGCCCAGGCCGCCCTGGACACCCTCTTCACCTTGGGCCTGCTGGTGCGGCGCAAGGACGGCGCCGTGCACGTGGCGGAGGTCACCATCGCCACGCCCCACGAGGTGGCCGGGCTCGCTGCCCACAACTACCACCAGGGCATGATCGACCGCGCCCGGGCCTCCATCGGCGGCAGCCACCCCGATCAGCGTCACCTGGGCGCGGTCACCGTCGCGGTCCCCAGCAAGGACATCGCAGAGCTGAAAGCCGAGGTCGCGTCCTTCCTGGAGCGCTTCCTCGACCGCTGCGACCGGCGCATCCCTGATGCCGATCAGGTCTTTCAGCTCAACGTGCAGCTTTTCCCGTTATCGGCCGTGGCGACACAGAAGGAGACCGCGTGAGGACCCGTTGCCCCCTGCTGCTTGCCCTGTCGGCGCCGGCCTGCCTGAGCGCAGATCCCGGCACGATCGTGGGCAATCCGGGCCAGATGCGGGTGGCGGTGGCGCCGGCCCATGGCTTGACCCTTGATGGCGCCCGCCTAACGGTCGAAGAGCTCCGCTTCGTCGCCTGTGACGGCGCAGAGGTGGCGATGCCCATCGAGGGCAGCCTGGACCTGATCGATCCCGTGCTGCTGCAGGCTCCCGGCGGCACCTGGTGCGGCCTTCACCTGGACCCAGCCGGACCCTTGCTGCTCGACGGCGCCGCACCCGCGGGCGGCCGTCTGATGGCAGAGCTGAACCTGCCGGCCGTGGACATCGCCGCAAATCAGCTGCAGGTGGACGGCGGCTTCATCGTGGTCGAGCTGGGCGGTCCGGGCTGGTTGAATGCCCAAGCCCTCGGCATCAACGGTAGAGACGATGTCTCCATCGTGCCGGGCGACCCCCTCCACGATGGGCTGGTGGAGGCCATCTCCACCCTGTCGGCCGCCTATCCCGACGACGGCGATGGCTGGGTCAGCGACGCCGAGCGGGCCCTTGGAGGCGGCGACACACAACAGGAAGACGACGACGAGGACAGCGACGGCGACGGACAGGGCGCAGGCAGCGCCGTCAGCGGTTGGAATGACGGGAGCCCCGACGGCGGCCGGCGCAACCTCTGGGATGACGACGGGTCCCGAGGCTTTCACTGACGTCGAGCTCCCAAGCTGGGGCCCGACATCGGCCCCGGCCGGCCCGCGATCTTGACCTCGGACCGGGAAGCCGTTGAAAGCCGGATTGAGCGAAGACGAGGCCCGGCTACGCCTGGCACGCGACGGGCCCAACCGCCTGCAGGCTGAGGCCGGTACGCCGGCCTGGCGCACCTTGCTGCACCAATTCAACAGCCCGCTGGTGGCCTTGCTCTTCGTGGGCGCCGCCCTCTCGCTCGCCCTGGGTGAGCGCATAGACGCTGCCGCCATTCTGACCATTCTTGTGGCCAACGCGGTGGTGGGCTTCTCCCAGGAGCACCGGGCCGAACGCGCCCTGGCGGCCTTGCGCGACCTGACCGCCCCCCGGGCGCGGGTGCGGCGGGACGGGCAGGCCCGGCTGCTGCCCGCGACAGCGCTGGTGGTGGGATCGGCTGCTGTTGGAGGCCGGCGATCGGGTACCGCCGACGCCCGACTGGTGGACGCCCACGCCCTGATGACCGAAGAGGCCGCCCTCACGGGAGAGAGCGAGCCGGTCCGCAAGTCCACCCTTCAAAGTGCGTCCGACGCCCCCCTATATGCCCGCCAGGACTTCGTCTTCATGGGGACGGCGGTGGCGGCTGGCACCGGCGAGGCCGAGGTCGTGGCCACCGGTATGGACACGCAGATGGGCCACATCGCCCACCTGCTGGCCACCGCGCGGCCCGGCGACACGCCGTTGCAGGCGCGCCTGGCCCGCCTCAGCCGGGTGCTGTTGATGCTCAGCCTGGGGGTGGTCGCGCTGACCGCCGGGCTGCTGGCCTTGCGGGGCACGCCGCTGCTGGAGCTCTTCATGGTGGCGGTGAGCCTGGCGGTGGCCGCCGTGCCCGAGGGCCTGCCCGCCGTCGTGACCGTCGCCCAGGCGGTGGGCGTCCGTCGCATGGCGGCAAGACAGGCGCTGGTGCGGCGCTTGCCCGTGGTCGAGACGCTGGGGTCGGTCAGCGTGATCTGCACCGACAAGACCGGCACCCTCACCCGGGGGCGCATGGCGCTGAGCCAGCTGGATGGACCCGACGAGGCCGCCTTGCTGGCTGCCGCCGTGGCCTGCTGCGACGCCGAGCTGGCCCCCGGGGCCAGCCCAGAGGACCCCAGCGGCACCGGAGACCCGACCGAGCTGGCCATCCTGGCCCTGGGCGCGGCCCGCGGGTTGCACCGCCCCGACGTGGAGGCCCGCCTGCCCCGAACGGCCCACCAGCCCTTTGACGCCGACCTGCGGCGCATGGCCGTGCGCCGGAGCGACGGTCTGTGGCGCATCAAGGGCGCGCCCGAGGTGCTGATCGCCGATGCCAGCCTGGATGAAGCCGCGGTGGAGGCCTGGCGCCAGCGGGCCGAGGTCATGGGGGCCGCCGGGCTGCGGGTGCTGGCGGTGGCGATGGGGACCGGAGACGGCGATCAACCCGAACAACTCACGCTGTTGGGCCTGCTTGGTTTCCTCGATCCGCCCCGCGCCGGGGTGGCCGAAGCCGTGGCCGAAGCCCGCAGCGCGGGCATCACCACGGTGATGATCACCGGCGACCAGCAGAGCACCGCAGAGGCCATCGCGCGCTCCGTCGGGCTGCTGCTGCCGGGTGAGGATCCCACCGGGCGCGTCTACGCCCGCGCCGATCCCTCCGACAAGCTGCGCATCATCCAGGACTGGTCCGACCGGGGGGCGGTGGTGGCCATGACCGGCGACGGCGTGAATGACGCACCCGCCGTGCGCCGGGCCCATGTGGGCATCGCCATGGGCCGCACCGGCACCGAGGTCACCCGCGAGGCCGCCGACCTCGTCCTGGCCGACGACAACTACGCCACCCTCATCCACGGCGTCCGCGAGGGCCGGGCGGTCTACGACAATATCCGCAAGGTCGTGATCTACCTGCTGGCGGGCAACCTGGGCGAGCTGAGCACGGTGGCCTTGTCCCTGGCCATCGGGCTGCCCCTGCCCGTCCTGCCGCTTCAGCTGCTCTGGATCAACCTGGTGACAGACGGCGCCCCGGCCCTGGCGCTGGCCCTCGACCCGCCCGCCGAGGACACGATGAAGCGCCCGCCGCGCCCCCCGGGCGAGGAGATCCTGGGTGCTCCCCAGTGGCGTCGCGTGGTGGCGGTGGGCCTGGTGGAGGGGGTCGCCTGCACCGCCCTCTTCGCCTGGGCCAGCCAGGCCCGGGACCTGGACACCGCGCGGGATCTGGTCTTTACCAGCCTGGTGGTGGCCCAGGTCGTGCTCGCCTTTGGCCTGCGCTCCCCCCGCGCCGCGGCCTGGCGTCACCTGGGTCGCAACCGCTGGCTGCTGCTCGCCGTCGCCTTCAGCGCCCTGGCCCAGGTGTTGATCCACCTGCTGCCGCCCTTCGCCCTGGCCCTGCACCTGACCCCCCTGCGCGCCGGCGATGTCGGCCTGGCCGTGTTGAGCGGCATCACCCCCCTGCTGGCGCTGGAGCTGGGCAAGCTCGTCCTGCGGGTGAAAGAGGCGGCGCGAGGGTAGGGAGCGACAGCCCGGTTGGAGCCCCGCCATGCCCCGTCACGCCACCGCCTGTCCCCTGGATTGCCCCGACGCATGCACCCTGTCGGTTGAGGTTGAGAACGGGCGCGTGGTGTCCATTCACGGCGATCGCCGCGCACCGCTGACCGAGGGGTTCATCTGCGCCAAGGTGGCCCGCATGGGCCCCCACCTCGACTGTCCCGAGCGCCTGCTCCAGCCCCTGCTGCGTTGCGGCCCAAAGGGCAGCGGCCAGTTCCGGCCCATCTCCTGGGAGGAGGCGCTGGATCGGGCCACCGCAGCCATCCAGGCCGCCAGCCAGGCCCATGGGGCGCAGAGCGTGCTGCCCTGCAGCTATGGAGGCAGCAACGGCATGCTCAGCGAGGGGGGCTTTGATGTCCGGCTCTTTGGGCGCCTGGGCGCCAGCCGCCTCGCCCGCACCTTGTGCGCCGCCCCCAGCTCGGCTGCCCAGCGGGGCCTCTATGGCCGCATGCCCGGCGGAGCCCTGCAGGATGTGGCCCATGCCGGGCTGATCCTGCTGTGGGGCTGCAACCCCGAGGCCACCAGCATCCACCTGCTCAAGCAGATTCGGGTGGCCCGCAAGGCGGGGGCCCGGCTGGTGGTGGTGGATCCAGTGCGAACGCGGCTGGCGGCCGACGCCGATCTGCACCTGCCGGTGCGCCCCGGCACGGACCTGCCCCTGGCGCTGGCCCTGATTCACTGGCTCTTTTCGGAAGGCCACGCCGACGAGGCCTTTCTGGCCCGGCACTGCACCGGGGTGGTGGGGCTGCGGGAGCGGGCGAGCGCCTGGTCCCTGGACGCGGCGGCCCAGGAGTGCGGCGTCGATGTGGCCGATCTGCGGCGCCTGGGCACCCTCTGGGCCACCATCCGCCCCGCCCTGGTGCGCTGCGGCTGGGCCCCGAGCGCAACCGCAACGGCGGCAGCGCGACCGCCGCCATCCGCCTTGCCGGCGGTGGTGGGGGCCTCTCGGCCAGCGCGGGGGCGGCTTCCAGATGAGCAGCTCCGCCGCATGGTCCTTCGATGCGGCCGCTGCCGCCGACGCCGAAGAGGCGCCCACCCGCATCATCAACCTGAGCCGCCTGGGCCAGGCCCTCTCCCCCGCCACCCAGCCGCCCATCGCGGTCTTGTGGGTCTACGACGGCAACCCCCTGGCCACCTGCCCCGACCAGGAGGCCGTGCGCCGGGGCCTGGCCCGCGAGGATCTCTTCACCGTGGTGCACGACGCGGTGATGACCGACACGGCCCGCATGGCCGATCTCGTCCTGCCCGCGCCGGTCTTCCTGGAGCAGGACGACCTTGCGCGGGGCTATGGCGGCCTGAGCTTGAACCGCCTGCGTCCGGTGGTGCCCGCCCCGGGCGAGGCCCGCAGCAACGCCAAGGTCTTCGTGGCCATGGCCGACCGCCTGGGCCTGTCCCGGCCGGGCGATGTGCGCGACGCAGACGGGCTGGCCCGGCGCCTGGTGGCCGCCCACCCCGATGGTGCCCGCATCCAGGCCGAGCTGGACGCCACCGGCCGGGCCGCCCCGCCCTGCGGAGAGGCGCCCCTGCCCTTTGTGGATGTCTGGCCGGCCACCCCGGATCGCAAGATCCACCTGCTGCCCGCGAATCTGGACGCCGAAGCGCCCTTGGGCCTCTACCGCTACCAGCCGGACCCAGGCAGCAAGAACGCGCCCCTGGCGCTGATCTCCCCGGCGGTGGCCGCGCGCACCAGCTCCACCTTTGGCCAGCTGGACAAGGGCCCGGCGCGCCTGGGCATGCACCCGGCGGACGCGGCAGAACGGAAGCTCGAAGATGGACAGCAGGTGCGCATTTTCAACGAGCTGGGTGAGGTTGTCTGCGGCCTGTCCATCGACCCGACGCTGCGGCCGGGCGTGGTGCTTCTTCCCAAGGGGCTGTGGGCCCACCACACCGTCAACGGCGCCACCAGCAACGCCCTGATCCCCCAGACCACCGCCGATCTGGGCGGAGGGGCCTGCTACAACGACGCCCGGGTGGAGGTGGCCCCCGCCGCCCGCTCCTGAACCAGGTGGCGGATCAGCGCGGCCGCCCGCTCGCTGGCCCCCGGCGGCCCCAAGGCGGACAGCGGCACCGGCTGCGGATCCGGCAGGGCCAGCAAGGCGGCGCAGAGGGCGTCGGGGTCCAGGCTCTGACGGTATTCGGGCACGACCTCGGCCCCTGCCAGGATGTTGGGCAGGGCGATGTGCTTCACGCCGGTGACCAGGCAGCTGCCGACGGCGTGGGTGAGGGGATGTACCCGGTGGGCCACCACCTGGGGCACGCCCATGGCGGCCAGCTCCAGCGTCACGGTGCCCGACTTGCTCAGGGCAGCCCGGCAGTCCGCCAGCGCCTCCAACCCTTCCACCCGCGTGACGCCGGCGGGCAGATCCGCGGGCAGCCCGGAAGCCCGGGGGCAGCCGCAACGAGAAGCGGGCGTCGGGGCGGGCGGCCATCAGGCGCGCCGCCGTCGCCAGGAAGGGGCCGAGGTGGCGCCGCAGCTCCTGGGGCCGAGAGGCCGGCAGCAGCGCGTAGTGGTGGACATCGACGGCCCGGCGGGCGGGCAGCCGGTCCTGCAAGGGGTGGCCGACAAAGCGCACGGCACAGCCCGCAGCATCGGCCACGCCAGCGTAAAGTTCAGGTTCAAAGGCGAAAAGACACATGAGCGCATCATAGGACGCCGCCACCACCCCCACCCGCTCCGGCCGCCAGGCCCAGACCTGGGGGCTGACATAGCCCACGGTCAGCAGGCCCTGGGCCCGGGCGCGGCGTCCCAGGGCCTGGTGCAGATCGGGGGCATCCACCAGCACCACCGCCGCCAGGTCGCCCGCCTTTGCGGCGGCGTCGATGGCGGCCTGAAGCAGCCGGCGGGTGCGCAGGATCGCCGGCAGGCGGGCAGCGACCTCCACCAGGCCCATGGCGGTGACCGCCTCCATGGGGGCCAAGGACCGCACGCCGGCTGCGCGCATCGCGGGGCCGGTCAGGCCGAAGGCCTCCCAATCGGGGCCGAGGGCCGACACCAGGGCCGCCGCGAGCAGGTCACCCGAGGCTTCGGCGGCGGAGATCAAGATGCGGGGCACGCGCCGATCTATCGAGGCGGCCCCGCGGGCGGGCCAGGGGGCATGGAATCAGCCATGAAATCACTCAGAGTGAGGCGATTCTGTGAAAGTCGTGTACGCTGGTCGACCGCTCCACGCCGGCCTCCGGAGTTTCCATGCGCAGCCGCCTCTTGATCTGTCTCGCCACCACCGCCCTGGTCGGATGCTCCGAATACGACCTCAGCCCCGGCAAGGACGTCAACGAAGAATCGGGCCCCGAGATCACCGTAGAGCCCCTGCAGCTCTACTGGCCCGGCGTGGCCTTCGGCGACAGCGAGGTCAAGAACTTCAGCATCCGCAACGATGGCACCGACGATCTGCGGGTGGAGAGCGCCCAGCTCGAAGGTGCGGGCACCTTCATCATCAACGGCGGCGTCTTTCCCAGCGTGTTGAGCCCCGGCGAGGAGATGTGGGTGGACGTCGCCTTCGTGCCCGAAGACTCCACCGAAGACAGCGCCATCGTGAATGTGCTGAGCAACGACGCCGACGAGCCCACCGTGCCCGTCGAGCTGCTGGGCCTGGCCGGCACCCCCGCCCTGGAGGTCACCCCGGGCGCCTGGGACTTCGGCGATCTCCCGGCCGCCTGCAACAGCGCGCTCACCGTCACCATGACCAATGTGGGCACCGCCATGCTCACCGTCAGCGACATCAGCCAGGCCGGCACCGGCTTCGGCCTGGACGACCTCCCCGACCTGCCCTTGGAGCTGTTGCCCGGCGAGAGCGACACGGTCGAGGTGGTCTGGACCCCGCTCACCACCGGCGCCTTTGCCGGCGAGATCTCGGTGGCCAGCGACGACCCCACCGGCATCAAGACCGCCACCCAGGTGGGCACCGCAATCGAAGCCGCCGACTGCCTGCCGGTGAACGAGGGCGGCAACGGTGAATACACGCTCTCCTTCACCGCTGAGTACCAGTACGCCGACGTGGCCTTCCTGTTGGATACCACCGGCTCCATGTCCGGCCTCGCCCAGGCCATGGCCAGCGAGTTCGCCAGCATCACCACCGACCTCGCCGCCGTGATCCCCGACATCACCTTTGGGGTGGCCACCTACGACGACTACCCCACCTCCAGCTTCGGGTCCTATGGCGACCTGCCCTTCCAGCTGCGGCAGCAGCAGACCTCCAGCCTGAGCAGCGTGCAGTCGGTGCTCAACAGCGTCCCCATCCACTCGGGCGGCGACCAGGAGGAGTCCACGGTGGAGGCCCTCTACCAGGCGGCCACGGGCAATGGCTATGACATGAACTGCAACGGCAGGGTCGACAGCACCTCGGATGTGCCGCCTTTCATCGCCTACTCGGGTGATGCCTATGGCGGCGCGGCCTCGGGCATCTACAACAGCGCGGTGCCCGGCACCGGAACCCTGGGCGGCATGGGCTTCCGCGACGGCACCCTGCCCATCATCATCTACGCCACCGACGCCCCCTTCCGCGACCCCGAAGCCGGCTATGGCAGCCCCGGCGGCTGCTACCCGGCGGGCATGAGCAGCGCGATCAGCGCGCTGAACGGCATCAACGCCCGGGTCATCGGCGTGGGCGTGCTGCTCTATGGCTCCAGCTACTTCAACGTGAGCCAGATGAACGCGGTGGCCGTCGGCACCTCCTCCTATGGCGACATGGACGGCAACGGCACCACCGAGGCCGCCGTGGTCACCTGGAATGGCGCCAGCAGCACCTTCCGCAACACCATCACCAACGCCGTGCAGGGCCTGGTGGACGGCGCCACCTTCGACGAGATCCGCCTGGACGTCTATGGCGATGACCTGGGCATCGTGCAGAGCGTCAGCCCCGAGGCCTACTACGGGGTCGCTTCGGGCGATACCACCGATTTCACCCTGGATATCCGCGGCGAGGCCGTCGATGGCCCCGGCGACGAGGTGGTCATGCTCGAGCTCGTGCTGGTCGGCGTTCTGCCCACCGGCGGCGAGCTTACGCTGCAGCGCAGCAGCCTCTATGTGGTGCTGGGCGACTGAGCCTGGGCTCTCTGCCGCGCAAATCGGCGGCGCAAGGGCGGGGCCAGGGGGGTTATGCCCCTCGGGCCCCGCCTCTCGTTGGATCGAAAATGCGCGCACAACCGCTGCACATCGCTCTTGTCGCCTTCGCCCTGACCGGCTGTGGCCTCTTTGAAGACGAGGACACCCTCGACGACATCAAGTTCGGGGATGCCGCCGCCACCAAGGTCATCAAGGAGCGCCTCACCGAAGAAGAGCTGCTCGAGATCTGCAACGAGCTGATCCAGGACGGCGAGACCAAGGCCATGGGCGCCCAGCGTCGGGTGGAGGAGCTGCAGACCGAGCTCGAGGCCAAAGAGGCCGCCCTGGCCGAATTCGAGGCCAAAGAGCTGGTGGACGAGAAGAAGAAGGCCGAGGCCACCAAGCGCTGGCAGGCCATGAAGACCGAGCTGGAGACCCTGCGCAGCCAGCTCTCCACCGCCGAGGTCGAACGCGACGAGGCCCGAAACGAGCTGAAGCAGACCCTGGTCCAGCTCGACCGCCAGATCGCCGAGACGCGGAAGTTCAAGGAAAAAGCCACGGTCTACCGCGAAAAGGCGATTCATTACAAGGGTGAGTCCACCCGCAACCTGTGGTCCAGCTTCACCAACAACGCCAAGGTGGAGATCTGCGACCGTGGCAGCCGCAAGCGCCACGAGAAGTGCCACGAGGCGGTCGAAGCCGCCATGTCCGGCCCCATCGAGGCCAAATTCGTCGAATGCGTGGACACCTACCAGGCCCGCCCCGAGCTGCGGCAGCTCGACAAGAAGGAGGCCATGCCCGCCTTCGCCCAGGCCCTGGCCGACGACAACAAGTTCACCAACAAGGGCTGGGTCATCGTCTTCTGCGACCCCACCCTGCCCGAGGCCGGTGACAAGCTGCTGGAAGAGGCCGATCCCGACCTGCCCGAGGGTGGGGTCTTCGTGCCCGACGCCCCCAGCCAGGATGCACCGGGCGACGACTTCTGAGTCGGCTCGGGCCCATCTTGGATGAGGATCGGGGCCCCCTGCTGCTGGCCGCCTTGGGGCCGCCGGCCTTGCTGTGGCCCCTGCCCCTGCTGCTGGGTTGGGGGCTGCTGGGCCAGCCTTCGGGCCTGCTGACCTCCCCCACCAGCGAGGGGCCCCGCCACCTGTGGAGTTGGTGGGCGGCCTCGCGGGCCGGCGGCGTCACCGGGGCCCACAGCCCCCTGCTCAACCACCCCGACGGCCTGGACATCCACGTCGTCGATCCACTCCACGCCTTCATTTTCGCGGCGGGCTCCGCGTTGGGGGGCCCGGCTGTGGGCTATGGCCTCGTGCTCTGGGTGGGCCTGACGGTGGCCGGCCTGGCGGGCCTGCTGCTGGCCCGGCAGCTGCACGCGCCCCCGCCGGCCGGGTGCTCGCGGTGGCCGCCGGCCTATCGGGGCCGGGCTGCTGGGGGTCACGGTCGATGGCATCACCGAGGGCCTGGGGGTGGGCTGGGTGGGAATCCAGCTGGCGCTGCTGCTCAGCCTGCGCGACAATGAAGGCTGGACGCCCATTCTGGCCCTTGGCGCCTGCATCGCGGCCGCGACCTGGGCAGGCCCCTACAACGCGCTCTGGGTGGCCTTGCTGGATGTGCCGGTGGGCCTGTGGCTGCTGCGCCGCCGCCCTCGGCTGCTGCTGGGCGGGCTGCTGGGCCTGCTGCTCAGCCTGCCGCCCCTGTCGGCAGCCCTGGACCATGGGCAGGGGCGGCCGGGCAGCGCGGGGGCGCGGGCCCTGGCCGAGGCCCCCGACCCGACCGCTTCGCCGTGGCGGGGGCCTGGCGAGAGGGCGCCGATCTCCTCGATCTCTTCGTGCCCGGGCCCCTGACCGGGGCGGTGGCGGTGCCCACCACGGCCTACCTGGGCCTGGCCCTGCTGCTGCTCGCGGGCCTGGGGGCCTTCCGGCTGGGTCGAGCGGGCGGCCGACCGGCGCCCTGGCTGCTGGGGGCCGCGGCCTTTGCCGCCCTGTCCCTGGGCCCCTTCCTGGTGGTGGCCGGGCAGACCACCGGCTGGCCCACCCCGGCGGGGCTGTTGGAGTCCCTGCCCGTGCTGGACCGCGTCACCCGCTGGTATCGGGCCGGCGCGGTGGCCCTGCTGCTGCTGGCCCCCCTCGCGGCCTGGGCGAGCCCACACCGCGCCGCCGCCTGGGCCCTGGCCGCCCTGGTGCTGGTGGATGGGCGCCTGCTGGGCCCGCTGCCCGCGCGGCTTCCGGTGACCCTGCTCCAGGAAGACAACGTGCTGGTGGGCCTGTCGGGGCCCATCGCCGAGCTGCCGCCCCAGCAGCCCCTGGGCCGGGCCGGCCGCACCGCCGACCTCAACCTGCTGCTGCAGCTCGCGCATGGGCAGCCCACGACGGGCACCCTGGACAGCCTGCCGGGGGCGGCCACAGGTCCGGGACTGCGGGATCTGCAGCGGGCCCTGCGCCTGCCGGTCAGCCCACAAGGCGCGTCCCTGGCGGCAGGGGGCGCGTCGCAGCTGGCCCGGGACGGCTACCGGTGGTTGGCCCTCTACCCGGGGCTGGAGGGGGGCGGTCGGGCCAACCTGGACGCCGCCTTGGGCCCCCCCGTGCGAGAAGACGGCGGGATCGCGGTCTACAGCCTGTCCGGCCCGCGCTGATCCGCCATGGGGCCCCGATCCAGGGCCGCGCGCACGGCCGCGGCCAGCTGCAGGGCCGCCAGGCCCTCGGCACCGGGCACCGGAAAGGGGGCCTCTCCCCGGACCGCAGCCAGAAAGGCGGCGTGCTCTCGCTGCAAGGGGTCTTCCGGGGCCACGGCGATGCGCTCGCCTTCCAGCTCGCCCTCGCCCCAGCGCACCCGGGTGAGGGTCCGGCCCGCCAGGTCGGCCGACCAGTAGACCCCCTCCGAGACCACCCGGATGCGGCGGTGGGCGGCGCGGCTCACCCGGGAGGCCGTGAGGTCCGCAACGCCGATGCCCAGCTCCAGCCGCGCCTTGACGATGTCCAGGCCGAGGCCGTGCACCCCCACGCCCACCGCCCGGGCCTCGTGCAGCCTGCCCCCCAGCAGGGCGCGGGCCAGGTCCAGATCGTGCACCATCAGGTCGTCGATGACATCGACATCCAGCCCCCGAGGGCCAGCAGGCGCCAGCCGCTCGGCCTCCACCCAGCGGGGCTGCAGCGCCCACAAGGCGTCCAGGGCCGGGTTGTAGCGCTCCACATGGCCCACGGTCAACCGGCCGTACTGCGCGAGAATAAAGGCTGCGTCTGCATTGTGGGCGAGCGGCTTCTCAACCAGGCAGGGCAGGCCGGCCTCCAACAGCGGGCGGGCCACGTCCAGGTGGGTGACCGTCGGGGTGGCCACCACCGCAAAGTCCGCGTCCAAGCGAGCGGGTGCCGGCAGGCCCAGCGCGGGATCCACCACCACCAGGTCCACGTCGCCCCGCGCCAATAGCTGGCGGGCGTGGTGGCTGCCCATATGGCCCTTGCCAAAGAGCAGGCCCCTCAGCCGTGGGGCCACGATCCGTCCCGCCCGTCGTCGGTGCCTGCCGACCGACAGATGCCGCGGGCGCTGCCCTCGATGAAGGCGACCAGCTCGATGACCTCGGGCACGGTGTCGTAGACCTCGCGCACCTGCTCCAGGGCGATGCGCAGGGGCAGGCCCTGGTGGAAGAGCTCGCGGTAGGCGCCCTTGAGCGCGGCGATCACGTCCAGGTCCACGCCGGCCCGGCGCAACCCCACGATGTTGAGGCCGAAGATGCGGGCGCGGTCGCCCTGGGCGATGGTGAAGGGCGGCACATCCTGGGCCACCATCGCGCCCCCGCCCGCCATGGAGCAGCGGCCCACGCGGCTATACTGGTGCACCGCCACCAGGCCGCTGAGCACCGCGTTGTCTTGCACTTCGACGTGGCCGGCCAGGGCCACGGAATTGGACAGCACGCAGCCCGTGCCCACCCGGCAGTCGTGCCCGACATGGCTATAGGCCATGAACAGGTTGCGGTCGCCGATGCGGGTGAGTCCGCCGCCGCCTTCGGTGCCCCGGTTCACCGTGGTGAACTCGCGGAAGATGTTGTCCTCGCCGATCTCCAGGCGGGAGTCCTCGCCCTTGTATTTGAGGTCCTGGGGGTCACCGCCAATGGCGGCGTGGGCGAAGATGCGCGTGCGGGCGCCGATCACGGTGGGCCCTTGCACGACGGCGTGGGCGCCGATGCTCACGTCGGCGTGCAAGGTGACGCCGGCGCCCACGATGGCGTAGGGGCCGATCTCGACACCGTCGGCCAGGGTGGCGCGGGGATCGATGAGCGCGGTGGGGTGGATGCTGGACAGGGGACCTCCCGGGCCGGATGCGGCCAGGGCTATCGGAAGAAGGTGAAGAAGGCGCGGTTCCGCCGCTCGGTCTGGTAGCCCTCGCCGGCCACCACTTCGAGCAGCTCTCGGAAATCCTGGGTGATGGGCGCCTTGGGCGCGCTCTGCCGGAGCGTCTTGCCCATCTGGTAGGCGGTCTGCACATCCTTCCAGGCGTTGGTGATGGCCACCGGCATGGGCAGGCCGGTGTCGCGTTCGACGGCCGCCAGCAGGTCCTCGGGGTTGGCCTCCGCCCGGTTGAGCACGCCCCGAGCCGGCACCGGCCCCAGGTCCAGCTCCTTGAGCACCTCCAGCCGACGGCGGGCCCCGGTGCGGGCGCCCAGATCGTCGGTGAGCACCAGCAGGCGCTGATCGGCCGCCGAACAGGCCGCCAGGCTCACCTCGTTGATGCCGGCCCCGCAGTCCAGCACCACCTGGTCGTAGCGCTCCTTGAGCTTCTCGACGAAGGTGACCACCTCGTCGGCGGTGATCGGCCCCACCCGCGACATGTCGCCATCCAGCGCCAGCACGCGGAAGCCCGCGCTGTGCAGGGGAGGGGCCTCATTCCAGGTGCGGGCGTCCACCACCGCGCTGCGCCCCAAGAACCACAGGGCGGAGGGCCGGGGGCGGATGTCCAGGGCCACGGCGAGGTCACCCAAATAGACGTGCAAATCCACCAGGATGACGCGTGCACGGGATTTCTGGGCCAGCGCGTCGGCCAGGTTGACCGCCACCATGCTGGTGCCCACGCCCCCCTTGGCCCCCAGCACCGCGATGGCCTGGCCATCGGCGGTGGGCGGTCGGTCCCGATGGTTGAGGGTGCGCAAGGCGCGACGCAGGTCTTCGGGGCATTCGCGCAGCACCACCAGGTCGGCGCAGCCGGCCTCGGTGACCTGCTGCACCAGCTCGCCATTGGTGGCGTCGGTGATCGCCAGCCAGCTGACGCCCGGCACCAGGGCCCGCACCCGGGTGATGAGCTTGAGCACCGCGGTGGGCCTCACCCCCAGGTGAATGGCCACCACGTCGGGCTGCTTGTCGCGCACCGCCTGCTCCAGCAGGCCCGCATCCAGCAGGCTGCCCCCGCGCTCGGCGAGGTCGGCGACCGCGTCAAACTGGGTTCGGGCCTGGTATTCGGTCAGGCCCACGAGCATCAAGCGCATGCGATGGCTCCGGGTGGGCTGGATCCTGCGCCAGATTGGCGCTTTCGCGCACCCCTAACCCGGTGGACATAACGCCGGAGGGGCCAGGGCGCCGCGTCGGCCCGCCGCAGGGGGGGCCGGCCATCAGTAGGCGACGGCGCGAATCACGGATTCGGGGCGGGGGTCCTTGCGCCAGGCATCCAGCAGGTCGTCGGCGGGGCTGCGGCCTGCGGCGATGCGGGCGGACAGGGGCTCCAGCATCCAGGCGTCTTCGGGCAAGCAGCGGGCGATGCCGCCCCGGGCGATCTCGTCGAGGTCCCGCGCCCAGTCGGCGATCAGACGGCCCCCGATGCTGCCCTCCAACCCGCCGCGGCAGGCCTCGTCAAAGCGGGTGGCCTGGTTGCCATGCTTCTCCAGCTCATCCACCAGCGCCAGGGCCTGGTCCGTGGCGCCATCGCAGTAGAGCAGGCCGGTGAAGAAGGCGCAGAAGGCCAAGGCCAGCTCGTGGCCCACGCAGTCCGCGCCCCGCACCTCGATGGTGCGCTTGATGCGCACCTCGGGGAAGACGGCGGTCATGTGCTGGTCCCAGTCGGCAAGATTCGCGCTGCGGCCGGCAAAGCCCTCGGCCATGAAGCGCCGGAAGGTCAAATCGCCGGCATGAAGCCAGCTATCGCCGCTCTTGACGAACATCATGGGCACGTCGAGCAGGTAGTCCACCCAGCGGGCGTGGCTATAGTCCGAACGCAGGCCCGGGGGGAAGCCGCAGCGCTCCGGGTCGGTCCGGGTCCAGATATGACCGCGGAAGCTCTTGAAGCCCGTGTCCTGGTTGTTGTAGAGAGGAGAATTGCTGAAGATTGCGGTGGTGAGCGGCGCAAGGCCCGCACACAGGCGCACCTTGCGGGCGCAGTCGGCCTCGTCCAGGTAGTCGTAGTTGCATTGGACGCTGGTGGTGCCCTTCATCATATGCAGCGCCAGGTCGCCCTTCTGAGGCAGGTAGCTGCGCATGATCTCGTAGCGGCCCTTGGGCATCCACTCGACCTTTTCGATGGGCGCCACGGGGTTGACCCCGCAGGCGATCCAATGCAGGTCGTGGCCCTCGGCGATTTGCAGCAGGGCGTCGCGGTTCTCCCGCATTTCGGCCCCCAGCTCGTGCAGGGTCTTGAAGGGGGCCCCGGACAGCTCCACCTGGCCGCCGGGCTCCAAGGTGATGCTGGCGCCGCTGGGCCGCAGCAGGGCGATGGGCAGGCCCCGCTCCAGGTAGGGGGTCCAGCCGGGCTGCCGCTCGGCCAGCTGTTCCAGGATCCAGCGGATGCCGTCGGGCTCGCCATAGCGCACCGGCGTGCCGTCCCGACGCACCACCGCCCGCTCGAATTCGCCGCCCACCAGCCAATCCTGGCGGGGTCGGCCATAGGTCGAGAAAATCTCCACGAGGCGATCCCGCGTGAGCGGTGCAGCCTCCTGGACCTGCGATGCGTGGGTGTTTTCGTTCATGGGGCCGCGCCTATCCGCTTGAGCGGGCGCGGGTAGGGGCCGCGGTGGGCTATCCTTCACGCCAGAACGGGAGCCGTCCATGAAGCCCACCCCCATCCACCACAAGTCGCCGCTGGCCGCCGCACTCGGGCTGCTGGCGCTGTCGGCCTGCGTGCCCAACCTGACCAGCCCCAAGGGCGCCGTATCGGATTGGGTTCCCCCCGAAAACAGCTGGGAGTCGGTCGAGACGGTGCCCGCCGATCTCAAGGCCGAAGGCTTCCGCGAGGGCGAGGTGGCCCCCGACATCCGGCTGCTGGATCAGAACGGCGACGAGGTCAGCCTCTGGCAGTTCTACGGCGATGTGGTCGCCATCGACCTCAGCACCATGTGGTGCGGCCCCTGCCAGGGCCTGGCCAAAGAGGTCGACCACGTCTGGGAGGCCTACCGCGACCAGGGCTTCGTCTACATCACGATGCTGCCCGAGAACCGCTCGGGCGAGGTGCCCACCACCGCCGACCTCAACGACTGGTCCAGCCTGCACGGCATCTCCGCGCCCATCTTGTCGGACTCGGTGGGCTATGCCTACGAGATCGAACCGCAGCAGGCCTGGCCGCGGGTGCTCGTCATCGGGCGAGACATGCGCATCGCGGTGAATCCCGTCATCCCCGCCGAAGACGCGGCCATCCGGTCGGTGATCGAAGACGCGCTCTAAGGCGGCAGCGGCAGCGCGCTCTCGCGCTATCGCCGCCCCCGGACCCGGCAGGCCTGGTAGCGGCGGTCCACATTCTGGGCGAACCACTCCGTGGTGAGGGGCCGGCTGAACTTCGGGCTTTGCAGCTCCACTTTGGGGATGATGGCCTCGGCGGGGTCCCGCCCCATCTTCTGCCGGAAGGCCTCGGAGACCGCCTCATAGGTGGGGGTCTGCGCAAAGGCCGCGGTCTTTTCGAGCATGGCGTCCCCGCGCACCTGGGCCTCGGAGAGCTGAGGCGCATATTGGGCGGCAAAAGCCAACATCGCGCGCAGGCTGTTGCTGTCCCCGCGGCGCACCCGGCCGTTGTCGCCGTAGCGCAGCAGGTCGCCATCGCGCACCAGCTCCTCGCCGGTCAAGGTGCTGAGCCGGGCCTGAAAGCCCGCGTTGCGCGAGGCATAGGCGCCGGCGTTGTAGTCGGCGAAGCGGTGGATGGGCTCGGCATAATCCGCGGTCTCAAAGAGCCTCGCGGTGCCCGCGACCACCCCGCCCTGCCGGGTGTAGAGCCACTCGCGCAGCTCGTCGATGTCTTGGTCGCTGTGCTCGGGCCGCTCCGAGACCCAGCGCACGCTCACCTGCATGGAGCCCGCGGTGGTGATGGGGTTGTGCCGCTCGATGAGATCGGGGGCCAGCACGCTCATCAGCCGGGTGATGCCCGGCACCCGCGCCTGGTGGAAGGCCACGATCTCGCGGTAGAGGCGGTCGGCCTCGGCCTCGGTGCGCACCTTGGACAAGCGCGCTTCGAAGCTCTGGTCCTGGCCGGGGGCCACCGCGTCGAGCAGGGCGGAGCGCACCGGCGCCGCCGCCGGTCCCAGCTTGCCAAAGACGCTGTCCAGCTCGGCGTGCACCACGCGGCCCAGGCCGGGCACCACCGGGTCGGCCTGGTAGCCGGACTCCTGCTCGAGGATGGCCAGCACCTGGCAGACGGCGTCCAGGGTGGCGGGCTGATCGGCCTGCCGCAGCGCCACGGCCACATCCGCGGCCCAGCCCTCCCGGTCCACGATGTCGTCATCGACGATGAGCCGGGCGATCGCCGCCGGTTGCAAGGTGTGGGGGCGCGCAGCCGCGCGTGGAGGGGTCGCCTTCTGGCAAGCCCAAGACAGCGTCCCCATGATCACGAGCAGCTTCCAGCGCCTCACCGCACCTCCGCTCGGGCTCTATCCAACCCGCAAGGCGGCGGGGGACTGCCGCGAGGGGCATGATGGGCCCAGGAGGAGACCATGCCCCACACCTTGACCCTTGCCGCCCTCGTCCTGCTGGTTGCCTGCGGCGACAAAGAGGATCCCGGCGGCGACGAGACCGGCCTGTATTCGGGAGACGGCACAGACGGCACAGACGGCACAGACGGCACAGACGGCACAGACGCGGGCTGCACCGACAGCACCGGCCGGGTGACCGGGGTGGTGACCGGGCCCTCCAGCTCCGATCCCAACCCCTACGCCACCGTCCATGCCGTCGGTGACGGGGAGGACGAAGAGGGGCCGGTCGATGAAGATGGGTTCTACGACTTCGCTCTCACCGAGGGCAGCTGGATCCTCTATGCCTCGGAGTCCGACTGCTATAGCGACGACTACGAGGTGGAGGTGACCGCCTGCGAGACGGTGGAACAGGACATCCGCATCGAAGGCTGCGACATCGCCGACAAGCCCAACCTCTACCTCTACCCCGATGCCGACACGCCCATGGCCGTCGCGGTGAGGCACGGCCCCAAGCAGCGCATCGTGGCCAGCGATCCCCCCCACGGCGCTCAGGGCTGGACCGGCATGGCCCACCCGGACGGGCGCTTCAGCGTGGGCGACGACACGGCCCCCTTCCTCTTCTACGAGGTCAGCCTGGCGCCGGGCCAGGGCCACCGCCTGCAGCGACAGGCGGGCTGGTGCATCGACGGCAGCGACCCCGCCGACGCGGTCTGGAAGATGGCCGGCATCCTGGAGGCCTATGGCTTCAACGCCCGCGAGGTCGATGACTTCGTGGACGCCTGGCTGCTGGACCTGCCACCGGCCGCCGCCTACTCGGTCTACCCCCAGCGGGAGGTGGACGAGATCGCTGACCTGGACCTCGATCCGAGCCTGCCGGTGGAGCGGCTGTGGCTGCTGCTGGACGAGGGCTCGGGCTGCGCGCCGCTGCTGGAGCCCGAGGTCGAGCCCCTGGACCGCCGGGGCGCCCATGGCGTGGAGTGGGGCGTGGTGCTGCACGATCTGGGCCGCTGAGGCCCAGCGGCGGGGCGCTCACTCGATGCGGTGAACCAGGTGCAGGCCCACGGGGCTCGACACGATCCCGCTGGTCTCGCCCACCTCCAACGAGAAAGCAGCCTCCTCGATCTGGGGAAGCAGCTGCCCCCGCTGGAACCAGCCCAGATCGCCCCCGCGGATGGCGCTGGGCCCATCGGAGAGCTGCGCCGCCACGGTGGCGAAGGCTTCACCGGCGGCGATAGCGCGCGGCGGCCTCTTCGATGCGCTGGCGGGCCTCGTCCTGGCTGCGGGTGGCGCTGCTGCGCTCGGCCCCGGCCCACTGCACCACGATCTGGCTGGCCCGCAGCTCGTCGAGGGCATCGCGCTGGATGAGGTGAAAGCCGAAGGGGGTCTCGACCACCCCGCTGCGCTCGCCCACGGCCAGGCGGAAGGCGGCCTCTTCGAAGGCCGGCGTCATGACCCCCTGGCCAAAGGCGCCGAGAGAGCCCCCCCGGGCTGCGCTGGGATCATCGGAGAAGGCGGTGGCCAGCTGGGAGAAGTCCTCGCCGGCAGCCAGCCGGCCCTGCAGCTGCTGGGCTTGGACCTGGGCTTCGGCCCGGCTGCGGCGCAAGGAGGGCTTGGCCCCCACAGCGCCCTGGTAGCTGACCAGGATGTGCCGGGCCGCGATGCGCGCGGGGGCATCAGCCGGCAGGTTGGCCGCGCGGCGCTCCACCTCGGGGGCCAGCGCGGAGGGGGCCTCTTCGGCGTCGGCGGGTGGCGGGCTCCGCTCGGCGAGCCGACCACGGGGCTGGGCTCAGCCTGGCCGGCAAGCTGTTGAAGTCCGCCGGCGGGTCGGGGCAGGCGACGAGGAGGCCAACAAGGGCGATGTACGGGGGCAGGCGGGACATGGGGCGCAGCTAACGCGACAGCGTGGGGATAGGGGTGGGCCATGCCTGGAAGCCTGCTCGCCCTCGCCCTGCTGGCCGCCGCCGCCGCCGACCCCGATCCGGCGCCGCCCCGAGCGCCGGACGCCAGCCCCCAGGCCATCGAAGGCTGGTTGGACAGCGTCGTCATCCTCGTCACGGGCCCCGCCTGGTGTTCCGGCGTGGTCATCGACGCCCACACGGTGGCCACCGCCTACCACTGCGTCGCCAGCGGCATGAAGACCCAGGTGCGCACCCGCGGCGGCGACCGCTTCATCGGCCGCACCCGGGCGGCGTCGCCGCGCGAAGACCTCGCCCTGGTGGACGTGCCCGACCTCACCGGCGTGAGCCCGCTCCCCCTGCGCGACGCGCCCTTGCAACGCGGCGAGCGGGTCTATGGCCTGGGCCACCCCTTTGGCCCCGCCGCCGAGCGCAGCGCCGCCTTGGAAGGCACCCTGCTGTGGAGCGTGAGCGAGGGCATCATCAGCGGCTTCGGGCCGCGGGTGGTCCAGACCGACGCGGCCTTGAACCCGGGCAATTCCGGCGGGCCCGTGGTGGATGTCCACGGGCGCATCGTCGGCATCACCAGCCGGAAATTCGACGGGGACAACGTCGCTTTCCTGGCCAGCCCCGATGTGCTTCGCGAGCTGATCGCCAAGCCCAAGCGCCTCTCGCCCCTGGGCGGCAGCGCCTTCGTGGGCCTGTCCTATCTGGGCGGGTCGGTGCTGCTGAGCGGCGACTACCAGGGCCGCGAGGCCGCCGTCTCCCAGGCCTTGGAGCTGATCGGCGGCATCGTGCTGCGCGAGCGCCTGGTGTTGTCGGCCGGCCTGGGGCTCAGCGGCGGCGCCCGCATGCAGGCCCTCGAACAGGGCCGCGCCTACTTCCCCAGCTCCGAAGGCGCCTTGTCCTTGCGCCAGCGCATCGGGCGCGGCACCTGGTCCACCACCCTGGACCTGGGGGGCGGCTACTGGCTGATTGGCGGCTACCGGACCGACTTCAACCCCGAAGCGGGCACCTGGACCTTCTTGTCGGCCCAGCCCATCGCCGGTCCCGGCGCTGTCGCGCGGCTGGGTGTCGCGGGCGTGGGCCTGCGGGTCATCGCCCTGATGGACACGCCCACCGACCCCCTCTGGATGGTGGGCCTGGACCTGGACCTGCCCGGGATCATCGCCAACTTCTGACCCGCCGGAGGGCGCTCAGGCCGGGGCCTCGGTCCCTATCAGCCACCAGCTCTCCAGCTGGCCGCGGCCCTTGAGCGCGATGAGCCCCCGGGCTTCGGTCTGAAAGCCGGCCCCCATGGCCCGCACCGTCGTGGCCGAGATCTGGATGCGACCGGGGGCCCCATGGGACTCCAGGCGGCTGGCGATGTTGACCGCGTCGCCCCACAGGTCGTAGCTGAACTTGCTGCGGCCGATGACCCCCGCCACCACCGACCCGGTGTGAATGCCGATTCGAAGGTCCATCTCCGTACCGCGAACAGCGTTCACGGCACCGACGGCTGCCTGCATCTGCAGGGCCAGGGTGCAGATGGCGGCGGCGTGATCCGCCCGGGGCCGGGGCAGGCCGCCCACCACCATATAGGCGTCGCCGATGGTCTTGATCTTTTCGAGGCCGAGCTTCTCGACCTGCTCGTCAAAGGCCGAGAAGACCGCATTGAGCAGGTCCACCAGGGACAAGGGGTCCATCTTCGATGCCAGGGCGGTAAAGCCCACCAGGTCGGCAAAGAGGATGGTGACCTCGCCATGGGCGTCAGCGATGGCGGACTCGCCGGCCCGCAGGCGATCGGCGATCTCGTGGGGCAGGACGTTGAGCAGCAGGCGCTCGGCGTCGCCGAGGGCCTCGCGCAGGGCGATGGTGCGCTCGGCCACCGTGCGCTCCAGCCCCAGGTTGACCTCCAGCAGGCGGGCCTGGCTGGCTTCCAGGCGGCCGATGGTGATCTGGCCGGCCAGCACCAGGATCACCAGCAGCATGGCGGGGGCCACGAAGAGTGTGACCGTGTCCAGGGGGGTGCTTTGCACCGGGACTACCTCCAGCACCCGCACCGCCGTGGCCGCCACATAGGTCAGCAGCCAGGCGATTGCGGCGCGGCCGGGGTTGCGCTCCTGACCGACAAAGACGCCCAGAAAGGCCAGCAGCCCGATGCCCAGCACATAGACGGCGACCAGGGCGCCGGGCGCATGAACGATGCCCCAGGTGCAGCCCACCACCGAAGGCACCAGGAAGGCCCGGGTGGCCGCTCTCATGCGGCCCTGCTCCGCCAGGCGCAAGGCCACCGCAGAGCCCAACAGGATGCCGACCATGTTGAGGGCCTGCACCAGCACGGGCCAGCCTGCGCCCTCCATCCACGAGAAGAAGCACAGCGCCCCCAATACCACCGCACCCAGCGCCACCACCCGCGCATAGGCCACCAGGACCTCCTGACGGTGGGTGCCGGGGTCCTCGACCGGCAGGCTTCGCGGGGGGGCAGGGGCCGTCAAGGGACCAGGAGCGCTTCGGAGGACAGCGAAAGCTCCCCATCCAAGACCGGCTGCGCCGACACATCCCCCAGCCCATGGCGCAGGGCAAAGGCCAACACATAGCCAATGGTGATGCGGAAGCCCTCTGCCGGGTCCATCAAGCCCTCAAAGCTCTCCAGCACCCCCGAAAAATCGGTGAAGGTCTGGTGGCCGCCCCCCAACAGCTCGATGTGGCGGTTCTCCCCCCGGTCCAAGGCGGCCCAATAGGGGCCCGCGTCGTCGCCGGTGCGGGGGTCCAGCTCTCCGGTCATCAGCAGCACAGGGGCTGAGAGCCCGCTGCAGCCCGCCGCCCCAAAGAGGTTGAAATCACCCGGCGCCATGGGGATCCAGGCCCGGATGCGCGTTTCGGAGAAGCCCGCTGCGAAGCGCTCGGCATAGGCCGGCGACATCGTCGAACAAAAGCTGCTGGGGCCTGTTCCCGCGTCGCAGGCGGGCAAGATGTTGTCCAGATCGTAGCGGGCGCCTGCCAGGGCCAAGATGCCATAGCCCCCAAAGCTGTGGCCCAGGACCACCGTGTGATCCGCCGAGATCTGCCCGGCCATGGGGTGCCCGTCGGCCGACAGCGCGTGATCGAGGACAGCGACCAGATCCAGCGGCCGCTGCAGGTAGACGTCGGTCTCTCGGTCCTGGCCGTCAAAGAAGGTGTTGCCCGTGTGGTCCGGCGCGACCACCACCCAGCCATGGCTGGCCAGGTGGGTCATCAGGAAGCTGGAGTTTTCGGCGAAGCCCGTGTGCCCATGCGAGAAGATGGCGAGAGGGAAGCTGCCGGCAGCCGGCGCGGCGTCCAGGGCCGCCCCCGAGCCATCCAGCAGCTCCCGGTAGCGCAGGGTGGCCGCCGCCGTGTCGTCGGTGGAGGGGTACCACCAGGCCAGCCGCAGCCCGCGATCGCCGGCCCCGGCGGGGTCGGGGTAGACCAGCTCGCTGACCGTGTAGCCGACCCCATGGGGCCCCGGCGTGGTCAGCCGGGTGGCGAGATCCTCGGCCGCAGGCTGGCCGCTGTCGGCGGCGGGCTCCGCCTTGGCGCAGGCCAGGGAGAGGCAGGCGACCGTCATGGGGGCAAGCGGGGGGAAAGGCTTCATCTCGGCTCCGCGGCGCGAAAAGATCATAGCGCGCCCTAACGAGGTCGGGCCCCGAGGCCGTTGGCCAGAGCACGCCCCAACGGACCCCCGGAGTTGAGATGTCACACCGCCCGCACGCCTGGTTGATCGCCCTCCTCACCTCGACGGCCTGTTCGAGCCCCCCGAGTCCCGCGGCCGTGGGGCCCGCCGCCGAGCAAGCCCCGACCGGCTCGGGCGACAACGACGCGCTCCCTGCGGTGCCCAACGGGGACGGCGAGGGCTCTGGCGAGGCCGAAGGGCCTCGGCCCACCCGGGGCGTCGCGGTCTCCCCCATGGGCTTCCAGCCGCCCGAAGGGGTCGGCACCATCGCGGTCACCCTGACCGACGCTCCCGGCGACTTCCAGGCCGTGCCCGTCACCATCGCCGAGGTGCGCATCCACCGCGTGGGGGAGCCCTCCACCGAGACCGGCGACTCAGGAGGCGACGAGGGCGAGTGGCTCGTGCTGGTGGACAGCCCCTCCACCTGGGATCTGCTGACCCTGCAGGATGGCGTCACCGCCTTGTTGGGGCAGGCCGAAGTGGCCGCCGTGACCTATGACCAGATTCAGCTGGTGGTATCTGAGGCCTCGGTGGTGGTGGATGGCGTCGAATTTCCCCTCACGATCCCCAGCGGAAGCCAGACCGGGCTCAAGCTGCACCACGACTTCGACGTGACCCGGGATGTCGAGCACGAGCTTCGTCTGGACTTTGACGCCGCAGCCTCGATCCGGCTGACCCCACAGGGCTATCGGCTGGTCCCGGTGATCGACGTGGACTACTTCGGGCCCATCGGCGGTGGTGAGGGTTGAGGCCGCGCGATAGCTCCGCTGGGCTCGGTGCTCACCGTCCCCCCCGCTCCGGGGTGAGGACGCGCCGGTCCAAAGGTGGTGTGCGATGGGTGCATGGGGTGCTGGCCCGCTCGAGAATGATGACGCGATGGACTTCATCGGCGAGTTCGAGGAAGAGCCCGAAGTCGAGGGCCTCTTGGAGGCCTTTGATGCCGTGACCGAGACCGACGACGTGGAGGCCGCAGACGCCGCGGCCGCCATCGCGGCGGCCGAGATCGTGGCCGCCATGCGGGGCAAGGGCACGCCGCGGCTGCCCAAGTCCATCCTGGCCTGGGCAAAGGAGCAGACCGCAGACGCCGACCTGCTCGAGGCCGCCCGCGCCGCCGTCGAGGCGGCCTCCACCTCAGAGATGCGCGATCTCTGGGAGGACGCCGACGAGGCGGATCAGTGGCGGGCCAACCTCAAGTCCCTGAATTCCCGCCTGGGCTGATCGCCGGTCGCTGCGACGACCCCGGACAGGGGCCGGCCTGCGGCCTATGCTGGGCCCTTCTGCGGGAGGGCCCATGCGCCGACGATTCGCGACCGCCCTGTGCCTATACGCCTGTGCCGATCCGCCCCCCGTCGCGGGCCCAACTGCCGAAGATCCGCCTCCGCTGGGCATGATCCTCAAGCAGGACGGGCGGGTCTATGCCGGCGCTGCGGCCATCGACATCACACCCGACTTCTTCGAGACCTGGCAGGATCTCAACGGCGACGGGCTCTTTCAGGGCTGCCCCGACGACCCCGACGGGGTGGTCTGCGTCGAGCCCTTTGACGATGTCAACGGCAATGGCTGGTTTGACGCCGTGTGGATCGGCGGCTTCTCGCCCTTGCGGCCGGCCACCGGCGTACACGACACGGTCGAGGTGCGGGCCGTGGTCCTCGCCCAGGACGGCGCCTATATCGCCCTGGTGGGCATGGACCTGGTGGGCCTGGGCTCGCCCCGGATCCACGAGGCCCGGGACCGCCTGGCCCGTGACGGCTTTGACGCCGACCACCTGCTGGCGGCCTCCAGCCACAACCACCAGGGCCCCGACACCATGGGCCTGTGGGGCAACCCCTACAACCTCGCCGAGCCCCTCAGCGGCATCAACGAGATCTACCAGGAGCGGGTGACCGACGCGATCGAGGCCGCCGTGCGCCAGGCCGCCGCGTCCATGGAGCCCGTGGCCCTGCGCATGGGCACCGTGGCCATGCGCGACCGCGACCCCTACCTGAGCGGTCGCAATTTCGGGGGCAAGAACCCCACCGACCTCCAACACGGCATGATCTTCGATGGGCGAGATCCGGTGGTGGTGAGCGACCAGCTGCTGGTGATGCAGGGCCGCCGCCCCGAAGATGGGCGCGCCGTCTTCACCTTCACCAACTGGTCGGGCCACCCCGAGACCTGGGGCAGCGACAACGGGCTGATCAGCGCAGACTGGGTGGGCGTCACCCAGGACCTGCTGGACGCCCGCTATGGCGGCGTGACGGTGCATATGCCCGAGTGCCTGGGCGGCATGCAGTCGGCCCTCAACGGCAACCTGCCCCTGGTGGACGAGGCGGGCACCCACATCACCGAGAGCTGCGATCGGGAGGCCACCCTCGACCCCGAAGACCCCGCCTGCTTCGGCCAGGCAGAAGGCAGCCCGCGCATCGACGAAGATGGGGATCCAGTGCCCATCTTCGCAGAGCAGGACAGCTGGGATTTCGTGCGCTCCCATGGCTGGTTGATCGCCGAGGCCGCCATCGATGTGCTCGACGCGGCCGAGGAGGTGCAGGCCAGCCCCATCCGGGTGGAGGCCGAGAGCCTCTATGTGCCCATCGAGAATGTGGCCTACCGCCTGCTGGGGCCTTTCGGCATCTTCGACCTCGACCTGGACGACACCACCTTCGATCCCACGCTCTGCCCCGCCGCCGACCGCGCAGCCGACATCGGCTGCATCGAGACCCGCACCTTTCAAGCCCGCATTGGCCCGGCCGCCTTCATGGCCGTACCCGGCGAGCTGCTGCCCGAGCTCTTCTGGGGCTTCCCCGAGGAGGACCCCCGGTGGGCCGACGAGGCGGCCAACCCCCAGGCCCGGGGCACCGGCCAGAGCGCCTACTTCCTGCAGCACCCCCGGGCTTGCGACGCCGTGGATTATGCCGACTGCCGCCTGAGCACCGGCGACATTGACGGCTGCGACTGCAAGCAGATGCATGCCGTGCCCTACCGGCTCAACGACGACCCCGCCGTGGGGCCGATGATCGAGGGCCTGGCCCCCGACCCCGAGGTGCGCTTTCGGGCCACCCTGGGCATGACCGACAACTACCTCAGCTATATCGTGCCCGAGCCCGACTTCAACAGCGCGGTCAGCCTGCTTACCGATGACGGGGATCATTACGAAGACACGGTCAGCCCATCTGCCAGCTTTGCCACCCAACTTCAAGCAGCCCAGGCGCGCATTCGCGATCGCTGGTAGGGACGCGAGCTTGCGGAACGGCGGCGGTCCCGGCATCATCCCCCGATGATCCTGCTTGTCCTGCTTGCATCCTGCCGCTTCGAAATCCCGGAACAAAGCCGGGTTTGCGAAGATGTCGCCACCGCCATCGCCCACCGTGTCTACGTCTGCACAAAGGACGAAGATCGGGGCAACGCGATCTGGCACGCCGTGACCGAGGGTGCAGACTGCGTGGCCGAGAAGCTCGACGAGGACCTCTACCCGACGGCCTTGGAGCAAGGCTACCAGTGCGTGGCCGCGCTCACCGCCCTGGACTGCCCGGCGGTAACAGAGCGGGGCGAAGATGTGGCCGCCTGGCTGGCCACCGATGAGCGCTGCGCCCGGGTGATGGTGGCCGAGGGCAGCGCCGCAGACAGCGGGGGGGGGACGCGATGATCGCCCTGGCCCTGCTCCTGCTTGGGGCCCCCTCTGCCTCTGCCGCCGACCGGCCCCAGATCGGCTGCGCCGTGGAGGCCTTCCCCGGCACCGTCGGCACCCTGACCGCCGCGGAGGCCCTGCAGTCCTTTGGCCGGACCTACTCCGCCGCCCGCACCCTGGACGAGCACGTCTTCCCCCGCCTGAACGGAGAGGAGATGGAGGAGGGCGGCACCTTGTACCTGTCTTATGACGGGCTCTACAATGTGGCGGAGCTGCCCGGCCGGGTGGTGGGCAGCCCCTACGAGGGCGAAGCGGGCGAGGTCTGCCCCGGCCCGATGGGTGTGGGCTGGTATGACGTCAGCTCCTACAACCTCGCCGTGGCGGGCCGCTACCATTGGTTCACCTTCTGGTATGCCGCCAACAACACCTCTGGCCTGGAGACCGAGAACGGCCTGGCGCGCGGCATGCTGCAGACCACCAGCTTCCTTTCGGGCCACATCTTCGCGGGCTTCGCGCCTTTGATCGGCTCCCGCACCTGGCAGCTCACCGAAAACAGCCAGATGCGTTTCGACTGGATGGGCGGCGTGGGAATCGACGCCAGGGTTGCAGCGCTGAACGTGGGTTATGTTGGGTCAGAAGGCCTGATGGTGGACCTGCGCCAGCCCCAGACCCGTCTCTTCGCCGAAAGCATCGTGGACATCGGCCAACAGAGGGAGATCGCCCAGTCCCTGCTGCGCTATTTCAAGGGGGGCGCGCGCGGCCTGCAGCTGCCCGGCGACGAGACGCGCAAGGCCCGGGTGGGCGGCCTCGACCTGCTGGCCTCGAGCTACCGGCTCACCACCTCCAGCGGCCGAGAGCAGGCCCTCAGCGACTTTCGGGCCGGCACCATCCAGCACCGCAACATCTGGGAGATCGGCGACCTGGGCATGACCTATGCCCTCGCGCCCGTGGCCCGGGTCTACGAGTGGCACCTGGGCGCCCACACCCCGGGCTTCCACTCCGACCTCGCCTCCGATCTGGGCGATGGGGTCGAAGGCGCGGCGGGCCTCTTCATCGGCTCGGTCACCCTGCCCGAGCAGCGCTGGTATGGCCAGGAGGGGGGCAGCCACCTCTATGTGAATCTTGAAGGGCGGCTGAACTTCGACGACTATGATCGAGACGGCCAGGTGCGCTTTCAGCTCAAGCGCAACGACCCGGACACCCTGGCGGTCTTCCCCTTCGCCCAGGACGCCTGGTCGGCCCACCTGTCCTTTCAGATCAGCTATTTCTGAGCTTCAAAAGTCGCCTTCAGCGATCCAGCACGATCAGGTGGCGCTTGCGCAGCGGGGGCCAGGAATTGGACAGGTCCACGCCCAGATCCCCCTGCATCTCGATGACGAGGTCCAGGCTGCGGCGGTAGCCGGTGGTCTTCTCCACCCAGCCGGCCAACCAGCGGGAGGCGGTCCAGTCGGTCGCGGCCTCCATCACGATGCGCGAGGCGGCCCGGACCACGGGCACGAACTGGTCGAGGATCTCGGCCCGCAGCTTGCGGCTGACCTCATAAAGCTCGAAGTCCAGGCCCAGCAGCACCAGGCCATAGGACTCGGGGTACTCCTTCCAATCCTGAAAGAAGGCCGGCACATGCCGCACCTTGCAGGGCTGGCCCAGCAGGGTCTCTGCAGAGAGGGGGGTGATGTGGGGGTCGATCACCGTCACGCTCTTCTTGGGCGTGCGCACAAAGCCGGTGATGGGGGTCCGGTAGCCGCCGATCTCGACGATGTGGTCGACATCTTCGAGCTGCCAGGCCGCCAGGGCATAGCGGGATTGAAAGGCGCGGCTGCCCAGATAGGCCCACTCCTTGTCGCCGCCGGGGGTGGGCATCGTCTCCTTGGCCATCTCGACCTCCTGGCCGCCAAGCTACTCCGCGGCCCCTGGCCCGCAAGGGGCGCCCATGGGGCAGTCCTGTGTCGGCGCGTCGGGCCAGGGCGCCAAGCGCCGGCCCGGGCTACGGGGCGCCCATGACCGAGCGCTGCCCCACCTGTTCCGCCCCCGTCGCCGTCTGCGTCTGCGACCGGGTCACCGTCTTGTCCTCCCGCATCAAGCTGCTGCTGCTGCAGCATCCCGATGAGCCCGATCTGGTGATCGGCACGGCCCGTCTGCTTCAGCAGGTGCTGCCAGAGACCCGGGTGGTCCAGGGAAGACACTGGAAGAACCTTGAAGATGCCCTGGGCGAACCCACCCAGCCCGCGCGTTGGGCAGCCTTGTGGCCCAACGGCCTGCCGCGCCCCTTGACCGAGGCGGAGCAGGCCCAGCCCGTCACCTGGATGGCGGCAGATGGCCGAGCCCTCAGCCCCGGCCAGGTTGGCGGCCTGATCGGCGTGGTCATCGTGGACGGCTCCTGGGGCCAGGCCCGCGACCTGTGGTGGAAGAATGCCTGGCTCAAAGAGCTGCACCGCGGCGTGATGAATAGCACCGAGGCCGGCCTCTACGGCCGCTTGCGGCGCGAACCCCGCGTGGGCTGCGTGTCTTCGCTCGAAGCGGCGGCCGACGCCCTCGACGCCCTGGGCGAGGATCCAGAGCTGCGCACCCACCTGCGCTTTGTGATGCGCACCATGGTGCAGCGGGCCCGGGACAGCCACCCCAAGACCAAGGCCCCCGCCCGCAAGACCGACCGGCGCCGACGCAGCTGAGCCCGCGACCGGCGCCGCTGGCCGCGGTTGACCGCTCAGCCGGGCGCAGCCATCGTGGCGCCATGATCGCCTTGCTCCTGTGGGCCTGCAGCCCCGTCTCTGTGCCCTCATCCCCCTCCGATCCGGCCACCGTCGGCGCCGATGGTGGCGACGACGGCGGGGACGACGGGGTCGCCGACGGGGGCGATGTCGAGCACGCCGGGGGAGATCCCGATGGCGGCGACGACGGCGACGACGGGGGTCCACCTCGGGGAGAATATGGCTGCGCCGCCGTCTACGATGCCGACCAGCTGCCCGTCTTCGATGTGGAGATCAGCGCGACCGAGTGGTCGGGCCTGCAGGCCGACTACCGCAGCGGGCGCAAGGAATACCACCCCATCGTCTTGCACCACGACGGCGAAGCCATCGACGCGGCCATCCGTCTCAAGGGCAACCCCAACTTCTCCTGGTTTGGAGACAAGCTCCAGTTCGTGGTCTCCTTCAACGAGACGGACCCGGGCGGGCGCTGGCAGGGCCAACGCAAGCTCGCCTTCGACGCGAGCTGGTACGAGCCCACCTTGCTGCGCGACCGGGTGTCCTGGTCCGTGATGCGCCAGCGCGAGCACCTGCCCGCCGCCTGCGCAAACAACGCCGTCCTGACGGTGAATGGCGAGCCCTATGGCCTCTATGCCAACATCGAGTATTTCGACCGCGAGTACCTGGAGCGCTTCTTTGGCGACGACGCCGCCACGGGCACCCTCTGGAAATATGGCGAAGAGGCCAAGAGCAACGCCGAAAACGCCGACCGTGACCGCCTCGCGGACTTCTGGAGCGCCCGCAGCGTCGCCGATCTGCGGGCACCGATCAACCGCCCGGACATTCTGTCCGTTCGGTCTCCGGCGCTTCTTTTCTGATGGAGGAGGACGCTGTCCTCCCCCATATCGGCCGCAACATGCGGCCTCCCCCTCCTGCGCCGCTTGATGAGCGGCGGGCGCCTCCGGCGCCTTTGGAGGGTCAGGTCGCCGGTCAAGTGTCCGCTGATGGTCCCCGATTTGACCGGTGCCGATATGCGGGCCGTGGGCGACGTGGACCAGTGGCTGCGCATGTGGGCCGCCGAAGCCGTCCTGGGCGACGACGACGGCTTCTTGTGTTGCGAACACAACTTCTACCTCTATGACCACCCCGACCGCGGCATCTTGATGGTGCCCTGGGACTTTGACGATGTGATGGATGTGGCGCCCCATAGCAGCGACCCCATCGTGGGCTATGGCGAGGGCCTCTTCCAGCAGCAGCACGTGCTGCTGGCCCTGGCCGACCCCAGCTTGCGGGCCGCCTTTGTGGAGGAGGTCGCGGCGATGAACGCCCTGATGGACCCCGCCGCCCTCAGCGCCGACATCGACACATGGAATGCCCAGATTGAAGGCGCGGTGTTGGAGGATCAGCACCGCACCTGGGGCCTGGAGGAGCGGGTCCAGACCCTGGACCGCATGAGGCGCTGGATCCGCGACCGCCACGCCTTCATCGACGCCTGGGTGGCCTGCGAACGCGGCAGCCCGGTGGATGCCGACGGCGACGGTCTGGACTCCTGCAGCGATCTGGACGATGGCCACCCGGTGGGCCCCGAGATCTGCAATGGCCGAGACGACGACAACAACGGCCGCATCGACGACGACCCGGCCTGCGACGACTGCGCGCGGCGCGACATGGACGAGCGGCACCTGCTCTTTTGCAGCCTGCCGCGCACCCAGGCCGAGGCGGCTGCCCATTGTGCAGAGAGGGGCGGCAGCCTGGCCACCCTGCCCGACACCGAGTCTGCATATATGGCCTTCTTCTATGCCTGGCCCTATACCGAGCCCTGGTGGATCGCCGGCGGCAGCCGCGGCCTGTGCCGGGCCTGGGACGAGGGGCGCTTCACCACCGTGGACGTGGAGTGTGGCAGCGCCCACCCCTCGATCTGCAGCCTGCCCTGAGCCGGCGCAAGCCTGTCCCCCCGGACAGCGCCGGATCGACCCTGAAGGCAGGCGCCGACGACACCTGCGCCTGCGACGGCACCCAGCCTTGAGCGCGCCGCTTCAGAGCACCATCAGCCGAAAGGCCGCCGCCCGGCGGTAGCCCGCGTTTTCGTAGCAGCGCACCGCCGCCAGGTTGGCCTCGTTGACATGCAGGCTCACCCGCGGCACATCCCGCAGCAGCCGCGCGTTGAGATCGCGCATGCAGCGGGTGGAGATGCCCTGCCCGCGCAGGGCGGGGGGCACAAAGGTGCCGCCCACCTGGGCGCCCAGCGGGCCGTGGGTGCCCACCCGAATGGTGAAGGCGATGGCCCCGCTGGCGTCGCGGTGGATCCAGGTCCGGCCGATGCGGATATTCCAGAGCACCTGGCCCCGGTGCACCGTGGGCTCGATGTCTTCGATGGCGATGCCCAGGTCCTCGTGCAGCATCTGGGCGTGCATCTCTGCCAGGGCGTCCAGATCGGACTCCTCGGCCAGGCTGACCGGCAGCCGGTCGCCGGTGGGGGGGCTGTCGCAAATATAGAGACGCTGGTTGAAGCGGGTGAGGGGAGGGGGCGCGCCCAGGCCCTCCCAGACCGCGTCGCAGGCCTCGCGGGGGCCGACGATCATGCGGGTGCCCCGCCAGTGGGCCAGCCAGGCGCCCAACATGCGGCAGGCGTCGGGGGGGCCCCATGGCACCGCCGTGCTGGCCGGCCGGCCCTTGCCGGTGATGGCGGCGTAGAGCACGGCGATGAGGGCGCCGGCGTCGTCCTTTGCGGCCAGCCACAGGCCCTGCTCGTCGGCAGAGACGATGCCCCCACGCGACAAGATGTCCAGCAGAAAGAGGTTCTGCTCGACGTCTTCTTCCAAGAGCCCGCGCAGGGCATCGAGGTCGGCGGGTCCGGGTCGGGTGGCACGCACGCCTTGGCTGGATATCCGACCCTCGCGCCAGGGACCGCCCCCCATGCGCCCTTTCTCCACCCCCGCCGAGGGACGCCCATGAAGATCCAGTCGGAGAGCATCATCGCCTTCCCCCTCGACGAGGTCTACCAGACCTACCGGGACCGGCTGCCCGAGATCGCCGCATTCATGCCCGATATCCGCGAGATCCAGGTACTGAAGCGCCAGGACGGTCCCACCGGGCCCAAGCTGCACAACCGCTGGTTTGCCAGCACCGAGCTTCCCAGCGTGGCCAAGAACATCGTCAAGCCCGAGTGGATGCAGTGGGATGACCACGCCGACTGGCACGACGAGGGGCGCTACGTCGCCTGGCGCCTGGAGCTGCCCGCCCTGGGCCAGCAGGTCCAATGTGCTGGCCGCAACAGCTTCTATGCGGCCCCGGGCGGCACCCGCGTGGCCCTCTCGGGTGACCTGGAGATCAAGCTCCAGAACATCCCCGGCGTGCCCTCCTTCATGGCAAAGCGCCTGGCCCCCCAGGTCGAGGCCTTCATCATCAAGCTGATCACGCCCAACCTCGAAAAGGTCAACGCGTCGCTCGAGCGCTTCTTGCAGTCCAAGCACTGATCGCCACCGCCAGGCAGCGCCCGCCCTCCCGCTCTTCCAGCCGCCCCGCAGTCAGCAGGGGCTCGGCGGCCTCCAGCAGGTCCAGGGGGGACAAGGCCAGGCGCCGGGCCAGCTCGGTCACGGGCAGGGGCCCCGCAGAAAGCTCCTCGAAAATGAGTGCGCAGACTTCATCTTCGGGGATCGGTTCCCGGCTTGACGCGGCCCCGGGGGCCCAGTCTGCGTCCAGGCGCACATGGGTGGCCCCCGCCCGCAGCAGGCGCGGGTCGGGACGCGGCAGGCGGATCAAGACCCGGCCCCGATGCGACGCGCGAAGCTCCAGGGCGCGCGCCACCGCGTCCGGGCCGTCCAGCCGGGTGAAAGCGCCCGGCGGCCAGGGCCCATCGGCCGCTGCAGGCTGCCGCCGTCGATGGTCGCCGCCAGGCTCCACAAGGCGCACAGGTCGTCCACCGCGGGGCCAGCGGGGCCCAGCAGCACCAGGATGCCCCCGTCCCGCTGGTCCTGCGCCTGCACCGGCCAGCGACCCACCACCCGCCAGCGGGCAAAGACCAGGGGGTGCCAGCTCCGCGCCGGAGACTGGGGGAGCTGCCGCAGGGCGTGGGCGACCGCCCCCAGATCAGCGGGCCGCCGGCGAGGATCGCGGTGCAGCAGCCGCAGCACCAGGGCGTCCAGGGCTTCGGGCAGGCCCGGCCGCACCATGGCGGGGGTCCAGGGCAGGCGCAGGCGGGGCACCAGGGCAGGGGCCATGGGCGCGCTGGAGAAGGGGTGGCCGCCCGTCAGCAAGGCAAAGAGCGTGACCCCCAGCGCATAGGCGTCGCTGGCCGGCTGCAAGGGGCCCCCCGAGAGCTGCTCGGGGGCGGCAAAGGCCGGTGTGCCATGAAAGCCGGGTGCTGCGGCCACCGCCACGCCCAGATCCAGCAGCACCACCCGATCTTGCGGGTCCACCCGCAGGTTGGCCGGCTTGATGTCGCCATGGCAGACGCCCTGGGCGTGCAGCGCGGCCAGGCCGTCGGCCACCTGGGCGCAGGCCTGAAGCACCGCCGCCGGATCCCGCCCCGGGCCCAGAGCCTCGATGCCCTGCCCGGCCACCCAGGCGGTGGCCAGCCAGGCGCCATCGGCGGCCACCGCGACCGGGCGCACCAGGGCGGGGTGGTCCAGCTGGCGGAGCAGGTCATACTCCGCCTTCAACCGGACCCGAGCCGCTTCCGAGCGCGCCTGCTTCAGGGCCACCGGGCCATCGGGCCCCATGGCCCGCCAGACCGTGGCATGGGGGCCGGTAGAGAGGGGCTCGATCAGCGAAAATGGGGTTCTTGACCCGATCTCCGCCTCAGTCGGCAAGGGCATGCGGGCAGCTTAGCCCAAATCTCGGGGGCCGGTCCGCCGGGGGTGAATACAGGGGACTCTCGCCCGTCCGCCCCCGGAATCCGCGCGCGCCCGCCCCGCGCACCCGCAGCCGGAGTGCCCATGCGCCCCCTCCTCCTCCTCACCGCTGCCCTGGTCGCCCTGTCCGGCCCGGCCCTGGCCGCCCAGCCCGGCCCCAAGAAGAAGAAGGTGGAGCCCGGCTGGGAGCAGCAGCCCTACCTGCGGCCCATCGCTGGGGCCTCGGGCTTCTCCAATGGCAAGACCAGCACCGCGGCCGCCTGGGCCGGGGCCCGCGCCGGCCTCCGTTATTGGCAGGTGGGCACGCCCTTGCCCCGCTGGCGCGGCGACGCCCGGCTGCAAGGCACCTACACCATGGCCACGGGCAATACCCGCGGCTACGACCTGCGTCTGGGCAACCTCGTGGGGCCCCAATGGAAGAATTGGGGCATCTCCACCGGCCCCGACCTCTTCTACAACCAGTACACCTATGACCAGGTTGTCATGCCCGGCACCGGCGGCCTGGCCTGGCCCGCGCTGCTGAATGGGCGCATCGAAATGCTCAGCGCCTATGCCGGCGTCGAACCCGCCTGGTATTTCGGCGACAGCCGCCTGCCGGTGGACTGGGACAAGACCGAGGCCATCGGCTTTGGCGACGAGTTCTCCCTGCTGGCGGGGGCCGCCTTCAACGTCAAGAAGCTGCGCCTGGGCGCAGACTTCCGGCGCCGCACCACCGCCTATGGCACCGACAACAGCTTCGGCGTGAGCTTCAACTTCAACGCCTTCCCCTGAAGCTCGCCGGGCTCAGCCCAGGTCCATCATGCGCTGCAGGGGGGCAAGCGACGCCAGGCGCAGGTCTTCGGGCATCTCGATGCGGGGCTGCAAGTCGCGCAGGGCGTCGCGGATCTTCTCCAGCGTGTTGCGCCGCATATGGGGGCACTCGTTGCAGGCGCAGGTCTCGTCCATGCCGGGCAGGGGCAGGAAGGTGCGGTCGGGGGCGGCCTTCTCCATCTGGTGCAGGATGCCCGGCTCGGTGCCCACGATGAAGGTGGTGGCGTCTTGGGTGGTGGTGGCGTACTTGAGCAAAGACGAGGTTGAACCGATGTGATCGGCGTAGCGCAGCAGGTTGGGTTCGCACTCGGGGTGGCAGATCACCTTGGCGTCGGGGTGGCGGATCTTCAGCCCCACCAGCTTCTCTTCGCTGAAGGTCTCGTGCACGATGCAGCTGCCCGGCCACAGCTCCATGTCGCGCCCGGTCTGCTGAATCAGCCAGCGGCCGAGGTTCTTGTCGGGGCAGAACAGGATCTGCTGGTCGGCGGGGATGCTCTCAATCACCCGCACGGCGTTGCTGCTGGTGCAGATCACGTCGGAGAGCGCCTTCACCCCGGCCGAGCAGTTGATGTAGGACACCAGGGCCGCACCCGGGTGGTCGGCCTTCCACTTGGCCACCCGCTTGGCGGGGGCGGCGTCGGCCAGGCTGCATCCCGCCTTCATGTCGGGGATCAGCACGATGCGGTCGGGGTTGAGGATCTTGGCGGTCTCGGCCATGAAGTGCACGCCGCAGAAGAGGATGACGTCGGCGTCGGTGTCCCGGGCGGCCTTGGCCAGCTGCAAGGAGTCGCCGATGTGGTCGGCGAGGTCCTGGATGTCGGGGTCCTGGTAGTAGTGGGCCAGGATCACGGCGTTGCGGCTGCGGCGCAATTCGTCGATCTCGTCGAAGATGTCGATCTCGACGGGGGCGCCGGGCAGGGTCTGGGCCGACATGGGGGCTCCGGGTGCAGTGGGTCTACCCGCTAACCCGGCGGCGGGGGCAGCCCTCGTCCCTACCTGGGGCATACTGGGCGCCTGCCCCTCCGGAGCGCCCCATGCGTAGCCTCCCCATCGGTCGCGTCAGCCCCCTCGCCCTGACCCTGCTTCTGGCCTGCGGCGGCGGTGATGGCGGGGTGGGCGACGGTGGCGGCGACAGCGGGCCCAACCTGGGGGATGGCGACGGTGGCGGCGATCTGGACCCCGCCTGCGCGGCGGCACAGGCCTGGCTGGAGGGCTGCTCGGACCCGGCTGCCCCGCAGCTGGCGGAGTCCTGCACAGTGCAGCTTGAAACCGTCGATTCGGCCTGCGGATCATCGCGGGCGGCGGCCTGGGCCTCGGCCACTGAGACCCTCTACCAGTGCTATGCCGACGCCGGCTGGTGCCCGGCGGATCCCGCCGACGGCCCGGCCTGGGATGCCACCCTGGCCTGCAACAGCCGCTTCGAGGAGCAGGCCGGCGAGCTGCGGGACGCCTGCCTGGGTGAGGAGGACGACGACCCCGATCCCGACCCCGCCAACTGCGCCCCCACCGAGCCCCTGACCCACCGGGCCCCCGAGCTGCTGGCCAATCTGCTGGTGCTGGACGATGACGCGGTGGTGGCCCTGGACACGGACTTCAGCGCCCCCTGGTTTGGGGCCACCACCGGCCCGCCCTCGGTCTCGGCCAATGGGCTGCTGCTCTTCGGGTCCGCGGTGGATGGCTGCTGTGAAGGGGGCGGCCTGCCCCGGCCCGACGGGGTGGACGGCATCGTCGCCCTGGCCTGGACGGATCTGGACCCCAGTCGCGGCGGCACGGTGTCCTGGCAGGTGGACGGCGACCCCGGCAGCCGACAGCTTCGGGTGAGCTTCTTGGGGGTGCCCGCCTATACCGACGGCGGCGAGGTCTCCGTCGAGGCGGTGGTCTATGAGGCCGACGGGGCGGTGGACCTGCACATCGGCAGCCTGCGCAGCTTCGACCGCACCACCCTGGGAGCCGAGTCCCTGGACGGACAGGCGGCCACCTGCGAGGCGGGCTGGGTGGGCGCCATCCTCGACCTGGGCGCCGTGTCCTTGCGGTTGCCTCCCCAGGAGGCCGGCCGATGAGGTCCCGTGTCTTCGCACTGCTCGGCGGCCTGCTGGTGGCCTGCCCGGGAGGCCCCGCGCCCGCCCCCAGCCCCGAGAATCCCGAAGAGACGGGCGAGCCCGCCCAGGACCCCCTGCCCCACGAGCCCTCGTCGGACTGCGCGGGCTGCCATGTCCTGCAGCACCAGGAGTGGCAAGGTTCGGCCATGCACCGGGCAGCCAGCCCCACCTTTGCCGCCTTCGAGATCGCCGTGAACCGAGCCAGCGGGGGCGCCTTCGCCCATGGCAGCGGCACCGCCAACGAAGACCTCTGCAACGGCTGCCACATCCCGGTGGCTGTGGCTGAAAACCAGCCTGGGTTCTTCGATCCCGACGATCCGATGGGCTATGGGGGCCCCCTTGAAGGCATCAGCGACAACGCCATGGACGGGCTCACCTGCGACTTCTGCCACACCATCGAAGGGGTGGATGCCAGCCGCACGCCGGGCCAGGACGGGGTGGGCACGGCCCAGGCCTTTGTCCGGGTGGCGGATGGCAGCAAGCAAGGCCCCATCGAAGACCCGCTGGCCCTGCATGCCGCCAGCGGGAACCCCTTCCTGGCCGACGCCGCCTTCTGCGGCACCTGCCACGATGTGCGCCCCTTCAAGCCCGACCCGGTCACCGGCGAGCCCTTTCTGCGGGTGGAAGACGCCTATAGCGAGTGGCTGGCCAGCCCCTGGTCCACCGACGACAACCCCACCGGGGCGCCGGTCACCTGCCAGGACTGCCATATGTCCCTCTACCCCTTGACCGCGCCGGGGCAGCGGCCCACCCTGCCCATCTCGGTGGTGCCGGGCAATACGCCGCCGCGGCCCCATGCCTTGCACGCCTTCACCGCCGTCTCGCCGCCCCTGGTCCAGGACGACCGCTACCCCTTCGCCGACGCGCCGGACCAGGTGGACAGCTTCGGCTACCCGATGGGGCAAGAGCAGCGGCGGGAGCTGCTGCTGCGGGCGGCCTGCACCCTGGATCTCACCCAGACCCCCGCCGTGCTGGACTCCGACGCCACCCACCTGCCCATCACCGTGGTGGTGGAGAATGTGGGCGCCGGCCACCGGGTGCCCACCGGCTTCTCCCAGGAGCGCGAGGTCTGGATTGAGCTGGTGGTGAGCGACGATGCGGGCGTGATCTACGAATCGGGCACCCTGGTGGACAGCGCCCACCCCGAGACGGGCGAGAGCAGCCCCGACGGGCTGCTGGACGATGAAGACCTGCGCCACCGCGTCTTTCACGTCGATCTGGAGACCTTGGAGGCCGAGGTGAGCCCCGGCCCGGACGCCAACCAGCGGCCGCACGGCCAGAACCTCGGGCTGGTCAACTTCACCAACGACTTCTTGCTGGTGGATCTGGAGACCGGCGCGTCGCGGGTGGTCTTCTCGCCGGTTCAGGCCAACACCCTGGACAATAGCCGCTCCTTGCCGCCCCTGGAGCCCCAGGCCTGGCGCTATGACGTGCCCCTGCCCGACCGGGCCATCGTCGGCGACATCGTGGTGAGCGCCCGCCTGCGCTACCGGGCCTTCCCGCCAGAATTCCTGCGGGTGCTGGCCGGGGTGGCTCCGCAGCTGGTGGACGAGGCCCTGATCGACCGCAACCGCATCGTAGATATGGCCGAAGACGCGCGTCTGGTGCGGATCAAGGGCAACTGAGGCCCATCAGCGCGGGGGCGCGCCAATGCGCCGGGCGGCGTCGCGCAGCAGGGGCAGGGGCTGGCAGCCCACCACCTTCAGCGGGCTGGGCCCGGTCCAGGCACCGGCGCCCTCCAAGGTCCAACCGTCGGGCAAGAAGAAGAAGGTGGGGATGCCGGTCACCCCCCAGGCGCTGGCTTCCTGTCGCATGGCGTCCACCCGGGCCTCCCAGGCGGGGGCGCGGGTGGCGGGCACGGCCCGGGCTGGATCCAGGCCGGCGGCCACCGCGATCTCTGCCAGGACGGCGTCATCCTCGATGTCCTTGCCATGCAGCCAGTGGGCGTCCATGGCGGCATTGCGGGCGGCCTGCAGGTTGCCCGCGACCCGGGCCTGCTCGGCCAGGGCCAGGGCCCGCCGGGAATTGGGGATGTGGTCGGGCTGACCCATCTCCACGCCGAAGCGCTTGGCCGCCTCCATCAGATGACCCCGCATGGCGGCCACCCGGTCGGCCGGAAAGAGGTCGGTGACGGCCATGCCGCCCCGCGGGGTCTCGGGGTGCAGCTCAAAGCCCACCCAGTCCAGGTCCAGTTCGAATTCGTCCATCAGCCTGACCAGGCTGCCCCTCTCGGCGAGGTGGCACCAGGGTCAGACGAAGTCGCTGAAGAGCTTGATGCGGGCGGTCATGGGGATCCAGCGTGCGGGTGAGGGGTCAGCGCCAGTCGCGGCGCTGCTTGTGGCGGCCATCGCAGAAGGGCTTGCTGGCGGACTTGCCGCAGCGGCAGAGGGTGGCGCGGTCGTCGGGCTGGTCGCCGCGCAGGGCGAAATTGCGGGCCTCGAAGGTGGCTTGAATGCGCACCTCGCCGCCCGCCATGATCTCGACGGCGGCGGCCGGGCGGGGCGGGTCCGGCATCACCACCGGGCCCTTGACCTCGGCGCGCAGGGCGCCCGAGGGGCAGGTGGCCACCACCCGCAGGATCTCCTTGGCTGCAGCAGCGTCCCCCTGCTCCTCCTGCTCGCGCAGGCCCTTCAAGGGTTTGCAATAGAAGACGTGCATGCAGACGGCGGGGTCGAAGAAGGTGCGGACGGACTGGCCCTCCCAGACCTTGACCTCGGAGGGGGCGGGGGCCGGTCCTCCGCCTTCAAAGCCGATCTTCTTGTGGGTTCCATCGCAGAAGGGGGCCTTGCTGCTGTCGCCGCATCGGCAGAGGTAGACGTCGCCCTCCACCGCACGATCTTCGCCAAAGCAGCGCAGGGAGGGCACACCCGAGAGCTTCAGGGGGCCGTTTTCGAGGACCTCGACGGCGATGGGCGGGGACATGGCAGGACCTCGGGCAAGGGGGCTGGACCCGGCCCATGTAGCCCCTTGGCCGGCGCCGTCGAGGGAGACGCGAGGGGCCGCCGCCCGGCGCCCGCCCCTGGTAGAGTGGGCCCATGATCGCCCTGCTCCCCCTGCTCTGCGCCCTGGTTGCCCCCGCTCGCGCCGGTGAGGGCCATGTGCTGCCCACCGACCGCGTCACCGCCGAGGTCCTGGACCGCAGCTGGGCGCGGGAGGGCGACTGGCGCGTCTCGCCGGTGCGCTGGGAGGTCGGGGGCGGCACCCGCATGGGGGCCCTGGTCGAGGGCGCCAAGGACGTCGAGATTGAAGTCCAGGCGCTCGGTTTCGGAGAGGTCGCCCTGGGGCCCTGGCTACCCGCCCGCCGCACCTGGCGGGGAGAAGACGGCCAGGAGGTCTGGGTGGCCGATCTGCCCGCCCACGTCCCCGCCGCCCGCCTGCGGGTGCGCGGCGGCCTGAGCGCCCTGTCCTGGGAGCTGCTCGTCCCGGTGAACGAGGCCCGCAGCGAAGACCCGCCCCCCGCTGCCGCCGTCTCCACCGCCCTGAGCGACATCGGCGTGGTCTCCCGGGAGGACTGGGGGGCGAGCGCCACCACCTGCACCTCCACCGAAGACGACTGGTACCGCTTCGCCATCCACCACACGGCCGGCGGCCAGACCAGCGGGGGCACCGTGCTGGGCGCCGTTCAGGCCCTGCAGGCCTATGCCATGGGCAGCGGCACCTACTGCGACATCCCCTACCAGTTCCTGGTGGGCTTCGATGGCAGCCTGTGGGAGGGCCGGCCGCTCACCTACACCTCCGGGGCCACCGGGGGCGGCCAGAACGACGGCAACATCGCGATCTGCTTCCTCGGCTGCTACGACGCGGACGACTGCGGCAGCCTCGCGGTCACCGAGACCCTTCAGATGATGGCCGCTGCCCGCCTGCTGGCCCAGACCCTTGCCAGCCAGGAGGCCACCACCACCACAACCGACACCCTCAAGGGACATGGGGAGTGGCCGGGCAATTCCACCGCATGCCCCGGGGACGAGGTGCTGCCGCGGCTGGAGGAGCTGCGGTCGGCGACCGCCCACTACCAGGGCAGCCTGGTGAGCGCCGACATCGGCGAAGATGGGGTGCTGCGGCTCGTTCAGGGCGAACCGGGCGAGCTGGTAGTCACCCTGCGCAACGACGGCATCGAGCCCTGGACCGCCAACACCCACCTGGCCCCGCTCCCCCGCGATGTGGCCTTCCCACAGGCCACCGACGCCTGGCTGTCCCCGACGCGGGTGCAGGCCCTGCCCGACACCGCGCCCGGCGAGTCGGTGACCCTGCGGGTGCCCATCGATACCAGCGTCACCGGCAGCAGCACCCTCTCACTGGGCCTGGTGGAGGAGTGGGTGACCTGGTTCGAAGACGCGCCCATTGGCGGCGGCCCCGGCAGCGACGCCCTGGTCTTTGCCGTGGAGGTGGTGGCAGCCGAAGCCGGCGACAGCGGGCTGGACAGCGGCCTGGGCGAACCGGACAGCGGGGTCGAGGGCGGCGACGAGGGGGACGGCGGCGCCATCCCCGATGAGGTCCCCGCATTCTCCGCCAATTCCCCCGGCCTGCCCCCCGGCCTGTCCACTCCCCTGGACGGCCTGGGCTGCGCTTGCAGCAGCGCCCCCCGGACGCCCGCACCCTGGCGTGGCCTGCTCGCCCTGGGGCTGCTGGGCCTGGTCCGACGCCGCCGCTGAGGGCGCTCCAGCGCACCGGCGTCGCCGCCTGCAGGGGCCCAGCCCCGGGCCCCACAAGCGGTCCGCCGCCTGCAGGACGGCCGCGATGCGCGGGGCCGCCGGGGGCCCTCCGGCGTGGCTTCGGGGCACCGGCCGACAAAGACCATGCCGCCAAAGGGAGCTGGACCCAGCCGCGCGATGGCCTGCGCGGGCTCACCATCGGTGGCCAGCCGCCAGCTACCCTCGTCCAGAACGAAGTCAGCGTGCTGCTCTTCGGTGACCCTGCGCGCGATTCCGGCCATGCCGCCCCCGACCGATCGCGATCGGCCAGCTCCAGGATCAGGGCCTCCAGGGCGGCGGGATCAGGGTCGAGGTCAGGCCATCGGCGATACAACAATGCAGCAGGTAGGGGTGCAATTCGGGTGCGCGCCGCAGCATCACGGCCAAAGCGGCGCCATAGCGGGGTTGAGCTCGGTGGGGCGGAAGCCGTCCACCGTGAGGATGCCATCCACGGTGAAGACGCCGCGGTAGCCCACCGTCTGGCGCAGGTGCCGTCCGACCTTGCGGGCCACCTCGCGCATGGCCGCGCGGTCCTCGGCCGAGGGGTCCCAGAAGCTGGCCGCCCGGGAGTAGCGCAGCTGGCCCTCGGCGCCTCGCAGCACCACCATCTCCATGGGGCGCAAAGCGAGCACGGCATCGTCGAAGACGACCCCGTGGATGCTGCAGGGCACGCCCTCCAGAAAGGGCATCACCCGCACCCGGTCGGCGCGCGGGGACAGCTCCGCCACCGCCGCCGCCAGGTCGTCGCCGGGCCGCACCCAGCGCAGGCCCGTGGCGCCGCCATGCCAGCCCTCGCGGTTTGTCCAGGGCCCACACGGTGCCCAGGCCCGCGTCCAAGGCCCGGTGGGCTGCGGGGGCCTCCGCCACGGGAAGGACCTGCGCCGGGGCGCGGTCCACCCCCGCGGCATCCCACAAGGCGTCGGCGAGGGTCTTGTCCTCCAGGCGGCGCCACGCCCATGGCCGGCCCCCCAAGAGGCGGCGCCCCGCAACCTGCTCGCTCCAGGCATAGAGCGGGCCCACCACGCGGGCCTCGCCCTCGGGGTCGAAGGCGTCGATGCGGGCGAGCACCTCAGCCGGCAAGGAGGCCAGCGCAGCCTCGGCCCCATGAATGCCGCCCATCATGGTGTCCGCCTTGAGACCCAGCACCACCACTTCATCTTCGGGGTGGATGTCGCAGCTTCCCGTGCCCCGGCTGCCACCGATCAGGAAGCAGCGCTCGGCACCCAAGGACCGCAGGGTGGCGGCCATCGCCGCGGCCGATTGCAGCACATCGGCAGTGCACAAGAAGCGCTTGCCGCCAACCACGGCCCTCAGCCGGTCATTCACCTCGGCCACACAGGGGTCGGTCATTCAGCTCTCCGCCTGGGCCTTTCGGCTGTCCAGGACGCGCAGGACGCGGTCATAGACGATCATGCCCACGATGCTCACCAGGCCGATCGCCCCGATATCCACCCAGAGCTGTTCGGGGTGCCAGGTCTCGAAGAGCAGCCGCTGGGCCTCGGGGACGCTGCTGCCCAGGCGGGCGGCCAGGGTGGGCATCACCTCGGTCTTGGGCAAGGCGGCCACCTGGTCGGCGGCCATGCCCAGGTGCTCCACCATGTGCTTGCGGGCGAGGTTGACCTTGTCCCCGGCCTCTTCGTAGCGGTTGCCTGCAAAGACGCTGCCGGCGATCCAGCCGATGGCCACGGGGATGTTGGCATAGCCCATGAACAGGCCCTCCTGGCCCGGCGGCGCCAGGGTGGCGAGGTACTCCATCTTCTTGGGGGAGCTGAGCATCTCTCCCACCGAGAAGACCAGCACACCTGCCAGGCAGATCCAGCCCAGGGTGGCCGTTCCCGCCACGATGGCCCCGGCGGTTGCCACCACCATGCCGATGATGATGGAGGTCAAGGGCCGCACGAAGCTGCTGATCCAGGCGAAGAAGACCATGGTGAAGACGATGAGGCCCGGGTTGAGGTTGATCAGCCACTCGGGGTTCACCTGCGCGCCCTCGGCGGCCAGGGCCTGCAGCGCCGGGGCGGCCTCAGCCAGGGTGCCGCGCAGGGCCACGAAGGCGCCCACCGCCGCCACCGCCGCCACCGCCGGGCCCAGGACGCGGGCAGGCAGCTTTGCCGCACGCGCCGCAAACGATAGGATCAACGCCAAGAAGAAGCTGACCGGCAGCCCGATGGCCGCGGCTACCGTGCCCGGGCCGGCCGCGCCCTCGCTGGCCGCCGCCATGGCCGCGAGGCCCTCGGTCCGGCAGCAGCTGGCCCAGCGGCGGGCTGAGCACCGACCACAGGGCCAGGGTCACCGCCAGCGAGGCAACCACCGTCGCCGGCGCCGACACCTCGGTGGCCGCGCGGCGGTCGGGGCGCAGGGCGAGGTAGATGCCCGCACCGCACAAGGCGCCATAGAGCAGCGCCCCCAGGCCGGCCACCAGCACCGGCACCCCCGGCATCGCCAGGCCATCCCCCACCGAAAGCAGGATGCCCGACGAGTCCATCCAGTCGTCGATGACATTGGGCAGCAGGTCGAAGACCTGGTTGAACATCAGCCAGAAGCCCGAAAAGACCAGGCAGAAGAAGAGCACCCGGGGCTGGAAGAGGCCCGCCACGCTGGCCACATAGATGCCAAAGGCGTCGGTGCGGCCCTGGTCAAAGGCGGCCTTGTCCCCCGCGAAGAAGAGCAGGGCCGGCGCGATGAGGGTGCCGGTCCAAGCGAGATAGCCCAGCGGTGCCGCCACCGCGCCCAGATCAGGATGGGCGAGGGACAAGGCGGCCTCTGCGGCCGCGGTCGCCCCGGTCCCCGACAGGGTGGCCACCAGCACCAGCAGCAGCAACATCAGCGCCCCACCCAGGGTGGCGCGGGCGCCGGCCCAGGCCAGGCCGCCTGCCGCCAGGGCCAGCAGCAGGCCCAACGCGCCGACGCCCAGGTCCATTGACCCCGTGGTCAGCCCGGCCCCGACAAAGAGCATCCCGAACCACAGGCCCACCACCGCGCACAAGGCCGTCGCCCAGCCCTGGGCCAATCGCAGGCTCACCCCCTTGCTGATGGCACCCCAGCCCGCCTTGAGCTTGCGCGCAGCGGCGGCGTGGTCGGCCTCTTCCAGCTCCTGGCTGGGGTCCTTGTAGAAGGGCAGCCACAAGAAGTTCACCGACACGATCAAGGCGCAGGCCCAGAACACATAGGACCAGTCCAGGATGCGCAGCACGCCGGCCAGCACCGGGCCCAGGAAGCCGCCCACATTGACCAGCTGGTAAAATACGCCCCAGCCCACGCTGGCGCTGGACTTCTTGAGGGTGGCCGCCAGGGTGCCCTGCACCCCGGGCTTGAAGATGGCGGTGCCGCAGGCCAGGAATATGCAGCCGGCAAAAAAGAGCGGGTAGCTCTGGAAGCTGGCCATCATGCCGTAGCCGATGACCTTGATGACGATGGCCAGGGCGATGGTGCGCTTGTGTCCGTAGCGGTCGGCAAAGCCCCCGGTGAACATGGGCAGCACGGACTGCATGGCGGCCCAGGCGGCAAAGATGGCGCCCTTCTGCACATGGGTGAACTCCGGCCCGCCCAGCTCGACCGCCAGCACCATGTAGAGGGCCACCACCGCGCGCACCCCGTAGTAGGCGAGGCGCTCGAACATCTCCATGATGTTGACGATCCAGAAGCGGTCATCCAGCCCTTTGAGCTGGGTGAGCAGGCTCTCTCGGGGCTCGGCGGGGGCGGTCATGGACACTGGATCCTCCGGCGGGAAGGGAGCGGCACTATCGCATGGCCGACGACCGACCTGTCCCCTCGCATCTTCGACGCAGTCGACCCTTGCTGTTGGCAGGTCAAGGCGGCTACAGTGCATCCATGCGCCTGCCCGCCGTCGCACTGCTGGTCCTCGGCATGCCCCTGATGGGGGTGGGCTGCGCACACCGCGGCCTGTCCATGCCCGGCCCCACCCGCGATCTGGGCAAGACGCCGCGCCGCTACGC